>WTBY01000040.1 GCA_013138865.1 Helicobacteraceae bacterium | reverse complement strand
TTAGAGTTGGAAGTGTAGTTAAAAAGCAGTGCAACTACAAAAATGAGCATTTTATTGACTACCCATATAGTGAATTTAAGAGTGATTTTATGGATGTCTTTTTATTGAGTGAATGTGAGTTTAGTATTGATCAAAATTCTGGAATAATGGACATTTGTACAGCATTTAGAAAGATTAGATTAGGAGTAAACTTTATTCCAATAGAGTATGCACCATATGCAAATAAGAATGATTTATACATACCTAAAAAGTTAAAAATAGAAGGTGAATATATATCACTAAGTAAGTATATGACAATGACAAATAGTTTTATGGATGGTTTTTTACATAAAAAAACATACGATGACTTGGCAATTAGTGTTGAAAGTAATACTCAAGAAGAAATTTTAGAATTAGTAAAAGAGTTTTTTGGTGATATAAAATATGAGAATAAGGATATAGAAAATCAAAAAAATTATCAAACTATACATTCAAAAATTAATCAAGTCTCACAAGTGAGAACAAATTTCGGTGCAGTGTATTTAAGAAAAAATAGTTGGTATATAGCATGAAAACAAAAAATATAGTAATATTAACAGGTTCTGAACAAAGACATGCATTTATTCGAAAATCATTAGCTTTAAATAATAATATCAATGTAATGAAATCTTATTGTGAAATTAAAGATGGCTCTTTAGATAAAGTAGTGTCTACCTATAACGATGATTTACAAAAAGAGCATTTAGTTGCCAGAAAGCAGTCAGAAGAAGACTTCTTCAACTCTTTAAATATTATTGCACCTGATATGTCAAACCCTTATTTTATAACAAAAGGCACTATTAACGAAGATAGTAATATTCAAGAAATAATTTCACTTAATCCTGATTTGATTATTGCATATGGTTGTTCTTTAATAAAACCTAAATTAATTAATTTTTTTAAACAACGGTTTTTTAATATCCATTTGGGACTATCTCCCTATTATAGAGGAAGCGGTACCAATTTTTTCCCTCTTGTAAATGCTGAACTTGAGTATGTTGGAGCTACTTTTATGTATATAGATGAAGGTATAGATACTGGGGATATTATTCATCAAATAAGAGCGAGAGTATTTAAAAATGACACACCACATCAAATAGGAAACCGATTAATTTCTGATATTGCAATTGAGTGCATAAAGATAGTTAATAATTCTGATGTATTAAAGAGTATTATCCAGCCTAAGGATAAAAAAAATGGTAAATATTACAAGCAATCAGACTTCACACCTGCTGCTGTTGCAAAAGTGTATTCAAATTTTAATAAGGGTATTGTAAATACTTATTTAAAGATGAAAGAGTCTGAAAAAGCACTTTTATTTGAAAATCCAACAATTAAAGAGATTTAATGAAAGCAATTATGTATCACTATATTCGCAATAGCAATAAAGATATGCCATTTTTTAGATACTTATCTATAGATAACTTTAAAAAACAGTTAGATTATTTTGAGAAAGAGTATGGTTTTGTTACATATGATGAGTTTAATAGTTTTCTTAATGATTACTCACTATATGACACTATTAAAAATAGAGTTATTCTAACTTTTGATGATGGATTTTTAGACCATTATGAGTATGTATTGCCAGAACTACTTAAAAGGAATTTATTTGGTTTATTTTATATTCCAACTGGAGTATATGAAAAAAAGAAAGCTTTAGATGTTCATAGAATACACTTTCTTTTAGGAAAATATGGTGGAGAAGTACTTATTGATGCTATAAAAAATAGAGTTCAAGATCATATGTTGCAAGAAAAAGAGGTAAATACTTTTAAAGAAATAACATATACGACACAAGATAATGATTTTTATACACAAGAGTTTAAAAAAATATTTAACTATTATATCAAATATGAGCATAGAGAAAACTTGTTAGATGAAATAGTAAAAGAGTTTAGCAGTGAAGAAGAGATATTTACTAATTTATATATGAGCATAGAGCAATTAAAAGAGATGCAGACAAATAATATGATTATAGGTAGCCATAGTGTTAACCATTTTGTTTTTTCTAAATTAAGCAATAGTGAACAATATTATGAGATAAATAATTCTTTCAAATTTTTAGAACAAAACAGTGAAAAATCAAAAGTCAAAACATTTTGTTTTCCATATGGTGGCTTTGAAACTTTTACAGACTATACAGAAAAAATTTTACATAACTGCGGTTGTGATTTTTCATTTAATGTGGAATATCGCGATATAGAGTTAAAAGATTTTAAAAATAGAGCTCAAGCTTTACCAAGGTATGATTGTAATCAGTTTCTTCACGGAAACGCAAATTTAGGTTAAATAATGGAGATAGGTAATGGCATCTAATAGTATTATAATAGAAAATAGAGAAGTTGGAGCTAAGTGTGCACCGCTTGTTATAGTAGAAATAGGAATAAATCATGAAGGTTCATTAAAAACTGCATTTGAAATGGTTGACGCAGCTCATAGTGTAGGAGCTGAAATTATTAAGCATCAGACACATATTGTTGAAGATGAGATGAGTTGTGAGGCAAAAAAAGTTATACCTGGAAATTCAGATATCTCTATATATGAGATTATGAAAAGATGTGCATTAGATGAAAGTGATGAGATTAAACTCAAAGAGTATGTAGAATCAAAAGGCATGATTTTTATAAGTACACCATTTTCTAGAGCTGCTGCGGATAGACTTGAAAGAATGGGTGTAAGTGCTTATAAAATTGGTTCAGGGGAGTGTAACAATTATCCCCTTATTGAACATGTGGCATCTTTTAGAAAGCCTATGATAATTAGTACAGGCATGAATGATATTGAGAGTGTGCGAAAAACTGTTAATATTTTAGAAAAATATGATGTAGAATATGCTTTATTGCATACAACAAACCTATATCCAACACCATCTCACCTAGTAAGGTTTGGTGCAATGCAAGAATTGCAAAAAGAGTTTCCAGATGCAGTTATCGGACTATCTGATCATACAACTTCAAACTTAGCTTGTTTTGGAGCTGTTGCACTTGGTGCTTCCATTCTTGAGAGACACTTTACTGATAATATGAATAGAGAAGGACCAGATATTATAAACTCGATGGATCCTACTGCTCTTAGTGAATTAATGGATGGTTCAAAAGAGATAGCACTAATGAGAGGTGGTGTTAAAGAAGCGGCAAAGGAAGAGCAAGTAACTATTGATTTTGCATTTGCAACTGTTGTATCTATTAAAGATATTAAAGAGGGTGAAATATTTTCAAAAGAGAATATTTGGGTAAAAAGACCAGGCACAGGAGAAATAAAAGCTGAATTTTATAGTGAGCTTATAGGAAAAAGGTCTAAAAAATTTATTCCATTTGATAAACATGTGAGTTATGACGATATTTGTTGAATACAAAGAGGTTGATTACAAATGAAAAATATTGAAAAGTCTAGAAATACGGAAGAACAGATAAATTTTTATGATGAACAAGAAAATTTTATTGCAAATGCAAATGGAATGAATAGTGAAAAGTTTAGAGCTTTTCCTGTTTTTGCTACTAGACAGAGTGTGACTTATCTTTTAGAGAGATATCAACTGTATATGATGGCTAAAAATGTTCCTGGAAATATAATTGAGTGTGGTGTAGGTAATGGTTTCGGTTTAATGTCATTTGCACATTTTTGTTCAATCTATGAACCATACCATTATGTCAGAAAAATTGTTGGTTTTGATACATTTGAGGGTTTTACTCCACCTGATGAAAAAGATATGACAAGTAAAGCGGGACATATGAAAGAGGGCGGTTTACATTATGATAGTTATGAAACATTGCTTGAATCAATTAAGCTGTATGATAAAAATAGAGCATTAGGTCATATAGAAAAAGTAGAGATAATAAAAGGTGACATCAGTAAAACACTACCGAAGTATTTAGAAGAAAATCCACAGCTAGTTGTATCAATCTTATATTTAGATATGGATCTGTATAAACCAACTAAAGATACTATTGAATTGTTATATAATCGCTTACCAAAAGGTGGAATGATTGTATTTGATGAATTAAATCACTCTGATTATCCAGGAGAGACAATAGCTTTAATGGAGACAATAGGTACATCAAATTTAAAACTAGAAAGATTAGATATTTCATCGATGTTAGCATATGCTAAAAAGGATTAAATATGACAAAGTATACAGAAAATGGTTTTGCAAAAATAAGTAATTTATTCTCATTTGATGAACTTAAGCCTATAAGAGATACCATTAGCAGAATAGTTTATTTTCAGGCAAAAAAATCAAAACTTGAATACTGTTTAAATGGTTTATCTGAAGAACAATATCCTCATGAAGGACTGATAAGAATTACTAAAGAAGATAAAGAGGCATCTAGACAAATTATAGATAAAATTATGGTGAATTCTTTGGTATTTAATTTTACAGTGCAAAAAAAACTCTTAGAGGTAATAAAAACATATTTACATGCAGAAGATATAAAAGACATATGCTTTACAAACTTTCATGTTAGGGTTGATTTGCCACATGAATTTAAAAAAGAGGAGGAGATCTTCTCTTTACCATGGCATCAAGAGAGTAACTATTTTCATAAAAATGTAGCTAAACTATCTTCAATTGTTGTATGGGTGCCTCTCTATGAGTGTAAAGAAAGTGATGGTTGCTTAGAAGTAATACCTGGCTCACACCTCTTAAATGAAGTTAAACATTCAGAGAAATATATGTTACCAGAACAAAAAAAGCATTTAAGAACATATATAGAAGATAAGTATATAGATAAATCCAAGTCGACATTTGCAGAAGCCAATGAAGGTGATGTGTATATAAATCATTTTAACCTTATTCATAAATCAGGTATAAATGTTAATAATAAGGTACGTTACACACTATTAATCCGTGCATCTAATACGAATGCTGATGATTTTATAATATAAGGGAGATTTGTATGTTATACGATATTGATAAAAGTTTTGAATATGAGAATGGTTATATGGCAACTGCTGAACCAAGACGATTTAGCAAGTTTATTACTCATTTAGAATTTTTTAATAGAACCTCTAACTTAAGAGGAGAGATTGTTGAACTAGGTGTTTTTAAAGGAAATTCTCTATTTAGGTGGATCAAATTTAGAGATTTACTAGAAAATGCATATAGTCGAAAAATTATTGCATTTGATATTTTTGGAGATTTTCCAGAAACTACTTTTGAAGATGATAAACAAAATAGAGAACTTTTCATTGAAGAGACTGATGGAGGAGTTGGAATTAGCTATGATGAGTTAACATCTTTACTTAAAAAGCAAAATTTAAATAAAAATGTAGATATTGTTAAAGGTGATATTTTACAGACACTACCTGAGTATTTAAAACAAAATGCTCACTTGAAAATATCTTTGTTACACATAGATGTTGACTTATATGAAGCGACTAATATGGCTATCGAGATGTTGTTTCCTCTAGTTGTAAAAGGTGGAATAATAGTTCTTGATGATTATGGAGCTTTCCCTGGTGCTAATAAAGCAATAGATGATTATTTTGGTGAAAAGATAGAGGTAAAAAGCTTAAGTTACTCACATGCGATTGCATATATTGTGAAATGAAAAAAGTTCTTTTTTTAACAGGAACTAGAGCAGACTTCGGCAAGTTGAAGTCTTTAATAAAAATAACGCAAGAGTCTAAGTTTTTTGATGTGCACATTTTTGCTACTGGAATGCACTTAAGTACTAAATATGGGCACACTGTCAATGAAATATATAAATCAGGATTTAATAATATATTTCAATATATTAATCATGAAAATGGTGCAACAATGGACAAAATTTTATCTAAAACAATAAATGGACTATCTGATTTTGTACTTGACTTGAAGCCTGATTTAATTGTTGTACATGGAGATCGGGTAGAAGCATTGGCAGGGGCTATTGTTGGAAGTTTGAATAATATATTAGTTGCACATATAGAAGGTGGTGAAGTCTCTGGTACAATAGATGAACTAATTAGACACTCTGTCTCAAAACTATCACATGTACACTTAGTATCTAACAGTGAAGCAAAAGGAAGACTTATTCAGATGGGTGAAGATACGTCATCTATATTTGAAATAGGATCACCAGATTTGGATGCAATGAGTAAAGATAATTTAAGCTCATTAGATAGTGTATTAAAATATTACAACATACCATTTAAAGAGTACGCGATTGCTCTGTTTCATCCAGTGACTACAAATCTTTCTTCAATACAACAAGATACAAGCTTTATGATAGATGCTATGCTTAGTAGTCATGAAAATTATATTGTTGTTTTACCGAATAACGATACTGGCTCAGACTTAATAGTTAAAGAGTATGAAAAGTTACAAAACCTTAATAATATTAAAATTTTCCCATCTGTTAGATTTGAATATTTTTTAGCTCTTCTTAAAAATGCGAAGTTTATTATGGGTAATTCTAGTGCTGGAATTAGAGAAGCACCATATTATCATGTACCAACCATTAATATAGGAGATCGACAACACAATAGAGTTCGCTCAAACAGTATAATTAATGTAAATTGTCATAAAGATGACTTAAAAAAAGCTATAAAAGAAGCATTAAGTATGGAAATAAATAGCTGTGATATTTATTTTGGAGATGGAGATAGCGATAAAAAGTTTTATGAGCTATTAACTAGCAAAACAATTTGGAGAATAAATCATCAAAAGCAGTTTAAAGATTTAATATGAAAATTTTATCAATCATACCCGCAAGATCAGGCTCAAATGGACTTAAAGGTAAAAACATTATAGATTTATCAGGTAAGCCACTTATTGCATGGAGTATAGAAGCTAGTTTAAAAACAGAGTCTATCAGTAAGACATTGGTAAGTTCTGACTCTCAAGAGATATTGGATATTTCTAAAAAATATGGTGCAGATACCCTAAATAGACCAAAAGAGCTAGCTTTAGATACAACTTCTAGTGAAGAGGTTGTTAAACACGCTCTTTTAGAGTTGAAAGATTGTGGCGAAGAGTTTGATTATACTCTATTGCTTCAGCCAACTTCACCATTAAGAGATAGTGAAAATATAGCAGAGGCTATTGAGATATTTTTAAAAAGTAATGCAACTGCTTTAATTAGTGTTGCAAAAATTGACAACAAAATACTAAAAGCCTTTCAAGACGATAATGAAGGCTATATCAAAGGAATTTCAAATAATAAGTATCCATTTATGAGAAGGCAAGACCTCCCCAAAACATACATAAGCAATGGAGCTATCTATTTTGTAAATACAGAATCTTTTTTGAAAACGAATAGTTTTTTTACAGATAAAACAATTAAGTATGAGATGAGCTTGGAGAGCAGTTTTGATATAGATACAATGGATGATTTATTAAAAATTAAACAGTACTTAAATAGCAAGGATAAACTATATGATAAATAGCAATAAAATAAAAGATTCAGAGCTAGAAAATGATTGTTATATCATAGCTCCAGGACCTTCTATAAATCAACAAGACTTAACACTTCTTAAGGGTAAAAATATTATGACTATAGGGGGTATGTATAGACATGATATTATTCAATCTTTAGCAATTAAATATCATATTTTACATAAGCAGACACATCATATTTTACCTGATTTTTACACAGAAAAAGAGGTTGTTAAAAACTTGAAAGAGTTAGAAAAACTATTAAATAGAAATACTATTTTAATTGCTGACATTGAAGATAAAGAGTTATTTATGAAGTATTTCTTGTTTACAAATAATGAGATAATATGGAGAAAATATAGTACCCCTTGGGATGGTTTTTATTTTAAAGATATAGATTTAGAAAAAACGCCAGCGGCTAGATTTTTAACGGAAAGCGCAATCTATGTAGCACTCTACTTGAACTTTAAAAATATTTTTTTACTTGGTATGGATATGGACTCTATTTGTAATGGCATAGAGAGCTATTATGATAGAAAAAAAGTTATGGGTAATATTAAACCTAAGAAAAAGAATTATTACTTAAAAGCAAGAAAATGGGACATAGAGTTTAAGTTAGAGCAAACTAGATATTCGGTGGTGAAACTGAAGGCATTATATGAATTTAAGAAAAATATATTTAACCTTAATGCAAATGCTAATACACATATAGATGTATTACCAAAAATTAACTATGAAGATTTAGTATTAAAGAAAAAAAAGAAAAAAAAGCTTATTAAAAATAGTAAAAAAGATTTTATTGAAGTAGCTTCACGAAATTTTGAAGTTAGAGACTATAGGCTATTGTTCTCCAAATTTTTCAGTCATGCTTACAACAAAGTCAATGAATTAAATAAAAGAAATAGTAAGTATATTATATATGGCAATGGTTCATTTGGTCAAATGATTTATAGCTTTATGCAAGATAGTGATGTAGCTTTTGTCGATTCTAGTTCTGATAATATGTCAAATAATATTGAAATAGGTCAAGTATATTCAAATATGAATATAAAAAATATGGAATATGACTATATACTTATTAGTGTTTTGGGTAGAGAACAAGAGATAATGGAGTTTTTAATAAATGAGATAAAAGTTAATAAAAAAAGAATTATAATTTTTTAAATTTTGCTAAAAGAGGGTCAAATATGAGTGGTAATATTGTTAATTCAGATGAGTTTTATGAAACTTTTCTTCCATTTAGTAAGCGTTTATCAAGTGAATACAATGGTGATAAAGATACTGAATCATTGATGAGGGTAATGTACGAATTTTGTATTAATTATTCGGACATAAAAACTCCACAAGAGTGTTTTTCTATAGAAGAAGACCCATCCTTTCCATTAACACAGTTAGGTTCAAACTTAATTACCTATAGACTAATAGAGTTTTTAACAACAATTAAAAATCCAAATAATGTTCTAGAAATAGGAACTTTTATAGGTTGTTCGACCATGTATATAGCAAGTAAGTTATCTCAAAATAGTAAAATAGTATCATTGGAAAAGTATGATAGGTTTTATAATATTGCAAAAAGAAATATTTCTGCAAATAACTTAACTCATAAAGTTGAGTTAAAAAATATTGATGCATTAGAGTATTTGAAAGATTATAATGGAGAAAAATTTGATATGGTTTTTTTAGATGGAAATAAAGAAAACTATAAAGACTATTTAATTTTATTAGAAAATATTATGAATTCAGGATGCTTAATAGTTATAGATAATACAAGCTTTTCTTGCGATACATTAAATGAGGTGCCAAATACAGAGAAAGGGCTAGGTGTAAAGAGTATGTTGGAGTATACTAAAAAATTGTCATATCTTAAAATAGTTTTACCTTTGAGTGATGGTATAATGCTTATGATAGCAAATAATAAAGGATAATAGATGTCTTATGATTTCGATTCTAATTGTATGGATATAAAAAAAGTCAATAAAGTATATAGTGATACTAAAATGGTTGTTATACGGAATGCGCTAGATAAGAAGAAAATAGAAAAATTAAGAAAAAAAGCACAAAAAGAGTTTGAATACTTAAACTCGATTAAAGACTCTTTGTCTGATAGTGATAAGAACACACTCTTTAGGTGTGAAATGCCAATTTTGGATGAAAATAAATCGCTACGAACAAGTAAAGAGATTTTTGAGATATATTCTGAGTCAAAAATACCTGAACTATTAAATATTTTAAATAATGATGAGTGCTTGTGGCATTATCCAGCACAATTTAGAAAGTTATTGCTAAAACAAGAGCATGGTCTTTTACCATATCATCAGGACTATTTTTATAATAGTAGGTACGAAAATATAACTATATGTTTTACATCGCTGCAAGAGTGTGGAGTCAATAGTCCTTCTATTGAATTTATAGATAGTGTGACTGATGAAAAACTTTCTCATGAAGGAAATGAGATATGGGAATTTGGGCTATCAGATAAAGTTATGGCTCCAATTTTAAAAACTTCTACAAAACAGGTTATAGAATTAAATCAAGGTGATGTAGTTCTATTTGATGCTTATAAAATTCATCGCACACACTTTACTAAAAGTATGCAAGAAGAAAGATATTCTGTAGATGTAAGAGCTATACCAAAGCGTTTTATTTCAGATTTAGATTATAAAAAACGAAAATATATAGATATAAAAAGTGTAAAATTTAAAGGACTAAATAATGAACAATAGTGAAGATAAATTTGATGGTACAAAAAAATACTCTAAAGATAAAGAGATTGAAAATAGCTTAGAATCTTTAGTTGAAAAACACAATATTTCGCCAATTGAACTTATTAATGGGTTCCCAATATATGCTAGAAGAACAACAATAAAAAAGTTTTTAGCACACTATGAGCTTTTTCTTAAAACAATAGATTTACCAGGAGATATAGTTGAACTTGGAGTTTTTAGAGGACAATCATTAATGACATTTGCAAATTTTTTAGAGTCAAGGAACATTGGAGATAGAACGAAAAAAGTTTGGGGTTTTGACAACTTTAGTGGTTTTACTAATTTAGCTCAAGAAGATGGACCAAATTATGATCAAATGCATAAGACAGAGGGTGGATTTAGCCCAAGTCAATATTATGATGAGCTTAAAGATGTAATAGATATATTTGATGAAGATCGCTTTGTTGGATGGAAAAAACGTATTGAGCTAATAGAAGGCGATGTTGAAAAAACTATACCGGAGTTTGTTTCTAAAAACCCTGGTTTAAGAATTTCACTATTGCATTTTGATATTGATATGTATAACCCTACTATGACAGGGTTAAAACATCTATTTCCGCTAGTTGTTAAAGGTGGTGTGATAATCTTTGATGAGTATGGTATTTTAGAGTGGTCTGGTGAAAGTAGTGCTCTTGAGAAGTATATGGATGAAAATGGTTTTGATTATGAAATAAAAAAATTTCCTTGGAATAATGTCCCTGGTGGATATATTGTAAAAAAATAGTTGAAAATCAGATGAAAGATGCTAAGTTTGAGCATGACTGTTTTGTAGTTGCACCTGGACCATCTGTTAATAAGCAGAATTTAAAATTATTAAGTGACAAGAATGTTATAGCAGTCGCAGGTTTATTTAGACATCAAGATTACAATCATATAAAACCTAAATATCACATTTGGAATAAATTAAAGTTTCATATTGATATAGGGCATTACACAGAAAAAGAAGTTATTGATTTAACTAAGGAATTACACAATGCTATAGATAAAAATACGATTGTTATTTTAGATATAGAAGATAAAGTATTAATAGAAAAGTATAACTTATTTGTAAATAATGAGATAATTTGGAGGAACTATATAGAATGGAATGAGTTATCCATAGAAAATATAGATTTATACACTAACCCTATATCTGGATTATTAATAGAAAGCGCCATTTATATGGCACTATATTTTAAGTTTGAGAATATTTTTGTACTTGGCATGGATAAAGATTATATGTGTAGTGGTGTGAATAGCTACTGCTATAATAGTAGCTCAATAGCAAATGTTGGTTTTAGTAAAAATGGACAATATAAGCGAAAAAGATTATGGGACAGTGAAACTATATTAAAACAGATTACTAGATCTTTATCAAAGCTAAAAATGCTTTATGATTACAAAAAAAATATCTATAATCTGAATGCTAATAAAAATACATATGTTGATGTATTCCCAAAAGTGGATTACAATATGCTTGTTAATAGCCATAATAAATATGAAATATTGCGAATAGAAACTAATAAGTTTTTTCAAATGCCAATGATCAACTCAATAAGAATTGATTACTCTATATTTTTTAGTAAATGCTACAATAAGGTACTTAGTTTCCCTAAACCAAAGACAAACTATATAATTTATGGAAATGGAACATTTGGAAAAATAGTAAAAAGTATAATGCCACATGAGAAGACTATTTTTGTCGATATAAATAGTGATTTGATTTCAAATGAGATTGAATACTCTAAAGTTTATTCTGTTAAAAATATTGAGAATATTGAGTATGACTTAATAATTGTTAGTGTAATAGGAAGGGAAATAGAAGTTATTAAGATGTTAACAAATAGCTTTGGAATAGAAAGAGAAAAGATTTTTACTTTTTAGGAGAAAATAATGAAGAATTTTATAGATGATTATTTAAATAATTTAAAAAAAATATTTGATACTATAGATAGAGATGAGGTTGTCAAAATTAAAGAGGCAATTGATAAGACTCAAGAAGTTGGTTCAAAAATTTATATTATTGGAAATGGTGGAAGTGCAGCAACATCTTCTCATATGGCCAACGATTTAGGTATAGGACTAAAAAGAAGAAATATAAGAAACTTTAATGTTGAAAGTTTAAGTGACAATAGTTCAGTATGTACAGCTATCGCTAATGATATAGGATATGAAAATATATTTTATATGCAACTTAAAGATAAAATAGCCAAAGAAGATCTACTAATTGCTATTTCTTGTAGTGGTAATAGTGAAAACATTATGAAAGCTGTAAATCACGCTAATAAAATGGGCTCTACTGTCGTTGGTTTAAGTGGGTTTGATGGAGGTGAATTAAAAAAAGCATCCGATATAAATTTTTATATAGAGACGCAAAAAGGAGAGTATGGCTTAGTAGAAGATGCTCATATGATTTTAGACCATATTTTGTACTCCTACTATATATCTTTAGAAGATTAAAGTAGTTGACCAACCACTATAAGATGGTTTTGGTATATTGCCACTAGAGTCTTTTACAGAAGAGCCACTATAAGTTGAACCATCCATAGTATAAATATATGTAGAACCATTAGAAGTATTTCTAAATAAGATATCACTTTTACCATCGCCATTAAAATCTTTTAGTGATTTATCTTTATCATTTTCAGAATATGTTCCACTTAATGATTTGCTGTCCCCATCAAATGAAATAATAGTACTTTGTGAGGATGGTGTAGTCCAAACTTTTTTATTATTGGAGTGTATTATTGATTTAAATGTAATACTATATGTACCAATTGGAAGATCTGTTACTTCTGTACCACTGTTGTTCCATGTGCTGCCATCAATAGTCCATTTAGCGCCAATAGATGTAGCTCCAGCAGGACTAATATTTACTGTTATGCTACCAGTTCCAAACTGTAAAGTTGCATCATGTATCTTAATTCTTCTTTTAACAATACCATTTTTTGAATCAGTAACACTCTTTCCAGAAGTTTGTAATGCATTAAGTGATTCTGCTACAGTAGCACTATTTTTAGCTGATTTTAAAAGTGCAAATGCGCCAGCAACTTGTGGTGCTGCCATTGATGTACCTTGATAAGTGGAGTATGCCGTATTTGATGTTGCAATAGATGAGTATATTGCACTACCAGGAGCAAGTAGATCAATCATAGAAGCACTATTTGAATATGAATCAACTGTGTCAACTGTACGTCCCCATCCACCATCAGATGTTGCACCAACTGTAATCGCACTTTGAATACAACCAGGAGCACTAACCGCATTTGTATAACCATCATTTCCAGCGGCAATAACAGTGGCAATACCAGCTGATAGTAAGTTGTCAATAATTGCTTTTCTAGAGTCACTATTGCAATAAGAGGTGTGTTTTCCACCGCCTATACTCATATTAACAGAGGCAATACTATAGCTATTTCTTAATGCATATACTCTCTCCAGCCCTTTTGTCTGATCACTAGTGTAAGTTAAAATTTGCCCACCAATATTGGTAAATATTTGTATAGCAATAATTTTAGATTCTTTAGCAACTCCTGAGAAAGATGCACCTTTACCAGCAATAATACCTGCAACATGAGTACCGTGATTACATGCACTAAAAGATGTACTACAGTTTACCCCTGCACCTGAACTGGTCATAGATGTCCAACCACCAGGACATAGTGATGTACCACTACCCCAACCACCAGCATTTGAGTAACATGCTTCAGAAACTACCTTATTAGCTAAAAAAGCGTGACTTTTTCTAACACCTGTGTCTAGTACAGCAACAACTTGACCAGCACCAGTTATCGCATTATCCCACGATGTTGTTGCTTGAATTAATGGAGAACTTTGTGTTAAACTAACTTCATTTAAATCGTTTAATTCTATATCAATAATACCATTACTCTCTAGTAAGTTCCAAAAGTTATTTTGATTAAGAGTTAGAGTAAAGTAAGGTATTGTGTCATATATTTGAATTGACTGTAGCATCTCAACAGAGCTCAACATTTTGTCATTAATAATAGGAACTAGTATATCTATCATTTGTTGTCTCTGTTCTAATACCTCTTGTTCTGTAGAGAAGGTTCCCTCAGGATAAAATTTATACTGCAGCTTAAGTGTTACCGAGACACTGCCTTCAGTTTCTAATTTATCGGTAATATAAATTAACTTTTGGATAATACCACTATCTGCATTGGTATTACTTTCACCAGTCATTGAAGCATACAGAGCAGATGAGTTTAATATATCTAGAATAGATATTTGCTCATTTGGTATGATATTGTTAGCATTTTGATATTCGGATATTAAAATATCTTTTAAAACACTACCCTCTGTTTCATATTCGGCAATTAGCTCATTATTTAATGAACTATTGATTTCATAACTAGCATTTAAAGAAGATAGTGCACCTATTATCAGTATAGATAAAAAAGCAGTGATAAGATTTTTTATGATTAAAAACATGATGTTCTCCATTTCTATGATAAAATAGAGCTACAAAATAAATATTTGAAGATATTTGTAACCCAGCCATCTTTGAAAACAAAGACCTGTTTGGCTTTCCGTCCTAGCTTCACAACTAGTTTGGCAATTGCCTAAATATACCATTATATAAATAATAAAAGTCTTAAATTTTTTAATTAAACCTTTTTTATGCTAAAATATTATTCCATGAAGTTTATTTTAATATTACTTACTATCTCTACTATGATAAATGCAAATGATTATATTTCAAAGTCTACAATAGATAAAGTAGAACATAAGTATAACAGCAAAGCTAAAAAAAGATTTATTACGCTAAATAATAACCTTCGTGATGAATTACCTAAAGATGAACTAATAAAGATCAAAAAAGTTAACGACTATTTCAATAAAGTAGGTTACAGTACTGACATATCGCTATATAACCAAAAAGATTATTGGGCAACGCCAAATGAATTTTTAGCAAAAAATCTTGGTGATTGTGAAGATTATGTGATAGCAAAATATTTTGCTCTACGCTATCTAGGTTTAAACACGTCTAAGCTCTACTTTACTTATGTAAGATCAACTAAGTTTAACACTCCACATATGGTTTTAACCTATTTTGAAACTCCTGATTCTATACCACTTGTTTTAGATAATAATAAATTTGAAATTTTACCAGCAACAAAAAGAGAAGATTTAAAACCGATCTACTATTTCAACGGTGAACTGATGAAAAAGAAAAAGCATAAAAAATGGGATCAACTTTTAGAAAATATAAAAAGGGATAAAATATGACACTATATAGACAAATAGCAATTTTAGTATCTTTTTTATTAGTTACTATTCTTATAAGTATCTTGATGATTATTTTTAATACTATTATAAACTCATCTCAAGATAGTTTATATAAAAATGCACAAAATAGTGCTACGTCATTAAGTCTCTCTTTAGCATCAAGTGGAGGGGATAAAGCTATGATGTCTACTATAATTAATGCTAATTTTGATAATTCAAATATGGAAAAAATAGTACTGACTAATATGCAGGGTGAACTGATATACGAGCGTTTAAGACAGAAAAATAAATTAAATATTCCAGTGTTATTTCTTAACTTAATTAGCTTTGAAGCACCAGAAGCGGTTGCGCAAGTCTCAAGTGGCTGGAAACTAATAGGTATTTTGAGTATTAAGAGCGATGTAAATGTAGTTTATTTAGAGTTGTATAAAACATTTAAATACTTAGTAAGTACATTTCTTGTTGTTAGCTTTGTTGCTTTAGTTGCTCTAAACTTACTTCTACACTTTATTTTAAAGCCACTAGTAGGAATTAGAAAACAAGCAGAGTCTATATTAAATAATGAGTTTATAATTCAAAAGAAAGAGGTATTTACACTTGATTTTCAAGATATCGTTAAGAGTATGAACTCTATGGTTGAAAGAGTAGAGAATATATTTAAAGAAGGCAATAAAGCATTATCATTCAATAAAGACTTACTATATAAAGACCATTTAACAAACCTTTACAATAGGGAATATTTAATACTAAAGCTAAATGAGTATTTAAGTCCAGATAACGTCAACAATGGAGGTGTTATTATAATGTTGTCAATAAGCGATACTGCAAAAATTAATAAACTTTTTGGACACCAAAAAACTGATGATCTTTTCAGAGTTATGGCTAAACAAATAATTGAGTCTACTGCCCATTTTAACGATGCTGTGGTCTCACGCCTTAATGGAAGTGAATTTAATATTTTAATACCTCAAATTGCTCTAGTGAATTGTGAATTATTGCTAAAAGAAATATCAAAAGAGATTTTAGATCTTTTTGAATATTTTACTCTAAATGAAAAAAATATAGGTGTGCATATAGGTGCAACAGCTTATTCTCTAGAGCAACAAATAGCAGAAGTGTTTGCTTCAGTTGATTATGCACTAGCACAAGCAGAACTTTTAGACTTTGGACAGTACTACTTACAAATGGAGGATAGCACTGAAATAAAGGGAAAAGAGCAGTGGCGAGAAATTTTAAAAAATGCTATACAAAATAGTCAAATAAAGATATTAAACCATGCTGTTGTAGAACTTGAAACTAATAAAAATATACATTTTACTACATCTCTATCATTGGTAAGTGAAAATAGAACTTACAAGTATGGTGAATTTATTGCACTTGCAATGAAGCTAGATATGTTGGATGAGTTAAATATCTATTTACTAAAAAATATTTTACTTGATGCTCAAAAGTTGAAAGAGCAAAGAGTATATTCTATTCAGTTAAATGCCAGTTTCTTAGAGGGTAGAGATAGTGTATACAAACTAAAAGAGATACTTCAACAGATACCTAAAAATATAAGTACTAAGGCAATCTTTGAGATCCCAGAAAGCACTGTCTGTAATAACCTTGAGCATTCAAGTTCAATAATTGAACTAATAAGATCTCATAATTTTGATTTTGGTATCAGTAATTTTATAGCTGAAAGTAAGGACTTCGCTTATTTAAAAGATCTTCAACCACTCTTTTTAAAATCTAATAAAGATTTTTTATTAAAAAGTAGTGCTACATCATTATCTACGTTAAATATGTTCTTGGCATCACTCTCAATTAAATTAATTGCTACAGGTGTTAATACTAAAGATGAGCTAGAACAACTTAAAAAGTTAGATATAAAAATTATTCAAGGAGCAATGGTAGATACACTTTAATTTATGCTTGTGCATTAAATATTTAAAAGTTATGCACCATGAATATATATTTAAAGATTTAATCTTATAGAGTTAAATTTTTCTTCTAAAATAGGAGTAAAAATATTTAAAAATATTTGTTCATAGTTTTTATAACTTGCGATGTATTCTTTAACTTGAGAAGCATATTTAATATTCAAATAAACATCAATATATAAACTATTTGATGATAAGTTATTCTCAATATCACTCTGCATAATGTGTTCAATTGCATAAAATACGAGTTCAGAGCTATTTTGTTTAATAATTTTTTTATCTATAATTTTAGTATCATTAAACTCATAGGATAGGGACTCAAAGTTTTTTAACTCTGAAGCAATAGTAATACTACAATCAAAGTACTTATCTAATGCCAAATATATTCTTCTTAGCAAACTCATATTGTCGATGCTAACTAAAATAATTTGATAATTTTTTTGATCATTGAATAAAGTAAATGGATCTATTTGTTCTTTATTCAAAATGTGCTTGTCTTGTCTACCAATAGTTCCTCTGTCTAAATCGTCAATACCAAGAAGTGTAGAAATTGCACTATTATACTTTCTTTTTTCATTTGAGAAAAATGTTAAGTTGATAAGCTCTTCAGAAATTTTATTTATAAATGCTGGAAGTTGTTCTTCTTGTAAATTTTTTAAAAAGTATAAAATTCTATTTCTTTCAAAATAATAAAGTGAAAATGTATTTATTGTATTAACTGCACCCATTTTGTGAAATACACGAGAGCTATTTATTGCATGAATTCTATAACCACACTTTTTAATGCGAGTACACCAATCCATGTCATCCCAATATATAAAATGATCTACATCAAAATTTCCAGCTTTTTTAATGACATCTTTTGTAGTTATTAAGCAACATGCAGGAACATAATCGCATTCAACCATAGCAGGTAGTTCATTGGAATCTTTATGACCTTTTAATGGTGTGGTAGCATTGAACTTCTCAAAGTCTATAAAAGAGCCTAGTTCTTGTAAAATATCTGGATTATCCATAGTGCATATTTTAGAACCTACTATTCCTACTTCAGGATTATTATCTATATGCTTTTTTAATTCTACTATAGTATCTTTCTCAAGTTTAATATCATTATCTAGCAAAACAGTATAGTCATACTTTTTCTCTTGAACATAAGCTATTCCTTTAGCAAAACCACCTGATCCACCACTATTTATTTCATTTTGCAGTAGTATAACTTCATTAGAAAATTCATTTTGAATCATCTCTACTGCACCATCTTCAGAAGCATTGTCAACAACTATTATGTCATAACTTTCTCTAGGTAGATCGCCCATGAGAAGTGAGTTTAAACAATCTTTTAAGTACTCTTTTTTATTATAATTACATATTACTATGCCTATGCTTTTCATAAATTTCCTTTTAAGATATTTGTTGGTTTTTTATTGTCAAATATGTCTGTTAATCCATCTATGTATGATGAAGTAGAAAACTTTATTCTATTTATTTTATTATCGTCATAAAGAATAATATCTTTTATTAAAATTACATATTCTAAAAGTAATTTAGAATAAAACTTTATTTTACAAGTAGTATATTCCTTTGCTAAGTAGATACTATTTCTTTTACCAAAGTATTTTATCCAAAGTTTGTCATATCTAATTCTATTTTTTTTAAACCATAAGAAATTTTTTACTATTTTCTCTTCTTGGCGCTTTTCTTTATGGTAGATTACACTATCTGTTATCATTAAAATTTTGGCTAATTTTGAGAGTCTCATGCAGTACTCTGTATCGTCAAAATGTATGAAAAATTCTTCTCTTGGAAAGCCTATCGTGTCTATTGAGTTTTTAGTAACTAAAATACCAACAAATGATGCCATCTCTATTTCAACACTCTTGTTTTCATACTCTTTTAATGGTAATTCTTTTTGTGGAGTTGGATAAATATTGCAATAGTCAAAATTCCCCCTATGCGAAGTTTCACTCAATTCAAAGTTATTATAAACAGTAGACGCAAATGCGCTATAGCTTTGATTTAAGTATGGTACTAACGTCTCGATCGCATTAAGTGCAGGTTCTGCATCATCATCAAGTAGGTAATAAAACTCATGACTATTTTTATAAGCAGTTTTAAGACCATGTGCAAAACCACCAGCACCACCAATGTTCTCTTCTAAGTTTATGTACTCTATTTGTTTATTATTTAAAAAATTTATCTCTTCTAAAAGTTCATAAGTTCCATCTGAACTATTGTTATTAATTAGGTATATTTTATTTAGTTTATATGTCTGTTGTAGCAATGCTTTTAAACACTCTAGAAGCAACTCTTTTCTATTAAAGGTTACAACAATAGCGCAAATATTAAACATTAGTTGTCTAATTTATTTTCAAGATGGTTTAAAAACTTGATTATTATAATACTGTAATTATTTTCTTCTTTTGCACATGTTATAGCGTCACTCAAATCTTTTTTATGTAAGAGGGTAGTTTTAAGCAACTCTTCTGCAAAGGTGTCAATTTCACTATTAACAACTTCCCAAACTACTTTATGGTTTATTCCAAAATATCCATGGTTTATTTGATTTCTAAAATCAACTATAATTCTGTATTTTTCATCTATAAAGTGTGATTTTAAAAGGTTATTAGTGGCTTCTCCAATTATCTCTAGCTCTCTTATAGTAGCATCCCATTCTAACATACTATGTAGTAGCTCATCTGCAGTATTAAATTTTAAAGTATAGTTTCGAATTTTTTCAATAGCAATAAAAATATTAACTATATAAAATTCTATATCTCTATTCGGCATAAATTAACTCTTTTTCAACTCTTTTTTTTATAAATAATCGGAGACTATCTTGTTCCCCTAAGTCTACACTCTTTCCAAATTCTTGTTCAAGAAGATATTTTAATTCAAAATAGTTTTTAAATGAAGAGGGCATATCTACAAGCAAATCTATATCACTATTCTCATCTGCTTCATCTCTTGCATAGCTGCCAAACAATCCTATTTTCTTGACGCTGTATTTTTTATAAAATTCTTCTTTATGATCTGTTAAATATTTTAATATTATATGTTTAGTTAGCATTAAACTTATCCTCATAAACTTCTAATGCACGAGCCACTATATCATCCATATCATAATACTTATACTCTGCTAAGCGACCTATTAATGTTAGATTTTTAAACTTTTTTGAATACTCTTCGTATTGTTTATACTTTGTGTTGTTTTCATCTGTAAATAGAGGGTAGTAAGGAGTATTGACACCATTTATAAACTCTTGTGGATACTCTTTTGCAATTGTAGTACTATCATTTTTAGAATTATACATTTTTTTAAATTCTGTTATACGAGTATAATCATAGTCATTTGGATAGTTCGTTGTTGTTGCATTCTGATAACTTTCTAGCTTTTTATTTTCAAACTTTAGATCAATTGATCGATAAGGTAACTCCCCAAATTTATAATCAAATAGCTCATCAACCATACCTGTAAAAATAACTTCACCATTAAATTCTGATCCAAATAGTGAAAAGGTTTTTTCCTCAAGTGTCAAAATATCTTTAAAGTTACTGTTTAACATAACATGTATATTTTTATCTGTTAGCATTTTTTCAAATATTTTAGTATAGCCTTGTTCGGGAAGGGCTTGATAGTTATCATTAAAATATCTATCATCTTTTGAAATGACGATAGGAACTCTTGCGCTAACAGCAGAGTCAAGCTCTTCAACTTTTTTATTCCACTGTTTTGCAGAGTAGTTAAGAAATATTTTTTCATAAATAAAGTTTGCTATAAACTTTAGCTCTTTATCATCTTCTTTTTGAAGATCTAATATTGTAACTCTATTACCAAAGCCATATTTCTCTATAAGTTTATTCTCGATCGAAGAGGCCATTTTATCAGGAAAAAGTTTATATAGTGTATTTAGATTAAAAGGAATAGGCACGTATTGACCATCAATAAAGCCTTCAACTTTATGATGATAGTTATACCAAGTAGTAAACTTACTTAAATAGTCCCAAATTTGTTTATTGCTGGTATGGAATAGGTGAGGTCCATAATTATGAATTAAAATACCATGCTCATCAAAACTATCAAAACAGTTTCCACCTATATGAAATCTTTTGTCGATAATTAGTACTTTTTTATTTTGCTGTGAAGCTAGTCGCTCAGCTAAAATACTACCTGCAAAACCAGCTCCAACTATTACTACATCATACATTATTAACCTTCTTTAAATTGACATTTAGTACACATTTAAGAGATATGTTGTGAACCTATTTTCTAAAACGCTTAAAAATATTGTTAAAGTTAAACTCTATTTTACAAAACTTTGTGTCAAATGTATATGACTCATCGTCAAAATCACCAACTTTTATATATTTACCATCAGTAAGCTTATAAAGCTTCGCAAAAAGTGTGTCAGGGTAAACTAAAATGTAATATTTAACCCCTTCTTGCTCATATATATCAAACTTTAATGTTTCATCATTTTTTGCAGTAGATGGTGAGATGATCTCAAAAATAATTTCAGGCGCTTTTGTTAAGTAGTCGTCTGGTTCATAACAAATTAATGAAGCATCAGGTCGCAAAACAAGATCATCAGCAATTTTCCAATCAGCCTCTATTATTGCTAAGCATTTTGGACACTCATCTAATTTCTCATCGAGTTCTCTTGCTATTTTTGTATTTAGAATTTGGTGTTTATTTACAGGTGCAGGTGCCATAGCGTAAGCAACACCATTTATTAGCTCCCATTCACCATCCCAAAGTTTGTAATCTTCATAAGTATAATGAGGTAAGTCTTCTAATCTTGCAGCACCCATATTTTCCCTTATTTAGCTATTTTATTATAAGATCGTGTTTCATAGCTACTCCAGCTATTAAATCTTCTTTTGCTATTTTACCTAAAACATCTTCATAATACTTAGGATGAAGTCCATCGCCAGGACGAATACTTTTTACATTATCTTTAGTAAATTTTTCACCTTTTTTAATATTAGCACTAATATAAAGAGATCGTGCATAAGCTTTTGATTTACCTTCGTAGCTAACTCTACCTACCATTTTTTCAACATTACGAATACTCTTTACCATCTCTTTTAGCTCTTTAGGTGAGAGTGAAAATGCACCATCTGGTGTCTCTATATTCTCATCGGGTGTAAAGTGTTTCTCTATTACTTTTGCACCTAATGCAACACTAGCGATCACTGCATCATTCCCAAGAGTATGATCGGAGAGACCCACTTCACAATTAAAACGCTCACTCATGTCTGCAATCGTAGCTAGATCCATAGACTCAGGAGTTGCTGGGTAAGCACTCGTACATTTAAGTAAAATTATTTGATCATTTCCTACACTTTTACAAGTTGCGATCGCTAGTTCTATATCTTCAATATTTGCAACACCAGTTGAAATAATAATGGGCTTCATTTTAGAAGCGGTGTATTTTATAAGTGGAATATCTGTTATTTCAAAAGAGGCTATTTTATAAGCAGGTACATCTAACTCTTCTAAAAGGTCAACTCCTTCTAAATCAAAAGGAGATGAAAAAAGTAAAATTCCTAACTCATCTGCATACTCTTTTAAAGGTTTATGCCACTCATAAGGCATACAAGCACGAGCATAAAGATCGTACAAGTACTCATCGCTCCACAAATCACCTGCTTTAAACTTCTCTTCTTTTATATTTAGTGTTAGTGAATCAGGCGTGTATGTTTGAAGCTTGATCGCATCGCAACCAGCTTCATATGCAACCTTTACACCAAGTTTTGCAAGTTCATAGTCTTGGTTATGATTTGCAGAAAGTTCAGCAATTATAAAAACTTTTTCTTCTAAATTATGGTTAGCTATTTTCAATTAAAAGATCTTTGAAAAGTTAAACTTTATGGAGCATTTTTCAGTACTAAGATCAACAACTTCGCTATGAGTATCGCACACTTTAATATACTTGCCATCATGAAGTTTATAGATCTTTGCAACTTCATCATCAGGGTTAACTATAATGTAGAATTTAACACCTTCTTGTTCATATAGATCGTATTTTAAATTTAGATCTTTTTTAGCTGTAGATTTTGAAAGTATTTCAAAGATAATTTCTGGAGCTTCACTTAAATAAGCCTCATTTTTAGGCTCATGGCAAATTACTGAGTTATCAGGTTGAACTATTGTATTTTCGCTAATTTTCCAATCAACTGGTAGAAGTGCTTTACAAAACTTGCAACTACCCAAAGACTCTTTTAATTCCCAAGCAATATTATTACTAATACTTTGATGTTTAATCATCGGTGCAGGACTCATAGAATATGGTATACCATCTATTAATTCCCACTCATTTTCCCAAAGTTTGTACTCTTCATAAGTGTAATTAGGTAAATAATCAACAGCACCCATAAAAACTCCTTTTACTTCACTATAAAGAATGGATTTAAAATATTCTCTTTATTATACACTAAAGTCTTATTTGTATAAGCATCAACTACATCTTTTTTGCACTCTAAAACTATTGCATGTGCCGCGCAAGTGTCCCATTCACTTGTTGGTGCAAAGCGTGGGTATATATCGGCTTCGCCACTTGCTACAAGGCAAAGTTTTAGTGAACTACCCATTGATGTTGTCTCTTTTATTTTACTGGTTTTAATGTTTTCTATGTACTTTTTTGTCTCATCACTTAGATGCGATACGCTTGCAACTACAAGGTACTTATTATCATCTCTTTTAAAAGGTATTGAAGTACTGTTTTTAAAAGCACCATAACCTTTTTGAGCATAATATAAGACATCGATAGCAGGTGCATAAACAACTCCTAAAATAGGAACTCCATTTTGAACTAAAGCTATATTGATCGTAAACTCTCCAGTTTTTTTCACAAACTCTTTTGTACCATCAATTGGATCTATAACCCAAAGATATTCCCACTTTTTACGATCACTATAATCACTAACTTTTGTCTCTTCTGAGAGTATTGGTATTTTAGGGTAAAGTTTTAAAAGTGAATTACATATTATTTCATTAGCTTTTAAATCTGCGATCGTAAGAGGCGAACTGTCTTCTTTGTACTCAACATCAAAGTTAGTATTGTAAATTTCCATAACTGCAACACTAGCCTCTTTCGCGATAGTAATAACTTTTTTTATATCTACATTCATTTTAATAACTTTCTTATTTTTTTATCTGATTTTTTATAGTTTTCATAACCTAGTTCATAGAGAGAGTACTCACTTTTTTCTTCAACTACTTTATAACCTAAAGCTAAGTTAAACCTAATAGCCCTCTTATTATCAGGCATGATTTTACAATATATTTTATTAAACTTTTTTTTAAGAAACAGATATTCATGAAAAGTTGTAACTATGTTGAATGGCGTAAGTGAATTTTGTAACTCTTCATTATAGATATAAAAACCTGTTAAAATTTTCTGCTCTATTTTGTTAAACCAAATTAATCCACATTTTTTCTCATCTATTGAAATTATAAAATACTCATCTTCACTTTGTTGAATTTTTTCAAACCAGGCACTTTGCTGCTCTTTTGTAATCTCTTTTTGATTTAGGGCAAACTTCTTTATATGATCACTATTTCTCCACTCTCTAACAAGAGAGAGTTCTTCTTTTGTTAACCTATTAAGAAGAGGCTTTTTCAAGAATTTCTCTTATGCTTTTACACTTTTCTAGCTCTTCGATTTCTATGTCCACACCAACTTCATCAAAAACATTTAAAACTGAAAGATAAGCTAAAGAGTCCCACTCCTCTATTTTTTCAATTACGTCACTCTCTTTAACAGCTATCTCAAACATTAACTCTTCATTTAGTCTATCTAATAAATTACTCATGATACATCTCCACTTTTGGTGCATAAATATTATCACACTCTAAAACACAAGCAGCCCAACTAAGTCCGATTCCAAAACCTGCAAAACAGAGTTTTAGTTTTTTACTCTCAAACTCTTCACTTAAATAGCCATTTATAGTTCCAGCGATCGAAGCAGAGTTCTGATTTCCATACTCTGAAGCTGTTTGAAGAGGTACCTTGTTTTTCTCTACTTTTAGTCTTGAAGCTATTGTTTTTAATATGTAAGGATTAGCTTGATGTAGTACAAAAAAGTCAATCTTTTCAGCAGGTATATTTGAACTTTCTAGTATGCTTTTGATCAGTGGTGGAACAGTTTTTATTGCAAAGTTAAAAACCTCTTTACCATTCATAAAAAGGTCTTCATCTCGTCTTATCCCACCATCTTCTCTTAGTTTAGGTATCAGTGTTTCAGTAGTTGTTGGCTCTTTCAGTGCACCTGCTGGAATGATCAAGTGCTTATAACCACTTCCATCTGAATGAAGCTCAAAAAAACTCTTACTGCTCTGTTTTGCTTCGATCATAACTGCACAACCAGCATCACCCATAAGAGGAGTGAAAATTTTGTCTCTCTCTCCACTAAAGTAAGAGTTAACATCACCACAGCAAAGAAGCACTTTTTTCATACCAGAGTTGATATAACTAAATGCAGTGAAGAGTCCATAAACAAAACCACTACAACCTAAGTTTATATCAAAAGCAATACAGCTAGTTGGAAGTCCTAGTCTATCTTGCATAATAATTGCACTTGATGGTGCTTTAAAATCAGGTGATTGAGTTACGAAAAGCAGAGCATCTATTTCATCTTTTTTAATAGTAGTATTATTGAAAATTTTATTAGCACTTTGAATACAAAGATCGGTTGTAGTTATACCTTCACTAACTATATAGCGAGTATCAAGTGAAGTTGTTTTCTGTAGTCTTTTAAAGCTTATATCATCAAAGCCAAACTTCTCTTTTTCTTCTTCCAGTTTTATACAACGATCACCAACCGTAGTTGTTATCGCACTTATTGCAATATTTTCAAATTCTAAATTAGCCATCTAACTTCTCTTGAACAAATTTTTTAAGTGACGAGAGAGTTTTAAAAGGGGTTTTATCACTATCCATACTAAACTCATCAGCGATTGCTATATAGTTGTTTGTTTCACTCTGGAGTCTATCTTCAAGTTCTAAGATAAGATCTAATGTGCCTAAAGAGTCTAAAAGCTCAAATAGTGGAGTACTGTTATTTAAATGCATTAATTCAGGTATTTTCTGCTCTTTATTAACTGTTTTGATAGCTTCTTCTACTAAGGTTTCTATTAACAATGTGCAACCTTTATGTGTTTATTTATGCTCTTTTTAGTTTTTAAATTATATCTTTTTTCACCACTATCTTTTATTAGCTCAAATCCATTGCTCTCATAAAAAGTTTCAGCTAAAGAGTTTTTAGAAGTTGGTTTATATGAAGCTTTTAGTTCTGTATATAGAGAACATACATAAGCTATAACACTCTGCTCAATTTCTCTTCCTAGAACTCTACAGCTCATTAAAAAATTTGTTATTGTTTGAGCTTGAATAATTAGCACACCAACTAATCCCATATCTCCAAATTTATCTTTTACACTAAAACTATAAAGGCTATTTTTACTCATTATTTTTTCTACCTCTTGAGTGTTTAAACGTATCGTTGTTAAGTTGAATTGGTTTGTTTTATTTATTAGTTGAGTGATACGATCTATTTTTGAAATGTCATTTAGCTTGCAACTGATCTCAATATTCAAAGATTTTATATATTCATCTTTAGAATTTAGTGTTAAGTCTAAAGCAGTTCTTTTGCTCTCATCGGCATAGAGTTGACTCTTCTTTTTATCTTCATCACTTATATGAAGAGTACGAAGTTCTATTATGCTTTCAATAGTCTTTAGGTTATCTATTGGATTTTCTGGGTTCATTTTATAGCATTTTATTGCTAGTCTACTTTTCATCTCTTCTATTTCATTGTTAGAGTCATCCAAAAAAATTACATCGTCTTTTGTTATGTTGATCTCTTTTAAAACTTCTACAAGATTTTCACTCTTAGAGTTCCAGTTCACTTTTTTTGCTACAAAATCATCTAAATTTAGTGGCATACTTTTTTTCTCAAAAACTTCTGCTAAATCAGCTTCATTATTTTTACTAAGAAGTATTAAAATTATGCCACTCTTTTTAAGAGAGAGTAGCCTCTCTTGAAATTTTGTATATACAATCCCTGGATAGTTACGATCACAACTAATACCATCTATGCCATCTTCTCCAATAATACCACCCCATAAAGTATTATCAGCATCAATCGCTATTACCTTAATACGCTTAGTATTAAAAAGTAAAATAGCTTTTTTAATCTCTTTAGCAATTAGGTTATACCCTTGCTTTGTAAATGGTGTCTGAAATAGATAACTATTTTTTTCATTTAAAATATTATGTAGTCCATACTGAAGTGATATTGTAAATAGATCTAAAATAGATAAATCACTAATTTTTAAAGATGAAAGTGTAGAGTTTAGAGTAGTTAACTTTTTTTGCTTCTCATCAACAATATTTTGAGAAATATTAAAAAATGTACCTACAGCATTATTAATAATAATTTTGGAACTATTTTTTTCTCTAAAAGTAACAAGAGCATTTTTTAAAAGAGTAACTGAATTAGTCAGTAAAAAATCTGTAGTCAGTAAAATAACTATAACATCAGCACTACACTTTTCATTTAAAGTTATGAAAATAGTATCAAGTGGAGCATGAGTTATATTAAACTCTTTTAGCTCTCTCTCTAAAGGTTTTGTAATCGTATTTGAGATAAAAAGAATACTATTTAAACTCACTTATGATCTCCTTTGCAACATTTGCTTTATGAAATGTATAACTATTTAAAAATTTCTCTATTTTTTTTTGTTCAATTTTACAAAAAATAACTGCTCTTTTTAACTTTGCAGCATTAAAATTATTTATAAAATTTTTAAAGTTTTCAGTTGAGAGTATATCGACAGTGCTACGCTGATTTGTAGCAGTTTGAATAGCTATAAAAGGTTTCTTTAATGCAATTACTTCAAGCAAAGATGTACTTGCACTTGTAATAACTAGATCAAATTTTAAAATTAGTGATGCCATGTCTGAGCAATTGATAATTGTGTTAGGATATTTTCTTTTTAAATAAGAAGCTTTTGGGTTTGCTGAGGTAGTTACGATTGTAACATTAGAGTTAAGTGCTTTTAAAACTTTCTCACTTAAGTTTAGTGGATCACTTCCACCAAGTGTGATCAGAACTTTTAATATAGAACTTTTTTTGTACTTATGTCCCAAGAACTTATCACTTAAAAGTGTATAGTAACTTCCCGTTAATACTTTAGTATTTTTATTAACTAGTTTACTATACTGTTCTTGTGTAGAAATAATTGAGTGGTTTAGTAAAATATTACATTGATGTTTTTTATATTCATCATCAAAAACTAACAGTTTATATTTCTCATTTATAAGAGTCTCTTCTTCTAAGCTTATTTGATAATGGTCAATAATAATTAGGATCGGTTTATACTTCTCAACTGTCTCTAAAAATGATCTTTTTAAAGTTACTTTTTTAAAACCATTTTGCTCTATTAAATAGTCTCTATTTCCAATAAGCTCTTTTGTAATATAGATAATATTGAAATGCTCTTTTAGCTCATTTGCTAAAGTAAGGGTACGTATTAAGTGACCAGTTCCAATTATGGAAGAACTATCAACTCTAAAAATTATATTAGGTAGTTTTTTGTTTAATATCTGCATTTATCTTTACTATTTGAGGATTCTTTTTTAATGTTGAAATAATCTCTTCATATGAACTACTTATATTGTAGTTTAACTCTTTATACAACTCTTTTGTAAATATGTAGTCATCTTCAGTATCTAAGGTCAATCTATAATTAGAGTTGTCTACATCATCAGTAATTGCAACTTTTTTACAATTAATTCTTTTTATAAAAGGTGTTACATGTTCTTTATCATAATCAGTTGTAGCATTCAAATAAGCATTTTCTAGTATTTTAAAACTAAATGCCTCTGCATCAAAACCACGAGGAAAATAGTTCTCAATATCTACATAAATATATGATGAAGGCTTTTCTCTTTGCTTAGCAATTAGTCGCTCTAAAATAGTGGAATCATTAAAAGGGCAATCAGATGTAATTCGTACAATAGTACTATTTGCATCAGCCCCAAACTCTTTAGCACCTAAATAGTAGCGTTCTAAAACATTTTGTTGACTACCTATAAAATATTTAATACTATTTTTTTTACAGATATTTACAATACTATTTGAATCAGCTGTAGTGGCTACAATAATATTATTTTTAAAAATTGATAAACGATCTAGTAGAACTTCTAAAACAGTTTTGCCACATAGTGGAAGCAAAACTTTATTTGGAAGTCTTGTAGAGTTAAGTCTAGCTTGAATAATTATAAATAGTTTTTTCATTTTGAGTGCTGTTTTAAAACTTCTAAAAGTTTATTAGCCACATACTCAGCATCATCTAAGCTCATCTGCTGATGACATGGAATGGATAGTTCGCATCTATAAAAATCATTTGCACTCTGACATCTTGTATTTCCAAATTTTGTCTTATAAAAACTATTTTCATAAATTGGTTTGTAGTGGACTTGAACACCTATACCTTCGGCTTGAAGTTCTTTAAAGATTAACTCTTTTTCACAATGGAGTGAGTGATCTAGAAGAATAGGGTAGAGATGATGAGAGCTTTTTAAATTTTCACTTATTTTAATAGTAGAAAAAAGTTTTTCATGTTTAAAAGCTTGATCGTAATATTTAGCGATCACATCTCTTTTGGTTATAAACTCGTCAATACGCTTAAGTTGTGAAAGACCAAGAGCTGCTGCAAACTCTGTTAGTCTATAGTTATAACCTATTTGAGTCATATCGAAGCTATAACCCTCTTTTTTTATTACTCCATGTGATCGTATTAGTTTTAACTTTTCATAATACTCTTTGTTGTCTGTAACAACACAACCACCTTCCCCAGTTGTAAAAGGTTTGATCGCATGAAAACTAAAAATAGTCATGTCAGCAAATGAACCTACCTTTTTACTGTTAAATTCACTTCCAAAAGCATGAGAAGCGTCATCTATAAAGATCAGGTTATTCTCTTTTGCAATAGCTTTTATCTTTTCTTGTTCTACTGATTTACCTGCAAAATCTACGCTCACAATAGCTTTTGTTTTAGATGTTATAAGCTTTTGTATTAGTCTCTCATCGATGTTACCATCAAGCTTAATATCACACCAAATAGGTTTTGCCCCAACTTCGATTAGCATGTTTGAAGTTGCTACAAAACTTATAGGTGTTGTTATAACTTCGTCATCTTCACAAAGATCTGCACTTAAGTAAGAAGCATGAAGTGCTGAGGTTGCAGAGTTAAAAGTAACTGCATATTTAACATCTAAGTAGTTAGTGATTGACTCCTCAAACTCTTCAACTTTGGCACCTTGTGTTAAGTGAGAACTTCTTAAAACTTTAACAACTTCTTCTATATCAGCTTCGTTAATATCTTGTCTACTGTAAGGAATCATCTCTCTTCAGTTTCTGCTTGAGCTATTTTTTTAAGTAGTTCATCTTTACTTAACCAGATAGTGTTATTTTCAGAGTTGTACTCAAACCCAGCTTCAACAGCTTTGCCCTCTTCACCTAAAGAGTTTATACTAAAATCTATTTTGTGCGAGAAAGTAATAGTAGGTTTTATAACAAAATGATCTTTGAATTCTATTGTTAAATGAGAATCATCTTTTGGGCACATTATTTCATGTAGTTTTTCACCTGGACGAATACCTACCAGTTTTTGTGGAGTATCAGGTGATATAGCTGTTGCCATATCTGTTATTTTCATAGAAGCAATTTTTGGAACATAGATCTCACCACCATGCATTCTTCTAAAAGCATTGATTACAACTTCAACACCCTCGCTTAAAGTGATCCAAAAACGAGTCATATTCTCATCTGTGATCGGAAGTTCTTTTTCTCCATCTTCAAGAAGTTTTTTAAAGTAGGGGATCACACTTCCACGACTTCCCATTACATTTCCATAACGAACAACACTAAAGAAAATGTCTTCACCACCACGAATATTATTCGCAGCAACAAAAAGTTTATCACTTGCTAATTTTGAAGCACCATAAAGGTTAATAGGGTTTGCTGCTTTATCTGTTGAGAGTGCGATCGTGCGTTTAACACCATTTTTTATACAAGCATCGATCACATTTTGACCACCGATGATATTTGTTTTTATACACTCCATAGGGTTGTATTCTGCGATCGGAACGTGCTTTAGTGCTGCCGCATGGATCACATAGTCAACTCCGATCATAGCGCGATCAAGACGTTCGGCGTCACGAACATCACCTATGAAATAACGCATACATTTATCATTAAAACGTTGTGCCATTTCATACTGTTTAAGCTCATCACGAGAGAAAATAATTATTTTTTTAGGCTCATAGCGATCAAGAATTGTTTTAGTAAATTGTTTACCAAAACTACCTGTTCCACCCGTTATTAAAATTGTTTTATTATTAAACATTTTCTCTCGCTTTGTAAATCATTTTTTTATAATACCAAATTTTTTACTTCTAATAGTTAAATCTGTAATATTTGCGCCATCTCTCATACCTAAAATATTTTCAACAGCGTCTGCTATATCTTCTGCTAAAAGTGCTTTTTCATCTTTTGAACTAGCTTTAAATTTCAGTTTGTCAAAAAATGGAGTTTCTGTCATGTCAGGGTTTATGCTTACTACATTTACTCCATCTTTTCTAACCTCTTCAAATAAAGAGGCACTAAAAGCCTTTAAAGCACTCTTTGTTGCACTATAAAGAGCTGAAAACTTTGCACTTCTTGTGGCTTCTATTGAAGTTATATTTATAATAGTTCCCTCATTTTTTTTCAACGCTCGAAGAGTCATATTGGTAAGTGTGATCGGAGCTTTAATATTTAGATCGCACATATCACTAATAGTTTTTTCACTTATCTGTTCGTGTGGTTCAAAAACACCAAAACCTGCACAGTTTACTAAAAGTGAAACATCTATTTTTTTAACTTCAGTTGGAATTTTCTCTATTAAGTCATACTCCAAATGTGTATAATGTTCATGAGTGATACTACAACTTCTACTAACTCCATAGACAACGTACTCTAGTTGTAATAGCCGTTTGGCAATTGCTTCACCAATCCCTGAGCTACTACCTGTTACGATCGCTATTTTTTGCATTTTTCAAACTCTATAAATAAGCTTTCTAAATTGTTAGATATTAACTCTTTTGCAAAATCTTTAGTAATAGTTTCAGGTTTAAAATGATCAGACACAATTTTTAAAAATAGTAGTTGTATTGGTTTCACAAATATTTTAGCTGCTTTGTAAACTCCATAAGCTTCCATATCAACTAGTGTGTTAAGTTCATTAGAAGATGCTTTGTCTAAAGTAGTTAAATTTTCTTCTTTGAGTGTGCTTTGAAAAGCTAACTTAGTTTTAAAAGTTTCATCTTTATAACTAATTTGATCTATAAGTAGTAGTTCACCTATCTCATATTTTTTAGGTGCTGCGCAAATTCCAAAATTAATAATCTTATCTTCTTCACTTGGAGGGAACTTTGTAAAAATTGCTGTTGTTGCCATAAGTGCATTTTCAACGCCTAGTCCAGTTATTGTGAGTATGTATTCACTATTATAGAAACTTTTAAATGGCATGTTTTTAAATTTTTGTAGCTTTAGTTTGTCAATTATTGGTTGTGCTTCTACATTGAGTGCCACTATAAGATAAATCATAAAGCTTATTTTAGCTGAATTAACGCTCTGTTAAGCATAAGAGTATTATTATTGGAGATTATTATTAAGGATATTTATGACTTTACCAAATTACTCTAACCTAAACGTAGAAGACTTAGCTGTTAAAATAGGTTTAAAAGCTAAACATATAGTATTGCTAATTGCCTCATATAAAGAGGAGAGTGAAACAATTTTAGCAAATTTAAAAACTGCAATTGATGCAAATGATTTTAAAAATATTCAAATGCATGCACACTCGATCAAAGGAAGTTCAGGAAATTTAAAATTTGATGAGATCTATGAAAGCGCAAAAGCTATGGAGCTTGCAGCTAAAGATCAAGTTGCAGGTTACAACTATAGTGAAACGTTTGAGGCTCTTAAAAACTCTATTTCTACAATCTCTTTAGCCTCTTAAATTTAAAAATGTATTCACTTATTAACACCTTTGTAAGTTTAATAGTTTATAATTACGAACTTTTAAGCGCTGAGAGCATCTTTTAAATATGCTTTGAACGCTTCTCTTTAGACCTGTGCAATGGGTTGTTATAGTACTGTGTCAGGGTAGGAATACAGCAGCACGCTGTAACTTGCTATGTGCCGCAGGGATCTGGAGAGGAGTACTACAAACAAATCTTACACAACACTTTTAATATAATTCATATAAACATTCATAGTGCTAATTCAAATACTAAGATTCTCTTTTTTATTTCTAAAGTAAAACAAATTATCATACTAAAATATATATTTAGCTAAAATCAATCAATAAATATCAAGGTATAACATGCAACAAATCCAAACTTATCTTAACAATTGTAACAGACTCTTTCAATCTAGGTTTTACAAATATAGAATTGTTATAAAAAGTATCATAGGTGACTGTAATAAGAATGTTGGACTAAGTGGTCTTGACATAGGAGGACATTATAGATTTGATAGAGATACTATTCTCACATCCATATACAAAGATAGATTTTTTAGTTGATGGATTAGGACTACATAGAGAAACAGCATCAAAGTATTTAAAAGAGATAGAGTCAATTGGTATATTACAAAGTATCAAAATAGGAAGAGGAAAATATTTTATAAATGTATCATTGTTTGATAGGTTGAGAAAAGGTATATAAACCGACATATTAAATTTATATGTCGACAAAATGAATAAAATCCGACATATTCAAAAGATATGCTAAAAAAATAAGAGTTTTGATATTTAAGACGGCTTAAGCTAAAATATCTTTGATTTAACGAGTAGTTAAGAAAATAGATAGCCAATAAATCCCTTAAGTTTAGGGTTACATTGCTTTTATGGTACATCCATTGGTACATTGTTAAAATATTACTTTTTACAAATACTTTAGTTAAGGTATTAGTAGTACATGTTTTAGTATCTGGGTGGAGTACTACATTTTTAAGACTCCCAATAAATTTTATTTAAATAAATAACCAAGGAACCTACTTATGTTAGAAATAGGAAAAAAAGCACCACAATTTTGTATACCAAATCAAGATGATGTAGAGATCTGTCTGCGTGATTTAGTAGGAAAATGGATAGTTTTATACTTTTACCCTCGTGATAATACTCCTGGTTGTTCAACTGAAGCGTGTGAATTCAGTGAAAATTTACCAGAATTTGAAGATATGGGTGCGATCATACTTGGTGTTTCTGCTGATAGTAGTAAAAAACATAGAAATTTTATAGAGAAGAAAAATTTAGAAATTACACTTTTAAGTGATGAGAGTACAGAGATGCTTCAAAGTTATGGTGTATGGCAACAAAAAAAATTAGCTGGCAGAGAATATATGGGAATAGTTAGAACAACACTTATTATATCTCCTGATGGCGAGATAAAAGAGCTATGGAATAAGGTAAAAGTTAAAGGTCATGTTGAAGATGTACGTGAAAAATTACGCTCTATTCAGTAAACTTAAATAATATTTTAAATATAATATCGCGATTTTCTCTTTTTAAAAGGGTAAAAATATGCAGGTAGCTAAAATAAATCGGTGCTGATCTTCTGAAGTAATAGAGGTTAATGTCCAAGCTATCAAAGTAAACCGATAATTTTTTATACTTAAAGGATAGTTCATGGTAACTATGAAAGACTTATTAGAATGTGGTGTACACTTTGGTCACCAAACACGTCGTTGGAATCCAAAAATGAAAAAATATATATTTGGTGTTCGTAAAAATATCCACATTATAGATCTTCAAAAAACTCTACGTTACTTCCGTAGCACTTACCAAGTTGTAGTTGATGCTGCTGCTGAGGGTAACACAATGTTATTTGTTGGTACTAAAAAACAAGCTCGTAACGCTGTTAAAGATGCTGCAATCTCTTGTGGTATGCCTTACGTTGATAACAGATGGTTAGGTGGAATGTTAACAAACTACCCAACTATTCAAAAATCAATTCGTAAACTAGATATTATTGAAGAGATGACTGAAAATGGTCAAATCGATCTTATGACTAAAAAAGAAGCTTTAATGATGGCTCGCCAAAAAATTAAACTAGAAGCATACCTTGGTGGTATCCGTAATATGAAAAAAATTCCTGAGTATATGTTTGTTCTTGATGCTGTTAAAGAGCACATTGCTGTTAAAGAAGCTCGTAAATTAGGAATTAAAGTTGTTGCACCAATAGACACTAACTGTGATCCTGATATGGTAGACTTCCCAATTCCTGGTAACGATGATGCTATTCGTTCTATTCAACTTTTCTGTAGAGAAATGGCTGAAGCTATGAATGAAGGTAAAGCTATGCGTGAGCAACCAGAAGAAGAAGTTGAAGTAGAATCAGAAACTACAGAAGAAGCTCCAGTTGAAGAGGCTGTTGCAGCTAAAACTGAGGAAGCATAATTATGGCAGTTACAGCAGCACAAGTTAAAGAGTTACGTCAAGCTACTGATGCACCTATGATGGATTGTAAAAAAGCACTTACTGAGTGTGATGGTAACATAGACAAAGCAAAAGAGTATTTACGTGAGCGTGGAGTAGCGAAAGCTGCTAAAAAAGCTGATCGTATTGCTGCTGAGGGTGCATTAGGAATTAAAGTTTCTGATACATTTTCTTCTGCTACTTTAATAGAAGTAAACTCTGAAACTGACTTTGTTGCTAAAAATGATGGTTTTATTAATCTTATTAAAAATACTGTTGCACAAGCATCAATTGACAGCGTAACAACTGTTGCTGAGCTTCAAGAGTCTTCATACGAAAGCGCAAATTTTTCTGAGTATTTTACTCAAGAAGTTGCTCGTATCGGTGAGAAAATTGAAGTACGTCGTTTTGTTACACTTGATGCTGGTGAAAATGGTGTAGTTAATGGTTACGTTCACGCAAATGGTAGAAGTGGTGTTATTATTGCAGCTACTTGTGACTCTCAAAAAACAGCAGCTGCGATTGCTCCATTTATTAAAAGTTTATCTATGCATGCGGCTGCTATGAAGCCTACTACACTCTCTTATAAAGATCTTGATGCTACTTATGTTGCAGAAGAGACTAAGGGAAGAATAGAAGCTATTAAAAAAGAGAATGAAGAACTTTCTCGTTTAGGTAAGCCTCTTAAAAATATTCCTACATATATTTCTATGGGTCAACTAACTGATGAAGTTATGGCTAAAGCAAAAACTGATATTGAAGAGCAGTTAAAATCAGAAAATAAACCAGAGAAAATTTGGGATAAAATTGTTCCAGGTAAGATCGAGCGTTTTATAGCTGATAATACTACTTTAGATAAAGAACAAGCATTTTTAGACCAAAACTTTGTTATGGATGATTCTAAAACTGTTGCTCAAGCACTAGCAGCAGAAGCTAAAAGTGCTGGTGGAACAGCAGAGATTGTTGAATTTATATCTTATGAACTAGGTGATGGTTTAGAGAAAAAAGTTGATGATTTTGCTGCAGAAGTTGCTGCACAAATGAGTTAAGAAGTTTTACTTCTTAACTTTCAACTATTTAACCTTCTTATAAACTTTCTTTTTAACAAAATTTATCTATAATACTTTTTATGAATATACTTGAAGTAAAATCAATTTCACATAAATTTGAGTACCCACTATTTACTGATGTAAACTTTTCTTTAGGTTTTGGTGAAAGTATGGCTATTATAGGTGTTAGTGGAAGTGGAAAATCAACTCTTTTACATATTATTTCAGCACTTTTAACACCTGATAGTGGAGAAGTAAAACTCTTAGGAAAAAACTTAAATAGTTTAAACACTAACGAACTTACAGAACTTAGACGTGATAAACTAGGCTTAATATTTCAAACACATTATCTCTTTAAAGGTTTTAGTGCAAAAGAGAACTTGGAAGTCTCCGCAATACTTTCAAATCGAAAGATAGATCAAAATATTTTAAATGAACTTGATATACAAAATGTAATAGAACAGCGTGTTACAGAACTTTCAGGTGGTCAACAACAACGAGTCTCAATTGCACGTGTATTAACAAAAAAGCCTCGTATTATTTTTGCAGATGAGCCGACGGGTAACCTAGACTCAGCTACAGCGTCAAGCGTAATGAATATATTTAGTGAATATGTCAAAAAAGAGAATAGCGCAATGGTCTTAGTGACTCATGATGAAAACTTAGCTTTTAATTGTGATCATGTTTATAGATTAGAAGATTTTAAACTCTTAAAAGTTAAGTAATAAATGGAATGGGCAGCACTCTTCTCTGAAGATAAGGTTGTAACATTCTTATTTCTTTTTTTTAGATTTGCAGCACTCTTTATGTTAGTACCAATATTTGATCATAAAAATATTCCTATGACTATAAAAACATCATTAGCACTTTTTTTTACTTTTCTTTTTTACCCTCTTTTACCTCCTACACATATAGAAATTAACATACCAACAGTTCTTATGGGTGTTTTAGGAGAGTTGATGTTGGGGCTTACAATAGGTGTAGTTTTAAAAATTACTTTTGAAATTATTACTTTTGCTGGTGGGCAGATCTCTACAGCTATGGGTTTTTCAATGGCAAGTGCAATGGATCCGCAAAGTGGTGTTTCTAACCCACTAATTGCCTCGTTTATGTCCCTTATTGTGATGATGATGATGCTTTCACTTGATATGCACCACTGGATAATACTTTTTATAGGGGACTCTTTGGAGTCAATACCTCTGGGCGGTTTTATACTTAATAAAGAGATTGTAGACTATATTATAAAAGCATCTGCACACATGTTAGTAGTAGGGTTTATGATTGCGTTTCCAGTTTACGCTATGACATTTTTAAATGATCTTATGTTTGGTATGCTTATGAAAACTATGCCTCAATTTAATCTACTTGTAATTGGTATGCCTGCTAAAATTACACTAGGTCTTATAGTTATTATTGTGACACTAACTTCTACTATGTTAATTATGAAACGAGAGATTGTAGATGCATTTAATTGGTTAGAGATCTTACTCTAAATATTGTTTACTTTTTAATAGTTGAGTATTGAATAACTCTATACTTTTTTTACTACATGCATTACATTCAACTACACCTTTTATATTTTTATATATATTTTTATTAAAAGTTCTAGTTGATGAGCAAGAAATATTATCATCAAAAATAAAAATATTTTTAGCGATAAGTTTATGGCTTCTTAAAAGATATAGTTCAAAGTTCTTGTATTGAAGTAGATTTAAAAGATTGTTATCTAGGTTAGCGATATTTTTTTCATTGCTAATAGCTATAACTTTAACACCTTTTTTTATACTTTTAATTAGCTCTTTTTTTATAGCGTAAATATTTAGATCATTAATAATAATTTTTATGTTACTTTTGGTAAGTATAATTTTATTTTCTATAAAATTAACGCTACTGTAGCTCTCTTCTGGAAGCAAAAAAACTCTCTTTTCATTCGCGAAGCAAACTAGAGCAAATAATATTATTATAATCTTTTTCATTTAACCATTTTTTTGATACAATTGTATCATTTTAGAAGCTAAAAATTAGCTCAACAAGGTTTTACAATGAAAATAGTTCTAGTTAATGATAATCCAGTAGTAAAAAAGCTTGTTACTCTAAGTGCTCAAAAGACAGGTGACGAAGTAGTTAATTTTGAAAATATGGAAGCAGTAAACGAAACTAGCTGTGAACTATTAATAGTTGATGATGTTGTATTTGATGGTGAAAAATTTAATTTATTAAGTGAAAAGTTAAATTTTACTTCATCTTTAATAATTGCACCTAAAAACTATGAACTTCCAGAAGGAATAACAAAATTATTAAATAAACCATTTTTACCAACAGAGTTAGTAGAACTATTTAATACTATTTCTACTCCAGTAGATGATATTGAAGAGACTCTAAATGAAGAGGATATGATAGTTGATGATCATTTTGATGATATTCCAGATGAGCCTCTAGAAGAGATAGGTGATGAGAAAGAACTAGACCTTGATGATTTAGAAGATGATGATGAAGAAGAGTTATCACTTGATGATCTTTTTGATGAGGAAGATGAAGAGAGTGATGGTATCTTAGATAAAGAGGACGTTGAAGAAGTACAAAATTTATTAGACGAAGATGAGGAAGAAGAACTTGACCTTGGTGATCTTTTAGATGAAAATGAAGATGAAGAACTTGACCTTGGCGATCTTGAAGAAGAAGAGGAAGAAGAACTTGACCTTGGCGATCTTGAAGAAGAAGAGGAAGAAGAACTTGACCTTGGCGATCTTGAAGAAGAAGAGGAAGAAGAAC
>WTBY01000013.1 GCA_013138865.1 Helicobacteraceae bacterium | reverse complement strand
TATTTTAAGTTTATTATGAGTGACTTTTTTCAATATTATTTTTTGTTACTTTTGTTTTCTGTTACTTTTTTTATTTTTCACAATATTATTTTTTGTTATTTTTATTTTAGTATCTGTAATTGACTGAGATTTCTATTTCTATTATACTCTTTAAACCCCTATTATAGGGCTTTGTGGCTTGTCTATGGTTGTGTATTTTTATATATTATTATATTTTGTTTTCCTGTTATATTTTTTATTTTTCAATATATTATTTTATGTTATTTATTTTTCTGTTATTTAATATTATTAGTTTTTCATTTATTTATTGTTTACTTTTCATTTACTATTTCTTTTATTGATTAAGGTTTGTTTTAAGGGTACTTTAATATAATTTTAGGTAGATGTTTTTTATATTATCGAGGTATTGTTTTTTTTTGTATTTTAAGGGTACCTTAATATAATTTAGAGTGTACTTTTTTCTATTTATAATGTACCTTGATATAATTTAGAGTGTACTTTTTTCTATTTATAATGTACTTTTAATATTTATAAGGGTATAATATAAGTAATAAAAGAGCTAAAGGGCGAGAAAATGAATAATGAAATGTATGATTTTTTTAATTTTGAAAGCTGGGAAGAGCTGCATAATAGATTTATTTCTGAGCTAGAAATTGCTGAGAATGTATCATTAATATGTATTAAATATATTTTTTCAATATCACACCAAACTACATATTCTAATATAAGAACAAGACTGACTGGGTTCAGAAACAAAGTTAAAAGCAGTGATTTAAACGAAGATTTAAAAAAAGAAACTCTTTTATTATTTACTCTACCTAAAAATATTGCAGATGCTTTAAACGATAAATATGCTACTCAGCAGCGTGAAAAACTAAAAGCAATTAATGAGTTACCAAAATTAAATAGAGCTAAGTATATAAGAGATATGAAGTTATTAGGAACTATGATTGAAGATAATGCTAAAGAAGATATTCTTTATTATAGGAATCTATTACAAATGTATTTAGAGATGAGTACAGGTAGAAGAGATATTGAATTGTATAAACTCGGCAAATTTAGAAAAGTAAAAAATAATAATTCTAGAATTTATTTTGCTGGTCAAGCTAAAGGTAAAAATCTGCAAAAAAAAGAATACATAATTCCAATTTTAAACGAAGATAGCGATTTTATTTTGTTCTGCATCTGTGAGTTAAGAGCAACTGTGAAAAACAATTTTCTCAAGATGAGCAATATAAAACTGATGGAACATATCAGAGGTGCAAATGCAAAACAAGATTTTTATACAGAAATACAAAAAAAATTGAAACTCAAAAATTTAAATGGAAACAGAATGATAAGAAGTGCTTATGCGGTCGTTGCAGAAAACATTTATAACGATAAAATGGAATACAGAACTTATATTTCGTCAATCTTAGGGCACCTAGAAACTGATGTGCATACGATGGAAAGTTATATTAAACACTTTATTCCAAAAAGAAAAAGGAGTTAGAACATGAAGAATTTGAAGTTTATAACAGTTGCAGGATTGAAAGGTGGTGTGGGGAAAAGTTCAATTAGTAGAGTTTTGGCAGAATATTTGAGTTCAATAATCTTAAATTTTGATCCCAAAAGAGATGCAAAATACTATAATGCAATTGAAACTTTCAACGTCGAAGAAAATGCCAAAATCAAGAAACAAAGTGATTGTTTAATAGTAGATAATATCAAAATCACAACTGATAGCGAGTACATCATAAGCGATTTTGGTGGACAGTTTGACGAAAGAATTATGACGATAGATAGTGATTACTACATACTTCCTAGTGCCGATGATTTCGAAAGTATTACCGAAACTATTAGGACAGCTCGGATGATCTTAGATTCTAAAAATGATGCAAAAATCATCTTTGTTTTGAATAAATATTTGATAAGAAACAAAAAAGATGAGGTGCAAGCAATAAACGATTTTAACCAGATGCTAAAGAAAAATAATCTTTCAAATTTTGATGTAATAGAGATGCCATATTCTAAGCTGTTTAAAAATATAGTTAATGAAAAAATGACCGAAGAAGAAGTCATTGGTAAGAGTAAATTATTAAAAAATAGCTATAGAAACATTAATAATTTTATTGAAAAATTAGCAAATGAAGTGAGTAAATAGTGAGAAAAGATACAGTAAAAACAGATGACTTAATTAAAAATAGAGCAAAAATAATATTTGAGAAAGTTGAAAAAAATGTTGATAAGAATAAAGCTAAAGAAAATAAAAAGGCTGGTAGACCAACAAAAACAATCGCTGAAAAGAAGAAACAAAGAGTAGTATACTACACTGATAAAGAGTTTGAAAATATTGGAAAAGCTGCTAAAAAGCAAGAGCAAAGTGAAACTGAATTCATTAAGTCTTGTGTTGAATTTTTCTTAAATTTAGACGACCCAGAAACAATTGCAAGAATTGCAAAATCTTACGAAATCAGCGAACAAAGTTTTATAAAAATGATGATAAAAAAAGAACTGCAAAAAGAGAGAAGACTGCAATAATAAAAAAATATTTGAATCGTGATTAATCACACTCAGTCACTCATAAATTTCCATCTATTTACTCTTTTTTAATA
>WTBY01000076.1 GCA_013138865.1 Helicobacteraceae bacterium | reverse complement strand
TTAATCATATCTTTGTAAAATGCTGTATCTTTAGTCGTATCTACTAGAGTCTTATATAATTCTATATAATTATTTTTAAATTCTGAAAGTGCCATCTATTGCTCCACTATTTTTTTAATTTCAGCTTGAGCGCTCTTGCACTCAACTGCAACATTCCACACGTCCACCAAATAAGCAGCGACTTCACTCTGTTTAGTTGCAGTAGTTGGAACAGCTGGTAGTTCAGAACTAACCAGTAGCTCACTTGGTATCTCTTGTTTAACTACTACAACCTCTTTAATTGTTAGAGTTTTGGTGGTTGTACAAGCTGTTAAGAGTAGTGTTGAGAATAGGAGCAATAGCACCATCTTCATTGTCTTTAACATAAGCGATCCTCTCTTTGATTTTAGTTACGTTTTTTATTTGTTGAAGTTCTTGAATATGTTTAAGTGCCAAGCTCTCAAGTGTCTGTTTGTGAGTTGCTTTAAAAGTACTAAACTTATCAGCGTTTTTATTGGCTGTATTAACTGCATTTTGGTGTTGTAGTTGAACTGAGCTTAACTCTTTTTTTGTCTCTTTTAGATCATTCTCAAGAGAGTTTATTTGGTAGTTCTGAAAAGCTACAAGTGCTATCACACTTAACGATGCTAAACCTATCGCTATATATTTAAACATACTAGTCCCAATTAATCTAGTAATAAACGCCATCGCTTTATCCTTTTCGTGTAAGTTATAGTCTCTTTTGAGTGATGTCCTGTCACTTTAGGTAAACACTCTATAATGCCCTCGTAAGTAGAAGCCATGTTGCACTCTTTTTGAGCTTTTATTATGTTTCCAGCTCCAGCGTTATAACTTGCTTGAGCTAAAAAAAGGCGATCAAGTTGTGGACGTGGCGAACTCCACATATTCCATTGTTGTCTCATGTAAAAAGCTCCAGCATAAATTGCATACTTTGGAATTTTAGGAGAGTATTTTTCATAGTTCAAGCGTTTTGCAACTGCTCTCCATGTACGTGGCATGAACTGAGCTAGTCCACTTGCACCAACTGGTGAAAGTGCATCTGTTTTAAATCTACTCTCTTGATATAGTTGAGCTTTCCAGTACTTCCAATCATCAAATACCCAGTAGTGTTTGACTGACTTTTTTATGTATAGGTCATACTTAAGCGAAGAGAGTGGCAGTGATGATGCATAAACCGAACACCCAAGTAGAATAATAAATACTAAGCGCAATAGGATCTCCTTGCATAATTTTAAATGACTCTTGAAAGTCAATTTTAGCTATTCTGTCACGAATACGAAGTGACATAAAAAGCATTGTTGAGGCTATGATTACCAAACCTACACGTATTAAAGTGTCTAGCAGTGTAAACTCTGCTACATTTCCAATTTCAAACATTAGTGTTCTCCTTTTTTTGTTTGGACTCTACATGGTGAAGTCTTTGCTAAGTCTTCATTAATACGATTTAGACCTTGTTTAATATCTTCTCTAAGAATATTAAAGTCCTTGTCATGCTCTTTCATACTCATGCAGTGTTCTCTTACAAAATCTTCAGTTGCAAAGGTTCGCTCAAGAGCCGAAGCAATATTTTTATCTTCTTGCTCTAAAGCTATTAACTTCTGACTTATTTTCTCATTCTCATCTTCTAACTTTTTTATACGTTTAGTGTTCTCTGACGTTTGCCATTTAATATATAAAAATACTGCAAAAGCACCACCAATCATAAAGACCACCTGGACCAATGCTAAAATATATGTCACAACCATTTCTACTTACTCCCACTTATTAACATCTTTAAATCTTGTGGTGAGTAGTTGTGAGGGTACTCAACTTCTAATATTTTTGCTCTTTTGAGTGATGCAGTAACCCACTCACTACAGAACCATCTATCTTTATGATGAACACCAACTTTTATAAATTGAGAAAAGAATATTCCTAACCAATCATACTTACAGTTTGATGTCTCTTTATAGAAAAGCTTTATATCTTCTAACTGTTCATTGGTAACATTAATAGTTACATAGTCCCAGCTCTCAAATTTAGGAGTAATTCTTTTTGAGCGTACTTTTAAGTCACGTGGACTTGTAGAGTAAAAAAGATCACCTATTGCTAACTCCACATGAGAGTACTCACTCTTAGTCCACCAACGAATAAGCTTATCTGTTATGTCACCCTTACCTTTGTAAAAAAAGATATTTATAGTTTTACTCATTAGCTAATCCCTTTCAACTCTGCAAAGCGAGTAAGAGCCAATAGTGAAGCTTCTTTAAGCTCATCTAGTGTGACTTCTACACTTTCACCAGTTGCTAGTTTCCATTTAGTAGATGTTAAGTTATTTAACTTACTAGCTTCTATTGCTGTTAGCATATTGATACGAGCTTCTAAATGTGCATCAAACTGTTTACCACTATTAGTAGTAATAGTCATGCTCTTTATGTAGTTATTTTTAGCAACTTTTACTTGAGCACTCATATCAACTGGTTGAACATCACCATTCTCATCTTTATAAGTGTGAAGCTCATAATCAAGAGTACCTAAGTCGGCTCCATCTTCTACCCAAATAACTTGATGTGTATTTTTAAGTCTTTTAATAGGCAGCCAAAAACAACCACCTTTAGGAATGTTCATTATTTCATTTTGATCTAATTCTAAAATCATCTTATGCTCCTACTGCTATTGCTACAAAGATATAACTACCGCCTAAAGCATTTACATAATTTTCTGTTGATCCAACAATAAAGCCAGTTGCAGCAAACTCCATAGATAGTGTTGCATAAGTACGTTCAGCTATAGTATTATTTATTGCAAGAGAAACTGCAACACCTAAACCACCAAGAGGGCGTTTGTTGTCAAAAATTAACCACTCACCTGCACCATTAGCTTTTTTAACCATAAGCCATTGTGTACCAGTTGTAAATCCACAATCTATTGCATTGCCACTAGCTCCAGTACCACTATAACTACCTACTTTACATTTACCTAATACTGATGTGAAAGCATAAAAAACTCTAGAGTCTGATGTGTCATTAATTCCAGTACCTATCGTAACTATATTATTATCTGGCTCAGTATCATTCCATAGACCAGAGTTGGTTACTTCTGCATCGGTTAAGTTTAATCTTAGATACTTAGTTGCGCCTATTGCTTCATGATATGTCCACCATGAACCTATTTTTTCCTTCGCTTTTTCTATAAATAACTGGGGCTTTGTAATTAATCCATGACCAATTGTAATTACACCAGCACCTGTACTCTCATAACTACCAATACTCATATAGTCATTATTCATAACATTCGACTGAATACTGCCATCATTGTTAGTAGGATTATGAGTATGAAAATCAAATATAAATGCAACATAACTATTTCCACCTCCATTAGTTGAGCTATCTGCACCTAAATCAAAGCCATCTGTATTAAAAGCAACCAACCCATCAGCGTCCAATTGTTCTGCTGATGTAGCTGAAGAGTCTAACAATTTAGTAGCACCTCTTAGAGAGTCGTACCATCGCCATGCTCTTGCATTGTTTCTTTCTTTTAACATAACTAACTTACCTATATTGTTATTAACATCTATAAGAGTTACTGTTTGAAGTGAAGCATTACCAACATATAGTGCTATCTCTGTAGATACAGATATGGATAATGTGTTAATACTATCAATGTCACTATAAGCACTATCCGTATAGTTAGCAGCTTGAACTTTACATCTATTGTTATATGTAGCCTCTGCACTATATTGTAAAACTAAATCAAGTGAAGCTCCACTATAGCCAGTAATTTCTATAGTGTTCCCAACCTTCAGTGCACTGCCACTAGATGCACTCACTATTATAAAATCAGCACTTTGAATATCAAAAATTATTTTAGTAGATGTAACTTTTAAGTTACCTATTGTATATGTTACATCTGTATGAGGTAGTGTATTATCAGGACTACTTAGCGTAGGTTTAGCTAGTTTTGTTGTTAGGTTTTTAGTAATTATATTACTTTCTGAGTCTAACCAGTCTGGGTGAGATGACCGAATTGTAAAGCTAGGGTTAGCAACTGTAGGATCTGTTACAGTTATCTCTTCATTTATCATCACGACACTACAGCCATCTGATACGATCACATCTTCAAGATCTACAGAAAAGTTACTCTTAATAATTAATAATGCTTCACCCTCTATTGCAAGATTTCCTAAAGTTAAAATAGGATCATTAACTCTCGTACTACTAAAGTCTATAAGTGCTATTTTTTCATCTATCTTTGCATCTGTTTGAGCTTTTGTGTAACGATTATTTAGCTCTGCTTCAAGAGTTGCTATATCTGAAATTGTTAAAGTTACATCGCCACTTCTACCAGCTACACTAAGAACACCACCATCTTGACCATTTGTAATATTAAACGTGCTTGTAGTTGTGTCTGCATAAGTAATAGTGTATGTGTCAACAAGTCCAACAGTTGAAGTTTTAGAAATATCTGTAATTCCAACACCTATGTCACCCTTGTCGCCTTTACCAAAAGGCGAACCACTACTCCATGCTCCAGCTGTGTCACCAACTCTAAAGTAGATCATATCTTCATCTAAAGATAGAAAAGAGAAGCCACTGCTTTGTGCATCATAAGAGCTACGCTGAGCTATAGTACCTTGAGCATTAACATTAAAAGGATCACCCTTGTCACCTTTAAGACCTTTAGGAATACCAATAGTTAGCTTTCCTAGTGATGAGTCATACGAAGCACTCGCACTTTGATCACTTGTAAGTGATAATGAAACAACACTTAAGCCCACTAACTCGTCTCTGTAACCTTTAGCAGTTTGAGCGGAGTTACTAGCTATTGTTGCGTTCTCACTAGAATTTTGTACAGCTACAATATTTTGAGAAACTTCATCAATAGAGTCTGCCCTTGAGCTAACTATATTGATATTTGCTTCATTATCATTAACAGCTAATAGCACATCTTTAATAAGATTAAGAGCCTTAATAGTCGATAAACTCTCGCCAATATCTATAAATGCTTTTGAGTTACCTATGATGTTTTGTAATGAGCTTGTCGTGTCACTCCATGTTGTAGTTAATACACTCTCATCAACTCTAGTAATAGTTACACTATGAATATTTGAGACTAAGCCATCTAAGTCATAAATTATAAATGTTGTCGTATCAGCTGTTACTGTAGTTACATTTGCATTATTAACTTGAGAAATATATGCACTATCTAACTTAATAGTAGCAACAATATCAGCACTCGTATTAGTGTTGTCTATAACAAACGGAACAACTGCGCCACTCTCAAGGTTAAACTCTATTTTTTTAATAAGAGAGTCACCATCTGCATTTATTTTAATTTGTCTTTTACCTAAGTAGTTACCTTTTGCTAAGTCAAGTGAAACATCACCTAAGTCAATAGCAGAATTAATAAACGCTAGTACCTCTTTAACACTACTTAACTCTGATAACTTTAAGTTAAGAGACTCAACTAACTCCATATTTGAAGCTATCGCATTTATATTACTTACAAAACTTCCATTCATTTTAAACTCCTATTGTTGCTAAATAATTATCAAGTGAACTAAACGCTTTGTCTTTGTCATTGTCAACTCCACTATCTGCAAAAGCGATATACCCATCTATAAACTTTTTTTGACTCTTATTTAAAATAAGCTCTTTCTCATTAGAGAGGTAACGATCCAAAATAAGTATAAAATCATTCTCAAAAGTTAAATCTTTAGACTCCAAAGAGTAAGTAATAGAGTAAGGTATTTTATAACCCATAATTGAGAGCATAGGGTTTACATTTTTTTCATCAAACATCATAATCATTAGCCTCCATCGCTCTATATAGAACCCACTTATAGTCACACATATAAGTGTTAGCACTAATCTCTAAAGTAGGGTTTTTAGATATGTAAAACGCAACCAAATTAGATAATGCACTCAAAAGTGAATTATCTAAATCAATTTCGTCAGTGTCCTCAACTGGTAACACTGGTTTTCTAATAAATTGACCATGCACATTTAGTACAATTAAAATATCATCTTCAACGTCAGAGGTCATAAGGCTAAGAGGAGTACACTCATTAGCTATATGCTCTATACCTTGTTTAATTAGTGGAACAAGAAGATCATGTTTTGGTATCTTCTTGTCACCAAGTAGTAAGCCCTCTACATGATTTTTAAGTTCCAAGTAAGTCATAATTAAACGCTCAGCCCTGAAAGTTTACCTACTGTAAAAGGGTTATTAACACGAAGCGTAAGCTCTGAAATTAACTCCTTTTCTATTGCATCTTTAGTTCTTGCGATCTCTTCTGTTTTACTTAAGCGTTGGTACACTAAAGCTAAGTCAGCATGGTTAACAGAAAGAATTTCATCACTTGCAACAAAAGGTGAAAGCACAACTTTTACATTTTGTGCATAAACCATATTTTTAAGTGTCATATAGTTCGTACCCTCTAAAGTAGTAGCACCAACATTAACATTCACTTTTGCAGAAAGAAGATCGTCCAGAGCATCTTTTTGTTTGTCACCCATATAAAGGTGAGTACACGTTTGACCATTTAAATAGCTAAGTTTTAATAGCTCTCTAATAAGTGACATTGACAAATCTCCAGCAAGATCAAGTGTATTATCAACTGTTAACCAATTCTGTAGTCCTCCCATAACACCAGCTGTTGAAGTTGACTTAACACCTTGAACTGGTGCTTGTGTACCAAAAATAGCTTTTTCTATAGTTTTACGATGTGCAATACTTGAACGTGCACCCTCATTAGTTAACTCACTAGTTCCATCACTACGCTCTTTATCTTCCATTGAACCAGTAACACCATAAGTGTGCTTTATAATTTGGAAATGATTTAAACTACTACTTAAATCACTACTTGTTGCAGCAGCTGGAGCAGAACCCTCTACGTGTGCATTACTATCATCACCGTCTGGTGAAGTCTCATATCTCCATGCGTGACCTTTCCAACTCTCAGCACTTTTCGCTGGAGTAGCTTTCATAACTGCATTAAAAAAAGGAGTATCGTTATACCCCAGCTTTGATATTGCTTTCACTAAATCAGCATCACCACCAATAAAATTTTCTACACTGTTAATACCTATCATTGTATTCTCCTACATAAATTTTTTAAGGACTTGAGCTTCATCATCAAGTGAAACTCTACCTTTTTGGACTTTTTCCAAAATCTCATCAGTTCGATCAACCGACTCACCACCTCTACCATGACCAACATAGTCATTATCAACAGCTTTTTCAGCGAAATTACGTTGATGTAAAAGCTCCCAACCAAGAGGGTTATTCATTCTCTTAGCTTCAGCTGGATCACTCTTTTTTAGCTCTTTCAAATGAGCAGTAATTTTACTCTCATCAAAATCAGCATAACGAGTTTGAATATCTGCAACAATAAATGCAACAGCTTTTTCATTCTCACTATCATTAACTATTTTTTCAAGCTCTGCTATACGTTCATTAGTACTATCTTCAAGCTCATCATCTTTTACATCTTTTTTATCATCAGTATTTTCATCAGCGTCTTTTTTGTCAACATTTGCATCAGTGGTATTCTCATCAGCAATACCATCACCACTACCACCTCCATCACCATCAACAATTTTTAAAATCATAAATGAAAATAAAAATGATAGAAATGAGAAACTACGCATCACCAGCACCCTCTGTTTTATCACCAGCTTTGTCATTATCTGTTTGTGCTTTTAAAGACTCAACAACTTTGCTAAGGTCTGCAACCTGAGTTTTCAAAGTACCAAGTTCAGTTTTAGCCTTTTCTAACTCTACTTTAGTTTTCTCAAGTTCACCATCTTCACCAGTACCAACAGTAGGTGTATCTTTTTCAACACACTTAATAGACACCTTACGACTAATCTTATCCATAATAAGAACATCGCCTATTTTTGCATCAACAAATGTTCTCTTATTTTTATCTGTAACACAGATACCACTATCACTAATACTAACTACTTTGCCAAGTGCAATTTCAGTTTTTTCCTTTGCCATATTTAGCTCCTAAATTTTATTTATTAATTTTACTAATACAAAAATGCTAGTTTGTCATACTTTTTGAGACCCAAGCATATTTAGCTCTTTTGCAACTCTTTTTTCATTTTCATCTAGTGGTGGAACCTCCTCACTATTAGTATTTGCCATATCATCAAGAAATTCAGCATCACCAAAACGTATAGATAGTGCCTCTTTAAGAACTCTCTCTGCAATTTTTGGATTAATATTTTGGTTTTGTGTAATAGGAAGTAGTATATTTATCAAGTCAGATATACGCTTCTCTTTATCAAGTGTCATACCGAAGTTTATTTTTAACTCAAACTCAAACTCATCACGTCTACCTTTTGCACCAAAATAGTTGACTTCACCAGTAATTTTGTCTATAACCCTATCGTCTGCATTAGCCATAACTAGCCTAACAAAATCTTTAGCCCAGTGTTCAAAAAGAGTCTCATTAATTAAGTCAATCATGTCAGCAATACGTGTAGTAGAGTTAGAGTTAACAATTGCTAACGCTTCACCTGAGCGCCTATCGCTTGAGCTAGTGTTACCATTTTGAATAGAGTTAACACCACTAGCCTCACCCAAGTCTTTGTCTAAAAATGCTAAATCTGAATTAATAGGATAGTCATTAGGAGTAGGCACAAACTTTATCTCACTAAGACTACCTTTAACTCTTATTCTTTTACCAGCACCTTTTTTTAAATCATTTGGATTAACTTGAGACTTGTCACCAACCATGACAGATGGATTAATCATTTCTTCTTGTATGTCATTTTTTTGGTTACGTTTTTGATTTATCTCATCATTCAAATGTTTTATCTGATTAACTAAACTCTCACCATATACAAGTATCTGTTCTGCTCTCTCTGCATCATCAATAGAAGCTATGCTCTCTAAAGCAATTCCATAATTAAAAGGTATTTTTTTAACTTTAGATTTACGTATAAGTTTTCCATTACAAAAAGTTTTATAAACCCACCTATTGCCTGAGCGTTTGTAAATCTCTTTTACCTCGTATCTTCTAAGACTACTACCATTTAATTGCTCTTCACTAAAAAGCTCTTTTGCAGTAGCTTTATCATAAATATTACTTTTGATTTTTGACTTAATTTGAGACATTGACTCATTAAACCTATAAGCTACATACTCAACATCATCAATATTTCTAGCATCAGCATCAAAAGCAATATCCGTAATTGGAACATGAAAAGTAGCAACTCTTTTTTTTATATCATCCCAGTAAGTAATCACTATTCCCATGTTGTAAAGTAAAGCACTTAAAAATGCTTTGTTTAACTCTTTGCGTGGTTTTTTCTTCTCATAATAATATTTAATAATTTTAGTAATATTTCGCTCACGCTCACCACCTTTATTATTAATATTAATAATCTCAATAGGACAACCCTGAGAGAAAAAACTATTAGAGAAAATTGAGCGTACTATGTTCACTGTATTTCTTGTAGTAGATATAAAGAGTTTAGATCTACCTCTTTTTTCTAATTTCTTTAACTGTTTAGTACTATGCCTAGACCTATAATATAGTTCATGCTCTAACCATATCTCTTTGTAAGGCTCAAGTTTATCAAACGCTTTTTCTATAAGTGTTAAGTCGCTATCTTTATTCTTATCCATAAAAACCTACTTTATTTAATTATCATAGATTAAGGTATATTTATTGCTAGTTTGTCAATATTAATTTGCACTATTGGTTTTTGTCCCCTTCAGGGGGTCGAAATAAAAACCAACCTCTTTACGACTGGAAGTTGTCAAGAGTAAAATAAAAGGAGCGCTTTAGCTCCCTCCTTAAATATGAAAAGTTAATGTGTAAGTAATCTCTATTAATATAATATAGAGTTTTTACGTACAAATATACACTTAACCCCTAAATATAGGCTTTTAAAGCAGTTTTAAAATGAGCCATTTTCACCCCTTTAAGTAATCATTCTCACTCATTAAAGAGTCATAATGGCTCATTGAAAGGAAATATCTTTCCTTTAAGAGGAAATTAAAATCCTTTTTTGTAAACTGTCACTATAAATTTAAGGACTTTAATATCCTCATAAAGGGCTAAAATGAAAAATGATCGTAATGTTGTATACAGAGAAGATGTAAAAACTGTAGACCAGCAAACTGGTGAGATAACAACAACATCTAGTAGAAGATTATCAAAAGCTTCAAGAACTCCTGACTTTGTTATGTTGTTCTCTAAACACGTAGCTTTTTTAGAACACTTAACAAAAGGTGAGACAGTAGTATTAGCCGAAATACTAGCTAAATATGTAGGAGTAGAAAATTTACTTAATATGTCACCAGCTATAAGAGCAACCATAACTAAAAAACTTGATGTAGATAAATCTTATGTAAATAAAGCTATTAAAGGATTAAGTGCAAAAGAGGTAATTATAAAAGATGACAACGGACTCTCGTACCTAAACCCTCACCTCTTTGGTAAAGGGAACTGGGATGAAGTAGAAAAACTTAGACATGAGATAGCTTACGACTTTGATTTTCAAACAATGGAAAAAGTAGAGACTAGAAAAGTTATCACTATAACAGACAAAGAGTTTGATATGAATGAACATAAAGTTATAGAAGCAACTCAAACAGTTGAAAATGGTGTAAATGTTCAAGAGATATTGGTAGAAGAGAATGAAAAACAAGCAGTAATGACATTTGAAGAACCAAAAATAACTCCACCATCTCCACAACATAGTGAACTAGACATATTAAATGCACAAAATAAAAGTAAAGAGTTAGCTATTCAAGAGATGAAATTAAAATTAGAGATGAAAAAAGAGGGGTTACTTTAACCTCTTTTTAACATCATAACAACACCTACACATAAACTTACCTCTATAATCAATTTGTATAAAATCGTGTGCATAAAAGAAGCATATTATCTTATTTAAGTTCACTAATATCTTTCAACTTATCTAGTCTCTCATCAATCTGTTTAAAAAGAGCCTCGTTTCCATACTTTAGTATTTTTTGTAAAAGCTCTAGCCTCGCATTACTTACATCTTGCTCTGACTCATCCAAATTTAATTTAGCCTTGTCATACTGCTTTTTTCCAACACCTAAAAATACATAGTCTAAATGGTAAAGCCCTATCTCAGCCTTTTGAATAATCTCATCATAAGGTAGATAGTTACGCTTTTTATAGTTACTAATGCTTTTTAATCCTAAGAATGTAGCTAAATCTTTATCGCTTTTAATATTTAAAATATCTTTCAATCTTAAAAACACTAATTCTGTATTATCATTCATTATAAATACCTTTTAATAATAAATTAATCATTATGACTGTAATGTGTCATAATGACTTAGTTAGCATATATATAAGTACATTATAACAATTATCGTACATTTTTAAATAAATATTTAGAATTATGTAGAGCAATTAAGTGGTTTTTGGTCTCTCTCGCTTGATTTCTCTACATAGTTTTAATTAAAGGAACCCTAATGAGAGAGACCAAAATCTTATTATTTGTGAGTAGTTTAATGTTTGTACCAATTGATGTTTTAGCATACCAAAAAGATATAGCTCCAAGTTCGTTACGTACATTAACATATAAGCAAACTGCTGGTAATCATCTACGTTTTAAAACCGATAAAGATGGAAAACTACTAATTAATACAAACTATAAAACACCAATGCAAGAAGAGTTGCAAACTCTTTATTTTAAAGCATTAGAGTCAACTCCTACAGCAAGTTCACTAGCAAATGAAATTTATAAATTAACTATTAAACAAAATAGACCTATTAAAAAAGATACTCTCTATAGATATTTACATCGTTTTACATTCGTACAAGTAGAACACGCTTTAGAAATAAAAGAGCTACTTCAAACTTTCATAAAACAAAACAATCTTTTCGAAGCGTGTCTATAATGAAAACTCGAATAGAAGCCATTATCCTAACTAAAATAAACCCTTTTTATTTTAGAAATATTTGTGAAAAGTTAAATATTGACTCAGACCAAGATTTTTTTGTAACTCCTGAAATTACACAAATTATTAATTATGCTTCACAAAAAAGAATAAAACTAGTTGGCTATGTAAATGGTTTTGAAATAATAGAGGTTTTTAGATGATGCGTACTACACAAAAATACAAGGATATTGAATGTTAAGTTTATACGACGAAGCAGAAGAGTTTTATAAAAGATATAGAGGTGTTAGATAATGAGTCAAAATAGAGAAACATACGCAGTTATTAATGAGCGTGGAATTAATGTTAAAGATTTTATAGAGACTCATTACAGTGGTATTGAGTTCAAAGCAAATAAAGCGTGTTGTCCTTTTCATGCTGATAAATCTGCTTCATTTACATATAATAAAAAAGTTAATTATGTACACTGTTTTGGCTGTGGTATCGGACTAGATGCAATAGGCTTTGTAGAGAAGTTTGAAAATATATCAAACTATGAAGCTTCAAAAAGAGTGTGCGAATTAGAGAACATTAGTTTTGATGCACGAGACGTTGAAGAGTTGAGTGATGAAGAAAAAGCAGAGCGTGAAGAGACACATCAAAAAAGAGTAAATGAGCTAGAGAAAAGAAAAGCTAAAGAGGGTAAAGCTGAGCAAAAACTAAGAGATAAAGCTAAAGGTAAAATGTTAGCACTATCACCTAACTTTCTACAAAACTACAAAGACCACTATGCTATTGTTGCTCCACTTTTAAGAGAACTATTCCCATTTCAAAATGAAGTTTTTTATAAATGGAGTGAGTATTATATTGGTTATGATTTAGAGCAAAATAGTTTAGTAACTATAAATAGAGTTGGCGATGAGATATTCAACATAAAGCATAGAACTAAAAGAGATCATAATGGAAATATGTACAATGGTAAATGGATAGGACACTACAAAGGAAGCGTTGCACCATTCCCATTAGAGTATTTTCAACAACATGAAAGTGATGCAGTTCTACTACTTGAGGGTGAAAAAGATTGTATCAACGCTATTGCTTATGACATTAACAACATAACTTTAGGCGGTGTCTCTAATTCGTGGGAAAACTACAAAGAGCTATTAAGAGATAAAATAGTCTACATTTGGTTTGACAACGACAAAGCTGGTTATGAAAATAGCATTAAAAAAGCTATGGAGTTAGAGGGTATTGCAAGTGATGTTCGTATAGTTCTATTCTATCACATAGACCCAGCTCTACCAAAAGGGTATGATGTTTCAGACTTCTTTAAAGACCAGGCATTTAAAAATAAATCAGAGATTTTTCACGCGATCGCATACTCCACGTATAAACTTACAAATGAACTAATAGATGATATAGCTGAATTTTGCGATTTAGACTTTAAAAAATATCACCTAATAGCACCATACCAAGACTTTAGAGATATCAAAGCAGTATGGAGTAAAACAAACAAAGAGGGAGAAGCTTACAACATCTTCAAAATAGTTGGTGAGCTTGATGATAAAGAGGTAGACGATTTTTTAGAAGATTTAAAACGCTCTAAAGGCACTAAAAACGCAAACTCATATCAAGACTTTAGAGACGTAATGATAAAGAGTGTTTTAGTAGGTCGTGATGAAAAAGACGATGCTATGGAAAACATGGAGAAAACTTTTGATCGTCTTATGAGCATTAAAAAAGTTCTACTCACAAACTACAGACAAACTCACATAGTAGATGCACTAAGAGCATTTTTAAAAATGGCTTCAACTACTGGAAACACATTTGCTAAATACCAAAATATTTTATATATATGGACTGGTACTCACTACCAAGCAATTGACAAACTAGAGGACTTAACAACATGGATCCATAATACATGGTTTTATCATGCTAAGTTTGACATCAAAAAACAGACCAAAAGAAACATTGATGAAATAGTTGAAAATATAACTTCAAAAGCTAGTAATATTGATGAAGTTAGACGCTATGAGGATAGACGAGTTATGAACCTACTCAATGGAACTCTTAAAATTTCAAAACGATCAAAAATAACTTTTACAAAAGAGCATACTAAAAAAGATTGTGCAACAAATATTCTAAAATTTAATTATGATGAAAATGCAAAAGCTCCAAAATGGAGTAAGTTTCTAAATAGAGTTTTACCCGATAAAGCAGACCAGCAAACATTAATGGAATTTATAGGCTACTGTTTCTTACCAAGTCATAACTATGAAGCATTTTTATTTCTATATGGTAAAAGTGGTGCAAATGGTAAGTCGGTTATACTTGATATTATTCGCTCGTTTTTTGGTGAAGACAATACAAGCTCTTTACAACTACAGCAATTTTTTGATCACCAACTAAGTTCGCTGCAAAATAAACTTATCAATATAGGTTCTGAAATAGATACTAAAGGGATGGATAAAGGGCAGTTCTCAACTCTAAAAGCTTTAGTCTCACCAAAAGATGCTATTCAAATTAATCCTAAAAATAGAGACCCTTACCAACTAAAACCTGATGAGAAGCCAAAGCTAGTATTCGCTGGTAATGATAAACCAAAAGGTAATGATGTTGATAGTGCAGTATTTAGAAGAATGTTACTACTTAACTTTGATGCTGAAATTAAAGATGATGAAAAAATACGTGACTTAAGTGAACGCTTTAAAGATGAAATGGGCGGTATTTTAAACCTCTCATTAAGAGCTATGCAAACTTTAGTAGCAAATGGAAAGTTCACTAAGAGTAAAAAAATGCAAGGCGAAATTGAAGCTTACAAAGATGAAATTAATCCTATTCGTACCTTTGTGACTGAAAACATTAAACTAGACGTAGAGTCTATGGTGCCTAAAATATTAGCTTACAATTTTTATAAAGAGTGGGCGAGTGAGAAAGGTTTTAAACCTTTTAGTGAAGCTAACTTTTGGAAAAAAGTTAAAGATGAAATACCAACAATTGACACAACTGGTAAACAAGTCCGTTACAAAACTGAGTACATAGGAACGGATAGACCTAGATGTATTGAGGGTATTTCAATTATCTCAAATGAGTTCACATCTTTTACATTTAACTCAAAATCAATAGCAACAAATTTACTCAATATAGACATAAATACGCGTGAAATTATAATATTTGAAGAGGGTGGCACAAGTGAAACCAACTCATAAGCCATTGTCTAAGACAGCAAAAACCCACAATTTAGGACTTGTCACGGCTTGTCTCAATGTCACAAGCAAAAACTCTACATATTCACTCTACAAAAGTTTTTTATTTTTTTTAAATTTTTTTTTAAAATTTCATAGAAACCCTTGTGACATTAAGACACTAAACAAAAGAGTATCTTTTAAGCTCCTTGTAGAGGGCTTTCTTTTTGTCACACGTAAAAATATTTTACATATGACAACTCCAAGAGCCAACTTAGTTGAAATAGTTACGTTTAGGGAGTTTGAGGGTGTCACATGGTAAATGTTGAAGTTAAGTCACCTAAAAAAGTAAAAGCAGTTACTTTTCAGCCTTTAGTCATAGGAGTAACAAAAGAGACAAGAAGAAAAATGTGGCTAAATACAAAAGTAACAATATTCTTTAAAGATGGTTCTCAAAGCATCGAAACTTTTGATACACAAAAAGAGGCTCAAGAGTACGCAAGAGAATATTTAGGTTCGATGGGAGACTCAAATGTTAAATAATGAAGAGAGAGCATTAATAATATATCTTGAGTCTGCAACTTTTGAAAATAATTTTACACCACTCTCTTATGCTCGTATTGCTGAGAAGTTAGACGATGAAGAGTACACTGGTTCAAAGTCTGCGATCGGAAGATGGGCTAAAAAATACGAGTGGGAAGCAAAATTACACTTAAAAAGACAAGAAGCAGTTATAGCTATTGGTGGTAATGACTCTATACAAGCAAAAGCTCTAGTTGCACTAGATAAAAAAAGTGAAGTAGATGTAAAGCGAAACTCCGAACTTATTGGTGATACGTACGAAGTCTTAGAAGCTTTTATAGAGAGAGTAAAAGCAGACATAGCTAGAGGTGTTTTTAAACGTGATGATATAAAACTAGCAAAAGATATAGCAGTTCTAGTAACTGGTAGAGAAGATAAAATGCTTGATCGTCTTGCTGGTGCTGGTGCCGATCGTATTAGCTCAGAAGAGTTGAAAAAAGAGTTTGATGTAATAGAGGTAGAATTTGAGTAGCTTACCTCCAGTGTCTAAAAATGCCATATTGAAACTAAAAACAGCTAAACATGTTGCACCTCAAATTTTTACAAATAAATCACCTAAATTTCACGCTGATATATTAGACTTCTTAGATGATGCAGCAAAGTTCAAAGTAGCTACTATTTTTCGTGGTGCTGGTAAAACTACGGTTGTAAATAAAATAGATGCTTTCTCTGACATATTATATGAGCATGAACCATATCATCAAATCTTTTCATCGACAGAAAAAAAAGCTAAGAAGTTTTTAAAAGACGTTAAAACTATGCTTGTAAATGCTATTGCGAAAGGCTATCACATTGAAAAAGGTAGTGTATGGAGCGATACTGAAATTGAAATAATTGTTGATGGTAAGTACAAGTGTTATGTTGAAGCATTAGGAGCTGGTCAAGATCCTCGTGGTGGTTCATTTAACTTTATGAGACCAACAAAACAAACTTTTGATGATATTGAGTCAAAAGTAGGTCAATACGCTATACGCTCACGAGAAAATAGAAAAAAATTGTGGGAGTGGTTTACTGGAGACTGTTTACCAGCACTCGACCCTATTGTTGGTAAAGCTAGAGTGATAGGAACAATCTTACACGCAGATAGTCTAATATCTAAAATACTAAAAATCAAAAAGTGGTCTAAACTCATCATACCTATCATTATAGATAATAAATCTGCCTGGTCCGATCGCTTTCCATTAAGTGATGATGCAGCAAGAGCAAAAGAGAGAGAATATTTTGAGACTCATGGCAAAGTAATAGAGATAGAGTCAATTGAGTCTATTAAAAGAGGACTCTTTGAACAAGGACAACATAACTTATTTTATCAAGAGTACCTATGTGTTGCTCAAGCCGAAGAGAAAACACTCTTCAAGCGCGAATACTTTAACTACTTTTCACACCTAGAGTTTAGTGACAAAGTTGAATATATGGAATTTGCTAATGCTAAAGAGACTCAAAGAGTAGCTATACGTGAACCTAAAAATATAGTTTTAAAAAGTGGTGAAAAAATACCTCTGAGTAGTTGTGTAATATATTCAACTATGGACTTAGCTAGTGATGGTGCAGACAAAAGTGTAATCATAACGTCTGCATACGACACTAATGGGAATATGTACGTTATAGATATAAGTGCTGGTCACTGGACTCCGTATGAAAAGTCTCTCAATGCAATACGTGTTCAACGTGAATTTAATCCGATCCGTTTTGGTATTGAAAAAGCTGGAGCGCAAAACGACTTTTTTTATACTATTGATGTAGCACAAAAAGAGAGTGGTGTACGTATACCAGTTGAAGAGTTACGTCATGGTGGAGTAAATAAAAATATTCGTATCTCAAACTTACACCCACTATTTTTAACTAACAAAATATTTTTTAATGATAGTGACATAAATGTAGCAGAACTAGAAGCACAACTTAGTGGCTTTGATATAGATGTTGAGTCACTACATGATGACTTAATGGACACACTAGCCTACCAACTACATTTCATAGTCGATCGCACCTTTGAAGAGGACGAGGAAGAGGACGAAGAGTCAACATGGTAAATACAGTAATTTTAGTAGTGGCGATCGCAATTGTTGCGTTAGTAAGACCATTAATATTTAAAAAAAGAAGATAGGGAGAAAATAGATGAGTGGAAAAGAATTATTTCTTAAAAGAATGGATCAGGAGTTGAATGATAATACTCACAAAGGGGAATGGAAAGAGTATAAGCCAACTAAAGAAGAGTGTTTATATAAAATTTATAATAAAGTAGCACAACTACACATGACAGTAAAAACCGGTGCTAATGCTGCTCCTTTAGAATATTGTGCAGATTTAGCAAACTTATGTGAAAAATTATATGAGACACTAGGTGGCTATAAAGATAGATGCAGCGGTTGCGACTTTTTAAAAGAGCATTGTACTCACACAGGAACACCAGCAGATGAGTTCTCTCATGGTTGTGATCAATATAAGAAGAGCGAAATAAATAATATAATTTATCCTCAAATATTAGAAGATGAACAAGGAATATCATATGTTTTTTCAAATAATGCACCACGTGAGGCTAAAAAAGATGAGTTAGTAAAAATGTTGGACTGGCAAGAAACTTATAAGTTGCAAAATCTTCTTGCCAATGTAGAGATTAGTAAGAAGTTTAAAGAAGATACAAAAAAAATAATATCTTCAAACTGTATTGATTGTACTTCGTATGCAGAAGATGAAGTCGAAGAAAAAGGGTGTGGGTTATGTGCAAGTAAGATACCACAAACTATTGTTGATGAAGATTATGTTTGTGGTTGTTTTCAAGTAAATCTATGTAGTAGTTGTACCTATCTATTTCCAACGTGTACATACAAAGATGTAATATTTGGTACATTTAATAATGACAATGTAATTATTTGTGATGGCTACAAAAAACAAAAGGAAAAAGCATGAAAATAGGTATTACAACAGTTCAAACAATAGGACAAGGTGAGAATAAAACAACTTACTTACAGATGAGCGTAAGACCTCCATTTATGGAGAGTGCAACTTTTACAATCACAAAGAACACTAATGAGCAAAAAGCAGAAAATGAGCCTGACTACTATATTAACTACTCTTTCAATAGAAAAAATGAGAAGTTTCCAAGAGTAAGGGCTGGTGCAATATGGGATAAAGTGAGTGATAATGGCCAAACTGAGTATAAAAGTGGAGTTATAGAGTCACCAATTTTTCAAAATGGTAAAATTCATATAGCTATTTTTGAAGCAAAGCCAATTGATGAGAATACACCTCTAACACATAGACACGATGTAGTGTGGAGTCCACCACAATTAAACCAAAACAATGAACAACAAAAGCATTCACAAGCTCAAACACAGGGTACAACTAATATGCCAAGTACTAACTCAATACCAACTATTGACATAGATGAAGATGAGATACCATTCTAATGAGTAGCAAAGTATTAATCACAAGTGTTCGAGATTTTGAGTTCGTTATTACGAATGAACTCAAAAAGCTTGAGAGTAAAAATGTCATAGTAAATAAAGCAATAAAAGCTCTATTAATAGAGAGCTTTTATTATGGAGCAGAGTTCCAAAATAATAAACAAGTGAGCATAGCAATATGAGCCAAGAAGAGATAATCAACTACACAAAAAAAGCAACGTGTTTAACTGTTGAAGAGAAAGAAAGAATTGTGAAAATACTCAAAGAGCTACATCAAGAGTATTAATAGCTCTAAGACCTAAGACATCAAACCTCAAGCAATTATTTATTAAGTTTTTTCATTTCTTAAAGACAAAAAACATAAAAAGCTAAAAAAATTAAAAAATAAAATTATAGACACTCCAACGTAGTATATGGATGAAATACAAAAGGGGATCACCCCCTCCCCTATTTCTAAAGTGAAAAGTTTTGAGTAGATACACCTTTTAGCTGATTAAGTTTACATTTACGATCGCACTAACTATTTTTGAGAACAGATGCTTAAATATGACTTTTTCACTCTAACCTTAAGCCATAAACCACTAAATAGTGACTCCAACCTTAAACCAACACTAATACTTAAGTAAACACACTTTAAACTTAAACAAAAGGTATTAAACTAATCTATTTTAATACCTTTTTATAATTCCTAAAGTTTAAGCAAACATATCATTCACATCAACCTCTTAAGTTTAGAGCTACACTTCTCAAACCTTAAATAAACAGCGAGACGAGACGAAAAATCAAAAACAACCCATCAACCGACCCACTCCGTAGTTTCTGAGCCAATAATCGCTAAAGATTTATTAGTATTCGTTCTTATAGCATCGCATTAGAGTTAAAATAACTCGCACGAACTCGCTGTGGCGTGTTTGGCTCATGTGGTATGCCTTGCTTTCGCTCGGCTCTAGTGTTTGCGCTTATGGTCTGATTTTAACTAATTGAGTATAATGTCAAGTAAAAAAAAGGTGAAAGTATGAAATATATAATAAGTATTCTATTTGCAAGTTCTTTGTTGTTCGCAGTTAAAGTAGGTGATATATTTTCAGAAGATGAAATAATAGAACTACAAGAGCAAGGCTATGATCGTAAAGCAATAGGTAAGTTAGCATCTATTAAACATCGAAGTCATAAAAAATCAACTAGTCCACTACTAAAAGAAGCAAATAATTTACAAGATATTTGTTTGTCTGTAAACATATCCAGTTACAAAAAGCAACAACTTGACTCATGTTTCTCTATAGATGCAAAAGTTCCTGCTGCAATAGCAAAAGATACACTATTGAGATTATTAAGTTCAAAGTCAATAGAGGAGATTTCAACAACTAAGGGCAAGGCTAAACTAAAAGCTCAAATAAGAAATTCGTTGAAGCTTGATACCAATATATACATAACTCATTTTTTAATCGTAAAAAGTATAAGTGAGGAAATACGTGAAGCTGTTAATGAAGAGCTAGATAGGAGAGGAATTAAATAATTCCCTCTTCAAGAGCTAGTTTACGAATAGCTCTTTTTGCAAAGTTGCTAAAGCTTTCACCACTTGCTACGATCGCATCTGCTAACTCAACATTCATTCCATGTATCTGAATAGTTTTTTTTGCTGCTTTTGTTTTTGTCTCTTTAAGAGCAGAACCCTCTACAAACTCATCTTTAACTTGCGACTCTTCTAATACTGCAAATTTATCTTTACCCATTGCTTCCAACCTTTTCTTTTATCTCTTTAACTAACTCTTGTATCTCAAGCGAAGCTTTACTAAATGGCTCACTCTCTACAACACTCTTACCAGTTGCCAATATTTGTTCGTGTTGCTTACGTGATGGTATGACTGTATTAAACACGTTAAATATATCACTCTTCTCACAAAAGCCTTTTAAAAACTTTAGAGTACCTTTGTCTGCAAAATGAACTCTATTGATTAATATGTAAGACTCTATATCAGACCTAATATCTTTGACTTGTTTCATAATAGGTAAAAATTCTGCTAAACCCTCTTGGTCATTTGCAGTATTGCTCATAGGTGTGATCACTAAATCAGCATAAGTTAAAATGGCACGTGATAGATCACTATCATAACCACCTAAATCTATTACAACTAAACCATCATCACTCTTTAAAAACTTAACCAGTTCATCAGCACTCTTACACTCAACTAAGTTTATAGGTGTCTCTCTTCTGTTGTTAAACTTTGTTAGATGTTGTTGCGAGTCTGCATCTATAATAGTAGTCTTAAACTCTTTTGATAATTCAGCAGCTAAGTTACAAGCTACTGTAGTTTTACCACTACCACCTTTTTTATGTGCGATCGCAATTACATATCGCCACGTGCGTAAATGTTTCCATGTATTTACACTCATAAAACTCCTTTGATGTTAATATGATGTTATATCGGTATTTTAATAACATTATATTAACTTTACCTAAAAAGGTATTAATAAGTTAATATGATGTTCTTTAAATGTTATAGTGATGTTGCTTTAATGTTAATTTAGTGTTATTTTAACATTAGATTAAGACAATAGAAGTTACCATTTTAAAGTTAATAAAAAGGAGTAGCAAATGGAAATAACAGAATTTGAAAAAAAGGTTAAAGGATGGTATTTAAAAAACAATGCCAATTTATCAGAACAGTGGTTTCAGGTAGAGGCTCAAGGAATATATAAACACAAGAGAGTCGTATTGACAAATACAATATCTCCTATTAGTTTTGATGGTTTGTTTGGTTGCATTGGTAACGAGCAAGAGACTTATAGCAAATGTTTCATAGAGATATTAAAAGCTTTAGAATATTGGGATATTCTAAAAACTAAAGCTGAAAATAGAGAGTGTATAGAAACATTTTGTGCAATTTCTTATTTAATGGAGTAAGAAAATATGAGCACAATAACTAGAAAAGAAATCCTAAAACAAGATATTAAAGCTCTCATTCAAATAGAGTGTACAAAAGATCAACAACCTAAAAGGAGTGCTCTTACTAAACGCTTGGTACTTATAGGTTATGTAGATGGATTTAGATTAAAGGTGGTTTGCAGATGATCGTTACAGTAATCTAAAAAGGAGGTAAGTTATGAAAAAGTTGTTTGAAAAAACAGATAGTCTCTTCGATAAATTTGAGCGTTCATTAGAGAGACTAGCTGAGATAGTTCTATAAAAACTAAGTGCTAAGTTTAGCAAACTGTTTTAAAAGCAAAGTTAAAAGGTATTAATTTTGCTTAGTATCATAATTAGGAGAGACCAATGAGACCTAAACACTCAACAAAAGATAGACAGCCTCTAGGAGCGAATGAGTTTAAAAGACTCATGGAGATCACACTTAGAGACAAAAAGCTCCAGCGTTCAACAAAACTAAAACTTTTAAGAGCATTTACTCTTTTACGTTTGACTGGTTGTAGAATTAGTGAGATCATAGAGTTCACACTTGATGATTTAAAACATATTTTGAAGCATACAAACATTTCACTAGACAACAACAACAAAACAAATAGTGCAAGGTTGCTGCGCTTTAGTGAAAATGGTTTAATGATGATTAAGAACTTAGAGGTAAGTGATGTTACTAATAAGTTGTTTTATAAAAATGCTTCTAGTTCTAGCATGAGCGTTGCAGTTTTTACTAGAACTTTAAATGAGCAGTTAGCAAAAGTATTAGGTGAGTTATATACAACACACTCTTTTAGAGCTGGACTTATTACAGATGCAGTTAGAGCAACTGGTAATGTAAAAATAGCTCAAGCAATCGCTGGTCATAGTTCAGTTAAAACTACATTAGGCTACATTAAAGCATCTAATGAAGATATTTATGAAGCACTAGGAAAGGTCATATAATGGATAGAACACAAATTGATAATGATATAGTTGGATTAATATTAGTAGCAAGTTTGCACAGCGGTGCTTCAAGTGGTGAAACAGATGTTGCATATTTTTTAATGTCGTGCTTAGGCTTCAAGACAGACGTAACACTAAAAGATATTACATATAGAGTAGAAACAGAGACCATTAAAAAAATCTTAGATCACATACATGAGCTAGATGATCTAATAATGGATATTAACCCCAAACTTCACAAAGATATTTATGATACATAGAGTTTATAACCTCGTTATAACATCACTTAAATGTTAAAACGAGGTTTAATTGAGACTCTTCCAGTAGATTTTTTCTTCTTTTTATCAACTAACTTTTTACCTTTTTGACGAGCAGACGTTTTGAGTTTACTCATAGTTTCTCTGTACGCTTTTTCAGTTACCCTTTTAGCTTTAGGCTCTGTTTTATTCTTGTACTTTCTAACTGTATTAGCCTCAGTTGCTTTTTCTTGTAACTCTTTTTCTTCATTAAAACGTCTAACACCTACACCTCTTTGAGCTATCTCTGCAATACTCATGTCTTCATCATAATAGTTCTTTTTGGGCTTGTCTAAAACTCCAGCTTCACTTAATGCTACTTGAGCAGTACGTTGACCATAACGACCAAATGTTAAAGGAGGTAGATAGTTTTCCATAAGTGCAAGAGATTTTTTAGTAAGCTTCTCTAAACCACTATCGTACTTACCAGCAATATCATAGCCAAGTGGAGTTTTACCTTGAGCAATATTTACAGCGCCACCAACAAAACCAAAACCAGTATCAAAACTAAGGTCTAAGCCTCCAAACTTCATAGCTGGTATCATACGTCCAGCATTTAAGTAGTACCCATTACCTAAGTTAACCCACTCTTTAGTTCCAAATAGGTTAGCTTTATCCTCAGCCCACTTAGGTTTATAATCATCATCATTCTCATTAAACAATGCACTAGCTCCAAGCGTAACCATAGCACTCTGCATAACAATATATTTAATAGGGTTTTTTGCGATCACCTTTGTTGTTGCTGGTGTTGACTTCCATACATAGTGTAAAAATGGCATAACTCCACTCTTGTCAACCATCTTTACAGCAGTAGGTAGTGGTGTAGAGTAATCAACATAGACTTCACTCGCTAAGTTGTAAGCATCAAGTTCACTCTTTCCATCGTCTAAGTGTCTCTTCATAGATGCAAGTTTGAAAATCTTATCTTCCCAGTCATAAAGTTTTCTAACACCTTTACCAGCTTTAGAGCTTTGAGTTAAATAAAGGTTACTCATAATAGTTTTAAGCACGTTAGGCTTCTCGTTATCAAGAACAGCACCCAAACCCTCATAATCATCACGAGAGCTATTTAAACCATGCTTATTAGCTTTTGTAAGTAGATCATTAAAACCTTTTTTATCAGACTTAGCCATGTGCATAACTTTAGCTAAGTGAACTAAGTCACCATTGAGTCCAGCTAGTAGAACATTAGAACCTATGTTGTAAAGATGTGTAACAGGGTTCTTAACAGTAACATTTACTTTTATATGATCTATTAGTTGAAACCATGCACGACCAAACCCACTCATAACATCACCAGCAAGTTGAGCCTCATTAACACTCTTAAAAATATCAGCTCTTACATACTTACCAGCAAGTGCGCCATACTTGAAAATACCACCACCAACACTCTCATTGCTCACAAGTACACTACCCTCAAACTCTTCATCTTTTGCAAAGCGATCAGCTATAGACTTGAGTGTGTTTGCTTTTAGTAGTTGTGCTTTTTGCTCTGCTATTGTTTTAGGAATAACAAAACTTGCATCTTCTACCATACCTAAAGCTATTCTCTCATCATAAGTGAGGTTCTTACGCTTTTCAAAACGCTTATGTGTAAACATCTTACTTACTAAACTTTGAGTCTCTAAGTGCTTCTCATAGTAGCGTTTAACATAGTCTTGTACCCTACTCTTCTCATTCAATGCCCCAGCTTCTACAAGCTCATCAGCATTTTTGTCTATTACGTCTCTAAAGCGATCGTAAATAGCCTTATGATTATCACTCAACTCAAAAGGATCTAAGTCACCATTTAAAGCACGTACTATGTTTTCACCATCATCTTTATGTAAGCCCTCTAGTGAGCTTTTAAGTTCACCAGCTTGAGTGTAGATGTTGTTAGACTCTATCTCATACTCTTTAACTATGTTGTGTAGATCCTTTTGAGCTTTAGACGTTGTGAGCATATTATGAGAGTCAAACTTTTCATTAAGCACCTCTAGTTTCTCACTTAAAAAGTCAAACCCTCTATCAACATTTGACTCAATCCACTCTTTATATTTAGCATAAGGTAAGTTAAAAATATCAGAATTAACAAAGCCTTTTCGTGTCATACTACCTTTACTAGAAGTAGATGAAGTTGAAGTACCACTATCTAGTGTGGTATCGGAGTCGACAAATTGGTCGGTCTTTAGGGTAGTATCATTGAGATCGCCAACTTCATTTACATCGAATTTATCATCTGTATAAAGAGTATATACAAAACCCATATTTTCGCTTTTATCTACAATTACCAAATACTTCTTAGCATCTAAAACCATACTAAACTTATAGCGACCATTATTTTGAAGTGTAGGTTCACTACTTCTAATAATGTCACCTATCTTAATAATATCTATATAGTCTATACGTCCACCATTCTTGTCACCATTTTCTCCAAAGTGTCTTTTGATGATATGCTTCATTCCATCATCACGAGTTCCCTCTCGTAAAAGTATTCTAAGACCATCTAAAGTAGATGTTTTAATCTCAGCACTCTTCTTTTCACCAACTGAAACATTAAAGATGTTTAACTCTTCTTTACTTAATGGGCGTTCTAACTGAACTCTTAGAGAGTTTAATATTTTTGCTCTATCCTCTTTAGTAAACTTTACACCATTAAAAGGGTTCTTCTTTAGGTGCGCTAACTCATCATCTAAAAACTCTTCTAACTTCTTGCTCTTACATCTAGCCATAATTAACAACCCTCACTTTTAAACTTATTAGCAGCACTCTCATCTTTAAATATAAACGCTTCTTTAAAACTACTCCAGTAGCCACCAAACTCTTTAGCCTTAGCTCTTGCTCTGTTAAAGTCTGCACGTTCTAGCTGCTCTTTTAGTTTTGCAAGATAAAGAGTAGAGTTATCACGTGTGTCAACATCACTAACAATTTCAATACGTTCATCATTAAGTGCCTGGTCTAATTTAACTAGATCTAACTCAGCATCTTTTTCTATTATTTTTCTAGCTGGTAACTCCATATTCTCTAAACGCTCAAATAACTCTTTATTGTTTTGAATATCTCTAAGGTCTATAGTTTTAGTATATTCAGCCTCAGCCTTGTCTATAATAACAACACGTCCTATTACTTTAGTTCCAGCTCTCTCAAATGTTGAAGCTGGTAGTAATACCTCTGCAACAAAAGAGGCACTATTTGTTAACTTACCTTTTTCATCCTCTGCATAGAGCCACTTATCTAAACGCTTTCTCATTGAGTTACCATCAGGTATGATCGCAACAACACGTCCACCCTCTTTTAGATGCTGGTATGCTTTTGATAGATGATCCATTGCTGTTTTACCAGCAGTACCAAACGGAGGGTTCATAACAATAGTGTCATATTTATTAATAATGTTATGAGACTCAAAAGATGAATTAACTATGTCACCACTAGCTCTCATAGTTAGTTTACCTACAAGTGAGCTACTAGGCTCTATCATTCTGTTTGTTGTATCATCAGGAAAGTAACGAGCAATAGCACCATGACCAGCACTAGGCTCTAAAACTTCATTTCCTTTTTTAATGTCAGCCCACTCTACCATTTTAAAACCAAGTGGCTCAGGTGTAGCGAAGTAGTCAGCTCCCTCACTTGCTTTATTTTTAGATGTTTTTTTAGCATTAGTAAAGTAGTCACTAATAGCTAGATCCCATTGACTAAGCTCTACTCTATTGCGGTCAAGTGCTTTACCACCTTTACCAAGAGACAAGTGCGCTACACTCTCATCAATAGAGTTCATAAAACTCTCTTTGAAACTATCAGCTAAAGCCCTTGCTTGAGTTCCAAGTGCTAAATTTTCAGTAGTTCCTAAACGCTTATTTATTATAGAGCCAAATTGATACTCTTCTATCTTAAAGCCAAGTATAGGGTACTGGTATATTGCATCACTCTTAGTTCCAAGTCTGTAAGAACGACCCTCTATCTGTATTCCAGCAATAGGATCATAAGGTAGAGCAAAATTCATTAACACTCTTTGAGCTGTAGCATCTATGTCATGCAGACTTATACCCTCTTTACCAGCTTGTTCTTGAATGATTATTATTTTTTTAGCACCACTATTAAATGCTTTAACATTTTTAGCACGTGTAGCTTTAGGCACTTTTCCATTAAACAGAACTACATCATCACCAAACTCTTTTTTAATAGAAGCTTGAACAGTATCAAAGCCATCCATACCAACAACATCACTAAACTCTTTTTTAAACTCTTGATATTGAGCAAGAGCTTTGTCATCATCAGCCATTCTAACTAAGCTCTCTTTGCCATTCATTGAGCGTGATACATACGAGTAGTTAGCAAAATTAAAGGGTGCAGTAGTAGCCTCTGAGTTATACCTATGAAATATAATAATCTGCTTAGATGAGTCTAAATGTTTTTTAATTAGAGGTATAGAGTACTTAGCTTTCATACCCTCATACATCTGATTAGACTCTAAATAATCCCAAAATCTATGATTTACAAATTTTCTAAAATCTTCATACTTTTTATTATCATAATTCATAACAGACTCTAAAGCTTCACTCATGCGATCGGTATCATCTAAACCTATCTTAACAAACTCACGTGAATAGTCTTGAGGTATATCCATAGTGTAACCACTCATAGCACCGCTCTCTTTTAGCTTGTCACTAAAGCGTTGCTCCATAACTGCAACATTAACTTCTGCATCAGGACGAGTAAGCTTGTTGTAACGCATCTTGTAACCAAAGTTCTCTATGTAAAAGCGATCACGTCCATTTCCACTGTTATAGCTTGTGCCATCTTCTGCACCAACATCAAAAAGATAACCCATCGCATAATCAAGATTGAAGTGACCTTTAAATGGTGTAGCACTTAAAAAAACAACTTTTACATCATTCTCTTTTATCTTAACTATCTCAGCATCTATCTCATCACTCAACTCTTTTTTAGCATCCCAGTAGCGTGAACGTATCTGCTCTACTCTCTCATCACTCATATCTTTATTTATACTACTAAGATCATCTAGTATCTCATCAGGTATAACTCTTCTCTCTGCTCTTTGAGTAATAGGAAACTCACCACCATTACTAATACGTAAATGTTGCTGAGTTGTAGAGGTACTTTTTCCTTTTCCATCTTGCATGATGTAGTGAGACTCATCATAAACTATCAAATCAAAATCTCTTTTTAGTAGTGCGTTGTTGTCTCTAAAGTTTGCGTATGTAGTAGCTACAACATCACTTCCAGCATCGCTAATACCTTTTAGTTGTGTAATTGGTAGTTGTAGGTTTTTTGAGTCTGCTATCCAGTCTTTTACTTTTATGTCTGTAGGTGTAACAATAAGTATGTTTTTCTTGTCTGCATTAAAAAAACGCTTAGCTATTCCAGCACCAGTGTAAGTTTTTCCAGTACCAGTGCCATCAGTGAACATCATGCCTTTTTTACCATCTTGAAAAAAACGCTTCTCAGCTTTGAGTGTATTTGTGTGTTGGTGTGGGAGTTGTATAGGGAGTGTACGAGCTATGTTAGCTTCATCACCAAAGCTAACCTCTATTTCATCGGCTAACTCTTGTAGTTTTAACTTCTGTTCAAAGTCTAACCCACTACCACCTTGCTTAATACCATCTGTATCACTACTCGTATCGCTTTTACTACTTTCTCGTTTGTTAACATTCTCGTTAGCTGGTTGCTCTGCTCCTCGCTTAAACGATGTTCTAGTCTCATCAGCTCTATCGCTTCTTGCGCTGTGTTCACTTCCACTAGCACCTTGCGTAGATCCATCTGTTTCGTTTTGTTGATGTAACTCGTTATCGCTTCTCTCTCCAATAGAAGAGGTATCACTTCTAGGTACGCTATCACTACTTTTTGCTCTATCTTCAACTCGCTCATTAGAGCCTCTGATATTAAGTCGATCGTTGTCAAAAAGCTCTGCTGTTCCATCTTTAACATTGCTATCATAAATGGTGTCATTAGCTCTTGAGTCTGTGCGATCTCTTTCCAAGTTGTGTATGGTATTTGTGTCATTTAATATCTCCTCATTTCCGAATAGGCTTAATGCCTCTTCACTGTTTGCTGGACTCTCTTTATTTAGTCTAGCTACTAACTCATCAAAACTCTCTAGCTCAGGAGGGTTGAAATTTTTATCTTGCTCCATTATAGCTAAGTCGTTTTTTAAATCATTCAAATCTTCAAGTGTTGCCCTACCCTCTTCAATCCTTTTTACTTTTGCTTTACTAAGCGAAAAGCCATGAGCATAATTAGGCTCATAAGTTGGATCTATATAGTTGTCAATTCCGTCTAGCTTACCAGCACTTACCTCATTTTGTTTATAGAGAGTATCACTATATTCAAGCTCTCTAGTAAAGTCCAATAAATCATTATACTGTTTATGTTCTTGATGTTGCTTTAACATTGTATCGACACTATTACGATATTGTTTAGATGTTGTTTCAATATCATCAATGGCTAAAGCACCTTTTACATTAGTCATAGTCACATCATTGTCTAAGGCTTGTGCATGAGCTAACTCATTAGCTACATAATCATCAAAGAGTGTAATATTTTTAGAAGCATAACTATCACTTGCAACTTTTGCTAAGTTCTCACTAGCTCCAGCTTGAGTTAGAATGTTGTTAAACTCCTCTTTTTCAAAACGAGGGTTCTTAATAGACTCGTCTAAATACTCCCCAAGTCTCCAACCAGCAAATTTATTCTCTATAGCGTTACCATCATTAATAATAAGAGTAACTTTTGCCTCATTCTCACTAGGAGTAAGTATGTTATTAATCTGCTCTTTGACTTCACTAGGTTTTGCCCCTTGAGATACTAACTCTTGTAAAAGTTGAGACTCACGAGCCTTAAACTCTCTAGCTTCTTTCTCTACTGCATTGACTCTATTTATAGCTTGTGAGTTCATAGCATCGATTACATCTTGACCTATTGACTCACTCCAACCTTTTAAGTCCATAACATGAGCATCATTCTCTAAAAGCATAGTGTGTTTTGCTTCTATAGCTTTTGCAACTTCTACCTCTACTATTTCAGCATTTACCAACTCATTTAAAACTGCTGGTAAATTTTCATGCACTAAAGTAAAGTTAGGCTCTTTTGGTTCAGCTTCAAAAACTACATCTTTAGCAAACTTTGGATCTACTTTTGGTGTAGCTTTTGAAAAAGGATCATTTATAATTCCATCTTCAATAGAGTTATTTAGTTGCTCATCTGTATGGAGTAGGGGATTACTTAAAATATCGTCTTGACTTTGTTGTGATGTCTCTTTAACATTGTTTTGGTTTTGTTGTGATGTTTTATTAACTCCATTCCATGCACCACCCATTGAACCAAAAGAAGCACCAGCAACAGCACCACCACTAGCAGACTGAATAGCTACCTTTGTAGCTTCATCTTCACTCTTACCACGACCACGCTCAACTGCATACTCACCAGCACTATTAACAACAGCACCCTCAATAGCTCCAGCTCCACCACCAAATGCAACTTTAGAGAGTAGGGTGGTACCAAATTTAGCAGCAACACTACCAGCACCAAAACTAACTAAGTTAAGTGGATCGGTTGTACCCTCTACGACTCCTTGAGTAGTCCACTCGCTCGGATGAGTTGCAACATCTATCATCTTATTAGCACCAGCTTTTACATTATCCCAAACGCTTGATGCTTTTTGTGACTCACTATCTAGTTGTTCCAATTCAACTAAACGATCAGAGGGTAGTGTGGCTCTTGATGTAGACTCCTTTTTATCATCTAACTTTTGTAAAAGCGTATCAACTTTTTTATCGTCACTCAAATCAAAGCCAAGTTTCTCAGCTCCAAAGTCTAGCATTGAGACAGTTCTTAAACCAGTAGTACCAAGACCACGTGCAACTTTAGCAGCAGTATCATCAGAGTTTAAAATATAATCTTTAATAGGGGTGGGTTTAGTTTGAGGTTGTTGTGATGTTGCTTTAATGTTTGTACGATGTTGTTGTGACGCTAATTTATTAATAGCTTTTCTATCGTGACCCTCTGCTTGTAATGCTAAAATCTCATCTTGTGAGAATATATCTCCAACTTTCACAACTGCAACCTTTATAAATAATTGTACTTATTCTATAAGGTTTTAGTTGCTAAAATGTCAATGATGTAAAGGCTAAACCCCCAATTTCCCCAGTTAAAATTAAGATTTAGATGTTATACTACGCCTAATGAAGCCAAATTAGTTCTTTGACTTTCATTGTATATCCTTTATTTGATAGCACAGATAATGATTACAATATTTTAACTTATAGAGTTGTCAATTCCTATTTCAACTCTCCTTTACCTCCACTATTAATTTAGTGGGGGTTTTTTTTTGTCGTAACTATAGAGTGTGGATGCAACTGAACACCTTGAACCATTCCGAACCAAGAAGTGAAAACACATATCGCTGATAATACTGTATTTTTCAAATATGGAAACGTAGGTTGATACGAGTCTGTTGTGAAAGGAAAACAAATGAGTTTTAAAATATTGTTCATGTTTATGAAGTGCTATCAATGTTTAGAATTTTTATTTGGTGAACTTATCATTTACCTTACATAATTCTGAGCGCGAAGCTACAAAAAAGCCTTAGGAAGCTTATTTGTAGCCTAGTTATTTCACATCATCATTAAGTATTTTTTTACTCTCTTCTCTTTTTGCATATTCATCTTTATCAACATAGTAACCATCTGAAAAGTTAATACCTTTTTCATATTTATTCCACTCTTTAGAGTCATCAACTTTTATATAATTTTCTCTCTCTTTAACAAATTTCTTATCTTCTTTAGAAGAGGGTTTAAAAGCTAACGAAGTAACTGGCTTACCATCTTTGTCAAAGTAACCAGCAACTATTCCATCAGGTGTTGAGAAAAACTTAGGAGCATTACGAGAGGTTTTGTCTTTATAAACATTCTCAAGGCGATCACTATTAAAATAAATATCTTCATCGCTCATTTTAGATGTGTCTATTTTATACTCATCTTTAAAAAACTTTCTAGTAGATGCTATCTTTGCATTTCTATTAGCTTTTAGTTGAGCATCATCTTTATCTAGTTTTAGTTGTGCATCTTTATACATATTTTCACTAAGTTTTACTCTACTGTCATCTAGCTTTAAAGCTTTTGTTTTTGCATTAAGAGCTTGATTTTTACTATCTTGTAGTAGTCCACCTTCTATCATGTCACCACCTATATTAGCAACATTACCACCACCAGCAAAAGTAAGTCCAGCGTAGTGAGGTCTCCATCGTTTTTTATAACTCATATCTTCAACCTTATATTTTTAATTTAGGAGCATAAATACTATTAATAGTATCTTGTCTATCATCTTCTTTCTTATTATCACGTGCTAACTGAGCCTTATCCAAATCAAACATAGCCTCAAACTGTTTTTTTTGGTTCTGCGCACTCTTGTAATTTCCATACGCAGAAAGACCACTACCAGTGATAGAGGCTATATTTTTAAAAGCATCACTTCCCATAAACTCCGTAGCTGGTTTTAACCAACCCCATGTACTATCTGCCATTGTTAAACTCCTTAACCATAAATATTATATACATCATCATAAAAATCATACGAGCTATTTACTCTATAAATAGCACTATCTTCACTCTGTTCATATTCTACACTATCAACATCTGCTACTTTGTCATTAACTGGAGCAAGTAGGTTAAAAGCACCATAAAGTTCGTTACCAATTTTTAGCGCACTCTCTAAAGATACATTCATAACTAGCTCACTATATGCCACCTCTTCAACTGCTACGTCACTCATACCTTGAGCAACTAACTCAGCTCCAGCCTCTTCAATAGCTAAGTCATAAGCAATAGTATAAACGTCATAAAGACCCATAACCGTACCAGCAACACCAAGAACTTTTATACCAAAACCAGCGAAGCCTTGACCTCTTGCACTCATGTTAGTATATTTAGAAGCAACTATTAAAATACCTATTGCAATAGCTAAAGGGGTAGGGTTCCAAAATAAAATAGAGAGGACTATACCAACAACAACTACAACCATGACAAAGACTACCTCAAGCAAGTTTCCTAAAAAACCACCACCAAACCAACCACCACTATCTTTAGAAACATAACCAACATAAACACTCATAACAAGTAGGTCTGTAAACTCTTTATTTGAAATATTAGAGAGCCTATCAAAACGTAAATAGGTTGTAGTTCTTTTAAACATAAACCCACTCTCACGCTTGTTGTAAAAAATATTGTCTACATCATCAAACGCATCAAGGTAAGAGACTATTGCACTCCAAATTAGAAACTCTTTGTAAGGTCTATTGCTGAGTGAAAAAGTGTTGTACGATCCAAATGAGTCCTCTTGAGTATTCTGCTCGTACCATGTTTTATGAGTGTTGTACTCTTGAGCAAATGGAGTCGAAAAAGATGTAGAGGCTAAATAATCCCAATTAATTAAACTATTAACACTACCATCAACACTAGATACACTACTTTCAAAATTAAACTCTATAGTATATTTGTACCTTTTATATGTAACATCTTCTGTATACTGATTTACAATAACTCTATCACTAAGTATTTCACAACTAACAGCTATACTATTAAACATAGCATCCATATTGTCACTATAGCGACCCATAGTACCAAGTAGAGCATAAAGCTCACTAGAGTCAATATTAATCTCTGCACCATTAACTTTAGAATAGGTAGTCTCTTGTGTAGTCTCATTTAAAGAGGAGAGGGCAGTAGGAAGAGTAAAATACTTAATTGAGGGTGTGAGGTCTAAGTCAGCTATATAATCAGCAGTGTTATCATCAATAGCTAAAGATAGTCCTCTCAGTTGTGAGAGAGTAAAGTTCTCATTAATGAGTGGGTCAAACTCGCTATCAACAACAAAAGAGAGTGAGAGGCTATCTACATCATAAGGCTCTATAATCTCAACCATATTACTCATAGCGTTCTCAATTAATAGCTCATCGCTAAAGTCAAGGTTTTTAGTTAGTCCGCTTAGATCTAAATATAGAGACTCAACATCGCCACGACTTGAAAGTAAAGAGTCATAAGATGCGCCAATAACTTTGCATATCTCTTTTGTGTACTTATAATCAACTTCACCATCATTAAACAGATAGACTCTACTTGCACCAAAAACCTCTATGCCATCAACAATATTTAGAGCCATATCGTGACTCCACTCATCGCTAAAAGTGTTAGTGCTTAAGCGACCCCATAACTCTTTAAACTTATTATAAAATGCACTATAAACAATATTCTCACTCTTTATAGCCGATACCATTGAGAGGTAAGGATTATTGTTTATAAGGTATCTTATCTTAGCCATAGGCTTAACCTATTAGCATAATTGCACTATTGTATTTCGTCCAAGTTTCTGCTGGAGCGTTAGAACCACCACTCTCAATAAGTGCAATAGTATTACCTAGTGTTTCAGCTTTTTTAACATTTCTAGCATCATCAAGAGCAGTTTTTTGTCTGTTTGCAAGACCTACACTCGCATCCTTGAGGTCAATACTACTCTGTAAAAGTTCTAAATCTAGTTCTATAGTCTCTTCTTTTTCTATAACAGACAAAGCGGTCTGCATAGCATTTTGAGTAGTAGAGTTAACTATGCCGACTTGAGCTTGTATAATATATGCTAGTTTCTCATCTTCACGTATACTAGACTCATCAACAGCATCCGTAATATTTTTAATCATATCTTTGTAAAATGCTGTATCTTTAGTCGTATCTACTAGAGTCTTATATAATTCTATATAATTATTTTTAAATTCTGAAAGTGCCATCTATTGCTCCACTATTTTTTTAATTTCAGCTT
>WTBY01000015.1 GCA_013138865.1 Helicobacteraceae bacterium | reverse complement strand
TTAATCATATTACGAGTAATGGCTCCAGCAATGGACATCATCTTATCCTCGACACCCCCCACTGATCCTGTGAAGGCTAATCCTGCCACCCCATTATCGGACCATGTTTTAAGTTTACGAACATAATCTATCTCAGCCTCAGAACAATAGTCTGATACTCGGGTCTTATACACAAAATATTCTGGGACATTGGTTTTGCGGGACAAGTCCTTAAGCTTTTCTACTAATCGAATATGATGCTCCATATCCAATATTCCCGGCTCATAATACTTCGCATATTTTTTGGCATGGAATTTAACTGCGTTAGTATCTTCGTCAGTTAATACATTGTCTGCTAATGATGTTGTCATTTAATCATCCCCTTTGGCATCTTTGCACTTAAGTGCTTAGGTTTACCAATACTACTCGGTTGCTTAGACGTACCTTCCACCACTTTCTTAATATCCAAATTAACGGCTATTTCAGCGTACTTTAACATAAACCCTAAGTCTGGTACCGGAGGTACTGTTTTAATAGCCTTAAGCTGCTTTACCTTCCCAGCAAATGCTACCCATGAAGATAATATCTTAGTAAACACCTTCTCTGCTTGGTTGGAACCGACTGCATTAATAAAATGCTTAACCTGACCACGTTCTTTACCTGTCCAACTTTTAGTAAAGCCTTCTTTATTCTCCTTCCAGATCTTTTCCATTCTTCCAACTACAGAAGGGGTTTTATAATCTGTAGGTGATTTACCATTAGCAAACTTGGCTATTACATCCTTAGCCTTCTGACCTTTTGGTATATCCATTTCTTCCTCCTCTGGGAAATTATTATTTCCTTCGTTATTACTATTAGAATTACTATTCAATATATCTTTAGATATATGGGACTGCAATGGTTGCAGGGGGGGTATGCAATGGTTGCAGGGGGGGACTGCAATGGTTGCATGGGGGGTAGGTTTTACATCTTTAATTTTCTCTCGATATTCACCTGCAGATATTGATAATTTATACAGGTTGGAAGTTTGCCCACCATACTTACCTTTGCGAGTTTCAGAAGTAAGGAAGCCGTGTACCTTTAAACTTCTTAAGGCATACCGTATAGATCTATCACTTAGGTTAGTTTCTTTACGAATAGTTCTAACAGATACCCATGTTTCAGACTTAGTGTTGGCATGAATAGCCAAACAATTTAATGTTGCTTTGATACTTGGCATTGCATGCTCAACTGCCATAGATTCTTTAAGGTGCTTAACGCCCATACTTCCAACTCCCACCAGAGATAAAAATAGGCTAAGAGTAAAAACTCTTAACCTATATGGTTAATACTTTTAATGTTTTGTTTTGTCGTTACTAGGGAACGCTAGTACTTTTGCAGGATTGGACTTACTAGGTTTTTTTTCGGAGGTAATACCATAGGACTGTAATACACCTTTAAAGGTGTCTACTATAGCCTCAGTAATGTAGGATTCTATATCTTTGAGGTCATGGTTTAAAGGAATATCACTCTTATCCAAGATCCCCCCCCAAACACCCTTGAGTTCACCTAGTAGATTTTTTTCATTAAGAATATCTTCTAAGGCTACAAACTCTTCTTTACTGGTTATATGTAGGGGTGTACCTATAAATACTGAGGCATAACTAGACTGTACTTTCTTGAAGGGAATATCTGAGAATACTTCTAAAGCATACTTCCCAATATTTTTATTAGCTACAATAGTGGCTACTTTAGATTCAATATCTGTATACTCCATTGCTCTAAGTCTTACACCAATAACAACCACCCCTTGAGCAGGTTCAAATACTGGCTTAATTGAAAGGCATAAACCTTGTGACGTACTAATTACTAAATAGTCAGGATTACCTGTGGTACCTGAGACCATCTGTGCGTTTTCTAATTGCATTATTATTACCCTCCTTGGGTATATTTTGAGAATTGCTTATGTTACTAGACCATAGTACCAGTGTGTTTATCGTTTGTCAAATATGTAGCTCCTTTATTTCGTCATATACTGTGGCTGATATTGTAGCCTGTGGTATTACCTTTTTAGGGTTCCCATCCCATAAAGTTAGAACCCTTGCATGAATATGATCTATTGTCGGTTCTCCTAAATCCCCAAAGGTTTCCAATAATCTGCTAATATATTTATACCCCTCTTTACGGGCTAACCCATTGAATTGTAAAGATTTATCTACCCTACCAGCCCGATATAATTCTGGGGGTAAGGAGTCTTTATCATTAGTGGTGAGAATACAAATAATCTTATGTCTATGTTCCTGCATCCACCAAAGTAGTTGGGCTAATAGTCTGGTAGTGGCTCCACCTTCACTATCTGAAGTACTAAACAGTTTCTCTATTTCATCTAGTAGAAGTATGCAAGGCGCTTCTTGTTCTGCTTGGGCTAATGCTTTCTTAAGATTACCTTCAGCTTCCCCTAACCATTTATTCATCATGCCGGCAATATCTAATCTGTACAGGGGAAGATCCCACTCTCTAGCTAAATACTTACCGCCTTCAGTTTTACCCGTCCCCGGCTTACCATAGGCAAGTAACCCTCTAGGTACTAATCTAGGATCTGTGTCCCCCAAGAAGTAATGTTTATTTAAACTTGCCCATGCTTCTAAGGCACTATCTGGTTTGTAGTATGGAGTATCAGTATTAACTTGCTCAATACCCACTAACTTAGTCATAAACATTTGTCGGATAGACATAATTGCTCGGGGAGTTATCTCCCCTGATAAGGTCATGGCTAATCTACACACTTCCCCAACATCTTTAAGAGTTAATCCTCCTAATGTGGGGATGATCTGCTCTACCGTATCGGGGTCAAATGCATGAGACAATAGTTCTGCCACCATTGGTTCTGGTGTGGGGAGATTACCTCCATCAAATACTAGGTTTCCTAGGTCATTAGGATCTGTATTAACGAATATTAATACCTTCTCATTTTCAGTTGCCCAGTGGTAATACGCTTCCATAGGGTGAAGAACCTCATTAAGTACCATGTATTTACAAGGAAAGGCACCTATGGCAGGTTTTAATGGTGGTTGGGGGTGATTGGTAGTGATCTCTACTTGTAACCCGTTAGGAGCCAAATACTTCAATACCTGTTCTAAGTTAATTGTGTCAGTAGTTGTAATAGCTATTAACGGGAGTTCGGCTTTCAATGCCAATTCTAATGTGTTCATATTGAGACCTTTGTGTACGTGACGTTGGAAACCCTCTCCCAACATTTAGATATAGTTTTAATAATATAATCATCCAAGTGTTCTTGGCATGTAAATATTGGGACTATTACCTTCATTACTCTAGGTGATGTTTCTCCCATACCCATAATAACTCTACCATCAAACTGTACCAAATATTCCATTATTATTCCTTGCTGTCGTTAATGAGATCTGTAAGGATTTTATAAGCCTCCTTACACTGATTAGGTGGAGCTAAAGCACTTCTCCGTATCATCTTACCATTAGCCTTAAACTTAGGTAATGCTTCTCTGGCTTGTACTTTTTTATTGTATTCTATCTGAGCAATATTAGTGACAGACTTAACAAAGCCTCCCCACATAAGATCTTCTAATATGGGTAGATTATTTACAGCTAAATAGAAATTGAAGTAGTGTCTGTGGGCATCATTAATAACACCCCTATCTGGGTAGCAGTACCAGTTAACATGAGAGAATGTACCATTCTCAAACATTACTCTACCCAGAGATAAGGGAACACCACTTTCTTGTGGGACATTAATAAATACTCTGTCCCAATGTTCCCCTCTTTGTTGGTGGTATCCAGTACAACCTATGATACTTAAAAGGTTATCAATATTCTCTAAGGTAATGCCTTGGGCTGATAACATGACTAGTGCTCCTGATCATGCATGTTGCACGTATCTAATTCATCAATGTATCGTGACATTACCCAGTAAGTAATAGCACCACTAGGACGCTCTGCTTTTAAAGCAATGACATCCTCATTGAGATAGACAATATCTAATACTTTATTAGTATCTAATACAACCTCTACTTTGGTGGTGAGTGTATCGACTACATATTGGTAATGTTTTTGATCTGTACGTTTCATAATTTAACCCTCCGTGGGTTTATTAATTAATGTTACAGATATATTCTAACAGTTTTACAGCGTTTGTCAAATAAATAATACTACCTATTTTATCGCTCTTTGTTGTACTCTAATGTCACCCAGCCTCTCCATTTGGAACTTCCTAGACTCTCTCAAATCCAGTAACTCAGCTTCATCATATTCATCAAATAGTATCTCATTATTGACCTTCCACCTACGAAGTGACCTAATCCTTTCTGAGGCTGTTTCTACTTTATATTCTATTAGTGACTCTTGGGCATCTAATGCAATTCTAGCCATAGATTTCTGTACTTCTTCAGCATGAGCAAACTCTGCATTAAGCCATAGGAAGGCTCCGAGCAAGGCTCCTATTAAACCTACGATACCGCCAGCAATACTAATTAGTTTTTGCATTAGCCTTCTCCAAGTCTAAAATATTGGCTTCCATTTCTGTACGGAAGGTTTGCTTGTCAACATTGCATGACCTTAACTCATCCCGTACTGTATTCATCCACTCCACCATAGCCCCTGTCGTTGCTAAAGGTGGTTCTGGTTCTGGGTGTACTTCTAGTAAAGAAACAGTACCACACGCTAACACAGTGGTGTGCTTCTCTACCTTAGTCGTGAAACCACAACTCGTTATACAACTCAGTAGGAATAACCCTAGTAAGATACTCCCTAATCTCTTCATTGTTTTGTTCAAGTTCATGGATCCTACCCTCCAGTTCTCTATTAGCTTTCTTAAGTTTAGCTACTGCCTTGGCTTTAGAAGCTGTGGCTGTATCTGAGTTCTTTTTACTAGACTCTAATGACTGTATTACTATATCTTTCTCAGCCAATGACAAATCATAACTGTCCTGTGCCGATTGCATAGCTACATTAGCCTGTACGTTCTTGGTGTACAAGTGCTTAGTGGTCATACCTAATGCAGCAGTACTTGCCAAAAGTATTGCTATCATTATGATTAAGGGCTTACCTTTAAATAGCCCCGAAACTAGTCCCCACATAGATTACTCCTTCTTCTTAGTCCAGAAGTCTGCATCGTTTAATGTTGCTAGTCCCATATAGGCACTAATAACACTAGCTAATACAAATAAGCTGGTGGTGATTACTGGCATAATAGCTGTCATAGATTCTGCGGGTAATAGTATAGACAATATTATAGCCTCCTGTATCACCACCAGTAATGCAACTAAGCATATGTATGCCATTCTACGTCTATTCTCCCACGTATCTAATGTGGGTTCAGACACTATAGATTCGGGTGTCATATTGACCTCCTATCGAACTAGAATACCTGTTGCCGCTGTGCCTGTAAGCATAACAACATTACATGAGCCTACTGAGATATATACGCCTGCAGGTACAGCAGGATATGGTTGAAGAGTACCGTTAATAGTCTTAACAGCCAGTGTTCCAGCTACATTTACCATCACTTCACTAAACTCTGTGATCTCTGCATCATCTACAGGTGTTACTGCTCGTGTTGTATTTTCTCTTGCTGACATGATCTACTCCAAATATTAATCTATTAATTCACCTGACTCCATCCATGTTTTTACATCAAAACAAGGACAAGCTTTTAAGGCTCCAAGGTCTCTATGCCCTGCAACATTACTATCATCTATATCATACATTTTACGTAAGAACTTAACTAGTGCCTTCAAGGTTTTCATCTGGGCAATGGTGTACGTTATCTTGGGTTGCATATCTTTACCTAAACCTCCCACCAAACAGATCCCTAGGGATGTTCTATTATGTCCTTTGGCATGAGCACCTATTACTTGATTAGGTCTCCCGTCCTCTAGAACCCCATCTAGTCCTATTACATAATGGTAGCCAATATCTGACCAACCATTACCTTTAAGATCTTTGACTTCTGGAGGCAACTCCTCTTTAGAGTATATTTTGCCTTTGTACTTATATAAGCCAGTGGTCTTGTTGTACTTAGGATTAATATGCCAACCTTTAATAGTGTTGGCTGATACATCCTTACCTTCCTTGGTGGCTGAACAATGGATTACTAAACTATTTATGCTTCTCGTCATCGGTCTTATCCTTATGTACCCACCCCTGAACAATCAACATACATAAAAACAGGATAATGGCTATGATTGCTACGTCAGGGGCTAACTGTAACCACCCCGCCTTAACAAGAAATGCTTTAGATACTGCTATAAAGGCAATGATTGATATGCCATAGGCAACAATGTGCCTCTCTACCTTACTCATAGTGTCATAAATCATACCGGTTCCTAAACAGAAGGCTACTCCCAAAAACACGGATAAGGTCTGTACTATTTTAGTGGCTAGTTCTAGGTTATGGGAGGAAGCAGATCCCAATACTAATCCAATACAAACCATAGTGATGATTGCTTGGGGTACAGGTATATCTGTAATATGACTTAGTATCTTAGAGAATATATCTCCAACGGTATTGATCTCTACATGATGGTGGGATGCTCTCATTATTCTTCTCCTGTAGTAGAAGATCTAGGATTAGCCCAACTACGATGATGTGATTCAAGAAAATTAATACGACCTTGTAATCGTATAATCTCCGCATTTAATACTTCGTCAACCTTCTGTGTAGCTTTGTGATCGGTCATTAACGTGGCAACATCCCTAGTAATGGGAGTGATGATAGCTGATACATAAAACCCTAATCCTACTGAAGCGATTAATGCTAATACATTCCAACCCAACTTAATACCATCCCTCTCCACCGCCACATCTATATTATTATTTTTATTAGTAGTCATAACCCTTTCCAAATCCATTGCATATTAGATGGGTAAATATTACAACGTCAGACTACTTAAGTCCTAGGAATTTAACCACTGTTAGTAACTTCTTAGTGAATGATCCGAAGGAGTTAGCTACAGTGTGATTTGCTAATAAAGCACCCCATATGGCTTTAGCTATCATATCCAATGTGTGTGGGTGTAACTGACTAGGAGTTTCATTTACTATGGTGGCACCGTTCCATGCCCCTGATAATATATGGTTTCCGGAAGTGTCTACTACTTTACCATTACCGCGTACTACAATAGTGCCATTAGTAACTGTATTGTCTAGTACCACTTGTCCTGCTAATAAATCTATGGATACACTATCCGGTCCTGTTTTATTAGTGATAGTGATCCCACCACTATAATTACGGAGTGCTAGACCTTGACCAGAGCCTCCCATATCAATAATGGGTGTTGAGGTACCTGCCACTCCTGAATAGCTGTCCATGATAAACGCAGTGGCTCCACCGCCTAAAACAATAGTGCCCGGATTAAGGATACACTGATGTATAAATCCATTAATGTAATTCAGGTTATCAAGTAAACATTCTCGTAGAGTAGATCCCCCATCTAGGGTTCCCACTACTTTAGCTTCAAATACTTCTAGTAGGGTGGCATTAGCTTCAGGGTCTATAGTGATAATAGACTTAACAGCATTCTGTCCTTCTATAGTAAACCCATCTATATTATGCCCCGACCCAAACGTATAGTTCCCCAATACATACAGCTTATCAAAGCCTCTGTTTGCAGCTATAGTTAGAGCATCTCCTGCATTGTTTACTGGAAACTCTCTATTGCCGGATGGGAAACCTGTTCCTGCTTGTGAAGATGTGTCGTCAATCCATACACCGTTCTGAAATGAAGCATATTGAATAGCTTCTAAATCAGATTGTGTTGCTGAGGAACTGTTAGCCATTACAACAAACACAAACTCAGTAGTATGTAGTGGGGTCTTGAAGTAGGTCGCTAAATCATCTTCTAACGCTACTACATTACCACCTGAAATAGAGCACTGAGTAAAGCTCGGACCTGTTCTAGACTCAAACCCTACTAGTGCATTTAATAGTGTTACGGTTATACCAACAACTACACCACCACCAAGAGCTTCAAACCCACCAGCATTAACGATAATATCTTCGTCCATTGCCTCGTTGTCTATTTCTCTTGCTCGTAGTGTGTCGAATAGATCTGTAGCTGATAGCTCAACTGAGGGAGATGCCACTGTAATAAGTCGTGGACTTACACCCCAATCTACTGTTATGTCATTCCGTATCGCCATTATCTAATCTCTCAGCCGCCTTAAGAAGGTCTTCCAGAGTAGCCCAATTCTGACCCTCCGGAAGATTAGCTTCTAGTATAACCTCTTTCAGTAACTCTACTGTAGGATTACTCATTAAGGTTTAGCCTGTGGATCTGTTGATAGGATAGGTGAGAAGTTCAGTCCGTTAGCACCAAACTGAGCATCTACCGTATATGGCTTAGTACCCCAACGCCTAGCTACGATTCGACACCAGAACGGTGTTGAGTAGATGATATTATCTGATTGCTCAGTATCAGCATCTGCTAGTAATGAGATTAACGGTACACTAAATGCAGCAGCATTAGACTCACCTGTTGGATCTGGTGTTACTCCAGTAAAGTCATCTGTTGCTGTATTCAATCCTGTGTAAGCATATTCAGTGTCACCGATACGAACAGTACCTGTTTGAGGTGTCTTATTAATATCGATAGCTTCATTAGCTCGTATAGTGTTGGCAGTAGAACCTGCTTGATCAAAGGTGTACGGTGTAACGTATGTGCCACCAGAACCTGTAATCTCTGATACGAATAGCTGTACCCCGCCTAATGTAGATACTGACCCATCTAAATCATCATGTGACGCTACCGCTTTCTGATAATCAGGAGGCGATTGTGTTGCTAGGTTAGCATCTAGTAATACAAAGTCAGCTACCGAGTAAGCATCCATCCATACACCAGTGGCACCATAGAAGGTTGTTCCGGCTAAGGTACCGTAAGGGGCTTTCTTAACCTCTGAGTACGTACCCTCATTAGCAGATCGGTATTCTTGACCATCATCACCATTTAATGTGAATAGGGCTGTTACTGATCCATATCGAGTGATGTACTTACCATACTCATAAATCTCTGCCGGACTACGTGCCGCATGTCCAATAAAGAAGTTGTACGGTTGAACACCTGCACCATTGTTTAAATCTTGGTCAGCCGATGTTTGCACACTTGTTGCTGTTGGTGTGTATGTTGCACCTGATGTTGCCCCTGTAAGGTCACCAGTACCTGTTGGGGAGCCTGATACATTCTCCATGTATAAGGTAGTGCCAATAATCGTCACAAACTTAAGGACTGCCCCACCAACTTGATTGACTACTTCGCCTAATTGGAACGGACCTGAAGCTACGGTGCCTCCAGTGAAGTCTCTGTTAATGTGGGCAAAACCAATGTTAGTGTACCCTGCTACTACATCAGTAAAGGCTGTGCCTGCACTATTAGTAACAGATTGACCTGTTGCTGTTTGTAATTCACGGTCTGAATACTCAGTTAGTGTTTCTCCTGTGGCATATACACCGCCACGAACAGCGTTCAAGTAAACATCGTTACCTAAAATCTTCTGGATCTTACCAACCACACCAGAACCATTATCTACGAAGTTACCTGCTGTAAATCCACTTGCTGCTTGACCTGTTAAGAACAATTCACCGGAAGCGTTGTTACCGTCTACCGCTGTATTGATACCTAAAGGGTTACGACCTAAACCAGATAAATCGGCAAAACCATGATCGAACTCATCGCCAAACTCACGGGCGTAACACCAAACACCACCATCTGTAGGTGTGCCTGCTGTGTTATCTGATTGAGTAAATGATCCACCTGTTTTTACATGTACTAGAATATCTAGATTACCTGTGATCCACCATGGCGTAATTTCTGCATCGTCTTGGAATAGGGCAATCAATGTGCCTGTTGTTTGTGAACCGATGGTGTATAGGTTAGCCCATGCTTCATTACCATCTGATGATTCAATAGAGCCGCCTGTAAGGTATTTATAATCCTCCGCGTCCCCAAACGCCCAACCATTCAACCATTTGAATACTGTCGGTGTATCTGATTGGATAGCATACTCGTCATTCATCTGGGCATTAGCCGCAAACTCTTGTGCTAGCCATTGAAAGAACTCTAGGATCGGACCAACCTTGGCATTAGTACCTAAAGCCGATGGTAGATTATTACCTGTGCCTGAATCGTCATTGGTTACAGTCTTCAGTGTGTAATCTATTGTCCAATCCGCTGATGAAAACGCCATGATTTACTCCTTACTAAGTTTGTTGTGGGTCTACTATTAATGTTACAGGTACATCTTTCGTACCGCTAGCGGGAATATCAACTATTGCCCTATATGGTTTGTATCCGTACTTACGTATTCTCCATGTTGCCCCTACTACAGCCCCCGCTGTATGCCCTACTGATGCTATACCTGATGCATTAGTAGTTGTATTCATAATAAATGGGTCTGCATTATTATCATCAATATATGCGAAGGCTGTAGATATTGGATCTCCTGCCTCGTCCACCACCGTCATAGACAATGTTGCGCTAGACAAGTAGGTAATAGTATTAGCACCTGTGTCATTGGAGGCATCAGACGTTCCATTATTGTTTACGGAGATATTAGTTCCAGAGGTATTAATACCATCGAAGTCATTGCCTGAGAATACTAGATCAAAATAGTCATAAGGTGATCCTACTGACCCTCCATGCTCTATTGCTGCTGGATCATTAGTGACATCAGTGTTGGCAATAAAGTTAGACTTTCTAAGATCTATATTCTCATTCCATAACACAGCACCAGCCGTCCCAGTGTACCCCGATATACTTAGATTTCTTAAGATTGGATTACCTACTGGGTCAAACTGTCCGCACGAAGTAACAGCCCCACCATAGAATAGGCTTGCTGAGTTGTTATGGTACGACACACCAGCATCCATTAGTTTAAATGTCGTGTTGTAACACTTAATGAAGCTTGAGGCATGAGTTAGGGCACTGGCATCGAAAGCTGTGGTATGTAAGTCTGACCCTGCAAAGGTACTCCCATCACGACCATTATCAGCACCTACAATAATACCATCGGTAAACTGTGTGGCATTAGTAGCATTATCAACCAAGTCTATTCCTAGGAACCCATCTGCCACCATATTGGCAAATGATCCACCGGAGGTTCTGTACTGCTGGGATATAAATTTAATAGACTTACCCGTATCGCTAAATACTGTAGCCAAGGATCCTGCATCATCACCAATAGTAATCTTACCGTGAGCAAGTAATTCTGATCCTGAAGTACCTTGTAGTATGCCCCACGTATTTCCTATGGTGCCCATATCTGCATCGATAATATCTTGCCACCCTTCTGCTGAAGAGGTGCCTGTTACTTTAAGACCATTACCTACTAAGATCTGATCAATAAACAAGTTATCTGCTCGGGCAGAACCATCTGTATCAATCCATATAGCAAATCTATCTACTGCTGCTGTTGACCATGTGCCATTAGTTCTACTTGGTGTAGTGGTTGGATCTAATACTAGTAAGGTAAATCCATTAACACCATTGGATAATATACTGAAGTTGTCTCCCCCGGCAATGTCCCACTCAGCCCAGTTAGTCAGTGATCCACCAGAATATAATCGTATTGCCAATCCGGGCGTTGCTATTGATGCCAAGATACCTTTAGTGGATACATTCACCCACATAAACACATGTTGACCTGAGTGTGTGCTCGTAAAATTAAATGATGTGCCTGATAGATAGCCTAAAGTACCTACCTTATTTGAGGACTGTGAGCCTATAGAGGCATTGCCCTGTACATTTACTTCAGCCCATTGTTCTGGTGCAGGTAATGCCCCATCTTCAAACCAATCGGTAGTAGTGTCTGCAGTACTAACTACAGTTCCATCAAACGTGACTACGGCAACCATTAGACTTTACTCAACTTAGTGCTGGAGATTAAATCTCTCGGTGTAATTCTATGTAGCGGTTGATTGAATAACCCTACCCCATTTTCTAGTAGAACATGTGCCACAAACTCTGAGCAAAAGAATTTGTTCTTATTCTGTACTCTAGTTCTAGATACTATCCCTAATATACCCATCCAATCATACCCAGATCCTACAAGGCTTAATGCTGAATTATATACGTCAGCCTTGTTCTCAACCTGTACAGTGTACCTTTCAACTTGCTTGGAATCCGCTAGTACCTTAGATGAGTTTCGTAGTGATACGCCTAGTCCTGCGTTAGCCCCTACTAATAGCTCCGAGGCTCCTGCTATAGGTATAACAATATCAACATGACTAGACCACGACCATGTACCCCATGCAACCAATGATGAGAGTATACCTCTACCCCTACTAAACTGTATTGTTATGGTTTCCATTAGTAAGTGTAACTCGCTCTGTCATCCCATACCTTAGTGAAGAGTGCTGATCCGTCTGCGTACTTATCAGAAACATCTGCTTCATCCCCAACTTCTAGTACTTTGCGTCTAAATATTCTCCATACAGGATCTGAAGTTAGTGCTCCCGGATCCGCCTCTCCCTTATAGAAGTGATTCTCTGTTGCAGATACTTCTACGTGGTCTGTCTCTCTATCATATGGCACGTCTTCTTCTCCTCCAACACCATCAGCCCCTTTCGGACCAACAGTACCTAACATTACATTAATTTCTATGGGTGCTATGGTTGCCGATATTTCTAGGTTCTGGGATGGTGCTGATATTTCTACAGTATCAATAGAGGCAAGTACTTCTACGACATCTAGTGATGCACTTAAGTGCAAAACTTCAATCGAGGCAGGTATCTCAACTACTTCTATAGATGCATTAATATCCATTAGGCTGTATCTCTAGTGACCTGCGATAGTATATTGATTTTTCCGTAGATTACGGTATTCAAATCTTTCACACCCCCACCAGAAGCGAGTCTCTGCCACTGTATATCGTAAAAATATGTTCCCGCTGGAATATTTACATCTACTAAAGTGATAGGTAAGTATGCCTCCCCTGCTTGGGAGTTTGCATCTGCTGGTGCCACCACTGATACTTGGTATGCTGCGGAAGCATCGTCCTCGGCTTCAGGATCTTCTTTAATTGTTAGCCAAAATTTGTCACCTGTAACATCTATTATGGAGTTATTAGTGCCTGATACAGTTACCTTATGATTTCTATAATCATTCTGGTGTATAGCGGGTAGTTCAACTTCTACAGCCATGGGTCTTGTCCTCTATATTTATACTACGTATGTTGGTATATCTACTGCACCAACTATCTTGCCTTGCACTATGTTATCACCTGTGAGTATCACCCGTTGACCTATAGCATACCCTGATAAGTATGGAGATCTAACTACCCCGTTAGCGGTGCTTATTATTAAGGTGTCAGGTAATACTCTCAAGATAGTACCACTATTAGCCGCCTTCTTACCTAAAAGTATGGTCTTTAAGTCTTGTATAGGATTAGCCATTATAAGGTCTCTCTATGTCTAAATCTGTGTAGGGTACTATTCCTGAAGTGCTGTGGTTTATTCCTACAATTTTACCGTACCAAGTCTCTCCTTGTGAGGCATCAACTACCTTAACAATGTGCCCTAATCTAACACCTGTACGGTAGACAGTTCTAAGGGTATGGGGGCTTGGTTTTGATGAGTGCTTATCAATCTCTGCTCGTGCTCGTGATATAGCTGCTCCGTCCGTAGCTAATAGCTCATGTATTACTGGTTGTGCTCTATGCTCCCCCTTACCTCGTACACCTAAGATCCATGTCATGATTCATCCCCTGTAACATGCACTGCGATAATATAGTCAGTCTCTCCGCCTACTACCCCCGGAGATGATAATGTATAAACTGTGGCTGTGGCTTGGTATGTAACTGATAGTACCGCAGTGCCTACCCTCTCAGCCTGTAAAGTGTAATCATTAGATACACTTATTTCGCCCAAAGATTTTCCTAGCCACTTGTAGGTTAATCCTCCTGTCTTAGGTCTTGATAGGCTCCTACTACTAGCGTTAGTAAATACTAGCTGTTCGGTTATATCTACTAATACTGATCCTGATTTGTAGATAGTGCCTGCCGATATATCAAACTTAATATTACTTACATCTTGGGTGTGGTATTCAAGCAGTTTTACAGTGTCTCCTGCAGAGAAGATTGTGCTTGGGTTCAGTCCTCCAATATTCGTGGATCTACTGTCTACCTCTACTGACATATGTGAGTCTTTAGTTTTAGGATCAAAGTCTACAACTATGCTAGTGGTTACGGTTCCCTGCTTCACTATTAATCCTCCTCTACTATAAACTGGGTAGTACTGCCTGTAACACTCTGTATTGTGTACTCAATATATTTTGTGGTGTACGTAATATCCACCAAACTAAATCTAGCATCTTCACTTGTTGCTGTAAACGTAGTTGTTCCTAGGTCTGGTACTACTCCACCTAAACTTAAGGTATGCCACGTAACATTATTCACTATGTGTATAGGGTAAGCTGTGTTTCCTGACGATTCTACTACCTCAACGGTCTCAGTGTGTACTTCGGTTTTAACAATACCACTAGTTAGTATTTGTGCCTCACCTGTTGAGACTAGTCGTACATTAGTTCTCCATGGTTGAGGGTACAGCTTAATAGTTCCCTCATACGCCTTAGTATCTGAAGCAATATATTCTAGTGAGTCACTCACTGAACTGGATGGTGACACGTCTCCTACCTCAATAGAGTTATAGTATTCGTTAGACTCAGTATTACTTGATGACTCTAGGATATGATCTGGTTCGGTATAGACCTGATCCTCTTTACCATTATAGTCATTTGTTGGTATAGGGTACTTGTGTCTAGCCACTAAACTACCATCAGGGTTAGACTCTAATACTCCACCTACTGCCGAAATAATGTTCTGGATTATAGCTAGTGGTGTCGCTCTCTCTACAGATAATCTATTCTCAGGTATCACCCAATCAATTAACTCCCAAGAAATACTTAGTCCTGCTGGGGAAATAATTTCCTCAACAATACTCTTAGCTGGTGTAGGTGTGTCCCATGTTTTAGTCACTCTTGTAGCTGTTGGTGAGTCTAGTGCAATAATAGGACTTACTGCAGTAATTCTAAGTGCTTGTGCTACCTGACTAGTTCTATCACTACCCTTGTAATCAACTACTAACACATAGTCTTCTCCTACCATGTTGAGAGTTATAACACTACCGCGTTGTAGTCTTGCGAAATCGTTAGTGTCTACTAGGGTCATCTCAGCTTGCCAGAGGTAGGATCCTTCGTCTTGGAATACTGAGACTGCTAATATTTCTGCAGTGTGACTAGTGTTACCGTATTGGTACGTTACTACAGGCACTGTATTCGTATGTATTGCGGCTGTAATAGCCCCTATTAGGTCATAAGCTTCTATATGTGATGAATGTATAGGGTTCAGGATATTAAGCTTGTAGGGGTTTATATCTTGCCCAGCAACCTTAATTGTTTTTGAGTACATATTAATGTTATCAGCAACTACTCGCACTGCTTTACCGTATTCGGAAGTATGGCTGGCTACAGGTGTCACCCTTGCTGGGCTTCGATATAGAGCTGAGTGTGTTGCAGCTACTTTATAACCTATACCACTAACATGTTGTGCGGCTATTCTTACAGAATACAATGCTATTGAGCTGGCTGATACTGTGGCTGTGTATTTATCTACGTGAGTAGTGGCTACTCTAATACCATACAACTGAGTACTAGCTCCGTACTTGGTGTAGGTAGGCTCTAGTCTATATCTCTGATCTGTTGTTGCTTGGGCTAATAACGGTCCATCTATTACATAGCTTTGCATAGTATTGGTGGTGTATTCTGACACCCCTACAATACCGTAATCTTGTGGTACAAATAGTTCTACAAAAGGATCTGGTGCATCTATCTGGTACTCTTCATTTACAAGCCATGTTTCTGATGCTGATGGTGCGTAATGTGCCCATTCCTGACTACTATATAGGTCGTGTCGTACAGTGGTTACTACGTCCAGTAGATAATCTTGCTCTAGAGTTCTTGTACTTGAGGATACTATCTCCCACTCTTGGGTAGTTTTTAGGGTAAGTGTATCAATACTTTGTAATGTATATTCCTGTGTATGCTCTAGTACCACTAGTGATTGTATTAGTATCTCTGGATCACTATTAATAGCTACTGTATCTAAAGCATGCCCACCTAATGCACCAAATTCTGTTACATCTAAATATATAGGCGTGGTTCTTAAATTATAGTGCGGCTCTATAGTGGCTACTATATCTAGGACAGTTGTTGGTATAGGGAACACCGATGGGTGAACTATGTCGGCTACTACCTTTAGTGCTGTTGCTGGGAATCTTGCTTTGCCGGTTACAGATACTATAGGTATAGGATCCATTACTATATTTAGTACTGTGGCTTGTACTGTTACGGGTATTAATATGCTGATGGTTCTCATAGCATACGCCCACGTACCAGACTCGATAGTTACGCCAGTACTTCCTGAAGGCATAGTTACGGTGGATCCATTAGGCTGTACTGATACAGAGGTCAGGGTCATGTTGGATGCGGCACCAGCACCTGATGTACCTTCTATAGCATCTACTGACAATATTGATGGATTAACTGCTACGGCTGAGAATCCTGATATTGTATCTTCGCTGGCAATAGCACCTACTACTATTTTGTAAGACTGTATATCTATTGGTAGGAATTTACCTGTTACTGCTAATGTTCCGGTATCTATACCATTGGAGTTGGTTACACTCCCAACAAGAGCATCTATGTGATACACCATGGCTGCTGCAGCATTAGCCACTACATTACCGAGGATCACACTAGTTAAGGTAGCTCCTGCCTTGGCAGATATATCCATTATAAATAGTGAGGCAACACTTTCCCCGGTATTATTTATATTTGATGTCTGCTGTACTGTGGGTACCAAGTTACCAGTACTAGTAACGATAGTAACATTTGCAGCCACCTCTTCTGAGGCAAGCATTACTACTAGTGTTGATGTTGCTGGTATCACCAGATTGGTTGGTACTGTTACTGTAGTGCCGCCTGACTTATCGTTGACGGATCCTAACTGTGTGTAGGTTGCCATTGTACTCTCCTACTTATATAGCACCCTTAGCGGCTACTCTAAATAATCCTAAAGCATCGATACTAATTGTAAAGTCAGAAAGTGAGCTGGTTGTATTCTGCCCAAAGTCTAGTAGTAGTAAGAGGTTTTTACTTGCGGCAGTGTCATCATAAATAATACAGTACCTAGCCGTAATAGTTGCCCCCGTCCAAATTATATCGGCACAATCAAAGGTTGCTATTGCACCTGATGTTGCCCATGTTACTCCGGTTAAAGCTTTGCCACCTGAAGTATAGCCATTACCTGCAGCTACCTCTTCAGTATTTACGTTAGTGTATATAGCATCTGCCGCTGTTGGTGTGTGTGCGTCCGTTAGTAGCATGGCTTTGAAAGTGTGATTATCGAAGTCGAAGGTTCCGTCACCCATTCTCTCGTAAAATTGATTGTAAATAATATCTGCCATTCTTCTTCTCCGATTGTGTTTTTATCTTCTGGTGCCAATAATACCAGTTCTGTATTACTTTAGCTAAAATGCTAAGAGCATTGACTCAAATCTCATATGGTCATACTCATAAGGTTGTAGTCCTTTAATACTAGTTACGCCACTAATGGTTAGACCTAGACCTATATTCTCGTACATTATAGTTCTATTTGTATTGGGTACTTGCCCCACCACCCTTCCTGCAGGCACTACTCTAGTGTTATGGGTATATACAGTGGTTCCTTCAGATACCAATTTAGCGGTATCTTGTCCTAGATGATATACCCTCTGTGAGAACCCTGTGTCTTCGTAGGCACTTGGCACAAATAATTTATCGCTTTTAGTGTACAGAGATATACCTATTCTAAATTGTGATGAGTTTAGCCCCGGCACCAGTATTTGGTACTTGTATGTAGATCCCCATGTAGTTAAATCCATCTTGTACACGTACACGCTTCCATGGGGGTAAATAGTATAAGTGTCAGTATCAACATTATAATAATTTCCAGAGGCTCCTACTAGTAGTAAGTCTCCTACCATTGCCATTGATGTGCCTAACCATAGATCATTCTTCTGTACAGGAGGTGTTACCTTATGTAGCTCTCCTGCTCCCCCTACACCCAATTCATAAATATAAACAGCACCGGGACGTGTTCCCTGCGAAGATATAGTTGCATCCCAATCATGACCTGTAGCTCCTATGGCTACTATAGGGTTGTCACCTTCTTTTAGTATGTGGAAGCTTGTTCCGAAATAATCGCTAGTGTAGTTATACTGAGGTAAGGTTATATTCCCAAACCCTGTAGTGTCCGTATATAAACCTGTAGTAGCATCTTTCTTTATAACACTACATACACCGCTACCACTATTAGTATATAACGCTAAGTATGTGTCATCTGAATAGGTTAGGGTCAACCCTGCTACGGGGGTAGTTATCTCGCTTAGTATTTCATCTGTAACTGTGTCTATGTGGAGCAGTACTTGGGTACCGTTATAATTTGCCGCAGTGCATACTAGTATAGGGTTCGGTCCTACTAGAGCATCGGCATACACATGTAACCCATCCCTTAAAATATACCTGATACTATTATTGGGACTAATATCTCTTACAAAGGTATGAGTACTTGATGCCAGATCATAATCATATACTGAAAACAATCCTCTACCAGATCTGTGCCCATTCCCATCGCTGCCATAGTCAGCATCTGTGGCTGACACATATAGCTTGGATCCGTGCAGCATTATCGGACCATAATCAGCACTACTTTTTAAGTTCTGATGATCTGCTAATACATCTACCCGTCCTTGGTTATATTGTAGTCCTGTATTTTCTATAGGACTTGATAGTGTTACACCACTATACCTTCTAAAGGTGATAGTGTTTATAGATACTCTTGTATTATCTCCCGTTAAACCATCATTAACTGGTAGGTAATAGTCTCCCCCAACTTCAGGGGATTTGAATACGGGTTTCCATAATTGATAATCTGCCACGCCATCACCTTCCCTATAGATGGACGTATCTGATGCTGATAGTTTTATAGATTTGGTTTTCTCGAAATATGTGGCTCTATTTACTGGGGTTGTAAATTCTTGTATATAATCTGATTGGTAGTAATATCGGGCATACCACATACCCTCACCTCTATGCATAGTACATAGGCTAGTAGTTTGTGAGCTATCGTCTGGGTTTCTGAACGGCCATGTTTGCTGAACTATATCAAATAGTCCGGTTGCAGGGTTGTACTGGTGTATTTTACTGTACTTAAATCTATAGGTTGAATTATCCCAGTAATAAAGAATTAAGTACCCATCCTCGTAAGTAACCACCCCTGGCATTGATGTCCACTGTATTTCAAACCCGTCATAACCACTTTCATCTGCGTGAAACTTTACCTTAGATAATAGATCCCACCCAGTATTCCCCGTATTTCGGGTGTACATATTAACCGCGCCTACAGTATCGTTGGTATCATACACTTCGGTTCTATCGTACAAGTCTCCTCTGGCTAATACGGCTAAGACAGTCTCCCCCACGTTAGGATCATACCTAGATGTTAGTTTCTCTCCGTAGTATGAATTATATCTGGGTGATGCCGCCTCCCTAACCTCTTCTATTGCCCACACTCCGGTAGTCTTCTTAAGGGTTATTACTACCCCCGTACTTGTTGCGGTTATTCCACCTACCGACAATGTATTGTACGGGATACCTAGTACTATCACATCGGTAGAAAATATACTGATTGACCCTATACTGCCATAGTTACCAAGCTCACCTGTATCAACCGAGATTACTTGGAACGGTCCTAGGGTGGCTGTTGGTATTTGGGGGAATATTCCTCCGACACTCTCATATATGTTTACTGAAGCTCCGCCTAGGTCTGCAACGAATAACTCCTCTGTTACGCATATAGCACCAGATCCTACGTCTGATCCAGCCTCTAGTCGTGCTATGGTATGGTCGTACTCATAATAATGCAGTGCAAAGTTATACCTATAAAAACATACTACAGGTCTTCTTAGTGGATCTATCCAACTGCCACTAGGTAAGCTGGTAAGTAGGGCTATCGCCACTAAAGTATTATCCTCTGTGTGGGTTATATTTTTATATACCGCAGTACTGTCTAAAGCATCTCCTATGGACTGCCTTCCTAGTCTATGTGATGTTAGTTGCACATCTTCTTTAGATAGTTGTCCTTTTGCCATGGTTATAAGTCCAAGGCATAACTCATGCCTATCATAGTTGGTGTGCCTTGGTTAGTGGTGTCTGTATACATAATTCCCAATATATCAGTTTTATTGGCTGTTACAGTGTACACAGGAGTCATTCCCGCCACCCATGTTGCGATGTTGGATATATTAAAGGCATGCCCTCCTACACCATCTTGTACTATAACTAGCCGCGTAGCCCACCCATTCACGGCATTAGATAAGGTAATGGTTACATCCCCTGTTAGTCTTACACGTATAGTCTCAGCCAAGGCTAGATCTAAGGTAAAGTTTGCGGATTGATCACCATAATCATAAGCGGGCGGTCTATTTAAAGCTACGGCTAATAGGGCGGTGTCTGCTAGGGCGTTATTATTTAGTATGTCTTGTTGTACTAATTCCATAGTACCTGCAGTAACACGACTAGATACTGACTCACCAACTTCCCATTGTTTAGCGGTGGTTCCTTCTTGTGCTCTGACTACTGTGAGAGTGTCTACCGTTCTAGCAGTCACCTTTACTATTTCATAAGTAATACCATTTGTGATTGTTACCAATTCGTAGTCTTGATCTATAGGGCTTTGGTATAGTGCTCCTGTACCATTAGCAACTATAATATTAGTCGCTCCTACGGCTACCTGTGCGGATAAAGTGGTCTTGGCATTATTTGAAAATAATTGTGTCATAGTGGGTATAGCCCTAGTTATCTTTAGTTTATATCTACTGTGAAGTGGATACTTGAGATAGTGTCCACCTAGGATCCACCCCAACTATAAGTGTCATCTTATATATATTTACTGCGTAGTGCGTGTCAGAATATACAATTCCTACTTCCTTGTAATTATTGTATAGGTATAGATCGAAAGTTACTCCGTAGGTGTCTTCTATTATGAGGGTTCTCTCTAGATACGTACCATAAGGATAATCCCACCCCATTTGATTTGGTTCTGGGAATATTATGTAAACGTAGTCATGGAAGTCGTCATAGTAGTCTGAGTATATATAGAAGGTGTCCCATTGCCTATCGTAATCTAGGTCATATATGGCATCATCAAACTCACCAAAACCCCCATCCATTATTATGGTATACAGATCTGTCGTCCATGTGAGGTTCACCATAGATCTTAAATGCAATGGATCCCATACTTCGGGTAGTCCTTCTCCGGATCCAGATACTAAATCTGTTAGTGTTTTTTTAGTTATTCTGGACGATACTTTAGTTCCTACTAGCCACTGCTGTGCCGTACCCTCCACACCACGGACTATAGTTAATACGTCATTAGATCTTCCGGTACACTGTACTACCTCATATATGGTGTCTGACACGTATAGAGTTATTAACTCATAATCTCCAGCCGTAGGGCTGGAAAACTTTGCCCCAGATCCTACAGATAATATTAGTACAGTGTCTGCTATACCCAGTTGTACTGCTACTACTGTATTAGCATTATTTGAGAATAATTGTGTCATGGCGTTTGTTCTTTAAACATTATATACTCGAACCTAGTTCTGATACTGTCCAATAGGTATCATACCCCACCATCATACTTATTTTCTGTATAACGTAATTGTAATTTACATTGCCAGAGTAGTTATTTCCTAACAATGTATTGTGTGTGTTTATGGATATGTTTGTGCCGTAATTATCGTTCCTTAGTAACGTAAATTCTATATAATCCCCATACCCATAATTTAGTTGCATGTTTGCGGCTGTGGGGAATCTGAGGGATAGTCCACTAGCATTATAATCTTCAGATGCTACGTATATTACATGGGGTGATCCTACTAGATCAATATCATATATATTGGTTCCTGCTTGCCCAATATAGTCGGAAACATACACAATATCTGTCTCATGCCTAGTGGATTGTACCTGCATATTAACCCAGGTTGAGGGTATAGGGTCACACGTAGCATTAGCTATTACATCTTCCATGGTCTTCTTAGTTATTCTTGCAGATACTTTCTCACCTGCCTCCCATTGCCTAGCAACACCTTCAACTTCCCTTATAATAGTTAGAGTGTCTCCTACTCTTCCGGTACACTGTACTACCTCATAATCTTGGTCTGATGCTATCAAGGTTATTAGTTCATAGTCTCCAGACGTAGGTGAGTTGAACTTGTCTCCCCCTCCTGCCGATAAAACCATCTCAGTCGCGGCTATAGGTAGCTGACTTGCTAATGTTGTCTCTGCTATATTTGAAAATAGTTGATCAGGCATTGGTATTGTAGTCCTGTTATACGAACATGTTTAATGCGCCAAGGTTTTTACCTTGAGTTATCCCGTCTATAGGTACTATATAGTATCTAGTGTCTGTACCGCCAACATTAGTATCGTCCAACCCCCTAATAATATAGGCACCATTTACATGGTATAGGGTTACGATCCTCTCCTGTCCTGACGATATAGGATTATCGATTGAGTCTATTGTATCAGGGAAGTAGAATACACCGCTTTTTCTAAACATGCCTGCTAAGTATAAATAGTCTACTCCTGCGGTAATGAGCCTTCCTTCTCCCCCAGCCACAATTAAACCATACCTAGCATTGGCTACTCTGGGGGTATCTAGTAGTATTTGTACTGGGGTATATACGCCATAACTATTAATGAAGGTCTCTATGGCTCCACAAGACTCTAAATAAAATGCTCCGTCTGCATCATAACTATACCTACTATTCCCTACAATAATATGGTCGCCATCAACCACTATATCAGTACCAAATACATCTGAAGTTCTTCTCTTAGAGGATACTAACTTCTGTTCTATTGGAAAGTTAGTGCTTTGGTCATTCCACTGGTATACAAATACTGCTCCTGCTGATGCCAAATAATTGGATCCTAAAGCATCGTATCCATTACTTGGTACTTGTAATACCATGCTATCGCCATGCTCTTGTATTCTAGTTATAACTCCTCCATCACTAGGGGATATTATCTGTAGGAATGTATTGTCTGATGCTGTTAATGCATACACTCTAGTAATGTCGTGGTTCACATGGTAAGTACTTCTACCACTAACTATTACAGTGTCTGTATCTTGTATGTATGTAAGTTTCTGTCCAAAACCGTAGGCTGCTACATTATCGGTTGGATCTATATATCTGGTGATACCCCATACACCAAACACCTCAGCATACACCGCTATATATCCTCTCTGTATTGTAGTTGAATCTGGTACTGATAAATCTACATGCACCTTTCTACCATGGCACCCTACCAATATCTCCCCATCATCAGTGACATCTAGATCTCCACTAGAGAACCATGAAGCTATGAAGTCTCCTGATGAGTACCCTTCTGATACGTTTCCAAGTTCCATCTCTGCTAGGTTACTTGGCATAGGTATCATGGCATCCAATTCATATTTACCACTGATCTTTTTAAATACACCTAATGTTCGTGGAGTGTTCCTTCCATCAGAATATGTCGGACCAACTCGTAAAGTGTTGTTTATATCATCATACGCAATCTTTGCTTTAAAATAGGCTACTAGGTAGTCCCCATTCTTAGACACTTTTACATTGTGCGGTTCTACTTGGGTAATACTTAGAACACTAGAATCTAGTAGTACTCCATCCACCATCGTACCAGTATCTTCTAGTATTCCTATGGTTCCATCCATATCACCTAGTACTTCAAAGTCCCCGTTAATATCTAGTCTATGTACAGCTATGGTTAGGTGCCCGTAATCATACCCATGATTGGTCTCATTTCCTGCTGAGTAGGCTAATCCATCGTCAGTGGTGATTGCGTGTGTGGACGAGTAATTATAATCATGTAGGGGGTAGCTAGTGGCTTCTAAGACTTTAACCCTAGTAACTGCTGTGGCTGATATGGTGGCATAAACATTAGTGTATAGGCTACTGTCGGAGTACCCCATAAGGTCATCCCCCCCATTTGGGTTTGCCCATACCCGCATATTACTGTGGTACCAATATATACCTGCGGAGATCTCTTGCATTGTGGTGTAATTATCCGTCTTACGTAGGACTCCTAAGCGTCCCCCTCCTAGTGATGACGTAGGTATTATCATCATGGTTACACCTGATGAGTCCCCTCCTGTAGCCCAATCCCTATCCCTATACTGATACTCGTACGGTGAGATAGTTCCTATTAGGACACTGGCGGCTACACTGCCTACAGTACTAAAGGTGGTTCCAGTATAGCTTTGTATAGTGGCTACGTTACCTATACTTTCTAATTCTTCCTGATTACTTAACACACCATTAAATAGTACCTCAGTACCATACCCTTCAAGAGTCCCGCCAAACTGTACTGATCCGTTAAGATTAGGTTCAAATATATGGTAGTCAGTCTGTGTCCACACACCATTAAGATAACTAAACCCATATAGCCTACCACTAGTTCCTTCCCCTGTGTATGCTGCGGCTGTAAAGGACATGGCTGTGTCCCTATTATTTCTAGCACTTACGATTAAAGATCCATTATCGGTAATGTACATTCCTTGTCCGAACGTCTCTCCCTTATCCGTTGCATAGGTATGGTATGTGCCAAAGGAATAGTAATTAGATGTTATCTCATATACGTCCTTATAGTCATCATTTACTCCAGCCACAGGGTTAGCCGCCTGCATGGGGGAGGATATTACTGGCTGATCCGTACTAACTTCATACGTATTAGTGGTGGGGTTTATCTTGTATACATAAATCTCACCCATATCTTGTAGTCTAAAGGTGTAGTGTGTAGTTCCTTCATCTAACTGTACGTAGGTTGATGCCGCTCGATCTGATACTAATAAATAATCTCCATAAGCACACATACTACTGGGGTATCTTAATACATTATAGTGGGTATTACTTACCTCATACTTTACAGGTCTTACTTCATCTAATACCCAAGATCCTGCTGTTAATATATATACATAGATTCCGAATCTATAATCACTGGAGGATCCTGTGTCATTGGGTATAGGGGATCCATCTTTTATATACTCAACCCCAGATTGCAACACTAGCATCTTGGATTTATGTCCTATAGATGCATCAAAGCAAGAGTGTATTTGGTTGCCAGCTAGGTTTGGGGTTCTAGCTTTATCTTTGACTATAGTTCTACCTGTAGAGGCTAAGATAGTTTCTGATGCTGAGTAAACTGCCATTACAGATTTACCGTATAAGCCATACCAACATAAACATCAGACACACCATCAATAGGCATATGTAGTATACCCACAACATCCATCTTATTGGCTAAGGTAACTAAAGCTGGTACTGCCCCGTCTTGCCACCGTGTAACATTAACCAAATCTACATCCCAACCACCTGTTGAATCTTGTACTAGGCATAGTCTGCTAGCCCCACCTCTGGATCCCCCAGATAATGTTATTTGTATGTTGGCAGTAACTTCTACCCTTATAGTTTCTGCTAAGGACATATCTAGGGTGAAGTCTGCTCCTTGTACCCCATAGTCATAAAATAGGTCTTTGGCACTTGATTGGTACTCTATAAGATCGTCTGCTGTGGCTTGTATCTCATCTCGCACACTACTCATAGTTCCAGCAGTTATTCTCCCAGAGATAATTGATCCTATTTCCCACTGTCTAGCAACTGTTCCTTCTTGTGCTCTCTCAACTACTGAGACATTACCCTGTCCGGCTATAGCTGGAATAGATGTTATTACTGTGAATATTTCAGAACCATTCCCTGTTGTTCGGGCTTCTAGTGTGAAGGGTACTCCTGCTGTTGTGCTTATGACTTCAAGGTGGGATGAGTTGTCATTAACTGTGTATGCGTCCCAAGGAGATCCTACTTCTGCCAACCATGCAGTATGTAACCCAGCAACCACTACTGCCACAGTATTACTCTGACTTAAATATGAGATGGTATGTACTACACCAAACTCATCTGTTAGATCTAGGTAGTAAGTAGATACACCTCCAGTTATGGGTACTGAAGGAGTGGCTTGCGAGTGCTGGGCTATTAAGTCTCCTCGTTGGAGTACTTTAACTATCTCATATAGCCCGTTAGACGAGATGGTTACTAACTCATACTCATCAAAGGCTGGGTTCGGTCCTGTAAAATCCTCACCGGATCCTAATATTAGATTAGTGGCTATTACTGAGAATTGAGCATTAACTGCTGTTCTAGCATTATTTGAAAATAATTGTTTAGCCACTATAGTCCTTCGCATGCACTTAAGTGCACTACTGTTTAGTTATTTTTGTCTTGTAGGTTTTTAACCTGCTGCTCTAATTCAACAATTCTACGCCTAGCCACCATAGTATCATTCATCGATTTGGTTAGCCCCTTCACTGCTTTATACTTCCGTAACTTATCATCGGTAGCGTGTAGTTGCTTTAATAGTTCGGCATTCTCTTCCTTGTAGAAGGCTATAGTTTTTCTAGTCATTATAAGAACGCTGAGAAACCTAACGTACTTACATCGTTAAGTGTCTTCACTGTTGTTTCTGCTGGAATTACTCTTCGTTGCCAGTATGCCGCACACTGACCCGGCAATAAGTCACCAATCAATATACCTGCGCCCTGAGATCCCGGAGTGGTGAAGGTTACTCCTGATGGGGCTACTCCTTCATTAGCTATAGTTACAGCCACACCCCCTGTACTACCATCACCTACCCCTGCTGGATCTACTCCAATGGCTAATGAGTCGGCTCCTACTGGTTGGGAATCTATCCAAATTTTTACACCAAATGCTGTGTCGATTCCATGGGTATTTTTAATATAAAACCCACGATACTCAGTGTCCCCATTAAAGGATTCAGAGGAGCTAATATCATCGAAGGTACCATTGGTAACATTGGTGACTGTAATGGTATCACTCTGGTCTGCTACTGCTAATGAGGCTGATGTTACTGTTACGAATAGGTAGCCTCCACCAGAGCTTGCTATTGCATAAGTACCGTCAACATCCACATCAATAGATGATCCTGCACTACCATCGGCAAAGTCCTGCCATGATAAGGTTTTACCTGTACCACCATTATAGGTGAATGATAAGGTTCCGTCCCCTAGAGCATTACCGCTAGCATCATCTATTACAACACCTGTTACTGTACTAATACCTGATGTTGATTGTGCTAGTACTCTAACATTGGAGATGATACCACCAAGACTAGCATTCTGATCTGAGTTAGCCGCGCCCCCAGATAGTTGTATTTCTAGATTAGATACATTGATAGCCATGGTGTCGTGTTCCTCGTATTAGTTTTTATGCATAGTCTATAGGTAATAGACATATTTCATCTTCGTTATATTCTTCTAGGCTAAGTATACTCCTTAAGGTAGTTCCGTGCTCCTTAGCTTTACTTGAGTAATTATAAAACCTTTTTGATCCCTGTGAATACCCTCCGGGGTTTGCCTCTGATGCTGTAATAAATAACTCTGTTGCATTTTGATACAACGCTCTAGGATCTCCGGCATGATACTGATAGTTTCTTCCTATATGGATACACATCATCTCCTCACCACCAGCACCCCTTGATAATGATACCCCCGATGAGTAGGTATAGGCTATAGAGGCGTAGTTAGCTGTCGTGTAATTACCTAATAGGGGTGGTGTTACAAATACCTCCAGATCCCAATCTTCTGGTGCTGAGGCATACATAGATAGATCTAGGAAAGGGTAGTCTGGTTCTACGTAATCATCGGTAAATACATCTAGATCTCTGTATGTAGTTGTGGCTACTTTAGCGTAATCCTCTGTATCCGTATGTACGTGATGCACTCTGTCTGCTTTGGTGCCAGATCCCTCTGCTAGTTTAGTGTAACTATTATCCCCTGACTGAGTGACTATAATATCATTTCTTAGATCTAGAATATCTATGGCTATCCTATAATCCTTGAAGTCGTCATCCCATCTAAAATTTGCCCACCCTGTATCGGCATCACCCCCGACACCATCAATTGTAAAGGTGGATCCCCCATTATTATGTAGATCATATGTTCCGAATGATGTGTGCAATTCTACTGTCTCATCTATACCTGATGTCTGATAATAACTTAAGGTTCCTTTTCTAGGATCCCCTGTTATGGTGGTCTCTCTACTAGTAAAGTACTTTCTAGTAACAGTGGACTTAACTAAAGTATTACCCTTATAGTCTACAGACATGATATTGAAGCTTTCTCTTAGGGTGCTTTCTCCTTTAGGTGTTACGGTATGGGTCTGCTTACTATTTAATAGAGCTGTGTCCCATGAAACTGAGACTCCCCCCTCCACTGAGTTACTATCTAGAGTTAATGTTCCTAGTGTTGGGTAGGTAACATATACCTCGAAACCTGCGTAGTATTCTGTAAGCTCTGCCCAAGCCTCGTCTGTCACCTTCTGGGCTTGTTGGTACGCTGGGTTTAAAGGGAACCCTCCTACTAACTGATTTTCGGGGTGTGAGTATGCCCCGACTATGGAGGCGGTAGTGCCTGTGGCATTGAACATCCATGGGTGACCGCCCCTTAAGGATACCCCAGGATTTATTAATCCGTACACATCGGTATCATCATCATATATTTCTTCGTGGGCTAATCTCCACGCACCGTAAGACTTAATGGCTATATTTCTAGCTAGTATCTTTTCAGCCTCTGTCCCTGCAGATTTATACAGTGCTACCTTACTGGTGTAGTCTGCCCCAGTATATATGTCTAGGGGATATTTCTCCCCGTCTAGTGCCCCTAGTGTTTGGGACGTTGCTATCGTTATGTTTAGGGGCTTGTTATATACTCGTAAAGTAGCCTCTCTAGCTCCAGACAGGCGAATGTCTCTTCCGTCATATTGGTCTGTAACTACCGTCAACCATTTCTCCCCACCTGCAGCTACTGCTTGGTGGTATGCCGCCATATCATCTATGTCTCTGTAATACTGTATATCGGGTGGTACCAATCTAATGCAGGCTCCTTTTATCTGCTCAGGTAGTGAGGCGGATTGCCCTGCATCGTATATCGATTCTTGATCTAAATCACTATGATTAGGGGTCTTGGCTAATAGTAATCCTTGATAATACACTTTGTCTTGGTATATGTGTTCCCACAAACTGTAGTCAGGTACATTACTCGCACCTACTCCGAACCCTGATGTGAATGAGGAGTAGGTTTCACCGTCTGGGTTCTTGTGAAAGCTCCCATACCCCTCGTGCCTAACACGACTTCTCATAGGTACTTGGGTGGTATACATAGGTTGACTGTTATCGGGGTTTACTGCACCAAATTCTTTGAATACTACGTTAGTTTCATCTCCAACAAAGTACTCTTGTAGGTAGTGTACCCACGAACTATATCCGTACCTACTCTTCGGTCCTTTAAACCATACTCCATCTTCATTGGTGGTTCCTCTCCAATCAATACACCCTAGAGGCGTGTCCCCTTCCAAGTCAATCCCTCGTTGTACTTGTGGGCATCCATCCTCACGCGGGTAATATAGTCTTACCCTAGGGGAATCTACTTCTGGATCCCCTTCTTGATCCGATCCTAATGGTGGGTGTATATCTTCTAATACAGGTGGATCCTCTGCATTAAATGCTTGGAAGGGTTGTCCCCACCCATATCTATTTAATTCCGTGGCTTCGTTATATACCGATGGAGTGACTATGAATCCTCTAACACTTCTCGGTGCATAAAACTTAAATGGTCGTGTGTACGGTCCATAAGTTCCTATAGCCCCAGACTGTATTGCTGGTTCCTTACCTAAAGAATCTGAGCATGCCATATGTGGTTAATCCTCTTGTGCCTGTTTAGCGGCAATATACCTTAAGGCTTCATTCCTTAAACTGGTAGGTAAATCATCACTTACTCTGGCATATACCACTTTGATATTTGGGTAGAGTCCGTCCTGTCCAGTACTACCTGTTTGGAACGGTAGTCCTATTGGCACTGAGAATTTATCTTCATTGGTTCTTCCTAGTGAATCCACATACATAATGGCATGAGTTCTTTTTACTTCAACTCTGTACCCTATATAGTCTGCTGGTATGAAGTCTGTGGCTGGGTACCCTATAGCTTGCTCATATAACCCGTCCTCTGTCATGACTGCTGACGACTCCTCTCGCCATAATTCAACCTTATCATGATCTGGCGCTTCTACAGAATAGTCTCCATTTGGTATCTCTAGTGAGGCGGTGGTCTTAGTGGTTACATTAAATGCAAACAATGTCCCACCATTTAGGATAAGACCAAACATGCCTGCAGGTCTTTCTCTTTGGTATGTATATCCATACAAGGTGTATCCGGCACTATACTTTACTATCACCATACAAAAACAAGGCTTAGATGCTGTAATAGTATTTGTCTCTGGGTTGTATGTAAAATTAACTGATGTGCGTAGCCCCTCTAGTCCAAAAACACTTGTCTTGGCTGTTACACTTACACTCCCTGTCGGTACTGTTCCTAGGCTTACACTATCCGTTCCTGAGAAGGTTAGTCCCTCCTCTCGATCTTCTGATGAGGATAGTACTTTACTTATTGATCCTCTTGAGGCTGTGACCTTTGGTAAGTAATGTGTAGGGGCATACAGCCTAATACCTACATCATAGGGTGATGTAAGTAATCTAGGTTGTGTTTTAAAGGTCATTCCACCCAAAGATCCTATTGCGGATTCCTTGGGTGAAAATCGTATGCTAGTTGAGGTCTCGCCCATTACTTACGCCCTAAGTAGACTCACCATCTACAACAATAGTTACTGAGTTAGCTGCTAACGAGGCTGATGCTGCTGGAACATCTCGTCTATACCATATTGGGTATGCGGCTGGTGATGTTGTAAACGTAATGGTGTCTCCTGCCAAAAACCCGCCTGAAAACCCATTCGCTTCTAGTGTGAAGTATGGTTGTGAGAAGTCTGGATTTACAGGTACTGTTTGTGTTGATGTTGTGCCCGTATCGATAGCTCCTACTACTGATCCACTTACAGTAAATGACGTTGCATCAGTAAAGGTTAATGTCCAATCTTGTTCAATACAACCAACATTACTTAGTGCAATAGGGTAGGTAGTATCATCGTAAGCACCGGTACTAGCTGAAGTCACGGATGCGGCTGTTACCACTGTACCAATATCCCCTACTTCAATAACACTGGATACTCGTGTGTTAGCTGCGGCATAGGCTGCCGATAATACTGGTGTGATAGCAATAGTTGCTACATCTCCTGCGTAGGAAGGTACGCCATTAATTGTTACGTATTCCTCTGACCCACCATTATCATTAATATCAGTCTTATCAGATATACGGATCTTGTCCCCGTTTCTAAACATATTGTATAAAACATCTTCCGTGGCTACTGTAATAGAGGCTACGGCTGGTGCCACATCTGCGGCTAACTGACCACAACCATACAATCGCTCAGTCCCTGATAAATCTGTTTGTGTATCTGTTTGTGTCGCTGGGAATATAGCTACTGAATCGTCTGCTTCTGTGTGGTGTTCCACAAATACTTTTGAATCTTGTAAGGTCAAATCTTCTATGTCATCTATCTTGATAAATAGCTTTCTATATTTGGTACTACCTGCAGTACGCTCAGATTCCGGTACATCGGGCCATACATTATTCTTTACGTTTGAAGTTGATACGTTAGGGGATAATCGTCCACCATTGGTTGGTTGATCATTAGACTCTTGAGCCTTGTACCATTTGATTTCAATTTGTTCAATACTCATAGCCTATTCGCCTCTGTTCAATTGATTATTTCGTGTATCTCTCATGCGTTTTATCATAGCATCAGCAAGCTTGTAAGACTTACGCGCCACTTCATCAGCATTGGTTTCGCCACTAGTGATTAAGGATGACATAGCATTCATTGCTAGTTGATCTCTAATGGTTATTCCTCGTCTACTACGCTCATTGTTATACGGACCACCACTATCCACTCTTGAAGGGTATAGGTGTGTGTCTTGTATTCTGTTGGCTTCTTCTTGCTCTGCCAATCGTTCTGGGCTAGTAGGGTGTCTCATTTGGCTGCCTACTGTTTCTCGGGTTGGTGCTTCTAGTACCCGTCTGGTTCCGTTCTGATGTTCCATAATATGACTCCAATAGTGGTTACACTGTAACTAGTTTTATAGTGCCTATGTAATAGTCTCCCGCTATAGGATCTGTTCTAGCTATTAATGGCGATAGGTCTAAGGCTGGTGCCTGATCATGTCTGAATACTACTTGTTCTGTGGCTCCACCATACACTAAAGTATACTCTGCTCCTGGCACCTCTGCCAAGGATTGTAGACTATTGATCTGGGCTAGTGTCATCCAACCTGTATTTTGGGTGGCTACCAATGTTATATCTTGCCCTCTTACTATTGCATTTGCATAGATGAGTTGCTTCCCTCCTAGAGTTCTAATTCTAGTTTGCTCTACTGAGGGTATAGAATTTCTATCTGCCCATACTAATGAGTCTGGTAGAACTATTCCGCCTAATGTTACAGCCATTACAATTGCCCTCTAGTAATATTCTTCATGGCAGTAGTCAATCTCTTAACTTCCTCCCTAGATCCTCGTAGTTCGTAGCTATTAGCATTGAAGGTTAGATTTACGTCTACTACCTCATTAGGGCTAGATACTGTATCCGGTCCAACTAACCCTCCAGTGGCAAACTTAAAGGATGGTCTGCTAGGCATGCTTAAACCATTGATCATGTCTAGGAGGTTTAACCCATATTTCTGTACTGCTGCGGCTCTAATTACATACTCACCATTAGACAACATAGCCATAATGGAATCACTAGTTCCAGATCCCGGTCCAGTAACTTTACCCCCAGTAGCATATCCATCTACAGCGCCACCTTGTGCCCTAGTAATATACTGAGGTTTATTATTTTCTTTGTAGTTAATTACTACGGTGTACTCTTTCGTCAGTGAGGTTACTATCTCAGAAATTTTGTCATCTATCTCCCTTGAATCGGGTACTATCTCTGGTGTAAGTAACAGGTCTCCTCCTGCTCCTAAAGCATCTAAGGCTAATTGCATATCCTCTGCTAACCCTTCACGATCTACAGTAATACCTATATCAACTGCGGTGTATTCATTGAGTAAGCTATCTAATGTGGATCTAACATTAGAGACATTAGGATTAATATTTAACTCTAATGTTTCCTTCTGTAAGGCTGTAATAGTATCTTTTACGGTATTTAGCCTTTCTGATAGTGAGGTTAGGTTAGATAATTCACCTTTCTCTGCACGTTCAGCATCTTCCAATCTTTTCTTGTTAGCTAGGTTTACATTATCATGACCTATTTTTAACTGTGCTAAAGACTCTTGTTCTGCCTTGTACTGGGATATTACAACATCACCAGTAGGATTGGTTACTTCAGTACTTATCTCTTTAGCTAGAGCCTTCTGCTTCTTACCTATAGCTTCTAGCTCATCATAATCTTTATTGATTAATGCTCGTGTGGCTTCAGAAGCTAATGATTCTAGCTGTTCTCTTCTGTTCTGGTATATTTGGTAATCAGATAATCTCTTATCAAGGATAGCTTGTTGCTCTCCCTCATAATTATCATCCTCAGTATTAATGGAGGCTTCTAGGGATTTAACTTTAGCTGCGTACTTCTCGTACTTAGCCTCTGAGGTCTGAAGTAATCCTGCTAGGGCTGATTCTGTTCTTTGGGCAATGGCAATTCTATCTGCACCAAGAGTTTCTACCACACCTTTGATAGCATCTGCCCTTTCAGTCTCATCAGTTATAGTTCTTTCTATAATGTTTTTCTGAGATATAGCTGTTCTCTCTGCAATGGATACAGCTACTTGAGCATACCTTCTTTCAGCAATAATTTTAGCCGCCACTAGCTCACTGTGGGCTTGCTGTTGGTCTAAAACACTGCTACCACTAAAGGCTTTGTCTACCGCCTTACCTAGCCTCTCCAATTCAGATATGGACGTGGAGTAATTAGCATCATTAAGTGTGTCTAACGATTCCCTAACTGCGTCCACCGTTTCTGCTATGTGCTCGAAATCTTCCTCATTGGCTATTTCTAGTTGGACTACTGCTTCAGTAGTTGAGATCTGCCTTTGTGCTTTTATTACTGAAGCAAGTCTTGATAGTGTGGTCTGGTACTCCGCTTCTATCTCAGCTTTATCAGCATCTGATACGGTGTCCCCAAAACTAACACCAAATAATTCCAATTGCACGTCAGATCTTACGGCATCTGCTTTGGCTTCTTGTATTTTTGCTAGCCTAGATCTTAGGTCTTTCTCATAGCTCTCTAGATCCTTAAGGTTATTATCATTAAGATTCTTGTTACCTTCTGATAATGCTAACTCTTTAGCTAATATCTGTTCTTTGGTAGCTAGTAGTTCCTTCAGTACATCTTCATGGTGCCCTACTGAGTCTGAGGCTATGTCCATATACTTTTTAGTTTCTAGCATTGCTCCTGCTAAATCTAATATTTTCTTGGCTCCCCATAAGGCAGACAATACTAGAGTGGCTCTAGCCAGTACATTTATGGCTGTAGTTAATACCCCTACACCTACGGCTGATTTAGCTGATACCGCCCCATAGGTGGCTGTAGCTGAGTATGCTGAATTCAGCTTGGTAGATGTCAGTAAGGCTTCTACCCCTACACTTTTTATAATATTGCGTAGGGCTAACATTCCAGCCTTACCACCGGCAAAGGCTAAACTTAAGGCTCCAATAGCTGTGGCTAATAACCCAAAGACTGCAATACTACCTATTATGATTCCTGCTAGTACCTCATTATCCTTAATCCACTCCTCCATACTTTTAGCTAAGTCACCAAATATAACGGCAACATCTGCTAATGCTGGGAGCAAGGTTAGTCCTATAGCATCAACTAAATCTCCTATATCTTTTAGTGCTGTTGATAATTGGTGTGCTGGGTCTTCAGCCATTTTAGCTACGGCTCTATCTGCTTCTCCTGTAGATGCTGCAACAGAAGCCATGCCCTCAGCCATTCTAAATGCATTATCTCCTGATAATTGCATTGCCGCGGTTACTGCTTCTACCGACCCCAGTAGCTGTATCAGTTGACCTTTATTGCCATTGGTAGCCTTATTTAAGACTTCCATTGCCGCACCTAACCCTTCCGTTCTCAGGAGGTTTTCTGCAGTGGTTCCTGAGTACTCTTTGAAGGCTGCTACTAATCCTTCTGTGGGGCGTACTAATCCCTGCAACAATGCTTTTAACTGGGTGAAGCCTATGGAGGTTCTGGTGCCCTGCTTGGTCATACCAATCATAGCCGCAGATACTTCTTTAAAGTCTACGCCTAATGCTGCAGCAAAGGGTGCTACTTGTGCCATTGATGCTGACAATTCAGGGATGGTAGTCTTACCGCCTTTCATGGTGGCAAACATTACATCAGTAACTTCTGCCGCTTGGCTGGTTTCTAAATTATAGGCATTTAATACCGTGGTTAAACCATCTGCGGCTGTGGCTACATCGGTAGCTCCACCTAAAGCAAGCTTCATTGCTTGTTCTAGTTTGGTATTAGCGTCCACACCTGCCGTTGCGCCAGAAGATATGATGTCGTAGTACGCTTTTACTGCTAGTAGTCTATCTTGCCCGAACTCAGAGGATAGGTCTTTAATTGATTTGGCAACACCGTCCATATCAACTTCAGTTGTATCTAATAGGGTTGATACTTCTGCTAGTGCTTGAGAGAACTCTCCTGCCTTGGCAATACTAAGACCTAATGCCGCGGTAATGGCTACCCCAATTACCCCAGCGGCTTTAGCTACAGTATCAAGATCTTTCTCTAGTTGTTTGGCTGATTCAGCACCCTCATCCAAATCATCAGATATGTCGTCTAAGCCTGAAGTGTTGGCTAACTCTTCTGCTGATTCTGAGGCACCTTCAAGACCTTCCTGTAGATCCTCTGCAGCATCTGCCGCATCCTCTAAATCTTCCGACACACCATCAGTATTAGTGCCGCCTAATTTCTTAAGCTCACGATCTACGTCCTGTAGTTTCTTTGTTAGATCTGCTAATACTTTGGAGGCTTCATTCTTAGCCCGTATTACAATCTCTAAATCAGTACTTGCCATTGCCTAGAAGTCCCATATACTTTTGCCACTCATCATCATTGGCTAAGTGTGCCGCCCTCATAGTTGTAGCTTCTAGCATACGATCTTTACTAACTCTCCGTATTGCTAAACTATGGTACGCGATAGCCTGTCTTGTTGTGTACTGTAACACCTCGGTACTGGTATGCCCACTAGATACTAATGCCTCCACTACTTCTGAAAACCATGTTAGGATTTCTCTGCCGCCATTGCTAGTTTGCTTGTGTTGATTGCTCCTGCCACTTGAAGTATTCCCTCTAACAAGTGGCTTGCCATGTTTCCCAACTCTTCCGGCTCCACTTCTGTGAGTGCCCATATAGCTTTGAGTATTTTAACTTGGTTACCAAAGGATAGCTGTTTCGCGTGTTCAATTTCTTCTGGGTTTCGTGTTCCGTAAGCAATGATCCCGGCTACTAGTTCCGGTGCTTTTTGGAGTAATGCGGCTGTGCTGGTGGTTCCGGCAAATAGTGATTCTACTTGGGTACCGTAATCTTTCAATAATAAACCAATATCGCCAATAGTTAGGGGGTATACCTCAACATCTACTTTCTTATTTTTGACTTTGATTGTTACTACTTCATTCTGGGTTACTAAGTCAGCTAAACTCATACTACATACCTCTAGGTTGTAGACCGAACCCTATAATATTTTGATCCGGTCAATTTGGTTGGATCTAGTAGTACTGATCCCTCCATTGGAAGACCAGCTATATCGTCTGATATTAACGATAACTCTGCTATTGATCCTATACTAAATTTATACACATCCACGATAACAGGTTCTTCTGTATCTACGGTATTAAGCCCTTCAAACCTTAACCATCTTGTGGCTAGGTCTTGGGTTAATGCGTGTATTTCTTTGTAGCCTGCTGTGTCGTATGAAGTAATGTGTACTTCAGATGCATCCACTAAAGTGGTGATAGGTGATGCTAGGACTTGTTCAGCCGCTGTCATGTAGTATATCGAACCTGAATTAGCATTGATAGTGTAGTTCTTACCTTCTTCGTAGGTAATGTTTTCTGCTGAGTTCTTAACTACAACATTAGATACCTTTAAGGCTCCTATGTCATAGCTTCTACCTAGGGCTACTGAGGTAGTATTCGGTCCTACTATTCCTGATCCCGCAGGCACTATTGTTAGGTCACCTTGTAATCCTAGCTTAAGGTTATCTGCATCAATAGACTCAAACACCATAGAGATGTTTACTGCAGTCTCTGTTTGTAGCTTCTTATCTATACCACTAGTACCGTGTTCTGTGGTCTTGTGATCTAGGGTTGCTATGCTGGTAGATACTTTTAACTCTGATACGTTACCAATGGGGAGGAATCCTTCCGCATCCCCATTAATATCGCGTGTGGCTAGCATGACAATCCCTTGCCCAGAATAGTACTTTGATACTACGCTATGAACTGCCATGCTGTTTGCCTTACGTTAAGCTAGTTTGCTTGAAGTGCTTAGAGCCTGATTGTCGAGTAGAGTCAGACAATACAGCACCTGTTAAATCTGCAGACTGAATATCATCTGAGATTAATGCAAGTGTTGCTAACAAGTCAGCTTCCATTTTGAAAATATCTACTACTACAGGAGCATTGCTGTCTGCGGTATTAAGACCTTCAAAACGTACCCAACGAACTTCTGCGGCACCAGTTAAAGCATTCATTACTTTTTGGTCTTCAAAACTGTAGGCAATATGGAGCGTGTCTAAGTCAGTGATTGAATTTACTGCTAATGCTGCTGTTTGCTCTGCTGCAGTCATAATGTAGATAGAGCCAGTGTCAGCATCTAAACGATAGTTGTCACCTTCTACGTAGGTATTGGTATCGGCATCATCTTGAATTACTACAGCCGACACTTTGATATGACCTAATGGCTCGATCTTACCTAGTCGTGCTGTGTACGATGTTACTGTTTGTGTACCTGCTGGAATATCTGCAGTGGTGCCCCGTAAAGCATAAGCCAAGTTTTCTTGGTTTAATGATTCCATAGTGGCTGAGAATGAAATGCTTGTTTCAGTCGCTAACACTTTATCAACGGCACGAGAACCTGAAGTCGATTCTTTATGCTCATCTTTAGTGATTGACGTTTCAAGAGACAGTGCGGTTACGTTACCTACAGGAACAAAGCCTTCTGGCTCACCTGTTGTAGAGTTTTTAGTGGCAATCATTACGATGCCCTGACCACTGTAATAATTTGATGTTACTAAATGCTGTGCCATTAGTAGGTGCTCCTATTAGATTATTTACTGTTAGTAGTACGTGATGTCTTACTAGGCTTGGTTTCTGTGCGTGACTGTTTTACTAGCCCCACCCCATTATCTTCCATCCATGTTGCTATTACTGGTGATACATATACTGACTCACCTTTCTTAACAAGTGAACCGCCATGTTGGTGACCGTGTATCACAATCTCAACTTCAACTTTTTCAGACATAAATTGTACTCCTACCAAGGTTATACGGGGTTCAGGTTTAAGGATATAGCTTCTACTCAATTATAACAACACTAGCTGATCATTAACTGAGTCATCCATCCCTGCCTGTATGCTGTTCCTGATGCTGAAGATACTGGTAGTTGGATAATATGCTCGCCTACAAAGTTCCAATCATGTGCTGTTGGTGACTTAGAGTTCTTAACACTATCTCTCAAACTCTTTAATAGGGTGATGGTTTCTAATTCTGGTTTTGCTGGCTTACCCGCACACCCAATCATGTACACACCAAATGTTGCCTGATTAGATAGACCCTTGTTCTTACTATCCTGTGAGTTCATTCCCTCATACACTATGGCGACTGCTGGGAATTTAAGGATGTTATTCTCATCCAACATCTCATCTATGTGGTAATAGAACGCTATTTTATTCTTTAGTGCTGTGACTGTTTCTACTTTAGCTTTAATGTCATCAATACACTCTTGTACTAAGTCTGCCATTACAATGATCCTCTCTCTAATGCTTTTGTCAATACGCTAGTAACAGCCGCTACATCAGAACTATTCACTCCCAAAAATTCCCTCTTAGGTAAGTGCTTAGTTCCTCTCATATGGTAAACACCATAAGGTGCTTGAGTCTGATCGAAGGTTACTGATCGTTCTGTGGTACTAACTCGTATGGCATGTATGCTATGAAATAATGCTCCTGAAGCAAATAAGGTTCCTGTGCCTCCGGAAGATCTTCTCTTCTGCCCTGCTTTTGAGGGTATCCATGGTTTACCATCTGTATCCACTTCTGCGAGAAATCTTGTTCTAATTCTGTTAAGTATTACAGCTTCTGCCGTATCCAATACTTTTTCTACTGCCGGACTAGTCTCCTGCAATAGCTTTTGTACTTGTGCTATAGATCCTAGTAGTCCAACCTGTAGGCTTATCGTACTCATACTGGTGAGAGACTACCACTTAATAGTCTATGGTGTCCTTCAAGCATAATATTAACCGCGGGGGGTACTTCTGTTAAGCCTACAGCACCTGTAGTTTTGGCTGAGTTCTTGGCTCTTAGTGTTACTGAGTACATATGTACTGCTAATAGTTTAGTGGCTTGTATTGCCCATTCTGGTACACCTGTATAGGCTTTGCCCGGAGCGTCACCTTTGGCAGCAAATCCTGAATCATACGTTACTCGTATGAATCGTACTTCAATGCTCAGATCATTGAGTATTTTTACATGACCCTTTTCTTTTTCTAGGATATATCCTTCTACAGGTATTACTGTCCATGTAGCATTCTCCCATGAAGGAGATGTCTCCACTACTAGGGCATTGGTAGCTGTATTAATAAATCCATTGGTCAGCTTCAATACAAGAGGTGTGCCTCCATACATTAAAGATGAGTATTCTTTAATATCGTAGAGGTTTATATTCCCCACTTGTGCGTCAAGTGAAGTCCGTAGTATTCCAGCAATAATATACGTAGCTGATTCAATGCTTGATGCTAATAGTGCTTGGGCATCGTCACCCTCACATGCAGCCAAACCTAAACTAACTACTGTATTCTTTACTAACTTAGTCATACGGACTTCCCCTTATCGATGCACTTAAGTGCTAAACGCTTACTACTGAGTCACCTTGGGCACCAGTTTCTTCTTCTTCAGTAGTTTCTACTGTTTTGAAGTAAGGTACGTCACGCTGGTCTGTTTCAGCTAGTAATGTCTTAGCTAACTTATCACTCACCTGCATAGGTACACCTCGTAGGTAGGTAACACTTGCATTATTGTATCGTGCGGCTCTCACTAATTGTACTGTAACCATGATTATATTCCTTCGTGTTTAGTTTCGGGGGGTTTTGCAGTCCTAATTGTAGATACAAAAAAGGGTAGATGCAAATGCACCCACCCTTTTTCATAAATAGTTCTAAATTCCGTAAGGAGTTAGATCTTTACCATGCTAACAATGATATTACATCTGTGGCAGCAAAGTCTGTTGCACCGCTGTTGTCTACAGTGATTAGTCCGTCTGCAATAGTTACTGCACCGTCCCAAGCTTTTGCAGCACCAGCCGCATCACGTACAACAACCATGTAACCATTAGGCTTCATATCTTGCGCACGGAACACTACTTCTGTAGCTGTTACGTCTGCCGCTGTAACAACATGTGTTACACCTTTAGCTTTACTCATTAACTCGGTCATTACAATTCTCCTAACCTAGTTCAAAAAAAGATGAGAGCCGAAGCCCTCACCCCCCGAGAATCGTTATTACGCGATACCGTTGTACTTAACAATCGCTTCTTCTTCTTCAACTTTGAAGTCGATGCGAGCTGTTAATACGATAACGAACACACGTTCAGTAATAATCTTGTCCACTTCAATACTGATCTGGCGTTGGATACCAAAGATCATGTTTTGAGGGAATGTGAAGATACCTTGCGCTTCAGGCATTAATGCTACAGGTTCTACTGGAACACCAAATGCATATACTGGAGCGTAGCCTTGGATAAGACCATCACCGCCAGCAGTTTCGCGTTGTGCTAATGTATCGCGGTACTCAATCTCGTTGTCATGAGATACATAGTGACGCATTGCAGAACGGTTACGTAAGTACTGGTCAGGCATAGTTTTTAAACCATTCTTGAACATAGTACGAGTTGCCGGACCACCTGCCGCTACTACATTAGATGTAGATTGCGTTAGGAAACCGTCTACCATACCTAAGTATGGGTCTGAGCCAACTACAGCAGTATCACCGTTGATTGCTAACTCTTCTAAATCAAGAGCCGCACGTTCAGCGATCATGCTGATGATTGTATCTTTCAAGCCACCTTGGATAGGTTGCGCACTAGAGTTTGCACCAGCAGCATTGATATTACCACGTTCAATATTATCTTCGATAACATCGTATGGGATACGAATTTCTGCCAACACTTCATTAGTACTTAATAGTACTTGACTAGTTGTTGGTTTAGCTCGTGCTGTTGCTTCTGCAGTAGCATTGAATGCACCGTCAACTGCTGCAGTATCTAATGCAACACCTGATGTACCCTTACGAAGGATACGCTTACCAAAACCAATTTTATTGATTTGGCGTTGTGGTGAATTCATCGTCACTGTACGAACACCATTCAATAGTGTTGGTTGGCTGATAAGCTTACGAATGAACGAGCTAGACTGTTCTTCGTTTAAAGCACCGCCAGAAGCAAGGTCAGCTAATGCAAAATCCGCCTTCTGGATAATTTCGTTGTTAGAACTCATTGTTCTTCTCCTGTCTAAATAAAAATACTAGTTGGCAAATTTCTTATTGCTCAAACCCTTGAAATCCGAAGGCTGTATCAAACAACCCACCATCGTTCTCAGATTTCTGAGTACGAGTTACTGCTGTAGTAGATAAGTCAGTTTGACCTGCCCCATCCAACATTGTGCCTTGCATGGCTTCCTGTGCGTCCGTAGCTTTCTGTTCAGCTTTAACTAAGCGGTCACCAAGTTCAGTACCTGATTCTTCAATAGCCGTTACTTTATCAGAAATTGTTGCAATGTCTGACTTCAAAGTAGAGGTTATTCCTTCTAACTTATCGTCAATCATTGTGCCCAAACCTTTTAATAATGCTTCCATGTCTAAAGTTTGAGCCTTCGGTGCAGTATCTGCAACCGATACATCTTTTACAACATCACCTTCTACGGCTGGTGTTGCTGGATCCTGTAGTTCTGGTGCATCATCTGCCGGTGCTTCAGGAGCCGCTGGTACATCACCTTCTGGTGTTGCATCTGCTTGTGCCTGATCTGATGCTGCTTGAGATGCCGCTAAGTCAGCCGCTTCATCATCAACAATAGCAGTACCTTCATCTACTGGTTCATCTGCTGTAGGTGCGTCCACTTCTTTACCCTCACCATCAATAACTTTACCTTCAGCACCTGGCACTTTATCGCCCTCAGCATTAGGGTTAGTTTTACCTTCTTTATTAAGGAGGCTTTTTTCTACAAACTCAGATTCCATTTTGAATGCTTGTTCTGGTACAGCGTTAGCCATTGCAACAACATACGTTTTGTAGTCTTCTAATGATTTTGTAATCTTAGTTACTGTATCATTACGACCACCTTCTTCACGAAGGATTGTGTACATAGTTGACATTAAAATGTCAGTGGCAATACCCATGCTTGGTGCAAAGCCTGCTTTAGCAATATTTACTGTGAAGCTATTGTCATCTGGGATTGAACTCAAACCCTTCTTAATATTAGCTACTAGCATTGCCACACTATCATCTAATTTAATTACAGTAATATCATCATGGGAGTCATAGTCTTCAGTCTTCATTAGTTGAATACCATCTTCAACTGACTCTACTGGTACACTAAGATCCATGCCTGTAGCCATAGCCATTACTGCTTCTTTGTCTTCTTCCTTAGCAACTGCGAAACCAACTACTTCTGGGTTCTTGTCAGCTTTCTTAAGTAAGAATAATTTACCTAGGTCAATACTCATATCATCGTCTCCTGCAGACTTTGTAAAACGGAACGGAATGCGATTCGCACCACGGGCTACCAGTGAGATAAACTCAACGTCAACGCTTTCTAGCTGTTTAGCTAAAATTTTAATCTTACGTCTAGCCATTGGTTAGTACCTCTACAAATGAAAACCTGTGATTATGTCCTTCAACACTCTCAGTTACTGTCCCTTTCGTGATTTTATGGCTATGACCATTCACTTCATCAGTGCCTCCGCCCATGAAATTACCTTCCTCGTCAAACTTGACTGTAAAGGTATGCTCATGATTGTCTTCTTCTGATTTTGTGGTACGTCCTTCCACACTCTCTGGGATTTCTATCTCTATTTCTTTCATAGAGCCGAGGGCTTTACCATCTAAAGAGAAACCGTTAAGTTCTCCTTTCTTGATCTTGTTCCACGTATCCTGATCATTTACTTTTACGCCAGTAACCCAAGAACCTTCTATGAAGTCTGGGTCGTTCTTACGTGCTATAAATGATTCAACTACTACTGCGCTTATTTGATTGTGGTCATGATTTACATCAATCTTTTCAACACGGTTATTAGCTAGGAAATTGTGAGCCATATCAATAATGGTGTCTTCCGTCATGAAATCCCCATGGGCATCGGGTACTCCCGGAGCATAAATCTCTCCGTACACAATTTGTTTTTCATTGTCGTATTTAAGTACTCGCATGGGTGTCAGATTAGAGGCTTTAGTCTAGTAGTGCAAGCCCATCTTTGCACTTAAGTGCATATTACTGTTGGGCAGTTTTAAATTTAAGGTGATGGTAGTGGTGGGGGCGCTTGGGTTTTTATTTGTGGGGAGGGTTTAAGTTCTTGTTACTCTTACAGTTTCTAGTCTGGCGAGCAAAGTACTATAAGTAGAGTTCTCTTGCTTGCTGCTCTGTCATTCCTAGAGACATTCCTCTCTTAACTGCTAGTACCTGTATTTCTTGTGCGGCACTATCACTTAAATCATTTAGAATATCTTCATGTAAAGACTCATCCTGTTTGTCTCCATCTTCATCTATATAAAATAACTCATTACCTGACATAGCTATTACCTCGTATATGCTTTAAATCTATTCATTGATTCTGTATCACTTAAATCTATACCACCAATCCATGCCTTCTTAAGTAGGAGGTATTTTCCTACGGTGGTATCTCGGTATGGGTGGGTTATATCAGCCAATGCCCATATAGCTTTAGGATCCTCACTTAACATTATCTTAGCTAACGATGCCTTAACACTATCTGGTACATCCATATACTCCCAAACACCTTTTAATCTACTCTTCAGTTGTACCCACTCTGCTGTGTAGGGGGTGAAGCCATATTTAGCCCATGCGTATCCGCCCACATCAATGTTAGCCTCTAAGGTAATAGACTTAACTCCTAGCTTCTCATACATAGCCATTTGGGTGCTGAGTAGTTCTTTTGCTGCACCCCTCCCCTGAGATCCTTCTGGCATTTTTAGGAGGTCGTGTGATACGTGTAGTCCTCTATTAGTATGTCGCAGGGTTCTAACCATCTCAGTACGTAAATCCTTGGACTTAGATCTTAAGGTTAGTACTGGGTTTATTCTGGCTTCAAATGTTCCTACTACTTTGTCCCCTAGAATACTAGACATATCAGATAATTCTTTAGACACAATATCTGGAGTTACGCCCGGAAACATTTTGTTCCAAGCTTCTTCCACTTCATTCTGTTTAAGGGTACCCTCTAGCTTTATATTAGCCTTCTGATTACGTATGTCTTTATAGGTAGTTCTAGGTACTGAAATATTAGGCACTCTGCTTAGAGGTGCTAATGGTACTGGTACTGTTAGGGCGGGCACATTTTCTGTTTTAACCAGTAACCCTCTACACCCCGGATGATATGGCGGGGTACTCATTCCTGCACCAACTAGATCACTCTCGGTCATATTCTGTATTCTGGAAATATTGTCTTGGTTCTGTTTGACCCATGGGGCTATAACTTTTAACTCCTCTGGATCATCCACTTGTAGGACTCTATCTAGTCGCTCAAATGCTTGGGGCACATCAAATGTTTTACCATGCATGGTTCTACATACTGGGCAGATACGATTATCTAGTTGTTCAGTAATAGCGTATCTAGTTAGTCCGGTAGCATCTGCTTCTGCTAGGAAGCCATAGGCTGATAGTCTTGAAGTATGTAGTGAGGCAGTAATGTTAATCATGCCTTTTCCTGCTTGATCTGCACCTTGTCTAACTATTTCATCTAAGGTTTTTACTATATCCGCTTTTTCAACCTTATCTCTCTGGGCTAGTGCTTTCTGTACGGTACGCTCTAGTTCTTTCCTTACAGCCTTATCTGCCTCACCCATTAATGCCTTCATCTGCTTTAGGGCTGGGGCGATAATAGGTGGTACTTTACCTAGTTTAGCTATGTGCGTATTTTTAGCATCCGGTGTTACCTGAGTGGCTCCCAGTAGTAATGCCGATAATGATATTTGCTTTAAATATTCGTGCTCACCTTTGTAAAGGTTCTCTGTTTTCACAGCAGATAATAGCTTATCCACTTTGGCAAGGTCATCATCCTTGATAGCCTTTATTAACTGACCTGATAACCACTTTGCTGTCTTAGCCCATTTCGGTCCTAATTTGTTTGACAGACTTTCTTCTAGTGATAGGAACAGATCAACTTTAGCCATTAGGCACTCTCTTTATCTTTAGATAATATATCTAGGGTAACACCACAAATGTCTGCCGCACCATCGAAGTCTCTGTCTGGGTTGGTGTACATTTTAGTGGCAATCATTCTATCAATGTTAGATCTATCTTCTTTACTAAGAGTATTTATTCTTTCCGTGGTGGCTCGTAGCAATGAAGTATTAGGATTTTCATCTGATAGTAATCTAACCCAATCATTAGCCAGATCCAATAACTCCATAGTGTCAGCTTTAGCTACGGGGATAGTCCCGCCTTTATTGGGAGTTGCCCCTTGTACGGGGGTAGATTCTCCCTCTGGTGCTGGTTCTGTATTACCTTGCTTAATATCATTATCAATGTTTCTACCTTCAAGAACATTGACTCTATCTTCTTCTTCTCGTGCCTTAGCATCGGTAGCTGTTTGTTTATCAAACTTAAGATTGAGGTTTACAATTTCATTAACAGCTTCAATTAAATCTTCTGGTGAAATCTTATCGGCTACCTTATCCAAACCCATTAATTGCATAGTGGCATCATTCACTGATAGCGGTAATGATCGGTAGGTCAGTCCAACAACCCCCATACCTTTGAGCAAAGTATTATTAATAACTTCATCAAATTCTTTACGTTCAGGATTAAATACTTGGGTTTCTGCTACTGTGTAACTGGCGAAGGCTGTGGCATAACTGTAGTCCTCTGCCTTACCTAGGAACATAGGGGGTAGTCGAAAGCTTGATCTGACACGTTTCTCGCATCGGTCATCATAATTCTCATACATGGAGTCGCTTTTCTGCTCTGATCCAAACTTCTCTACATCTACTTTAGCTGAACTATTTCCATCGATACTACCTGATGTGGAGTGGATTTCTAATATGGCTGCACGTAAACTTTCCTTAACACCCTTGTTCATTATCTTGTTGAGTTCTTTCTTAGAGTCCTCTGCCATCTGACCACCTTGGATCATCATTAGCAAAGGTGGTATTCCCCCAAACTCAAAGAAATCTAGATTCAATTCTTCTGCTTTACGTGATCCTAATACTGAGGGTACTTGGTTAATCCATCGTGGTACACCATAAGGGGAGTCTACATCTTTAATAGCTGTAAAGTGGATGATCTCTGTACCACGCTTATCTGCTGGTAGTCGTGACCCATGCTGAGACCATTCCCCAGTATTACGGTTTATGTCTCGGGTAGATCCAAACTCTTTAAAATACACGAGCTTGCCTGAAATAGATTGGGCATAGGCACGTTCTCGTACCAGTACTGTCACCTCTACCTCTTTGCCTGCTCTAGTGACTTTCTTCTTAACTGGTATTGGGTTGCCTAATCGACAGATACGCATAGTCTGGGTAGCCACATGCTTAGTAAATACTATTGCATCTGCAGCATTACGGATAACTTCCATATAACCATTACCACTACCTTCAATATCCCGTCTAACCTTTCTACGTTGGCTAGTGAAGGATTCCCCTATATAGCTTTCTTTAAAGAAGTCTTCTAGGTGACCTATTTCTACATTTTCTTCATTGGACTCTGAGGTATTATCATCAGATTCAATGGTGTAGCCTGTTACATCAATGTTTACTTCGTAGGCGGTAACACACTGGGATAGTGTATTATTCTCTACTACTAATCTCATTAATCGCTTCTGGTCATACGGTGGCTGGATGATTGCCCCTTCGCCATTCTTAACGGTGTAATATAGATCTGAGAATTCATCTTCTTCAGACATAGCATTTGAGGCTAGTACGCTGTTTGAGGATATTTCCTCTACCTTCTCTATTACTGTCAGGCTAGATGCCTTTAGATCTATATCTTTATCTTGGGTAGCCATACCAGCTTCTCCGTATTATTTATCGACATTCTTAATAGTACTCGTTCAGGTGATTCTCTTCTACCAACATCTGTCAACTTCTACAACATTATCAAAGTTGGTGCCCACTTCTGCATCCACGGTAAAGGGTATTTGAGGCTTCCATCCAAACACTTTTTCCAGTGGTAGGTTCTCCATGATGTGTGCTACTCGCGGTAGCCATGTATCAACTTCATCATCCTTCATGTAGGCGGTTAAACTGTCATGGGTAGTTAAACAAAACTTACACCCATCAGGATTACCATACTTCTTTCTAAACTCCACTAGCGTGTACATAGTTAAGTCTGACAGGGTTGCCTGTACTGGACTATTAATGGCTTGTCTCTCTGCCTTTGATGATGCCATTCTATCTGGACTATTGATTAGTGGCAAATGTCTTACTCTTCCTAGTGGAGATCTTACTTGCCCCCATCTTCTAGCATGGGCTTGGTATGTTTTATGCCAAACTATTAATCCCGGATATAATTCAAAGAAGGCTTCTCGCTGATTATGGGCTTCTTGATCAGTCATTTCTACCCCATAAGTATCCTTGGCATATATCCTATAGCCATTGGCTCCCATACCATAGATTAGTCCGAAGTTTCCTGCCTTGCCACCTTGTCTCATGGCTTTGTACATTTTAGGATCTTCTACCTTCATGATCTCCATATCTTCTCTGTTGTAGCCATTTAGCTGACCACCTGTAACCATATGAAGGTCTACTCCCTGCTTGTACAGTTCTATCATGGTTGGTTCATTTGCCAAACATGCGGTAATCTTTAACTCCCCTTGCGAGTAATCTAGATTAACGACCTTACATCCTTCTGGTGCCTCATAGCCCACACGTAAGGCTCCGGCATACTTACTGTGTTTAGGTATGGTTTGTACTGCTGGTGCTTTAAAGGCTAACCTACCTGTCACAGTACCGCTATCCCCTGTACCGCCATAATCCCCTTTATACATTATAGCTGTAGGGTGAAATCTACCGTCTGGGTGCAAGTGTTTCAAGAATCCTGTGATATAGGTTCCTAATGTCTTTGATAGAGTTGAGTACTCTTGGTAAAGTTTAAGGAACTCGCTTACTTCTGGGTATTCTGAAAACATTAATAAATGTTCTTTGGCTGTACTAGGTTGTCCTGTCTTTTCTGTTACTTTTAGTGGTACTAAGTTCAAGCCTTGTTTACCAAACATGTAGTCTTTTATTAATGCGGCTCTGGTGAGTTTAGTATTACCTTGGTGTTTAATCTGCAACCGTCTAGGCATCATGGATATGGCTTGTTTTTCTACTGACTGAAGTTCTATGGTCAGGTCATGTTGTAGCTTCATGTAATAGTCTACATTTATGATGATCCCTTCCTCCTCCATTTCCTGTAAACATATGCTTGCGGGGTGGAGTAGTTCTACATAAAATCTAGTTAAGGCTTGATCTTGTAGTAATAGGTTGCGCATGGCATTAGCTACTCTTTGAGTGGCATCAGTATCGCCACCAGCATAAGGCAATAAACTGTCCTTGGGTATCTCTTGCATGGCTCCCTTATTATGAGACTTATTAAATTCATCATCATAACCACCCATGGTTGTGTAGATCTTGGCATGAGTATTTAAACTATTGCTTCTATTCTCGTCTAGTAGGCTCCCCACTAAAGTGGTATCGAATTTATAGTTACTATTATCCATACCCCACTTCTTCTTCATCCATCGTCTATCATACTTACCATTGGCTCCTCTAGTTAGAGCCTTGGTACTATTTAGTACTTCCGATATTTGATTCCATAGAGTACTTCCTTTCTTAGGTTGATCATCTACTCCTGTGAAATAGACTACATCGGCTGTGCCTACAGATACTGTAAGACTAATACTTACTATCCACGCTTCTTCATCATATTCGTTTAAGCCTACGGTCTCTAAATCCATGGATACAGGCACTAACTTTCCTGTCTTGTGGTGTTGGGTATTAATGGTGTCTAAGATGCTGGAGAAGTCTGTTACCCACCTGTAGTTGCCTATTTTGGGTTTGATGGTGCCTGTTATTACTGCCCTACATGCAAGCGATATATCTATTTGCATATCCACGTACTTACCATAGTCAATCATGGCAATCCCCGGATCATAGGTAATGAGTAGTATACCGTCTTGGTATGGTATCTCTGTACTTCTAAGTGACGTTACGGTTCTACCTTTGGGTACTAACCCCATTTCTTGTATCTTGGCTAAGGCTTTAGAACCCTGTGCCAAACATACATCACCTTTGGATAGTGGTGGTGGAAATTCTGTATTGAGGGGGAATACCTTGTACTCCATATCCTCTGGTTGTGCTTTTACTGCGGGGTTTACTGTTTTCTTTATATCGCCTAGTTTGGCACCTGTCCATATCTTTAGCATTGAGACCATTCCCCTGAGTTCTTGGATTGTTTGTATTTCTTAACTATACCTGATTTGAACTTCTGTGTTGCTTTTTGTAGGGTGCAGTTGTCGTAATCTGCTAATTCTTCTGGAGGGGTGTATCCTAATTTTTTAGCATCCACTACGTCAATGTATGTGTCACTCTCTTCTACGGTTACTTGGAGGTATAAGTTACCTCCTACATGAGCTAAGGCTTTAAGTACTTTTGCTACTGGAAAGAATTTGCCTCCCACAATACCAATACTAGCTACTACGGGTAGCCCTTGAACTCTAAAGATCATACTGCCATTAATTTCCCAGTACCCTTTAGCATTAACACCATACTCTACTTCCGCTTGTAGTGTGTCTGCCAATCTTTCACAATAGGCTCTTATGTGTGGGTTCTCCATTATAGCCTCCTCAGTATTAGGGTTTCTTCTTTACCACCCTCTAAGTGCATATCGTACATACCCATAAATACTCCCTCCCATGATGCACTTAAGTGCAGCCTTGTAGGGGTTACTTTCTTGACTACTTCCCAGCATATAGGTTCTGATGTTAGTGCTCCAAATAATGTTCCGGCTTCTATCACATCACCAGCATGCAATCCCTCTACCACTTTAGTATCTATCACGTTATGCTCCTTTGTTATACAGAGGATCTATCTCTGGTATAGGGGTTATGTACACAACACCTAGATCAGTGAGTATGGCTCCCACAGTTCTTCTAGCCATTTGCTTGGTACCCACTTCTAAGTGTACGGAGGCATGAGAGTTTGACATTATCATCCCTGCCGCTTCCAAGTTGGCTGCATTAGTATGCAAGTCTCCTTCCACTCGGAAGCTTAACTTTCCTCCTACTAGCCTAATACCTACCTTTAAGCTATCTGACGCGGCTATATAATAATAGGTACTTCCTGAAGAGGTTCCTTCTACTGGCTGGTACATAATATTAGCGTCTTTTAGCTGTACCTTTTTTAGGGGTATTTCTTGTGGTTCTCCCGTAACCGCCTTCATGTTAGCTAACGACTCTTTAGCCGCTTGGTGTGCTGGGTGGGTCTTAACTGGTGGGGGTATATCTATAATTGCTTGCTTCTGTAAGGTTTCTAGTGTTGAGGTCTTACTTGTTCCAGTTAGGGTGCCTTGTACTTTAAGGTTTCCTGTCTTTAGTGATGCGGCTCCACCATTATAGGATAACAATTTAGTTATAGCGGTATCTATTAAGTGGGCTATATGTCCTTGGCTAAGTTTACCTAGACTATTACTAGATAATAATGTCAAGACACCTTTACTAAGTGGTATAACTTGCTCTTCCCAAACCTGACCTTTCACATGATTTATCTTAATGCTGGTAGGTTTAACTTCAACGAGTAGGTCTCCTGATTCCAGTGCCAAGTTTGAGGTACTGCTTAGTGGTAATTTTTTCATTACTGAAGTGTGGTCTATCTTAACTGCCATTTCTTTACCCTCCGTGGGCTTTGATTACACATACTATTCTAACAGGTTTAATGCGTTTGTCAAATAAAGATCTAATTGAGAATCTTGGTCTTTGGGCTATGGATGCTTAGTGGTGTTCTTACTGGTTTAACTGTTTTTGTTACAGCCTTAGTTGGCTTGGTACTGTTACCCCAATAACCTCCAGCATTACTCATTTTTGTGGAGTTTCGTCCTTTATTTTTAGATCCCCCGTCTTTCGTTATTCCAAAGTGGTGGTGCAGCCATGATTCTTGTTCGTTAGATTCCACTGCTTTCTTGCAATAGTTACTTCTCACGTAGCTGGTACTGGATACATTACCTGTCATCTGTTGGACTAATGCTGAGAATACTAATCCTGTTCTGCCGTGCCCCCCTATACAACCAATATATATCCGCTTACCCTCTTTCAGACTATTCTCCAAATAGTTTAATAGGTATTTAAACTCAGTGATATTGTCGGGAACACTCATATCTTTAATGGTGAATTTGAAGGCTACTCCATCACTCCATGGGTAACTCATTTCTGAGTCTGTCATTCCCCAATCTAAACCAATGAATATATCTACATCTTTAGGCTGGTGGTGGCAGCTACCACCTTCTATGTAATAGGTTTTATCTTTTACCTTAATAGGTAGGGGTGGGTGTGTCTCCCAACACCGCTTAAATCCACCCCCCTGAGTGGTCTTGTGGTTGCTTATCCGCTGTTTAGTGGTCTGTGACTTCTTTGGTGCCTTCTTCTTTGGGCTAACACTTTGCTTGAAGGGTTCTACTCTAGGGTGTGCATCTATATCCCCGACCATCACTATACCGAATTTACTGTTATTCATGAGACTTCTCCTTGGATTTATCCTAGTAGTAATTGTTTTCTTGTTAAGGTTTTTACTTTAGTAGTTGGTGTTACATAATAGTACTGCGTGGAATCCTTATATGCCTCAGTAGTCACTACCATAGTTGGGTGAAATTTTTTGAATTTGGCTTTGTAGGAGTTTAGATTATTTAAGGCTCCCAGGTTATGCACTTCCTCCCAATCCATTATTCCCTTAAAACTATCTTTATGGATCATCACAGCTTCAGTGTAGATCTTTGAGACTTCTACTGGTAGTGGTACTAGGCTAGCTATATAGGCATGAGACAGTATAAGTTGCTCATGTACTAGTCTTGGCATCTGCCCTGCACGTTGTACGTCAAGCAACACCCCAAACTCATTAGAGTACCCTGTATACAACATACCTTTATTAAATATCGGTCCATTGTTATGGGCTAAGGTGAAGCCAGTATCTACCATTACTTCTGCTGAAATATTACCTTGTACATAATTGTTTAAACATTTAGCCACATCACCCCAAGCACTACCGCCATACCCTCCTGAGAAGCTTCCGTTATAAAACATCCATTCTAGGTAGTCGGTGTATTCTCCTAGGGTCACTTTGGGAGGACTAATTCTTAGCTTATTGGCAGCACTACTAGATCCACCACCTCTAATCATATCTAAGAAGGAGTGTATGTCGCTCCCATATTTGGTTAGCACATCGCCCATTAGATTGTTACTACTATGTACATGTCGGCTCTCTCTAGTACAGATTAATAACATATAGTAAAACAATCTTTGGAATATTCGGGTTCCTTCTGTTAAGTAGGTATCGATTATCTGTACATGCTTACCTGTTGGCTCATAATTGGTTAAGTCTGCACTGCTTAACATATAGGCGTGATTCATTAAGTAAAATGCTAAGGCTTCTGCATCAGGAGACTTCGTACCTAATCCACTTTCTGCTTTAACCATGGTATCAACCACATTACCTAAAGGTATGTCGGATATATTTATCTTGCTGAAAAAAGGTTTCTTCTTTACTTGATCTAAATACTTTATCTGGTGATTCATCATACCCTCCGTGGGTTTAACATCTAACAACTATTCTAACAGTTTTATAGCGTTTGTCAAATAATATATCACTGCACTTAAGTGCTATAAGAATCGTACTGCTAGCTTTAACCAAAACAAGTTGAAGTTTCGGACGTACTCTCTTTGCTCGGGGGTCTCTACTGAGTGTGGGTGGTAATGCTCTCTTAGGTAGCCGATATGCTCATCGGTTCTATCTGAGGTATCTGATGTTCTGGCTTCATAGGCTAGTCTTAACATTAACGCCATGAATAATCCTGTGCGACCTATACCGCCCATACAGCCTGCGTAAATAACCCCATGCTTCTTGATTCCTCGGTAGGCGTGGAATAGTCCCCATGCCATTACTTTTTTATCTGGTACTGAGAAATCTTCAGTTGGAATATCTACATCACATGGACGATCAATCTCTTTCGCCATTTTTACCCCGAACATCTTCTTAGGTTTATTTCTGTACGGTCCTCCGTGAATGATGCCTACCATTTTGCTTGTTTTGAATTTGATGCTTGGCATGTCTATTACCTTTGTTTGTTTGTTTAGATCCACATAATTTATCTGGACACTTTCTTCTTACTTTAACTAGACCCTTCTCACAAGAGGGGCAACCAGTTGTACTACATAGTGGGCACTCGTCATAAAAGACTAACATCCCTCTACCACCACATGTACCACATAGGAGTTTTAACTCGTATGCTGAAACCTTATCATCTATATGGGAGACGCTTCTTAGATGGGTTCCTATTACTCTGAATACCACGTCACCATTACGTTTATCTCCCATAGGGTGTGTAATTGGTGCCATGGTTTTTAACAGGTCTTTTAATCCTAACATAGTACCGGCAGGATACAAACCCATGTAATCATCGAAGGCATTATCGGTGATGTACAGTTCCTGTTTCTTCGGGTGTTTAACCACCATTACTTCCTTCCTCGTATAATTCTTCTCTCAGTAGCTTAACATTTTCTGGTGCTGAGATTAGGACTCTGGCTGTGGACTTGGTTTGATTCTTACCAACTCCTAATTGAACTAGTGGGTTAGTACTTACTGTTACTAAGCTTCTATCTGTTACTACAAATTGCTTAGTGATCGGTCCTTGCACTTCCACTTCATACACGGTCGGGCTTTTAATCTTTGATATTACTATCTTTGTATCTTGGGCATAAAAACTCTTGCCTTCTTCTATACCTAATACCAGTGTTGTTACTCGGGTCATATTCTTTCTCCGTTTATTATTCTTCTAGCTAGTGGTGTTACTTCCCATGTACTCCCTCCGGCTACACCCTTGTTTACATGGGTTCTTAATGCGAAACCTTTAGCCTGTAGTACTGTTAGCTGTGAAGCTGTGTTGCTGGAGGTCTGCTTCGTTTTCTCTGCTATGGTTTGTGTAGTGGCTGGTTCGTTAGCGTAGAGCATGCCCAAACATTTAGATAACTTAGTTCCTGCCATGGGTAGAGTGCTGGTACTGGGCTTATCACTTCGATATATAACCATACCATCCTTCACCTCCTCCACCACTTTCCTAATACCACATAGGCACTGATGTATTACTTCTCTATCTTCTATGACAAGCACTGCTATCCCCCCACATTTGGGGCATGGGTATCTGGTCTTCATGGAGCGTATCCTTAAATATACACCCCCGTAGTCTACCCGAGCAGTTCATATACGGCTACCTCCTTCACTTTAGGTTTTGGCATTTTCAATATCTCTATGCCTTGGTCTTTCATCACCTTAACTAGTTGTGTGTACACAGCTTTACTTCCCAACACTTGTTTAATGAAGTGCTCTGTTATAGTTACTGCCCCGCCCTTCATCATATCTTGTACGGTTCCGGCTTCACTTATAACCTCGTATCCTGAGTCGGATCCTACAATACCACTGCCCCATTTAGGTACTTTTAGGATCACCTTATCCTTATGGGGGAACTCGGCAAGTAACTCAATCTTGCGGGTCAATCTAGCTTTTAAGACGGACATAGCCATTAAGGTCGGATCTAGCAGGTGGTAGTATTGTCTATCATATTCATCTAGTTGATTCATTACATCATCCAAATCGACTATAACTGTGTTGTGTTCCACCATGGCACTTAAGTGCTGCATCATTTCCTCGTCATTGAGGGTTGGTTCCAGCCATGTGTACTTCTTACCTTCCTCTGGGGTGGTGGTTATATAGGCAACATCTTTATTATTTAGTAGTAGGTCTATAATTGCTTCTGCTTCCATTGAGGTCTCACCCTCTATTAGGTCTAAGTTCTTGTGCCATATTGCCCCAGTACTTCCATCGATAGTAATAATATCTCCCTCCGCTACTAGGGTAGGTATCGGACTATCATCTTTTGTGAAGTATAGTCCGTCTTCTGGTTTAACATTAATTGATTGGCACCCCACTACACATACGGTATCCATTCCTCTGGCAACCACTGCGGCATGGCTGGTAACTCCACCTGTACTGGTAAGTATGCCTACAGCCGCCTCCATCCCAACAATATCATCTGGAGTAGTTTCTTTTGCTACTAAGATTACATTGCCCTTCTTAGATAATTCAACTGCCTTATCATTTGAGAAGGCTATGGCTCCTTTAACTACCCCTCCCCCTGCTGGTAAGCCAATAGCATCTGGGGTAATACTTTCTGCTGAGGGTGCTAACTTGGTTCCTGCTAACCCTTCATACATATTACCTGTAACTCTTTTCTTCAGTTCAGTCTTGGTAATAAACTTATCTTGATACATGTCGTATGCTATCTTGAAAGCTGCTTTCGGGGTTCTTTTACCATTTCTGGTTTGGAGGATATATAGCTTTCCACTTTGTATTGTGAACTCCATGTCCTGCATATCTAGGGCTGTGGTTTCCATATTAATGGCAGTGGTTAGTAACTCCGCATGAACCTCTGGATTCCACTGGTTCATTGCTTCTAGTGGTTCTGGTGTTCTGATTCCTGCCACTACATCTTCACCTTGTGCATTCACTAAGAACTCTCCTAGGATTGCATTGTTCCCATTTGAAGGGTCTCTGGTAAATAATACTCCTGAGCAGGATTGATCATTCATATTACCAAACACCATCATTTGAATAGTTACTGCTGTTCCCCACTCATCGGAGTACCCATTCATCTTTCTATAATGCTTGGCTCTTGGATTGTCCCAACTATCAAATACAGCCTTAACAGCCCCTTCAAATTGTTCTGATATAGTCTGGGGTAGTTGCTCCCCAAGTTGATGGTACACACCTAAGTATGCCTCTATTACAGATTGTAGTGATTTAGCTGATAGTTCTTGGTCTGTCTTAACCCCCTGACTGTCTTTAGCAAAGTCTAACTTATTAGCAAATATGCTAGGGCTAATCCCTAATACAATCTCACCATACATTTGAATAAACCGTCTCTGGCTATCTAGGGCGGGTATCACTCCTAAGTGTTTTCTCCAGTAGGGCATAGTAGTGTCGGACAATCCTACATTAAGTATGGTGTCCATCATTCCCGGCATTGATACTCGCGCCCCAGACCTTACTGATACTAGAGGGGCATATCCTAACTCATTAGACATTTGTTCATACAATGGCATTACTTGCGTCTGTACTAGTTGACTAATGTAGTTATTTTTAGCTTCTAGGCTTTCCTTCTTACGGTAGGTATTGCATACATCTGTTGTGATAACAAATCCTGTCGGGACGGGTAATCCCTGAATAGACATATTGATTAAACCTAAGCCCTTACCTCCCAGTAACTCTACTGTAGCTGTATCTGTATTGGTTTGTGCCATTGTGGTATATCCGAAGATATGTGCCATAGTACTACCCTCCGTGGGTTTTATTTAAGGTACACCGTTATACTAACATAGTACTCTCGTTTGTCAAATAATATTACCGTCTTTTACTCCAGCATGTGGTGCATCTAGACCGTTTCTGTTTCTGACCTGACGTATTAAATATTACTTTCGTTTGGAAGTCGTCCTTTGGTTTTTGCTTTCTGCAGGACATACAGAATTTTGTGTCTTCTGGCATTTAAGCCTCCAACTCTATTAGTCTAGTCTTAGCTAGTTTAACTACTCTTGAGCAATCCTCTACACCAAAACTACCTATGTGGCACTTATGTGCTTGGATATTCAGGGACTTAGCCAACCACTTGTAGGATTGGTGTCTGGTTAGATGTTTGTCTTTCCAGATCTTATCAAAGAAAGCATGTGCTGTTTTACGGGATTCTCTTAGCTCTTTGTTTGCTAGGGTACCTTTAGGCATATTAGTGTCTCCATGGCACCCCACATAAGCATTACAAGGTTTACATAAATACATCATGCCATACCCTCCCCGCTTATAAATTACCTTGCTATCAACTAACTGTGCGAACCCTTTGCAGTACGGGCATAGGAGTGGTAGTCCTTCCATTATCCATTATCCTTAGTCTTTGATTGGCAGTGTAAGTCTATGCCTACACCAATACATACTAAAATACAGACTAGTACTAGTCCCCACCAATTATTCATGCGGCATTCTCCAATTTCTTTTCTTCTACTATATCTTCAGCTAATACCAGAAGTCTGTGATCATTTAATCCTGTGGTACTCATATGCATGTGAGTACCTATAAATAGTGCTGTCTTATCTGCCTTATAGGTTCCGTCACCTACAATATTAACTACAGATATTCCATCTTCCTCAAATAGGAGATTTATATTCTTCATGACTATCCTTTTTTAGTGGGTGTATTTTTCTAGGAAGGTGTCCGGTGATATTACTGTTACTCCATACTCATCAGCATCCCGTAATTTCTTACCCTTTCTGCTCATAAAGTCTGCACTACTGGCTACTACGCAATGGGTAGATCTATCTACTGATGGTTGGACATAGTGCCCATTCTCTCTAGCAATCTCTTCTAGGAGCGATCTTACTACTCTCTCGCCATTAACTGTTGCCGGTCCTGTAAATACAATATTCATAATCATACCCTCCGTGGGTTTGTTATTAGTGTTGTCTGATCCCCAAAACTAATGCCCCATATAATCCTGTGGCAAAGCCTAGTACAAACAATGTCGGAGCCATGATCAGTATTACTAGGGTCACAAATAATGATAGTCTAGGTGCCGCCCAATATAGGGGGGCTGGGATCCACATATCTTTTAGTAATACTCTCATGGTGTTCTCCTTGTTACTGAGTTAGTCCTCTACACCTACATATTTCTCATGCAGATCTAATAACTTACCGGCACTGAAGATTGATAAATCATCATTTGCCGCCACACTTTCATAGACTGTATCTAGAAATTTATTGTCTTCATTGGATAGTCTATCTTCATGGTCGAAACATTCATCGATCATGGTTAGGTGTCGTTCTCTACTACTCATTTGGTAAGTTCCTTTTTTAGTTTATACCTGACTAATAATTTAGCCTTACACATATACTTATATATTACTTATAGTTTGTCAAATATATTTTAACTACATTCTGTGTTGTTGCAATTTGGAGATTAATAATCTTCCTTCCGTATCCTCGGGTGATACCTCGTCACGTACCTCCTCTGCCACCAACCCCGCCTCCAGTATCTGCTTGATAGTTTCCGTTGCTACACCTGAGAAGTTATCTCTAATCATTTTATCTACTTCTTCTATGTGTGTGGTGTGGGCATTATGCTGTAGGATTAATTCCTTCTGTTTGAATATTAGATTCTCTATCTGGTTAGTTTTCAGTGTATCACTTTCTTCTAACTGGACTAATCTCTTAGACATGTTTCTAACCATGCCCATTAGTTTATCTATTGCTCGTTCGTTCTTTAAGGGTGATGCCATTTACTTCTCCTCTGGTTTTGCGAATACGGGTTTCTGTCCTTTGTCCAGACTCCACGATGTTTCTTGGTCACATGCTGGGCACCACTTATAAGATCCCCAATTATCGCCCCCGCCCCCACTTATGTAGGGTACTAATATGGTTGAGCAGAAGTCACACCGTTTAATTAGAGCATTGGCTTCTTTTAGCCTATTAAGCTGGGAGGTTACTCTTCCCAACTCAATACGCTTTTCTTCCATAATAATGTTTCTAGATTCTGGGGTGAGAATACTGTCTCTCATGATATAGCTCATACATTCAACGATAGTTATCTGGGCTTCTCGTAAGACTACCTCTAGACTTTCTGACACTTAATTATCCTTTTCTGTGACCAATTCACAGTACTGGTATATGATACCACCCTCTCCAACATAGAATACTCGACCATCGGATTGGGGTAGTTCTCTCTTACAAATACCATAGTCCCACTTAACGCCATTGTCACTAAACTTACAGTACTTTCCTGTCATATCCATGCTGATCACCTATATTGGAATTACACACATTCCATACTGTTTGAACTCTGCGATAAACTTACTAGGATCCTTACCTAAATAGCTAAAGACCTGCCCCTTACTATTACTACTTCTTTTAGTTCCGGCTGGTGGTATGAACTGTATTCGGGGGGATACAAAGCAGAAGGCTGTGGCTGTTAAGGCTAATGTTCCTGCAAACCATTTTGTGTCTGGAGTATTGTTAGTCAGTACTACCGCTTCAGTTACTATACCCATGGAGTATTGTCTACAGGCTTCTGATACAAATTTCCCCACTAACTCTTTACTGTAGGGAGGGTTCAACCACACTCTCCCGGTCCAAGGTGCTGTGAAGCAATCTACCTTTCCGTGTTTAGAGTAATAGGTTCCTGCTAATACAATATTCTGGGCATCATCATTAGAGGCTGGATCTACATCGATCTTACCAAGTACCTTTCTAGCTGACTCTATGTACCTAGAGGGGGTTCTCCATTCATCATTTGGCATTAGACTCATCCTCTAGCATGTAGTACTTCTTCAGGTGAGACTTTGACCATAACCGCTCTCTACCACTATCATACCGTACCCGCCATTTAGCTGGTGGTCTGGGTGCCTCCAGTATCACACAATGGTCTGAGTTTCCTAGTGGTGCTAGTCTATCGCCTGCTTTCATTTTTCTTTCTCCTGAAGTTCAGTGGTGGTGAGATCTAATCCTAACTTCTCAGCTATGTATAGTACATTATCTTGGCTAGCCTCAGCACTATCTTTATCGGGTACCCATTGTCCTGACTTTAACAATTCCATATCTACATACAGATTAGTTAATGCTCCCTGTATGCACTTAAGTGCAAGCTGGTGGTCTTGTTCTTTTTGCTTGTGGTTTTGTACAACCAATTCCAACTCTTCGTGTTTACTTTGTAGTCTATGCAGTAATTCTAGTGTGCCCATCATCTTCTCCTATAATTTTACCGTTATGGCTTGGTTCCATCTTGGTGGTGTAGTCACATATTTTACTATGGCATAAATACGGCTTCTTGGGGTTCTTAGATCCAGACCCTCCTTGCCCACATCTTGGACAAGTATAGTGTTGCTTACCCGCCATTAATCTTTCTCCCAAAACCATTTACGTTCTTTAGTGAATATATTAAACAGCCCTCTCTCTGTTAGTAGTGCTAGTCCTGCGATTACCAGTACTAGTGGGTAGATTACACAGAATAAGAACCCTAACATCAATACCTTGTCTCGGTCATATTTAGTGTACGGTTCTACCCACGTAAACATTATGTAAAATACTAGGTAAAGTGTTACTACTGAGAAGATGTACAGGTCTATAGTGGTCATGACTTATCCTCTACTGGGGGTTTAGGTTTCTCCATCCAATGAGTGATCCCATTATCGTAGAATCCACTGGAGTGTTGCCATTTAGACTCACCCGCTTTTGCTTCTTTGTTGTATCGATATATACAATCGAGCAAATCGGTGGTTGGTAGTCTATCTGGATCACTACTACCTGCGATATAGATCCCAGACTCTTCTGGTAGTCTTGTTTTAACACTTACCCATGAGGTACTATTTTGAGCATTAGTATATTCAGTCCAAGGTACACCTTCATCACATTCGGCTATATTATCAGGGCACCATAGTCTCCCCTCGTCACCAGCACAACATTCTGGCTGTAGATATATAGTCATGTAGTCAGGTGCCATTATTTCTTCTCGTCTTGGATACGCTGGTAGATTTCTTCACGATGAACTGATACATCCTTCGGTGCCTCGATACCTAACCGTACTTGGTTTTTATTAATACCTAATACTGTAACAGTGATTACATCGTCCCCAATGATTACTGAGGTTCCTACTGTTCTTGTTAAAATCAACATGAGATTATTCCTTATTGCTTAGTTCAATTAATAGTGCTTCTCGGTGGACTACCTCAGCCCTTACCACGAAGTTCCTTGCTATCTGTGCCAACTCTTGTTGTCCACTTGTAGATAGTTCTACCACCACCATATCTAGTACAGATCTTGTTATCTCTGTTCCAGTGTTAATGGCTATACCCATAATTTCTTGTGCTTGTTCTAAGGTAGTTCCTTCGGGTGCTGTGATGGTGTATCGGTACCCTTCATCAACGTGATAACACCCTTCAAATTTCTTAAATACCATTAGCGTGTCTCCTTCCATATTTGACTAATATTTCTTGTACTGTCCAGTTCTGTTTTAGCCTGAGTAGTACAGTCTTGTTCCTTTGCAACTCTATAGAATCCTCTCTTGAAGCCGTATTCATTACTTTGTCTTCTTTAGCAGGATCCATTCTTGTTTGGGGTACTCCTGCCCTAGCAGTTAATTGGTACACCATGGCTTGTTCTAATCCATGCCTTCTAATGAGTATCTCCATATACTTATAGGTGATACCTCTAATAGAGGCTAGTTCTCTGGTAGTGTGATCTCCCCCACTCCAATGATGCACTACTGCATGTCTAGCCATTATGATCTAGTCCCATATACAGAAGCTATCTTATCTACGTCCCAACCTTGATCTAGTCTAGCTTGGATAGTTCGTTCTAATTGGAGGTCTTCTCGGTACTCACTAGGGGCTTCTCTTTTATCGGGGGGTACGTGATTGTGCCCTTTGGGAACCCCTGCCATTCTAGACAGTTCCATAGTCATGGCTTCTGATAGCCCATGTCTCTTAATTAAGTTAGCCATATGCTCTTTAGTAATGCTTCTGATCTTGGCTAACTGCTTTACGGTGAGAAGTTCACCGCCCCACTCATAAGTTTTAGGTTTAGGTGCCATGCTTACACCAAATATCCGGCAGTGCAGGTAGATATACCCTTCATAAGACAGATGGTTTTAATCTGCATATAGTTGTGGACAATAGTTACCTGATCTTCGATGGATACATCATTCAGTTTATCGTCATTCAACTCGTCCAGTAACTCCATTCTATGGTGGTAGATTACCTTAAGTTCTTCTGTTGTTTTTGAGTTCAACTCATTATATGATACTTTTGAGACATTCATTGTAAGTTCCTTTTATTGCTTTTTATTTTTAGTACACGTATAGTCTACCAGATTAATTGCGTTTGTCAAATATATTTATCTTAAACCATCCCCATACTACTGGCTAGTTCTGGGTGTGGTTTTAGGTAACATACTTGCTGGGAAGTGATGTCTCCCATCATTAGCTCAATAGCTTTATTTTGATCTAACCCACGGGTTCTTAAGTAAAACATCTTATCATCAAAATCTTTGTTACCTTCTTCCTTACCGTCAAAGAAGCTGACTGAGTATTCCTTCCCAATAAAGCTTCTGTATTCTGCTAGTCTTTCTTTATCTATAAGGGCATATTCGTGTCTTTGTACATCTACTTCACCATTCTCACTAAATATAGTCATTTGTGGTTCTATCTTTGGTAGGAGACCTTTTTCATTTAGTTCGTCTAAGTACTCTTCTATTCCTTCATCCAACTTAGATCTGTCTCCTACCATATACCTGTAAGCTGATCTTAGGGCTGAGTGCCTATTGAGAAATAATTTCTTATCTCTGTGTCCTCTGCTAGTTTTATAGGATGCAATAAATTCTTGATAGTCTGTGTGGTAGTAATACCCTTGATTGGTTAGCTCGTACTCAAAAAAGTATTTTCTAGGTCTAGCTAAGTAGATCCCCAGTACTAGTGGTTTATGTTCATCCGCTACAGGTATGTCTCTTATTATCATTACCCATGATTGCAGATCTACATCTGGGTTAGTTTTTACTTTAGTAGTGGTATCGGTATCCATACATCTCTCCTTGAATATTTATTGCCCTTATATCCTACCAGATTAAATGAGTTTGTCAAATATATTGATCCTTAAGCTGGATCTTCTGCTTCTATTACTGAAGTAGTTACTTTTACATGTACCATGTCATATTCAGTGAGTAGTTGCTGTCGTTCTTCTCTTGGTATGTTTCTTAGGTCTGGGTTAATAGTAGCTACCCCCAACTTAGTACTCGTACCTATAGATTTGGTTCCGTCTATGTTTTTATTTATGACTAGGTAGTGCCCTGATTTCTTTTTAAATACGGTGGCGTTATAGGTCGTTGATGTGTCTGACATGTTGCTTTTCCTTTGGTAGTTTCTTTCTGCTTAAATCACTAATCTGCCCACACTTAGAGCAGTACATAGTGGCGTATTCCCAAAAACCTTGGGTCGTATTTAGTTGGTGTTTTGCTGGGGGTATTCCTTCTACATGATTACATGTCCAATCATGGTTACAGAAGTATTGCTTTATTCTTTGCCACATTAGTCATTGTCCTTTATATGCTGATCTATCACTAGTGAATAGTGGTGATCTGATTCATCTTCCATATCTAGTGTGTCTTGGAAGTCTGCTAGGGTATCAGTATCCTTTCCTGCCTTATATCCGGCTTGGAATATTGAGTACTCATAGCAATCACAGATACACTCATTGATTGGTACTGGGTGATCTATCATCGGGCAACCAAACTGGTGGTTGTATACAAACACTTCTTTCTTTTTTCGCTTCATGTAATTCTTGAAGGCTGTATCTTGTTTAGGCATGAGACCCTCTCCCTGCACTTAAGTGCGTTACTGTTGGCGTTCTATTTTACTTAAATCTTTAACCACTTCTTCTAGTAGCTCGGCAATACTATCATCGAGTAGTAAGGACAATCGTTTTAACATTTTAATCTTAATGTCTAGATCTTCAATCTCTATATTTTTAGTGTTTAATCTCTTTTCTAGTGCATCAAACTCTAGATCATAGGTAGACTTCCCATACTGTGGGTGTGGTGCAGGTTTAGGCTCTGTTTTAGCTGGTTTAATCTTCTTCTTGGGTGATGGTGAGGGTTTAGCCTTTTTAGGCTGTGGTGGGGCTTTAGGTTCAACCTCAATTCTACTTCTAGGTTCTAGGCTTGCTAGTTTGAATGGGTCGTAGCCTTCCATACTATAAATGTTATCTCCCAGTATATACAGACTCTCACCCGCACTCTTAAGGAAACCTTGTTCTAGTAATTCCTGTATTGCTGAGACTATTTCATACATATCAGCTTTGGGTAATAGTGTCTGGATTATTCCATTCCTAGATCTCTTTAGGGAGGATTCAGTTTTCATAACTGCCATAACTTCCATCATTACTAGATCATTAATTTCTATATCATTCATTCATGGTTATCTCGGGTACCGTTATAAACGCTTAGTACTTGTTCTGGTGTGACACCGTAATCTTCCAGTGCTTCTACCGTATCTTCTATGTTACCCACATAATAGGCTTCATGATTACTAAGCTCTCTTTCGATTATAGCATCAATACCATTCTCTGCTATATCCTCTTTAATACCTTCTACAGTAATGAGTTTTAAACCTTCATATAATTCTTTAGCATTAGACTTAGGACATACCATTCCAGCCCCCATGGATACATACTCCACACCTTCCTCCTCACGGGCATGTAGCTGCTCGTTTGAGAAGGCAAAGAAGGCTCTTGTCTTTATAAATAAGGCTGTTTGTTTTGCTTGTACATAATGAGTCAAATAATTCATTATGAATACTCCTGTTCAGTAAATGTTTCATACGCAATTTCTAGTCTACTCATATCGCCCATCCGACCTAATGTTTCTATGGCTCCTCGGGCTAGTTCGTTAAGAGGTTCAACTTGTTGGTATGTCGTGATTACTAAATCACACAATAGATTTTGTGGGAGGGGTGATCCATGCATAGCTCTAAAGTCGTCCCCTTTAACTACCCAGACGTTATCGAGCATTCTCATTATCTGGCGTTTCTGGATTATAGATAATTTAGCCATTTTTAAGTTCCTTTTGTTTTATTTAATGTACAAGCATAGTCTACCCGATTAAATACGTTTGTCAAATAATAATGCCTCTAACCATCAAGCTCCTTGATTAAAGATTCTATATCTTCTATTTCTAGGTAGAGCTTCTTTAGGAAGTTTGGGTCGGACCAACTAACCATCTCTAAGTCAGCCTTTATCATATACAGTTTTGTTAATTCATTTTTAAGTCTAGCAATGGCTCTGCCTAGCAACCCTACCTCAATAGGCTTAAATGTTATTTCATTTATAACTAATAACGACTTAGATAGCTTAGTCTCTTCACCTGTTACAGCATTGACAACTCTAACTGTACCTTCTGGGATTGTTGTTCGAGATTGTTTCTCTTCTGGTGGCTGTTCTTGGATTTGATATTCATCGACTAGGTTCCACACTGTATTCTCAGCACATCTTCTGGAACGGTAGTACTGTCGTCCGTTTTTATAGCCCCACGCTTCAACCATAACACCATCAGGAACAGGCTGTCCTTTACCTTCATAAGGTGTCTTTTCACCTTGGGCTAATCGGCATTGGCTAAACTGCATCCCTACCGAATCTTCATAAGGGTAGTCGGGTTCACCTTTATTGAAAAATCTAAACTCACCTACATAGTCAGTATTGTCTTTGCTGTTATTAGCCTCATGGTTAAAAACACACTTCACCCTGACCATACGAGGATCATTCCAATCTATTCCGTTAATTATTAGTTTGTTATTCATGACTACCACTCCAAGCCCTTTACGTTAAAAGTACATTTACATTGAGAGCAAGTGACCTTTTTACACTCAAAATCGTCATGACTACCGTTGCTTGGGAACATCTGACGCAAAAGATAGCCTTCTTCGTTATGGTCATATTCGTCTGTATCCCTTTCACTTAAAAGGTCAATCATGTGTTCACACTCCGGGCAATCGACAAACATTTCAATATCTAATCTAGCTGACACTGTATCCATATCACTTCACCTTTCTGGCTATGTGGAAGTGAGCTAACAATTCATCTTGTAGGTACTCAAGACCTACCGTACTTTTAATAAACAGTGTTAAATCCTCCCTACTAACTTCCTCGCCCACCTTAACGCCATTGTGATAACCAGCATCGTAAAGAGTTTCACAATCCCCTCGCACATTTAGAGACTTATCGTTAAGTACGCCTATGCACATCTCTTCAATAGCCTCTTCACGTTCAGTATCAGCTTGTGATTTGATAGTCCTGAACTCATAAGACTTAACTCCATTAGGGTGCCAATCAATGTGCTTGTTCGCGTTAAAAGGTGTTGTAAAAATAACCTTACCTTCATACACGCCAACAATAGTGGTTTCTCTCCACTTACCACTGGATAGCACCTCACAAACCTCACCAACAGGAGGCAACCCATCTTTCCATTTATTTGTCATTTTGTTTTCTCCTCTAGGATTATAGAAACAGCAAACCATATATTTACATTCACTAGTAATGCAGCAGATATAGTTAGCAGGTCTACTCCATTTAGGGCTAAAGTTGATGAACCCAGAAGTAGCACCGTATTAAACCAAAACATAAAAGTACAATGTTTCATCACTCTTGCTCCTGTAAGTAAAGTATAGCTGCAATAACGGCAGCACGTTGGGGGTCTTTGTCGTAAAACTTGCAGATACCGTAGACTAAGACTTCAGCTCCTACGTCTAAGTATGTGATAGTCATTTTGCACTTAACCATCAACTTCCAGCATTGGCTTTCACCTTGCTCTGTTGGCTCTGTCGGTTGGTAATGTTTAACACTAACAACACGTATTCTTTCGCTGGAATACCATTGTTCTACAGAATAAAACTGCTCTTGGTCTTTGTACCAACCCTGAGCGACCGCCACCAACTCATTAAGCTCTTGGTTAGTTTTTGTTTGTAGTTCTTCTGCTGTTGGTTTAGTCATTACTTATCTCCTGTAGTTTGAACCTACCGTCCTCCATTTCTGATTTACATCTGAGGTAGAACATCCCATTTTCTTGGTCATAATACTCGTAGTAGGTTTCATTGTTATATTCCAACCTTTTATATTCTTGTGGTATAGCTACTACTGTATATTCCCCCCCTGTCTTCCCATGGATAATCTTATCAAATATAGTAAACATTACTTATCTCCCCATTTATCTGAGTAGATGTCCATCAGTATGGCATCATGGTCTATTGCACTTAAGTGCTGTTTTGCTTGATTGAATTTAGTAATCTTTCTGATCAACATTCTAAGACAGTTCTTGGCATGGCTCTCTTCCATATCCTTTACCTCTATCTTAGTACCATCCTTCATAGTCCACACCTCGTCAGAAGGTTTAACTTCTTCTGTTGTGGCTTTATGTGCCCACTTAGGTTTAGGTGCTGTCATCATCTACTCCGTGGGTTAGACATTTCTATTTCAATCTGATCCTTAATAGCGTTAGCTATCTTATCTAAGGTATGCAAACTATACTCATTGGTGTTCTGCTCTAGTCCGTTGTGCAGTATTCTTAGGTGGAAGGTTCCAAAGTCTGTCTTATCAATTTTCACTTCTATGCTCATGCCATTGCTCCTTGAAGCTTTTCAATATGGTCTACTAGTTCAGCTTCTACAAAACATACTGGGAATCTATCTGTTGATAGTTTGGTGTCAAACATTTCTTCAAAGATATTCTTTTTTATGTGTACTATTCGTCCCAACCGTACAGCATCTTCTGGTGGTACTGTTTTATTACCATACATAGGTGGTTCTGATTCTACTAATGCTACATACTCATCATCTGCTAACTTTTGATGGGTGTCGCATGCTCCCCACCCCCCTAACGTATGCTGTTCATACTTAGCACGTAGGTGCTTGTCTAGTGCTAGTTCATTGGTTGAGTACTGGGTACCACAAACAATACATACTCTATCTATAATGGTCACATAGGATTTAGTCATGATACATACTCCTTGATAATATCGTCTGGGTTGATCCGCTCTACCCACTCAGCAAATTGATCTATGTTCTGGAAGTCTCTGAATGGTCTGTCTATAGTGAAGTCCCAGCCTCTGTAACGCCAACATAGTTTTCTATCATCATGTTGTATTACTAAGGCTACTGCTCCACTACTAGTATGCTTATAAGCAAACAGGTGTTTATAATCTGCACCGGTACTCATTACCCCACCCTCATATCAGTTACTTGGTCTGACATAATCTCTAGCAGGGTGAGGAGGTAGTTCAGAGTCTCTACTCCCTCACTCTCACCATAGCTATGTGCTGTGTTTCTGGCACGTTCTACTTGGTAGTGCAGATCTTCCATATTGTCATCTAATAATTGAATATCGATGTGCGGTAGGATTAGTTCTTCTGACATTAGTTGTCTCCCCAAGGTTTAGTTCCGAAGCCGAAGTTCGATGCTTTCTGGCTGTGTGTTTCTGGTGTATATTCTGTGGAGTTGTACCCAAACATATAATCCTTATCGTGTACTAAGTTATTATCAGGTGTCCCTCTATATGATTTGTCACTCTGACCTTGTTGACATAACTCCCGAGGTTTCATAATAGCTTGCATTTTAAGTTCCTTTTTTATTTATTTCTTACACTTAGTCTAACAGGTTTAATGCGTTTGTCAAATATATTCGTCAATAAAAAACCCTATCTCTAGGGCTTAGTACTTAGACGTTCACATTGAACAGGTTTGGGGGGGATTCTGTCTTATCCTCACTAAACTTACAAGATCTGTTGTGGGGTTGGTAGTCTCGTCCACTTATACCATCTAACTTCTTATCACATGAGTAACAATAGGGGGTATGTTCTGCTATTTTACCTAGAATACTATCGTGATTCTTGCCATAGGCTTTCATATCGGTAGGTCGTGTTTCACTACCCTTACCTGCTTCTGATGATACTGCTTGTCCTTCTTCTATACTCACTATAGTTCTCCTAGTCTGTCTAGTATGTTTGCCAATGTTAAATCACTCACTATCGCTCTATGCTTTTCTACTGCATCTGCTGCATCTCGAAGGCAGGTGGCTAATCCTTCTGGAGTACGGTCATGTTCAAACTCACATATTACTTGAGCATTGATCCTTAATTGATACTTCTGTACTCCTGTAAGGCTGTCAGTCCCAGATATGTTTGTTATTGCTATCATATTAACTATTATCTTCTAGGAGCATTTCTTTGGCTCGTTCAGCCGCACATATAATATCATCCCAATCTTCTACAGTAGACTTTCTACCCCGTCTTCCCGGTATTAGCACTTTCTTTAAAATAGTGAATTGATCTGCTGGTAGGTCTCCGTAGACTTTGGATATTCTAAATGGATCCAGCTTTACAGTAACTACCCCAGACGCTCTTTCTAATGCTGATAGTGGTCTACTATATTCAAACCGGTAGTGTTCGCCTTCATCTACTGGTTTAGATCCTGCGCCCATAGGTGTTATATCTTCCACACTATACTCCTGATTTCTGCACTTAAGTGCTTAAGTTATGAGCCTTAACTACGGCATCGATTATAGTACCCACCACTACTACGGGTATAAGGTGTTTCACATCTTTAGGATCATTGGCAATATCTAGCCCATACAACATACCCAACTCTGTTCTAGTGAGTCTTCTATATGCTGTTACGTCCTTACTTACCAATACCTCTATTAGTAGTCTTGATTCTCCCCACTTGCCTATTGGTGGTAATGCAGTGTTATGAGAGTACTCTAACCCATGTCGCTGGTGGGTACCTCGTGACAGGGCATTCAAGCGTTGTTCTTTAGGGGAGTGTCGTACTGCCTCCCCCACATAATCTTTAAATACTGTTTGGGTTAGTTCTACAGTATCCATGTCGAATGGTTTAGTTGAGGCGATAATTGCTACAGATCCGCCCTTAATTCCTGAGCCGAAGTATTCCCAAGGACACTTTCTTACATCTGTATGCTCATACGTTTCTCTTAGTATGGTTAGTATCTCTCGGGTGTATCCTATCGGACCACCTTCATCATACCCTTCAGGTAATATTACGATTACTGTCTTGGCTTTACTCTCCACCATACTGGTAATATTATTAAACGGATCTGACATTTCCTGATCTGTTAGTTCTGAGAAGGGTTTCTGTGCTGTAATTATTGTCGTAACGGTTGTCTTTTTAATAGCCATGTTTTTACCACTCATATCCGCATGATTCACACTTATGGGTAACTTCAGTTTCATCAATAGCACTCTTAGTCGCTATTGCGTTCTGTAGTGTTCCATCCCCTAGTGTGCTGAAGTCTATATCGTCTAATAATGTGTCGGCTATATCTCCCCCCAACTCACTAATACCATTTAACTCTAACTCTAGAGCTATGGCATCCCACTCAGTATCAACTGATTCATTATCTACCATTCTAGATAAGGCTGCATCTGCTGGTGATAAGTCATCACGCACTATTACAGGTATCTCGTCCAGTTCCAGTTTAAGGCTTGCTTGTACTCTACCATGACCCTTGATAATGATATGGTCTTTATCTACTACCACGGGCTGGTCAAACCCGTCTCTGGCTATAATTTTAGCTAACTCTTCTATTTGGTGTTCCGTATGTACCTTGGCATTGTTTTTATAGGGTACTAACTTCTTAGGATCTAACATTACAATTTTCATTTAATCATCCTCCCAATGTACGCTTCCACATATAGGACATGACACCATACTACCTTCCACTGCTGATCCGGTTCCTGACTTAGATCTTTCTGAAGTTCCTAATGCATCCTTAACCATGGACTTAATACCATAATCGTCTAATTTGAAGAAATCAGCTAAACCTTCCACCCCTTGAGAGTTTAATGCTTCCAATTCCTCTTTAACCTTCAATACTTCAATATCTGACTTCTCAAATATCTTGTTATCAGCAATACGTATGATCTTCTTCTGTACTTCAGTAAGACCTTCTTTCACTACTACAGGTACTTCTTTAATACCTAGGTTGAGTGATGCTAATCGTCTACCATGACCTTTAATAATTATACCGTCTTCGTCCACCACAATAGGTTGATCAAATCCAAACTTATTAATACTAGTCTGTAAGATCTTTAGCTTTACCTTATGAGGCTTGGCGTTCTGGTAGTACGGGAATATCTCGTCTAGGGGGGTTAGTTTAACTTGCATTTCGTTGTGGTCTCCATGCTCTACTATAAGCTGTATTTTTTACATCTTTCTTCTCAAATACATCTTCAAGTAATAGGGTTTCAATCTCGTGCTTCGGTGCTCCGATACCTTTAGCAATTTCGTTCACAGTAAGTTCGTGGTCTTTTACTAAGCTGGATACCAAGTCATGCATCTTAAATGCTACATGTACGCCCTTGGCACGGTTAATCCGTATGGTCAGCATCATACGATCTGCTTCACTAATATCTAGGAAGGCTACTGGAACCTTGCCGTCTGTCATTTTAAATAACTCGGTATTAGTTCTGGTTAGGTTCCACCGATGGAATCCATCGATAATAGTGTTGGTCTCTTTGTGAGCCAATACAGGTTGAATCCAGCCATTAGTCAATAATGAGTGGGCTAATAAGTCATGCTCTAATCCCGAACATACGTTTGGGTTATATAGGTTACTTGATAGGTCATTAACATGTACCCATGTAATACTGTCTATTGGCTGGTTCAAAGGTCTCTCCTAAAGTGGTGTATCTTTCTTAAATTCTAGTTTCTGGTCTGCTGTTAGGCAATCCCAATCGGGTATTACTACCCCATCCTCATCATGTAGTGTAGGCACTTTATATGTACCATAATACGGTTTAGGTGGGATATTATCTATATCTGAGTTTCCTGATACAAAGGGTGCTGGTGGTTTGTTTCCATGCGTCCCCACAATAGGAGTCACGCCTGTCCTTTTTACTTGAGTAAAGAATGTGCCTATATTGGTAAATATTTGTTGCGGTCCTTGTTCAGCAATAGCCTTCAAATAGATCCACCATGCATCCTTATGTTTGTACCTTACGTGAATCATACCATGACAGTGGCAACATACTTCATATGTGTGAAAGAAATAATCCTCCCATGTCGGTCCATATTCTTCTGCGTGAAATTGTAGGGGTGCGAATTTAGCTGGTACGCCACACATACCACATTTACCTTTCTGTTCTATTTCCCCACGTCTGAGCATATTATAAAATTCTGTCCCTCTTACACTTCTTACTTCGGGACTCCAACCATTGTACGATGTTTTTATTTTCAAAATAATACCTTTGCTTATGTTTGTTTTTTTAGTTTTGAGACTATTTATCGGTGTTTCATTTCTGAGTATAACATGTCAGTCAGTTGTGGGTTTGTCTAATTGTTTCTTCATAAAGACATTATCTTTGGTGTCATCACCTTCAATAATATAACCCTGATGTTCAAAGGTGCTTCTACTATAACTACTAGAAAAACAATTTAACTCTGTGGCTCCTTGTTCCTTACACCATTCTTCTCTTTGTTCACTCAGTAAGCGGTATATACCTTCACCCCGATACTCTGGGGCAACAATATCTGACTTCATTCTATACTTACCGTTACCCATATCTTTAGCACATACTACCCCTACCGCCTTTGATTCATGGATAGCGATCCACCATTTACAAGTTGGGTCTGTCGTAAGGGTGACTACAGTACCTTTGGCTAATTGGTTTAAGCTTTTAGTACTCTTTAGCTCCTGCCTTAGCACCAAGATTTCTAGTCCACTTGATGTAGTATGTGTCTGTGACATTATATGCCCCCACGCTCATACTCATGATGTTCTGGTGATATGTCCATATCCTTCATTGGAGAAGCTCCGTCTTTAAACCAGCTACCCTTTAACAGGTTGTTAAACACATACAGTATTGGGTACCCTCCCAAATTCTTAGCATGCCCTTGTCTTTCAATTTTATTGTTTCTGGCTTTCTCACATGCTCCAACATAATGAAGATATTTGGCTAGTAAGTCTGGTTGTTCTCCTACCTTATCATGGCAATATTTACGTAACCCATCAAATGACGGGTCGTACATCTTCAATGCCCCGGTTGAGTTGTAATCTTTCCAATATCTAGTTTGTGATTCCATTTCTGGGAATATCTGGATAATCTGATGGTAGTACTCTGGGTACATCCCTTTTAGTTTATCTAAATGAATACTGTTCATTTCGTGTAATGACGAACTAACTCGTAGAGATCTGCCTGACCACAATAAATCGTTATATGTTTTGCAGTATTCAATATCGTAGTCATACATAAACTTGAAGATGTCTATTTCTGTCCAATCATATATTGGTTTTGCTATATGTTGTTTAGCTGACGTTCCTAGCCAACATCTTTCTGACTTGTTTGCCATTACACCACCAAATCGTGCTAATGACTCATCTGCTCTAACCCCAGTACATAGCACAGTTGATCCTTTTAGGTCATAGAACATAAGGTGATCCATATCCTTTTGGGTTAGGTCACTGGTGTCTACTACTTCCCCAAACTTATCATAAAGACTTGTAATGGCAAACTCTGGTGGGGTACGTATATGTTCTCTATTAAGATCCCACATAGTAAAGGGTACTAGCTCTCCTAGTACAAACTTACGACTAGCCATAGGTATAGCATAATATCTAAAGTTCCATCTACCTGATTGGTGGGCATCCGCACATGTCTCCCACACAATAGGGGGAATTACTTCTTCGTCTCTGAAGTATACATTTACCTTTTCTTCTGGCGGTCGTACACCTTCTTTTTGTAATCGCTTAAGTACTATATCTGCCACCTCCAAACATACTTGAGAGTCTTTACCTCCTGAATAGGCAAACCAGACATTATCATAATTTTTAAATAAGTATTCTGTTCGGTCAAAGGCTTCATCTAAGGTAGTAGTTTCTAAGTACTCTACTTTACGTGGATCTTTAGTGGCTGGTTGTTGTTTCACAATATTCTCCAATAGGTCTTGCACTTAAGTGCATTGTTTATGCTTCTGCTCTTACTTTATCTTCTGCTGTTTGTATTTGGCTCACTAGGGTTCTATCAATAGTTACTCCCCATCGTGCCCACACCTCTGCTCTCATGGTTAATCCATAGATAACCCCTGATAGTGCATCCGAGACATCCTTACTCCCTCTAGGTGGGTGATCTATTATATTCTTAATGGCAATCTTCTCTAAAGACACTAACTCTGTTTGTAATACTTCGTGGGTAGGGATTGCTACTCGACCATCGTAGATACACGTCTTAGTAAAATCATACGGTAGAGTAACATTAGTTCTTGGTATAAGCCCTACCATTATCCCTTTTCGTCTTAGTAGTTGAACGGTGTCTACGCTTTGGAAGGAATCTAGTGTCACCCACTTAATATTCATCCCTAGATCTCGTAACTTGTAAATAATAGTCCGTATCTTCTCAAAGTTAATCTCCCCTCCTTTGGGTGGTCTTATCCTTAAAGCTCCATCTATATGAATATCTGGTAGGTGCTCTGTTATCTCTCCATCCCTAACCATCTTCTTGAAGCCTTTGACGTGCCCAATCACTAAGCCTGCACTATCTGAGGTGACGCCTAAATCTATATGAGCAAACCGTGGCTCTTTTAGATTAATAAAATTATTTACGTCTAGACCTAGCTCTGTTTCTACAAAGTCTACTTCTTCTCGTGTAAATATGTTCTTAGCCTTACCAAATACTTCTGCCACCAAATCTGTTCTAGGTATAAATGGGTGTGTTGCTCTAGTGGCTACACCGGCAATCTCTCGTAAGGCATTAAGGGGATCTATTTCAAACTTATTCTTGAACTCGGTAGGTATAAGCATTACTAACCCACGATCCTCTATTGGGAGTTCTTCATATTCCTTGTCCGTTAATATTCTTGGTTGTCGAATATAATCCCCAATAAACATTTTAAATTTAGTGCCTATAAACTTCCAAGGCATTATGTCCCACACACGCTCATCAAATATGTAAATCTTAGGGTTGGTCTTAGCTTCTTCTATTTTTCGATCTGTAAACTCACCTGGGTAATTCTTTGAGGAACCTAAGCATAATAATCCCGGAGTAACTCCATTCTCCATAAAACGAGACTCTCTACGTCTACTAATACTGTTATAGATCTCTTTGGCTTGGTCATACTCCCCCCCACTATTACTTCTCTTTGAGGCTTGGGTAACGTCCATGAAGTTTACCTCATCTATAAATCCACCTATTACGTTCTCACCAATGGTACCTTCGGCATCACCACTAACAGGCTTTACGGTTATTCTATGAGGGAAGCGTAACTCGCTCTCTATGTCGGTCCTATATTTGAATACTGACGTGAAATATGGTGACTTAGATACTAAAGTTCTAAATCTGGCATACGGTACGTCTTTGGCTTTCTTACCTTGTAATGATTGGAAGATCATCACAATCTCAGACATACTATCTTGCCCAAGTGATTTCTGGGGGTTAATGAAGCATGACAATAAATATAATTGGTAAGCTACTATGTATAGGGCTAGCGTGGTCTTCCCAGTACCGATACCACCCGTCAAAACTACCTCGGTATAGTCTGGGGTTAGATTGGTCATAGATCCAGTACACGTTGCCGTGTAGTGTCTAACTATCTCGGGGAATATCTCTTCCTCGGGCACACCCAAGTAGTCTTCGTGAAATAGAAATACTTCTGGTTCTACTGGGTAGCGTTTTAACCCTACTAATAACTTGAGTAAATACCAATCACGATCTACTGCAGCAAGGTTCAAAGCTCTCACCCATGGATTATTAGGATCTTCGGCTAACTGCTGGCTGGTGGTTTTGATTGTTTGGAGTGCAAATGCCTCTAATTTAGTCGTCCCAGACAAGAGTTATCCCTCTGCTTCAATAGGATCATTACTCGGGGATATAGTCTTTAACTCTGCACTAATCATCGAGAGGGTATCTATAGCTACTTGATCATGTTCTATCTCTTGGTCATGGGCAGGTAAGTATAACTTCTGTGCTATCTGCATACCTTGAGGATCTCCTAGTACTCCTAGTCGAGTCATGAAGTCTTGCTTATGCTTTTCTGAAGTAAGTGCGGCTAATAGTGCCTGTATCTTATTTGATTGATTACTTGATCCTGCTGAGGCTATTAATAGTGCGGAGGCTTTCATCTCCTCATAAAACATTATGGTGTCGGCTATGTATCCTTCCCACCGTGTTTCATTCATTTCTGATATAGCATATTCCCTTAGTTGCGCTTTAAGGTTATACCCCATCCTTTCACTAATACCCAACTCGTCTGCTATCACTCGCATAGGTACTCTTCGTAACAGGAGTCTATGCATTAATACTAGTCTTGCATGTCTATCACTATCACTTAATGTTTGCCCCACTTTATACCGTGTTGCATCAGGTAATTTCTCTTCTAATTGCTTGTCAGTTAGTTTCATGAAGTTTGAGATTAATTTTACTTCTTTAGCAGTAAACTTCTTAGTCTTTGATTTTATTGTTCTTTTTATAACTGCCATATCTATATGTCCTTTCAGGGGGTTACTAACAATACCATGAATCTGTCTTACAGTTAAATACTGTTTCTCTTCCCACCATTAGCATGCATATAAAAAACCCCTCGGAAGTTACTCGTTGGGGTTTTTTGGTTCTAAGTATTAGTACTTAGTTGTTACTCTGGTACACCTACTGATATATCAAAATCTGGGAATGCTTCTTCGAATAATTCTAATACTGCTTCCGCCCCCAAAGTTTTAAATACTTCTGCTGAGGGTGGTACTAACTTCTCAGTTACTTCTGCTTTAGCCTTACCACTATCATTACTTAGGTATCGCATACAGATATAATCAAGGGCTACCGTATCATACTCAGTCTCCCCCTCGTCTCTTGCACGTTCTAGTGCAGTCTCAACTGTTTCTAGTTGATCTGTGTGTAGCTTGAAGGTTTTAGTTGTTACAGTTTTAACTTCTGCTTCAACCTTCTCAGTATCAGGACTATTCTTAGCTTTCTCAGCTTTGATATGTTCTTGTAGTTGGATAACAGTCATACCATTAGCAAGTTCTACCCACTCTTCAACATTATCTGGTGTTAGGATATTTACTAATTCACGTAGTTTAGTCCAACCTAGTGATTCAACCTGTTCCCACAATACACCTGACTCTACCATTACTGTGTAAATATTCATTAAGTAGGATGCTTTACGGAAGCCTAGTCCATACACATTGTTAATGAAGTCTTTGAAGTTATCAGACTCACCATCATCCCACCAACCTTCTTCTTGGATTCGTACCAATAAACCACCAAGCTTGAAGTTATTGAAGCCTGTTTCGTTTAGTAAGGTTGTACCAAGGGTTACTACCTGATCTTGCTTAAGGTTTTCAATCTCAGCCACAATCGTCATGATAATGTCTTGTTGTACTTCTACTTTCTTAGCTTTAGGTTTCGCTTTCGCTTTAGGCTTTGCTGCTACCTTCGGCTTAGTTTCTTTTGTAGCTTCTGTGGCTGTCTTATCTTTGCCACCTTTTAATACTGCCATTGTTGGTGATACTGCCATGATGCTTCTCCTAGTTATTTATATAAATCCATCGGTTATTTATTGATGGGATGCGTTTAGTCTATCAGGTTTAATGCGTTTGTCAAATACTATTTTGCACTTAAGTGCTGGTGACTTCTAACTTGTCTTCTTCATCGGACCACTTAAGGTATATTATCAATTCTTGTCTTGCTCTCAATATGTCATCCATAGTGTCTATCCCCGTTAGGGCTACTTTCTCGGCTTCCTTCCGTATTCTTACTCTGATTACTTCCTCAAACTTACGGAGTTCTTCTTGGACAACTGGTTCTACTATTGCATCAACTATATCTTTTTGCAATCTTTCTCTTACAATATTTACTAGGTTATAGTGTTGTTCTAGTGTTTTCATATTTTTATCACCCTATGCACTTAAGTGCATTACTTTAGTGTTGGTATTCCTGCTCGTCTTACTGGATCCAGAGCACCCATACTAATTTCTGGCATAGTGAGTTGTCCATACAAGGCTCCTCCCAACATGCCTAACCCTATAGCATCTGCTATGTTATTAGTGGCACTCTCATACCCCCAACGCTTAAGCACTTGCATCATAATCATTTCTTTACCAGCATTACCCTTACCAGTAACAAACTTCTTCAAAGTATTGGGTGTTACGTCTATGTAGGGCATTTCGTATTGCTTAAGGAAGTATCTGATTACTGTACCTATTTCTACTAGGGTGACTAAGGTATGTGCATTACCATACCCATAGCCCTCAATAATCGTTATGTCCGGCTTATGTTCTTCCATTAGAGTAATGATAGCCCCTGCAATCATAGAGCATCTATCAAGCCCTCGTGCCTTTTTAAACTCTATTTCTTCTGCAGTAATGTTAATCTCACCATCTATAAACTCTATAATTGACACACCAGTTTTAGTACTGGTATCAAGTCCCATAACTTTCATGATTAGTCCTCTTTAAATTTTAGCTCACCGGGCTGATTACCTGCCGCCCAACAATATTTCTTAACAGTACATTTACTGGCTCGCTTACACACATTAGTACTGCATATACGTGCTGGTAAGCCTGTTACTTGGTTCCTCCAATCATGTAGTTGTTTAGCTTTCTCAACTACTGCATCGGTATGATCATCATTACGTTTTACAAAGAACTCTTTGAATGGGCTAAATGGTGCGTCCATTATTGCAAAGTCTGTTAGGGTTGTATCTTTGGTTCCGAAGCCTTTTACCATGTAAAATACCATGCCTTCTTTGGTATTCACCATAGTCTTGTAGGGTGAGTTACTCTCTTCCACCAATCTTAAATAAAGGTTAGTTCTTAGGGTGTGTTCTGCTAATGGTGCCACTAGTGTTTTATACATATCCTTATCGATAGTCTTTATCTCTACTACTCTAAGCTTCTTCTCTCCCGGCAAGGATACTAGTAAATCAATACCACCACTTGCCCCACATACTTCAGACATAAATCTAGGTTCAATGTACTTCCAATCTGACCGCTTACATACTTGGCATGTTTGGGGGTGTTTTCCAAATGATGATTCAGTACTACAATGGTCACACTTCCAGACACCTACTGCTATATCTTTAGCATAGTAATTCTGCATTCTAGATTCCAACATCCTACCTATGTCGAAGGTGTATCTTAAGCTGGTTCCTATAAACCTATCTTTCCTCTCCACATTGTATAGTTCTAGTAGGGCAAACTCTCTCCCACAAAATTCAGTATCACCACTAGTTAAATCACTAGCATGAGTTCTACCTAGATCATGGGGCTTATCATACCCTGCCAACTTCCTATGGATATGCAACTTAAGCCCTTCCTTGGGCATTAAGTCTTTCATCTTTTTAGCAAACTTCACGTTTACTCTTCTTCTTCCATTTCGGCATCTTGGGCTGCATCTTCTTCTGAGGTATCTACTTCATCGTCAGACATATCAACATCTGGAGGTGTAGGGGTTACTAGTTCTGGTGTTGTAGCATCCCAAGCCAACCAACTATTAATAGTATTCCTTTGTCTTGCTGCAGCTTGTCCCTCAGCACCAACACTAGTTAAGTATTCTTCTACACGATCCCCCTTATCTAGTTTCAACTGTTCCATTTCTGCAATGTGTCTATCTTCATACACCTTACCATCTGTTGTTTTGTATACTTCTACTGCTTTGATATTACTCATTTTACTCTCCAAATATTTCTTCAAATAGATACTTCGGTATTACTACGAAGTCTCCGTTAGGTTTTTCTTTTCCTTCTGGTGTTACGAATGATAGGGTTAGCATAGGTACTCTATTAGTTTCTAATGCTTCCAATCTTATCTTATCCAGCCATGCCTTCTTAAGTGAGATACTTTCATTTACTGTAGATTTACACTCACCTTTGAATTTATAGTGACTCTGAGTATCTAACTCAAAATCACCTTTGTTGCCTGCTAATGCTCCACTTGCCAGTGTTGTTTTGGCTCCTAGATCATCTGCTATTCTTCTTTCTGACTTGTTACCATGATCTCCTTTTGTACTTATGAAGGGGTTGGTTCTTTGTGTTGGTTTACGACTCCACACCATTATTAAACTCCTCCGGTAATCCATGTACTTTTTCAATCATGGCATCAATTACTAGTTGTTTAACTTTATTGAGTTCTTCAAGGTTTGAGTAACATTCCTCTTTACAGGCTGTTAGAGTTTTAAACTCTTCCCCAAATAGTAACCATCCTTTCTTACCATTCTTGACTAGAAGTTCCATGTCTCGTAAGTACGCTGACAAAGTATTCCAATCATCTATTTTTCCAGGCTGCAATCCTTTGTGGGGTATCATTGCCATTTTGTACTCACAATTCACAGATACGATAGGAACCTTCCATTTCTGGGCTACTGACTTAGTTTCTTTCAGTATGGGCATGGTGGCTGATACTGCGGTATCTAATAAATTCTTACCATATATTCTAATCGTTAATCCTGATGCAAACTTATGAGCATTACCACCGGGCATTGTTTCTGGATTACCAAACATTACACCGATCTTGGTTCTTACTTGGTTTACAAACAATAAGGTTGGGTAATGATTACTTTGTTTTCTTTTAGCTTGCTTGGCTACCCCTTTCCTAATTAATTTACCTATCAAAGCACTTGCTCCACCAACCTGTGCTTTTTCTGCAGTACTGTTCTGTTCATTAATTGGTATGAGTGCGGCTAAACTATCCACACAAATAATCGATACATCTTCAGCATCCATCATGGCATCCACCATGTCTATTGCCTGTTCTGCATAGGAAGGGTGTAATACTATTAGTTTCTCTACATCTACTCCCATCTTCTGTGCCCACTTAGGATCAAAACTATTCTCTACATCAACAAACACATTCTCCGATGACGGGTTGAGTCTTTGTTCCATAGCAATAGTCAGTAAGAACAGGTTAGTTTTACCTGATGATTCCGGACCATAAACAATGGACATCTTCCCTCGTGGGAACCCTCCGCCATATGCCAAGTCAAACGGGAATAGTCCTGTTGGTAATCGTTCTATGTCTTTTACTTCTCCGCCTCTGGTGGCTATATCTGCCCCGTGGGATTTTTGCATTCCTGAGACCACATCTTTAGCACTGCTCATATTTATACCCTTTTGCACTTAAGTGCATTATTCTTCGTCTAATTCAGCCACTATTGTGTCAACTTTGTTATCCACCCATTCCTTAGTAAATTCATATACTGGGTCAATCTCTTCAATGTAACAGGGCATGTTTAGGGATACCTGTACCTTTACACTATTGTAGTTACCCATGTTCCTTGTCACGCCCACCGATACACCCACATTACAGGTTGGTTCGGAATAACCTTTAGGGTCTCCTACCGCCTCCTCAGTGGATGATTCACTAACCACCTCACTGCCAGTTTTCATTGTAGTATCTATTGAAGCTTTCCCTTGTTTGATTTCTGATTTAGTTTCAGCCATTCCAATTCTCCTTTAAATAAAGTTTCCACTTACCCCACTGTCTGTCGGTCATAGTTACACTATCCATCTTCTTGATTAACGTCTTAACTATAATTACCTGTTTCTTGGTGTAGTATCTTTCACCATCAACTATAGCAGGGGACTTGAGTAAATTATTGTGCTCTAAGTGTAGTAATTCATCTTCTGAATACTGTAACCACTCTAGTACTACTTTTAGTGGGTAATAGTTTTGAGGGTCTCCTCTAACTACTCCACGAATAGCTCCTTTAGGCATCTTAGTCTCTGCCCGATATTTTCTTGCAGCCATAATCTGTTTTTTTCGGTAGTCTGGATCATCATGGTATCGATCCTTTCTGGTTTTATTTAGGGTATCTTTGTTCCCATCATGCCACTTCTCATACGCTGTTTTTTCATCTTTATCTCTAGTCATATTACTCACCTTTACAATACTTGTTTAACCTCAGCCTTAATCTTCTTGTAGAACATTTGTCTCTTCTTTGCATACCCTACAAACAACGGTTGGGTAACATCGACAACATCGAATATTACGGGAGTAGGTTTATCTTTATACTTCCGAATTATTCTTCCTACTATTTGAACTACATCTGATCGAGGTGTACCAAGTACGCCTACATCCCACCATGGAGCATCAGTTGCTTCTGAACACATGGCGTAAGTAGTTAGTACCACTCTAGCCTTCTTTGCTATATTCCTTGCCTCCTCTTTCATCCCTCCTACATAAAATGCTATGTCTGTAGGTTTTACCCCTCCCATAATCAATAGATCTTGGATTACGGGTAAATGCTTATCTTTTAAATCTGAGAAGAAAACTATATTTCTATTCTTGTTATAGGCTGAGACCATAAACTCGACCATCATCCTATTACGTGTCATGTTTTGGGCAATCATTACATTGGCATGCATCGTACGCCCCGGACTTAATTTCATCTTATATGGTGGTTTCCAATGACTATTCTTCACTAATATCTTTGGTATCATTGGGAAGGCTTCTGAGGATACTCGTACTTGCCCTATATGGCTGGCTAGTACAATACCTTTACCGTCATTTCTAATTGGGGTAGCTGATAATCCCATTCTTAATTTTGCTGGTACTTGCCATGCGGCATTACTAAATTCATCGGCTCCTAATCTGTGTACTTCATCCGGTAACATTAATCCGAACCCATCAAAGGTTCCTTTCGGGTATCTGCCTTCTTTACATATAGATTTAATTGAGGCTATGACAACCTTCTTCCCTGCTACTTGGCATACGTCCCCATAAATGTACCCAATATCTTTATCTGTTAGCCCTAGGAATTGTTTACAGGCATCCTTCCACTGAGATTTAACATCATCCTTAGTCACTACGATTAATGTCTTTCTGCCTATAGCGGCTATGATTGGCATCGATATAGCCGTCTTACCAAATCCAGTAGGTGCTTTTACTATGAAGCTTTCTCCTGCTTGGAGTAATTCTATTGCCTCATCTATTACTCGTTGCTGTTCATCATCTTGTGCTGTGAAGTCTAGATCGAACTTTACTGGATCCCCGTCACGTCTCTTATCATTATCAGCTATAGGACAACAGGATCTAGGCAACCAAATCCATTTCTTCCCAGTGGTTGGGTTAGTCTTTACTTTATACAATTTAATATCTGTATCGTATTTTGACTGAGTAGTAAATCTATCTAGTATATCGTCACTATATGGGTACACTGATGCTGAGTGTGTTACTACTGGTGACTCTGTATGTTTTATTATTTTCATATAATACCTATGTAACAGCCCCCTAACCCGAACAAAGGCTAGGAGGACTTACATCAAATCTTACAAGTCGCCATCATAGTTAGTTGCTTGATCTTGGGTTGGTGGTTCTGTGCCAATAGGCATAGATCCAAACCCTAAAGCTCGTAACTCGTCAGCAGTCTTATATGAAATCTCGTGCCCATAATCAGCAACACCATCTTTAGCATCTGGGTACTGTTTGATAACAGTGGGCATATCCAATTTTTCTGTGAAATCAAACACGCTACCACAACCCGGTGAGTTATCACCTGACCGCATAACATCAAAGGTACATCCGGCTAATCCACCGCGTTTAGCGGCAATCATTTGTAATTGTTTAAGAGTATTTCGTTTCGCTACGAATAGCTTACGTTCATCTTTATGCAATTTACCGTTAGCACCTTTTCCTGTCCATTCTGTGTGATCAATAATAGTAAATACACCAACTAATGCTGGGTTACTACCACCTTCACAAATAGGACAAGGTTCTTCATCTTTGGTACATACGAACCAGTTACGCCAATTACCATTCATGAATACATTGTGCTCATTGAATAGTAATGAATCTAAGACACCATCACCATCTAGGTCTCCATCTAAAAATGTGATAGCTGTTTGGGAATTGTTAGGCATCCAGAAACGGAATAGCTTATTCTGCTCACTCTGTCTCTGCTCTACCTGTGCTTCTTCCTTTACTAGTGCATCTTTAGCTTCGGCACCTTTCTTCATCCAAGATGGTTTAGCTTTACTTGTTTTATTAACAGCCATTGTAGGCTCCTTTATTGGTTAAATATTTGCCACTTTCGGCATCTAATACTATACGCTTTAAGGGTGGGTTTGTCAAATATAAGACTCTAACAAATTGAACACGTCCTCGGGAGGCATAGCTCCTAAATCTCCATACTCTACGGGTGGTACTAATTGGACTATAGGCATATTATTCTTCGTAGCCCACTCTGCTATATTCTCTCTGGCATGATCTCCGCCAGTACCAATGTCGTATAAGGTTATAAGCATGGGGGCATCTTTTAATCTATCTAATTTCTTATAGTTAATAGATGATGTTTGGGAAGCTAACATCTGCTTAGTAATCAAATATCCCTTCATATAATCAAACGGACCTTCACATAATATTACTGGATCATCCCAACTTACTTTATCCTCCCCAATCCAGTACTGCATATTGTGACTATTCTTATATCTGTAGCTTAGGTACCTTAATGATGATTGACCTGTTACATCACGCCCTTGCATTCCCATACAATTACCATTTCTCTCTCTGTAGGGTAGGCATACTCTTTGGCTTTGGAAGTCGAATTTCACTTCTAATTCTTTTGCTATATCTGGTGTTATTCCTCTAGCCATTAGATACGGGTGATTATGTCCTTCTTGAAATGAGTCTACCCATGCGTTAGGGAATACTACTACTGGTTTCTCTTTAGTATCATCTTCTTCATCCCAATCCTCTATGAGGGAATCTGCATCGTCCTCTAAGGCAATTTCCATAGCCTTCTTCCAATCTATGTCGGCTTCTTTGTTTGAGGATTTATGCATCATCTTGAGATCTAATACTAAATCATAGAGGCTACCTTTTTGCCCACATGTTTGACACTGATGCCAACTAAGATCATTGTCATGAATACTAATACCCCAACTCGGGTTACTATCTTGTTTCTTTTGGTGTGTCCAGAAGGCAACGGGGCATGAGGCTTGTACCCACTCACCGGCTCTTTTATAACTAGAGACTCCTATTGTTTTCATGAAGTCTTGTATTCTAGTCTCTCTCATTAAGGGTGTTCCTTTAGTTGGTAGCACCAATCCACAAACCCTAGGAAGGTATTCTTATTGGCTACCGCTTCTTGCCAATACATAACTAAATCAGGGTTATTAATACCTTCACTCTTTTTTGGAAAAAACTCTTCTTCTGAAAATTCATCTCCTACAATAGTACTGTAAGATTTTAAGTCTTCACCAGATATTTTTCCTATAGGTAAGCACCTAGGCATGAGGCTTCACACTTAATTTACGTGCGCCCTTATGTGTTTGTTCTAGTACTTGATCCTGCTGTACTGGGTTAAGATACTTATCAATATCTGTCAATTTAAAGCTTAATAGTTCATAGGCTAGGTTGGGCTGGATACTTTCCAACAAATCAAAGATAGCTTTATTATCAATTACCTGTCTTGAGTGGGGTACGCTTGATACCGCAATATCATCGTCTTCACCATTTACCAATAACTTATCATCAGGATCCAACTCCATAGCTTCTATATGTGCTAGGAAGGGTTTGGTTGCTTTGGCTTGGTCTTGCTTGGCAATTTTTAGTTTGGCAGTAATACCGTTTACTTTAGTAGTTGCCTTTACTAGTTCGGGTACCATCCCCTGCAGATCTTCAAACAAAGTATCTTTAATGGTTTGGGACTTTGATGCCACTACTTTCTTTTTAGTCATAGTTACTGACATGAGACTTCTCCTGTTTAGGTTATATTTAATACTTCTTTTATTTCTGTTGCTTTAGCATATCCACCATATAAGAAGGCTTTCTCCAACATCCCTTCTAATCGTGATTGTGTTTCTGGGTCAACATCAAACTGCTCATACCCTACTATAAATTGTCCTCCAATCCACATTTGGGTTTGGTGCTCTAGATCATCTTGTACTATATTTATATTGGTCATAGTATTATCCCCTCACCCTTGCACTTAAGTGCATTGTTTTTATTTAGATTACATGTGTAGTCTAGTTGTTTTTGATACGTTTGTCAAATAGTATTAACCAAAAAAAATCCTAATCAGTGGTGGCCGATTAGGACTTTTACAAACATAAACAAAAAGCAATTAGTGAGGGTCTCATGTTCACTGATAAACAGTATAACACCTCTTGAGACTAATCAACAACTTAGATGAATGTTAGGTCGGATTGTTCATCTTCGCTCACTTCACTAAAATTCATGGTCATGAAATCCCAGTTTATTGGGAAGCTTCCACTCTCTCCATTTCTCCCCTTCATAATAGTCATCTTTCTTTGGTTTTCGGTTTCTAGGGAATCATTTTCTAACAGTGCCATTACCATAGTACTTATTTGCCCAATAGCATCGGATAAGCCAATATCCTCTAGACCAATATCTTCGGGTGCTTTCTTGGCTTTCTTGGCTGCCTCTCGGTTGAACTGGTAGCTTAGTAAGGTTGTGATCCCCATTTCTGTGGCAATGTCTTGTTTAAGCTCCTCTACCGTATCAGTTACCTTATCCCACTTATTACTATATTTACTAGATGGACTGAGTAGGTAGGCTCCATCCACATACACTGCATCAGGTTCTAGTTGGTGGCATAGGATTTTAAGATCTTCTACGGTAGCTGTTAAGTTACCATCAGCTATCCAACACGGCTTTGAATGACCTTTTGCCGCTTCTAGTTGGTGAAACACTGCGTTCTTCTTCTTCGTAGTGTATTCTGCTGCTTTCAAATCAGTAAGTGATTGCCTAGTATGCATTGCACCTAATCGTTGTATCAGGGGCAAGGGAATCATTTCCATCGATAACATTAATACTGACTTCTCCTGCTCCCACCATGCATTATGCATTGAGTACAGAAGGCTAAAGGTTTTACCCATTCCCGGTCTACCCACATAACTTACGACATCACCAGGTCTAAATCCTCCGGACATAGCATCTGGTGTCTCCCACCCCAACATAATAGAGTTATCATATACCCCTTTTTGGGTAGTAATATACTCGGCTTTAATCATGTCATAAGCATCACGGAAATCTACTAGCTTCTTGCCGTGTTGTATAAATTTAAGTTGCAGTACTGCTTCGGTTAATACTTCTAATGCTACGGTTTGTGGGTCAGTTGTATTTATCCCCTTCATACCTTCTCGGGCTTTCTTCATAGCTGTGTTAATGGTTCTATAGAAGTACTGATTCTTTAGTTCTTCAACATAAAAGCTTGCTGGCTCCACTACTGCCATGGGTTGAAACATTTCTACCTGATTTTGGAGGGTTGATAAATCTGGTATTACGCCATGGGAGTACACATGTTGCTTGATATACGATAAGGCATCTTTATCGGTTTCCTTCAAGTATTCATCTTGGAGGTCTAGCGTGTGTAGTTTTTTGGTGTCGCCTTGTAGAATTGCAGAGACAAGGGCACGTCCCGGATTTGCGCTCATAAGAGATCCTTTATTGTTTTTTGTTTATGGGTACTACTAGCTTACTTGTATATAGTGGTTCTCAATGTGAGACCTAACCATACCACCATACACTGTTTCACACTCATCTAAGTCTGAAGCATAGAGGATAGTTTGCTTACCTGATGCAAATCTGTGGAGTAACCACCCAACTACTAGAGATATTTGCCAATCTGGTACATCACCGCCTGCTCCCTTAGACATAAAAAAGTTGGGGATTAATATTACTGTTTGATCTGGTTCTCGCCCATCTTTAATTCTTGCGATTAAATCTTGTACTGGTAGTACCATCACATTAATCATATTACGAGTAATGGCTCCAGCAATGGACATCATCTTATCCTCGACACCCCCCACTGATCCTGTGAAGGCTAATCCTGCCACCCCATTATCGGACCATGTTTTAAGTTTACGAACATAAT
>WTBY01000080.1 GCA_013138865.1 Helicobacteraceae bacterium | reverse complement strand
TTATAAAAATGATGATAAAAAAAGAACTGCAAAAAGAGAGAAGACTGCAATAATAAAAAAATATTTGAATCGTGATTAATCACACTCAGTCACTCATAAATTTCCATCTATTTACTCTTTTTTAATAGAGAAATCTTAATATAGCTCAAATCCCAAGAACTTAGGGTTTAAATAGGTTTTAGACCTTACTATGTAAAATAATATAATTAAATCACAATATCAAGGGTGTATATGTATCAATCAGAAGCTAAGAACAAGCCAATTTACGACGAATACGACCTAAACGATAGACAGATACTAGTGCTTACTAAAGTCGCAAATTTTGGACTAATGACAACAAAAATGACTGCTCTCTATTTTGCATTTTTTTACAGTGATCTAAAAGATAAATATAAAGCTGCTCAAAACACACTAAATCAATTAATCAAAAAAAAGTTAATAAAAAAATTAGAACTTGGATTTGGAGAATATAGAGTAATTTTTATTTTACAAAATCAAGGAAAAATCTTGACTGAAAAATTAAATTTCTACTTTATTAAGTCAGCTCAAAAAATTTATCAAAGTGGATTTAGACATCAAATAATTGCAAATCATATCAGTATAATCACAGAGCTTTTATTATTTTCAAAAATAGAACGAGCAATACATGAAAATCAAATTAGAAAAATGAAAGCAAATCAGAAATGGATAAGTTCTTCAATTCCAGATTATTTGTTTACAACAACTGAACAAAAAATGATTATTATTGAGTACGAAAAAAACTTAAAAAATGACCCGAGAAAACTAGTAGAAAAATTAATTAATTATAAAAAAGAAAATCTAAAATCAATCAAAAATGGAATTGAAAATATTTATTATTTTGTTGGCTCTGAAAGAAAGAAAAATAACTTAATTAAATACTTTTTAAAAGCAGATGAAGTTGCAAAAGAGTACCCAGAAAATTATCAAATTTATTTGCAAAATCGTGCAAAAATAAAAATAAAAAGTATTGAAGAAACACAAGAATTATTTTGTAAAAAATTTAATTGTTTTGAATTAAAAAGTGAAGAGATTTTGATGTAGTTTAATTATATTTACAATTAAATAGTTAAACGAAACAATATTTAAACAATGTTTAAACATTGTTTAAATATACTATCAACAGCCAAACGAAATATTCTTATTTCGATAAATTAAGCTCTTGCATTTTTTAATGTGAGGGCTTTTTTTTTGCTTGTTTTTTAAATCTATTCATAAATAAATACGACCACCCTCTTAAAGAGAGTATTCGTTTAGATTTAAAGTTTTTTTTTACACATATACTAATTAAAAACTTGTGAATGAGAACCTATACGAATAAGTTTTAAATATCCATCTTCAATTAAATACAGAACTAAAACATCTCCACTTACGTGAAATTCATAGAAACTCTCATAGTTTCCTTTTAATGGATGATCAAGAGCTTCTGGCGGCAATTTAATATCATTTAAAAGTAATCCTAAATAGCTAATATATTTAGTATAGTGTTTGTCCGAAAACTTTATTTTTCTATATTCCTTTAAATATGTTTTTGTTCTAAAAATGTTAAGCACCAATATGCTCTTTTTTTAAATCTTCAAAAGATATTCTTTCACCTTCCATATTTTTTGCCTCTTCCATTGCTTTAAGCGTTATATCGTTAGGAATTTTTAAATCAAAAGGAATACCTTTTTCAGAAACTACTTTTTTCATAAATAATTTAAAAGCTTGAGAACTGTTTAATCCTATCTCTTTTAAAATAATCTCAAAATCTTGTTTTAATGATGTTTCAACTCTTGCTTTTACTGTTGCATTTAAAGACATAATCATCCTTTTTTAATAATTGTACCACAAGAGGAACACAAAATAGCTAAAAAATAAATTACATGAAAATTTTTTTCTTTTTAGAACACCATAGAATAATTTATTGTGTGGTACTTGTCAAATTGCCAAGTGAGTATTACTTAATAAAACATTCAAAAAATATAAATACTAAAAACAAAATATAATATTGAAAAAAGTAAAAAAATAACAGAAAATAATATTAAAAAAATCTTCCGACTTTGTTAAACAATTCTCATAAGTATTTCTTTTTTCACCAGCAAATCTTTTCTTAAAAAAAACTCTTTTAAATTAGTAAAAATTTCTATAAAAAATAAATTACATGAAAATTACATGGCATGTAATTTTCTCTTAAAAAATAAGGTAAAAATTACATAAATTACATTAAATTACATGAAAATTACATCAAAATTACATCAAAATTACATCATTAAAACCCTATAAATAGGGATTTAAAATAAAAATTACATAAATTACATTACTTTATGCAAATACTTAAAAAAAAAGTAAAAAAAAAAGTAAAAACCCTTAATATAGGGCTTTGTAGTGAAATTTTTTTTTATAACATGTATAAAATGTATCTTTATATGTAATTTATGTAATTTTTAAAGAAAAAAAGCCTATAAATAGGCGTTTAAAGCAGTTTTTAAACAAAAAAGCACGATGTAATTTATATGTAATTTTAATTTCAAAAATTTAAAAAATAGTAAAAATAGGGTAAAAATAAAGATCTAATCGAAAAGTGAAAGTATTATCAAAAAGTATTCTAGTTAAGAATACTAAAAGACTGAAATAGATACAATACTTGAAATCATAAAAAAAGGAATTTATTTTGGACGATGAACTTTATAAAGAAATATTATCAAAAAAAGTAAATAAGAAAAAAGTTAGCTACTCTCTTGATGCAGAAATTGTAGAAACTTTTACAAAAATTGCAAAAGAAAAAAAATATAATAAATCTCAAATTATAGAAAATTTATTAAAATCATTTTTACAAAGAGAACAAGAGCAAAACTAAAAACTAAAATTAAGAATGAGAATATTTTGTTTGGCGATAAAACTTCATTCTTCTTTTTCAAAAGAAGGAATTCTACATGGAAAACTCTGAGATAGTCTTATTTGATACCTCCTCAAAAATAGTAGATTTTACTAGAAAAGAAGCAGTAAAAAATAAAGGTAAAAAAACTGAGGATAAAAAACAAAATCCTCTTTCAATTGAAACTCAAAAACTTTTAATTCTTGAAATTGTAAATAGATGCTACAGTGTTAAAATTGATGGACAAAAAGAGATTCTATTCGATTTACAAAATGGAAATATACAGCATATTGAGAGAAATTATAAAAACTTTTCTACTGTTATGTTTATGGCTTTTAGTGATTTATCTGCTCTAGGTTACGAAACAATAGATTTGCAAAAACTATTTGAGATAATCAAGACTCGAACTGTTTACAGTTATAGAGAGAGTCGTTCTATCTTTCACAAAGGAAATAGACTTGTTATAGATACTGAAAAAAATGAGTTAATATCAGAATTAAAAATTGATTATGATTTTCAACAAAGAGGTATTTCACCAGCAGTTTATTCTAATATAGTAGATGGAATATCTAAGCATTGGAATGATTTAATACCATTGATTATAGATCACATAGTTGCAGGTAGATATGTTTCAGATAAAAAAAACATTTGGCTTCTCATTATGGCTCAGTCAAATTTTGGTAAATCAAAACTTTTTAAATGGCTTGAACCTTTTGGTGGTTCTGCATTCATTAATTTTGATGATTTATCAAAATCTGGAATATCCGATAAGTCTCCGGAAGAATTTGAGGGAAAGATGTGTCTGGTTATAGATGAAGTTAGACACTTCAAAAGAGATTTATTTGAAATAGAAGATTATTTAACAGTTAGACCGATGCGTAATCATAGTGTAAAGATACCTATCAATTCAAGAATACTCTTGTCTGCAGACGGTGGAACATTCAATAATGAATATATGGATAAACAAATAATCAATCGTGTAGCAGTTATTGATTTAAGAGAGAAAAAAACTTCAGATTTAGGCGACTTAGACATTTCTAAAGAATATGGTCACTATTTAATTGCAACTGTAATGAGACACTATTTATATACTCAAATTATTCAAAGAATTGATGAGTATGAAAGATTGACAAATATCAATAGAGCTAATAAAGCAGATAAAACAATAAAAGATATTTTTAAAAGATTTAAGCAAGATAAGAAAGATTTTTTTCAAATCGTAGAGCATAGTCTTTACGAGATACTTGAAGATGTTTCTAATACTCTTGATACTAGAACTTATCAACAAGTTGAAGAAGCAATTACTAAAGTTGATAATAGAAATCATAAAGGTTGGATAATTTTACGACCGCAGGACGCACTTAATAAGATGTTGATAAATTATGATAAATCTCTTGAATATGAAATTGCATATAAATCTATAAGTCAAATTGCAAATAGCATAGATGGGTTTGTTTTAGGTGCTTTTACTGTCGATGGAAAAACAAAAAGAGGTTTATATATTCCAGCTCCAGTAAGAAAGATTGAAACAATTTATGAAACAATCGATAAAGATGGAAATCTTGTTGACGAAAATGGGAAAGTTCTTTTTTAAATGAATTCATCCCAAGCAAAAAAAATAAAAATTATTGCTTATCTCAATATTGTCACAGATAAAAAAGAGATAATGATAAAATCACCATTTAATCCAAATGAAAAAACGGCATCTTTCAAGATCGAGACTTCTAAAAATATTTGGTATGACCATTCTCAGGGGATTGGTGGAAATATTTTGGACCTAGTCATGGGGTTAAACAACTGTAATTTATCAAAATGTTTAGAGTTGTTAAGTAACTCAAATTTTTCTTTTTCACCAGCAAATATTTTCACACCTGTAGTAGTTGAAAAAATAGAGAATTTAACAGAAATAAAAAAAATACAAAAACTTCAGAATTTAGCTCTTATTGATTATTTGAAAAAGAGAAAAATATTTAATAATTATGATTATTTGCAAGAGATTTACTACACTCAAAAGGATAAAAGTTATTTTGCTCTAGCATTTGAAAATGATAGTAATGGATATGAAGTAAGGAATGCTTATTTTAAGGGCTGTATAAGCTCAAAGGACATAACAACAATAAAAGGTATAGGAAATCAAGAATTATCAATTTTTGAGGGTTTTTTAGATTTTTTAAGTGCATTAGAATTCTATGATTTATATAAATTTAAAAGTGATGTAATTATTTTAAATTCTGTATCTAATAGTAAAAAAATTGAAGAGCTGATATATAGTGATAAATATAATAAAATATATTTGTTTTTGGATAATGATAAAGCTGGAGACGATGTAAAACGATATTTTTATGATTTGAATGATAGATGTATTGATTGTTCAAAAATTTATGAAAATTATAAGGATTTTAATGAGTTTTTAGTAAGCAAAAAGATATAATCATACTACGGTTTTTGCTGTGGCTTTACGCAACAGCTGAAACTGTCGCATAGAGTTTTTAGTAAAATCTTAAGCCGTAAAGGTGTTGATTGAACTATGAAAAAGATTATTTTCACGATAATCTTAGAAATTGTCAAAGAAATAGTTAAATACTTTTTTGACGATTGAAAAACTAAGAGAGGGCTTGCCCTCTCACTATGCAAATTATATCTTTTTTACCTTTAATCAACTTTTAAATTTAATCTAACTAATTTTAAGCTAAAAATAGTAGAATACAATTAAGTGTCCAAACTTAAACTAAATTATAGTATAATATTATAAGTCGCCAAACTTAAATATAAAACTATAAAGATTATATTCGTGTTAATCTCTAATACGGATATAGTCTTTTTTAATTTAAGGAATTTGGAATTGTACTTATTAAAAAATAGAAACTTAATACTAGATGACTACTACATGTATCTAATTGTATTGAAAGCATACGCTAAAAGAACATCAAAAACGTATCTTAAAGAAGCAGATAGATTAATATATTTTTTATACAAATTGAAAATCAAATCTTTATCTGAAATAAAAAAAAATCACATTGAAAAATTTATAATCGCAGAGAGAAAAAAGAGAAAAATTTCAAATGTATCCACGAATTTATTAATTTCATGTATAAATAATTTTACTTTTTTTCTCTTTAAGAAACATAATTTTTGCGAAAATACTCATTTGAAACATATGAAAGCAGCTTCAAAAATTCCAAAGATGATAAATTCTAAAAAAATGGTTTTATTATTGAAAGAAAAGTATCCGTTAAATGAAGAAAAAAATTGGTTGAAAATACGAGATTATGCGATTGGAATACTCATTTATTCTACCGGCATGCGAGTATCTGAAGTTATTGATTTTTCGATGTATGATGTAGATAATGAGTGGATTCGTGTGGTCAATGGTAAGGGGATGAAATCAAGAGAAGTTCCGACGAACAAGCTCATGCACGAAGCGATTCGTAGATATATTGACTGTTGTCCTTTTTCGATGTTAAAGGGGTTTTGGTTTAACAGAAATGGTAAGAAAATGACAGCAGACGCAGTAGGTAGAGCTATAAACACTATGTTTGGTTTTAGCCCACATTATTTTAGACATGCTTTTGCTACTCATCTTGTAAGAGGTGGGTGTGAATTAATGGTATTGAAAGATTTCTTAGGTCATAGCTCACTTCATACAACAAGTATATATACTCATGTTGAGCCTCAACATTTAGTAGAATCTGTTAATAATTTTCATCCAATGTCATCAATAAGAATCAATAAAAATTTTCAAATTAATTTTAATTAATTTTACATTTTTTAAATAAGAAAAATAGTTTGTCTTGATTATGATATAATTTTCTTTTAAATTGCTAAGTATATATTTTTTAGTGATAATTTTTATAATAATTTTGTAAAAATGGCTCTTTTTTTGAGCGGCTCGTTATGTACCAAGTAAATACCAGTTAGTACAGGAATGTGAGCGAAAAGAGTATGAGTTACTCCACTGGAATAAAAAAACTTATTTTTGGCAATATCTGTCAAAAAATCATCAAAACTTTGATGAAAAAATACTTGATTTTTAAAATTCTTAAAAATCATGAAAGCTATATTTATGCTTATTTTTTTGTAAATTTTCCTTTTATTTAAAATCCTCAAATTTAACTTTTCCAATTTTCTTAATTTCTTAATTTCTTTTATTTTTTCTCTTTTTTTTATGATTTCTTTGGCTAACAAAAAAAATAAATTAAGGAAATTTAATTATGAATACAAACAACAACAGTATGGCTGGCGGTGCTGGCGGGATGGCTAGTGGTGCAACTAATGGAATAGCGAATGGTGGTGCTAATAATTCATATTTGCAAGAAAATATGATGAGAAAAATGCAGGAAAATCAAAATAAAGAAAATGATAAGAATATGGTTTCAATTGCTTTTGCACGGGTATTTGAACAGTTTATAAGTCGAAGTGAAAATGAGATTCAGTCGACAAGAATTCACTCAGAAGAGCTTCAATTAATTACCAATTACTATGAAAAATATTATACAAATTCAGTATCAAAAACTGGATTTTTATTTTCAATTTTTGCTTTTTTATCTTCATTTTTTGGATTTGTTGGGTTTGTTTTTATTGCACTTTTTTATATGAAAATTATCGCAAGTCATAAATTTGCATATTTTTATTATTTTACAAAAAATATTGATATTGACAAGCGATATACAGGAATCATCTATGATAAAATTTTTCCGAACTCACTGAAAATGAAAGCTCTTTTCATAATTGGATTTTTATTTTTTATCTTTTCTCTGCTAGCTTATTTTTTTCCGATTCACTTTTCTTTTTTTGATGCTATTTATGAAAATAGAATTTTTGAAATTATGCAGGAAAAACTTGGATTAAATTTAGATTATTTTTTGTTTGCGATTTTGAATTTTCTTCATATTTTTTCAATTCTGTTGGTTAAAGAGTATGAGCGTTGGAGATTCCATGTTTAGTTTATTTTCAAAAAGTGAAGAAAAAAATGAAGAAAAAAACGATAAATTAACTGCTGGCTCTAGCAGTTATGGTCGTGGGATAACATCAATTGAAAGTGCAAGGAAAGAGCTATTTAAACCTCTTGTCCCTTACAATCCTCTTGACTATATAGGTGAAGATTTATTTTTTGGGTTAGATTTCTTAACAAATGAAATTGTTAAATTAAATAGAGATGATGTCACGCATAGTTTGATTGTCGGACCGACAAGAACTGGAAAAGGTGTTCTTGCGACCGCTAAACTAATTGAAAGTTTGAGAGCAGGGCGTGGAGCAGTAGTGATAGACCCTAAATTTGATGACTATCTTCCAAAGGCTATTCAAGAGGAGTTACAGAGACAGAGTAGAACCGATGATTTGCAAATTGTTAATTTTCCTAATGATTTTGGATATTCTGGATTTGAAGAGAGTGATACATCAAAAGAGTTTGCAAATAAGGTAGTTGCTATGTTAAATTTATTTGATGTGCCAGATAATCCAGGGGCTAGTTATTATCGAAAAAATGAAAGAATATTTTTAAATAAACTAATTTTTCTTTTTTTCACCAGCAAAGAGAAATTAAATATCGAATTTGAAAAAAATTGGAAAAGTTTAATAAATTTTGCAAAATATATTTATCAAGATTTGGAAAATGAAGTCTTATATTTTAAAGAAATTACAAAGATGAAGCCAAATTCTGAGTTGTTGAATAGATTTTCAAAAAGATTTTTTAATCCAAAGTTATTTGCAAAAATTGAATTAAACGAACAAGATTTACAAACTGCAAAAGGTTTGTATCAAACTCTAAAAGAATTTGAAGATATTCAAATTCACACGAAATTTAGTGTTAAAGATGCTCTTTTTAATGGGAAAGTTTTATATATAAAAAGTGATATGTTAGATGAAACGGCACTGAAACTTTTGAAACTATTGATTAATGATATTGTTTTACAGGCTCGAAAATATGGAAATGCGAATTGTGATGTTTATTGCGATGAATTATCGTTCTACCCTACACAGGTTCTATCTTCAGCACTTGCTACGATATCTGGATTTGGGGTTCATTTTACCATTATGTACCAAGATGATGGACAATTGACAGATGAAAATTTGAAAAAAGCAATAAAATCTAATTGTCAATTAAAAATTTATTACAAATCTTCAGATGTTGAAACTCTAGAATATATTGAGAAATTAGGAGGTTTAGAATTAGTATCAAAAATTACAAAAAGTGGAAATGAAACATCGATACGGCAGGAGCAGGAATCATTATTAAATACAACAAGGTTGAGAGCTTTACCACGCCAATTTGTGGGTGTATTAATTAGTGAAAGTCTAAATGAGCCTAAAATAATACAGAGTTACTTTGTGAAGACTGATGGTAAATTTGACTGGAGTATTTATAATCAAAAAATAGTAGAAATTGAACAAACAAAGCTTAACAAAGCTTTTTCAATTTTTGAGGTTGAAAGTGAGGGGAACGAAGTTGTTACGGATGTTACAGAACTTGAAGAAGAGATTGAAGAAGATTTTTAAATAAAAAAATAAGGAAAAAAGATGTCAATAATCGAAAATTTAAAAGAGAAAAAAGTGATAAAAAGAGAGAGATTTTCAGTAAAAATAGATGTAGATGTAAAATCTGATTTAGTTGAAGTTTGTAAATTTCATGAGATAAAAATTGATGATTTTGTTAATGAAGTTTTGAGATCGTTTGTAAAAAAAGAGAAAAAGAAATTGACTAAAAATCAAGAAAATCAAAATAATCAAGGGGTGAATCATGGCTAATTGTCCTGTATGTAAATCAAAACTAAAGTTAGTTACTAAAAAAGAAACTGGAGCGTTAGCGTACTTAAGATGTGAAAATCAAAAAACTGAAAAACAAGGAACTAATTTCGTTGAAGTTGGAAAATGTAAATTCAAGATTAATTTTAAATCAAAGCTTTATGATCTAAAAAGAGATGATATGAAAAATTTGCTTGCGGGTGAAAAGATAAAAATTAAAGATGGAAATATTTTATCGTTAGATTTAGAAAAAGAGATGTTTACAGATATCGAATTTGTAGATAAATATTCTGAAGAAGATTTTTAAAATATTTTTTTTGTTATCTCCACTCTTAAAAGTGTGGAGTGGGAAACAATGTTTAAAAATAGAACAATTTATGAAGTAATAAAATTTACTTTATATATGGTTCTATAGAGCAATTATTAAACAAGGATTTATCAATGCAGTTCATATTAAGGGTTTTAACACTAAGTTTTTTATTTTCAGTTACATCATTTGCAGCAGATTTGAATGATGAATCGATGCTGACAACAATCTACACATACGGAGATGTTGATTTTTTAAGATTTTTAATAACAGCAGTAAGCAAAGGTATAGCAACTGATGGTTATCAAAATCTTGTATATGTAACCTCTTTCTTTGCTGTTATTGCTATTGGTTGGAAAGTATCACAAGATGGTACAACTACTTCACTTCTAAAGAACTCATTGTTTCCACTGATGATAATAGGATTTCTTAATCTTACAGTCACAGTTCACATAGAGGATCAAAGAATTACTACTAATAGCAGTGCGGGAGGTGCGACATTTGCTACAATTGACGGTATCCCATCAATACTTGCATATATGTATGGAACAGCATCAATATTTCAATATATTGGAATTGGGATTGTTGAGGATGCTCTAGTAACACTCGATCCCCAAGCGGACTATTCAACATCTCAGCTAGGATTCGCAAAAGCAGCAACTTCCCTGTTGGAGATTACTGATGCTCTCACAAATGGTGATATGCTTAAACAAGATGATTCTACAGCGAGATATGCACACCATCTAAAGCAATATACACGAATATGTGTATTGCAACTAGCGATGGATGGTGATCGAACAGTTTTTAGGAAATTAATTTTTCCAGAAAATGATATTATTGATACAATTGAGGCTGTAAGATTAGGGCTAACTGATAATAATAAAATCAATAAAGATGACGGAACAGAAGTGACATGTCAGGAGTATTGGAGTGGATATTTATCGTTTCCACAAGAAAGCATAGCCAATACACTAAGAAATAAGCTATCAAAATTAGTAAACTTGAATTTAGACACAGCATACAAGGGATTAACCTCTATTGGTGCGATTGATATTAATTCTTCTCAGCTTACAGGGGAGCTAGGTTCTTTTAATGCTTATTTAACAAATACTGCATCAATGGCAGCTATAAATACTGCACTTGCTCAACAAAATATGGGGGTTACAAGTAGTTTAGATGCTGCAAATGCTATTAATGCTCAAAAAGCTATGTCGGAGATACAATTATCTGGTCTTGGTATTGGTAGATGGTTTGCAACAATTGCTCCTTATGTGTTTCACATACTTCAAGGTGTTCTTTATTTTTATGGTCTTTTTATTCCAGCAATAGCAATTCTTTTAGGCTATGAAGCAGGCTCTAAATATATATTAAGCTATTTTGGTGGGCTTGTAGGTATGGCAGCAGTTGGTATTGGTATGGCACTATCAAGTGATATAACAAGCTATTTTGCAAAACAACACATGGTAGAACTCGTGTCCACCCTAGGAGGGCATCAGGCAACCATAGGTTCAATAAGACAATATTATGTAGATTTAGCCACATACACAGGGGTAATTGGGTTCTTGGGTTCAATGATGGCTCTTATAGCCCCATCAATAATATTAAAAGGTCAAGCAAGTGCTGCAATTACTGCTGTTGGTTCTCTTAACGGTTCATATAAGGGTAATCCAGATAGTGCAGAATCTACAATTGCAGATGAAAAAGCAAGTAATAAAGCTTATGAGACAGAGAAAGAGGAAATAGCACGAGATAAACTCTCAAAGCTAGATTCACTAGGGGATATACCTACTAATATGAAAGCTAGTGATTATTATCAGAAATTAACTTCAGGAATAGCAAGTCAAAGTGAAAGTTGGGGTAATTACAATTCTGGTCACAGAGGAACTTCATCGGAAAATGAAAAATTCTTAGGAGATATTGCAAAAGGTAGTATGTATCAACAAGAACAAAACATGAGCAAGATGGCAGAGTTCGGAAGTAGATTAGATGCTGCAGGTGGTGGTGCAGTCGCTAACAACTCAGGGAAAATACAGGGAGCGATACAGGCATCAACGGTTGAAGCAGATAGTTTGCAAGTTGGAAAAATTGAAAGTATTGCAGATGGTACTAAAAATCAAGCAGTCAAAAAACTAGAGAATACTTCTGCCTATGGGCAAGGCACAACAACAAATGATGCAATGAGAGCAGGACAATCAGAGGGAGCAACAGCCGCCGCAAAAGATAAAACAATAGCAAGTGATAATGAACTACTAGCCCATGCAAAAGCTCTAGGAAATGATTCTGCTTTAAAACAGATTGCTGGATCAGAGGGGTTAATTAAGTCTGGTGCTTTTAATGCTGAGGGGGAAGCCAATAAGGGTGATAAAGAGTATGCCAAGTATGAGCAAGGATTAGTTAATCAATCTCGTATCGCTGCAAATAAAACAATGGGTATAGGTAAGCTAGGAGAATTATCATCTGAAGATATGAGTGATATTCAAAGAGTTGGTGCACAAGGTGTAGTAAGTGAAATTGCTAAAGGTGATGGTTTTCAAAAAGGTAAATACAAGGGTGATATATCTAAGTATAAAGAAGATATGAGTGATATAGAAAAATCTAAATCTGATAGTACTTTCGGTCAAGCTAAAGGTGTTAGAGAGAACTATAAAAAAGGTGTTAGTTATTCTGATAATGCTGAGCATGGGGAAACTTCTAAGCAGCAATCTACTAAGGCTAAACTAGATGTGCAAGGTGGAGTGAAAGGTGCGACAGCAGTTGATGTAGCTGATGCTAGTGTGAAAGCAAAGATGCAACAATCGGCATTAGATGGTTCACTACAACAGCACTTGATGAGTAAAGAAGGTGGTGGACACTCTAAAGAAGCTGCTGAAAAAATGACTGATGCAATACTTAGTGGTGGTAAAGGTGCTGCTGAAGCTATGGCTAATGCACTTAAAAGTGTTGGTTCTCAGGCATTTGCTTTGAGTGCAGGTAAAACTGGAGCAGATATTACATCTGTAGAAACTGCTAATAAAATCTACGGGGATGATGGTTATGTAGGATTGCAAAAAGATAGTGCAAAAATACAAACAGAAAAAACTTCTGGAGATACAAGTGGTTTACTGAATACACCTAAAGAGCATAGAGCAAATTTTATAAATAAAGCGTTAGACCATGCTGCATTAGAATCTAATGAAAGATATAATGATGTTAAAAAAGCCTTTAATAAAGCTGGATTAGTTAATGATAAAGGGGAAGCCACTCCTGAAAATTGGGTATCAGGAACAAGTTATTTAAAAGCCAATAATATGAATTCTCATAATGCTTTAGTAGCAGGTGGAATGCTTTTTTCTGGTGCAATTGGAGGAGATTCTACAGTTCAAGCATCAGCAATAGATAGTGTAAATACTGGAAGTGAAACTAAGTTTAATAGACAAACTAAATCATTAGCAAGTATGTACAATGCTGGGAAAGATAATGAGAATAAATTATCTCTTAATGAAAATGGAGATATAGATTATAAAAACTCTAGTAAAGAATCTCTCTCTGGATTTGGTCAATTTGCAGCTAACTCTAATCTTGCTAAAAATACTAAAGATAATTTCTTAAATGATTTTGTGGCGAAAGTTGCTGATGAGACAAGTGCACCACAAGAAGCTGTTTGGGCTACGATGGGTGTTGTTGGGGTTGCTGGAGTTAACAGCATGACGGGCAACCCTATTAAAAAAGCAGGTAGATATATAGCTGAAAAATCACCCTTTAGAGAAGACGCTAGGGAAGAAAAAACCGATAACACCCGAAACAATAATCATAGCACCCAACCCGATAAAACTCATAATAATCAAAGTTCCCATGTCGATACTCCTAAAGAAAATTTAAAGTATTCAAAAGATCAAATCAATCAGTCCCGTGAAGCTATTAATGATTATAACCAAGAACTCAAAAAAGAACAAGGGAAGCCGAATCCTAGTCAAAGTAGGATAGCAGATTTAGAGAGTAGTATTGAAAGTGAGAACAGGAACCTAGATTCTAATAAAAAGTATTATGATGAAAATTTAGATAAGAGTAAAAAAGTTTCATCCAAAGGTGGCAGTAATTTAGGTAAAGGGGTAGCTGGTACATTAGCTGCAATGGTTGTAGATGGTGTTACCGATGGTTATGATGTAAACCTGAGTGATAACTCCGTTCTCTCTACTGTTCTATCAGGTGTTAAAGCATTTGGTCAAGGAGCTGATACAGTTCAGAAAGTATTAACTACAGAGGGAACAGGAATTATATCAGCAGGAAGTAAAGCACTCCAAGGAGACTTTTCGGGTGCTGCTTCAACATTGGGTACAACATTTAATAGTGCTAGTAATCAGCTATACGGTGGCTTTGACAATATTTCTAATACTATTAGTGGAAGTCAAGGTTTCTCTAATGTTGGTGATAGTTTAAAATCTGGATGGGAATGGTCTACGACTTCTCACGGTCCAGCTGGAGGAAGTGGTCAAGTTTCAATAGCTCCACAAGTTGTCTCACAACAAACAGCTAGTCAAGAGATGGCAGCTAATTCACCAATGCAAGCTGGAATGAATGCAACGGCTATAAATAGTGCAGAAGTGACTCCACAAACAGTACAAGCTGACAAGTCTACCGATTCCGCTAGAGATATAGAACAGAGAACAATTGATAGCAATACCTCAAAAAATGCGGCAATGGATGCAGCAGATCAAGCATCAATTTTAGAAAGTATATTGGAGCAAAGCATTGATAATGCGAATAATAAATAACACTATTAAAAAAGAGGAATTTAAAAATGAGTAAAGAACTAATAGTTGAAGATACTAATAAAGATTTAGTTGTTAAAGATGCCAATTATAGTATTAACATGGTTAATCAAATTTTAAATAAGAAAAAGATGGTCGTTAAAAATAATATTTCTACTGACCAAAATAAAATCATTGAATTTGAAGATAATATTCAGGCATGGATAGATACTAATACAGGGTTAATGTGGGAAATAAAGACACTAGAAAATTTTAATGATTTGTATTCTTGGGGAGAAAATACTGAAAATTATCCTGATTATATAGAACATGCATATGATTACATTAAAAAATTAAACACTAAAAGTTATGCAGGATTCAATGATTGGAGGATTCCAAGAATTAGAGAATTTGAAACATTAGTGGTTGAAAAAGAAAAATTAGAGTATTGCTTAAAAGATCCTTTAGCAAATTCATGCAATGTCATTAATGATTGGGGTAAGTATTATTTATCAGCAACAATAATTGATAACGAGAATAAAAAAAATCGTTTAAGTATAGAACTTTTTAGTGGTGAAGTTTTTCAAGAAGATAAAGAGTGTGTACTTTATGTTTTGTGTGTTAGAAATGCAAAATAACTACTTCACTCTCGTAATTCACGAACACCACAACATAGAAAATTTGAAATTACAAATCAATGCACTAAAAAAACAGCTTCATAAATTAAATATAGAAAAAGACAAATATCTAAATTTAATAATAAAATTTCAAAAAGAGCATAATCATAAATTAGGTTCTTTAATTGATAGGATAGTTGAATTTGAAAAAGAAAAGAATACTAAACATACTGAAGAGTATCAAGATTACAAAAGTTTTATAAATAAACATACTAAAGCTATTCATGTAAATAGATATGTATTTAAGCCATCAACCCTAAAAAATGATGAAAAACAAGAGCTTAAAACCCTATATAGAAAATCTGCAAAGTTATGTCATCCTGATACCGTACATGTAGACTTAAAAGAACAATCTCATCTTATTTTTCAAGAATTAAATCACGCTTATAGCGAAAAGAATTTGATAAAAATAAGGGATATTCTTCACTCTTTAAACAATAACCATATATTTACAAGTCAACAAAACATCAATGATATTGAATTTTTAAAATCTCAAATTTTTAAAATCAAGAAAACAATTAAAACTGTCAAACTTGAAATTTATAAACTTAAGAAAGATGATACCTACATTTTAATTACAGATATTGGAGATTGGAACGAGTATTTTCGTAATATTGAAGTTGCTTTAAATAGGGAATATGAGGAATTGCTATGTGAGAATAATAGCAATTGATAGCAATGCTTCACAAAAACGCTGTGAACTTGCCACTACCAACTACTAGCTTATAAGAGCTAGTGTAGTGGTGGTATTTCACGCATGTGTTCTTAAATAATCTTCACTTATATGAGAGAGAAAATTACTTCTTTTCATGTTATGATTTTTTAGATATATATCAATACTACCAAGTAAAATAATTGGCATGGAAACGCTAATAGTTTTTTTCTCAACTATACTTTTCTCTGTAATGATAGGTATAAAATAAATCTGCCTCTTTGCATCTTTCGGGATATTTAGTTCTTCTTTTACCTTATCTGTAAAATACCCAATATCATTTAAGTCGTATGTAAACTTATTACTTGATGCGAATTTTTGCAATGCTTCTCTTCCATCAAGCAATGCCTCTTCTACCGTATCTCTGGATATTCCAAAACTTGGTATATCCGGAATTATTAATTCTGCTCCTAAAGAGCCTCTGTTTATAACAAAGGCTACTATTGGCACCTCTGGCGTAAAGTTCATTATATTCACCTCGATAGACATTCTCTTGTTAAAGGAGCTAGGTTTAAGGTGGTGCTACTCTAAGGGTAGCACTCTTCAACTATATCGAAATGTTTTTGCAAGAATATTTTTGTGGACTTGCAATTATATCCATCTTCACAATTGAAATTAAAACAATTATGAATGGATGCACTCTTGTTGTTTACACTTGATGTTTGAGCACATTTTCTCAACATCCTCATATCAATAGTATATCTAGTATGAGTATCTTCTACAATTATTTCATGCATGTGAATTGTGTAGTCACCAATTAATTTTAAACCTTTGTGGTCACCTCTAGCTAGTTTGCTAAGGAGTTTTTCTGTGCCTATCAACAGCTTTTTTGTTGAATTTATGCTCATAATATTCTCCTTCTGTGGATTTTCTCTTCATTAGTTTTCTACCTTGTCTCATCCTAACCCCTTTTAATGTCTTATATTTTAACAAGATAATTTTATATAAATTTATATAAAAGAATGCTTAAATGATTAATATTAAGTTTCAAAAAGTTACATATAGACTTAGTTATTTTTTTTGTTTTTTATATACGCTATTTATAAAAGGATTAAACAACATCACAAAAAGGATTAAACAACATCACAAAAAGGATTAAACAATAACATATAAACGAAAAAGAACAAGTATAAAAACGAAAAAACACTATCGCAATATTCTTAAAGTAAATTTAACTATACAGACTAACTTTAGTATTAAGCTGAGAGCGAACCTTAAACAAAAAAATACATAAAACACAACACAATAACACAAATAAATCTATAACAAATTATGATTTTAATTATAACAAAGAAATTTAGCAAATAAAATAATATAGAAAAAAGATATATCAACTAACATTAGTCTAAAACAACTAGCAAACCCCAAAAAATAGGGCTTCAAGAGGGGTACAAAAAAATGAAAAATATATAAATCTGTAAAGCTATCGTGAAAATAAAAAAGATTACAAAACAACAAAAAGAAATATCACCAATAAAATAAATCTTAAACTTTTATTAAATAAAAAAACTAATTAAATTCTTAAGTTTCTCTGTAGGCTTAAAATAAAAAATTAATATATTTTCTTAAGGTACAATTAATATTAGTCTTAAGGTTTATTTAAGGTTAGTTTAAGTAAAATTTAAGGTTAGTCTTAAGGTACAATTAAGGTTAGTCTTAAGACTAACCTTATTAAAAAAGAGTAAATAGATGGAAATTTATGAGTGACTGAGTGTGATTAATCACGATTCAAATATTTTTTTATTATTGCAGTCTTCTCTCTTTTTGCAGTTCTTTTTTTATCATCATTTTTATAA
>WTBY01000025.1 GCA_013138865.1 Helicobacteraceae bacterium | reverse complement strand
GCTATTTTAGATAGGTTATTACATCATAGTCATATCATTAATATTCTAGGAGATTCGTACAGATTAAAAGAGAAAAAAGAGTCTTCTGAAATAGACCAAGACTTATTTAAGTTTGAAGCTAGAAAATTAGGTAAAGGAGTAAAATAAATTAGTTGGATTAAGGTTACTGTAGGAACTTTTTTTTTCATTTTAGCTGCTTATTTTAAGTGATCGCTTGACAAATGGAATCATCAATTATATGACAAAATGCAATATTTCATTAATTTTACTATTTTTAGTTTATTATCCTTAAGTGAAAAGTGTCCTTTTAAGATGCGAATATCCATTATTAGAACATTGTATCCCTTAAGCGAAAGATTTTAATTATGCAAATAAAAAAAAAATTGTTAGATATTGTTCGTGATGCACTGACTATAGAAGAAATACCCTTGGGGTGAAAATTAGGTTTAAACACTATAGTTTATCAACTGAGAGAACTTATGTTCATTGTATAAAGCACTATATTTGTTCCAAAAGCCTCTTACTTTGAGCTACCTAGCTCTAACATAACAGTGTCTCTTTTAGTTACCTCTAGTCTTTTACATGCACTTTCAAACGCCGCAGCTTCTCCGATAATATAACACTCATTTTTTGCCCTTGTTATCGCAGTGTAGAGAAGTTTTGAGTTAAGCATTATAAAATGAGAAAAGCTCATAGGCATAACAACAACATCATACTCCATACCTTGAACTTTATGAATAGTTAAAGCGTAAGAGAGCATAAGGTGAGTTTTAACTTCTGAGTACTCATACTTTACAACTAGATCTTCATTTGGGTAAAAGACAAAAAGTTGCTCTTCGTCTTCATCTATTTTAAAAAGAAGTCCACTCATACCATTAAAAATTCTTCTCTTTGATGGGTCTAGGTTCTCTTTAAATTCTAAAGAGTTATACGAGTCCATGTTCTCATTTTTAGTATGAACTACTTTGTCCATAAGTCGAAACTCTTTGTCACCTTTTTTTATGACTTTTTGAGCTTTAGGGTTAAAGTACTCTTGAAGAATTTTGTTTAAGTTATCAACACCTAAAATGCCACCCTTCATAGGTGCTATAACTTGAAAGTAATTTAAGTACTCAGCTATTTTCTTATCTTTTAAAAGATCTCTTGCATGAGGTATATACTCGATCGCACACTCTGCGATCGAGGCTAAAATATTGTTTGAATTTTGCTCACGTAGTAAGCTTAGATCATTTTGAGGTAAAGAGTTTTTTTGCGCATAGTAGTTGTTCATAGAGATATTACGAAACTCAAAATCTTCATAATCTTCTGTATACTGAGGAACTTTACCCTCACGTATATCATTAGCTATAAGTGCGATCGCTTGTTCTTCACTTTGACGGTAAATTTTAGTTAGTTTTATAATATGTGAGAGTTCAAGTGATAACACATCACTTAAAATATTTCCACTTCCAATAGGCGGTAGTTGTGCATCGTCCCCAACAACTACGATCACAGCATTACGATCAACTTTAGAAATTAAGCGAGCAAAAAGAGTAGAGTTGATCATAGAAGCTTCATCAATTAATACAACTTTATAAGGCATAACCTGCTTAGACTCTTCATATTTCATAAGTAGCGACTGTATTGTTGCACTCTCATAACCTGTCGTATCAGCTATTCGTTGAGATGCTATTCCACTTAATGCACAAGTAATAACATCAGCTCTCTCAAAACGTTTTGTAAGTAGTTCTAAAATGGCTCTTGCAGTTGTACTTTTACCAGTTCCTGCGTAACCTACTAAAAATAACAATGAAGCACCACTATTAATAATTTTAACTGCCTCCGCTTGTTGATCACCAAGAGCAAAAGAGTTCTCCTCTATAAACTTGTCTAAGTCTGTAACTATTCGATCGTGAAAAAGAGTTGTACGTCTTGTAAACTCATCATATAAGAACTTCTCTGCCTCATAAATTCTTCTAGGCGAGAGTCTATCGTGACTTAAGTGTACAATTTCATCTGCTGAGACTCTCTCTACTAATGTTGCTTCGTATAAATTATACATATCGTGAGCATTAAGCAAGTCATCTAGGAGTGCAAATAGTTTTAACCTCTCGATCGCACTATTACCCTCTACTTCACATTGATTTACAAGTAGATACTCCATAGCCGAGCTAATTCTTTTTTCACTATGTGGCTCTATTCCCATTTTAAGGGCTAACTCATCAGCTCGCTTAAAGCCTATTCCTCTGATATTTGTTAAAATATATGGGTTATTTTTTATTTTAGTTTTAAGATCACTTACATCTTTAAGAGCAGTTGCGATCGTAGTTAAAAGTTTATGTGTTACTCCAAAAGGCGTTAAAAATTCTCCTAAAGTTCTAAGAGATTTAAACTGTTTCCATGACTCTTGTATTTTTTTAAGGCGTTTCTCTTTAATACCTTTAAACTCTAAAAGTTGCTCTATGTCGTTGTCTAAAACATCGATTAACCCATCTTGTCCAAACTTCTCGATCAGATCAGCTGAGAGTTTTTTTGTAAAACCTTTTATGACTTTATTTAAAAAGAAGAAGAGTTCATTTTGATTTACATTAAGAGTCTCAAATTTGAAAGTTTTACCATATTTTTTGTGTTCTTCATAAATACCTTTAAGTGTTACAGCAGAACCTACAAGGTTTTTAACATCACTCTCATAATAACTTCCACTAACTTTTTCTCCATTTTTTAAAACAGCTATAAAAAAAGAGTCATCACTAAAAAGGATTTTCTCTATTTGACCTATAAGAGTTGTGCTCAAAATAAAACCTATTGTATAAAATATTTTTATGCTTCTACATTATGTTAAATAGAAGTTTCATAATTATATACTAGTTATAATCATTTATACATGAATATTGCATTATGCAATATTTAGACTACCAAAGCTTATTGTGTATCCATAAATCGATCTCTTATAACTAAAAAGTTATCAAGATTTTCTAAAAAAAGTGTTACTAATTTTGGATCAAAATGTTTACCACTCTCTTCTTTAAATAGTCCTAAAATAGCCTCAAGCTCCCAAGCTTTTTTATAAACTCTCTCACTTCCTAAAGCATCAAAAACATCAGCAACAGCAGTAATACGACCATAAATATGTATATCATCCCCTACTTTTGCATTTGGATAACCTGATCCATCAAATTTCTCATGATGTTCATTTGCAACAATGGCAGCTGCTTGAAGTATAGGTTTATTAGAATTTTTCAACATCTCGAAACCTAGTTTCGCATGTGTTTGCATTATTTTCCACTCATCTAACTCTAGCTTCCTAGGAGCATTTAAAATAGCATCAGGAATTCCAACCTTACCTATGTCATGCATTGGTGATGCCATCTGCAGTATATCTGCTTCTTTAGATGACAAGCCATACAAGAGTGCTAACTCTTTAGAGTAAAGGGCTACACGTTTTACATGATTGCCAGTCTCTTTGGAGCGTGTTTCACCAATTTCTCCCATGGCATATATCACTTCTCTTTGTGTATCTTCTATCTCATCATTTAACTCAACAACTTCAGTAACATCTGTCAAATACACTAATAAAATCTCTTCTTTAGATAGACCCTGTAACTCAATTTGATAATATTTTTCTTCGTGTTCTAGCATAATATTTTCAGTAGAAGAGTTCTCTATAAGATGATGATGCTTAGAAATACCAATACATTTAGCAGATAAAACTTTTGAAAACTCATGAGTTGCTACTCTATTTTTAAAGACAAGTTTTCCCTTTTTATCAAAAATAAAAACAGAAGATGGATTGTACTTAGGTAAAAGTGAAAGGTAGTAATTATCTTTGCTAAATCTTTCATTGATATTTAAAAAATAGTAAGTAAAACAGAACCCTGTAAAAGCAGTGTAATACAGAGGAATACTTAGTATTGCAATGAAATACGAAGATGAATTGAATGAATAAAAGAGAATAAATGTAGCAAGAATAATACGAATATATGAGTCAACTGATTTTAAATTAGTACTATGTTTTTCAAACATTTAAAAACCTTTGTAATTATAAAAATTATATCACAATAGTACTATTTAAATCCGAGTATTTAAAATATTATGCTTTTACACGTTCATTACGATCTTCTTCTTGTGCTTTATATAGCTCTGCACAACCACGAGATAGATCACGAATTTTTAGAATGTAGTTTGCACGTTCTGTTTGAGAGATCGCTTTTCTTGCATCTAAAACATTAAATGTATTTGATGCTGACATACATAAGTCGTATGCAGGGAGTGGAAGTCCTGCTTCTAAAGTTCTTTTACACTCTTTTGACTTTGCTTCAAACTCTGCAAATAACATATCAACATCTGCAACTTCAAAGTTATATTTCGAGAACTCTATTTCACTCTCTTTATGAATATCTCTATAATAAGTTTTTCCATGTTTATTCTCACTCCAAAGAATGTCAAAAATATTATCTACACCTTGTAAGTACATGGCAAGTCTCTCAGCACCATAAGTGATCTCAACAGCAACTGGTTCACAAGCAATTCCGCCAACTTGTTGAAAGTAAGTAAACTGAGTCACTTCCATACCATTTAGCCAAACTTCCCAACCAAGACCCCAAGCACCAAGTGTTGGTGATTCCCAGTTATCTTCTACAAAACGAATATCATGATCTTTTAAATTAAGTCCTAAATACTCTAAACTTTTAAGATAAAGCTCTTGGATATTATCGGGTGATGGTTTGATCAGAGCTTGAAACTGATAGTAACTTCCAAGTCTCATAGGGTTCTCACCATAACGACCGTCAGTTGGACGACGTGATGGTGCAACATAAGCAACCGACCAAGGTTTAGAGTCAAGTGATCGTAAAAATGTTGCAGGGTGAAATGTTCCAGCTCCTGCACTTACATCATAAGGTTGTACGATCGCACACCCCTGCTCTGCCCAATATTGTTGTAGTTTTAGTAGTAAGTCGCTAAATGTGATCATTAGTTAACCTTGTTTTTAAATTCTTTAATATTATTTATAACACCCGCTATAAGTTTATCTCTAGCTTCGATCGAAGTCCAAGCAATATGAGGAGTTATATAGAGTTTGTCACTATTTTTAACTTTTAAAAATGGGTGATCTTCTCTCATAGGTTCACGCTCTAAAACATCTAAACCTGCATATAGCTCTTGTGAATCAAGTGCAATTGCTAAATCTTCTTCGTTTATTATCCCACCACGTCCAAGATTTAGAATTATTGCATTTGCTTTTAGTAGTTTTAAATTTTCTTGGTTGATTAGGTTTTTAGTTTTATCATTTAAAGGTGAGTGAATAGAGATAACGTCACACTCACGAAGAAGATCACTTAAGTCAGCTCTTTGAAAATCATCTGTCCTATTTTTACCACTTGTAGAGTAGTAAAGTACTTCAGCTCCAAAAGCTTTAGCGATCGTAGCTACACCACGACCAATTTCACCTAATCCGATTACACCATATTTTTTTCCCTTTAATTCAAAAAAAGGTTTAGAAACATCTGTAAAAATAGGACTTCTTGAATATGCGCCACTCTTTACTACTTCATCATAATAACGAGAGTATCCAAGTAGATAGAACAGCATAGAAAAAGTGTGTTGTATAACTGAGTCACTAGAGTAACCAGCTACATTTTTTACTTCAACATTATGTTTTAAGGCTGAGTCGTGATCTATATTGTTAGTTCCAGTTGCTGCAACACATATTAATTTTAGATTTTTACTCTCACTCATAATAGCATCGTCTATAACAACTTTGTTAGTTACGATCACATCTGCATTTTTAACACGCTCTAATGTCTGATCTCTTGAAGTAGTTTGAAAAACTTCTACTTCGCCAAGCTCATTAAATCCTTCCAGTGAAGTTTCACCAAAAGTTAATGTATCTAAAAGAACTATTCTCATACGTCTTTTATACCTTTTATAAGCTCTTCTGCTTTTTTTAAAGCTTTTTCTTGTTCATCGAAAACTAAAGCAACTGCCATTCTTCGCCCTACGTGAGACTCTGGTTTTGAGAATACTCTTACATAAGAGTTAGCACTAAAACAACTATCATCAACATCAACTACAGGAGCGTGAGAATATTTTTCAGACTTAAATGCAGCAGAAGCACCATCTCCATAAAAAGTAAAATCAAGTGGAAGTCCTAAAACTGCTCTTACATGAAGTGCAAACTCACTTTGTGACTGAGTTATAAGTGTAACAAGTCCTGTGTCATGTGGACGAGGACTAACTTCACTAAAGTAAACTTCATCACCAGCTATGAAAAGCTCTACACCAAAAAGACCACGACCACCTAAACCATCAGTAATTTTTTTAGCCATATCTTGAGACTTTTGTAGTGCTATTTCACTCATCTGCATTGGTTGCCATGAGAATACATAATCACCATCACGTTGAATATGACCAATAGGTTCACAAAAAATAGTTTGAGTGTCATTTTTTACTGTTAAAAGAGTGATCTCATAGTCAAAGTTTACAAAACCTTCAACTATTAACTCACTTGCATCTCCACGCGCCTCTTTTGAAATATCCCAAGAGTTTTGAAGATCGTCTTCACTACGTGCAATTGACTGACCATGTCCTGAGCTACTCATAACTGGCTTAATTACACAAGGAAAACCTACGTCAATGGCAGCACTTTTCATATCTTCAAAAGTACTAACGAAGTGGTAAGGACTTGTTAAAAGACCAAGATCTTCTGCTGCGAATGTACGAATATTTTTTCTGTTCATAGTCTTATTAACAGCTTCTGCATTAGGAATTACATTGAAACCCTCTTCTTCTGCTTTAAAAAGAGCATCTATACTAATAGCTTCGATCTCTGGCAGTATAAAGTCAGGCTTTTCAGCTCTAATGATCTCTAAAATTGCATTAGAATTTTGCATATCTACAACATAATATTTATGTGCAACTTGGTGTGCAGGAGCATTCGCATATCTATCAACTGCAACAACTTCAATTCCAAGACGTTGAGCCTCGATCGCTACTTCTTTTCCAAGCTCACCAGAGCCTAGAAGCATTATTTTTTTTGAGTTACTTTTAAGTGGGGCGCTAAAGTGCATTTTTTACCTTTTTAATTTGTTTATAGTACCATTTTTATGTTGTTATGAGCTTTTAAAGCTTCATAAATAAATGTTCTCTCATCTTCATTTTGAACAAGAAGATCCAAATTCATACTTACGTATTTTCCACCTTTAGAAGCTTTAGAGTGTTCAACTGAGTGTTCACGCTCTAAAATAACATCTTTTATAGCTTTCTCAATAGCCACTTTTTCATGACCTATTAGTTTATATTTCCAGCTACAAGGGTATTCAAGTTCAAGCTTTGGTAACTTATCGTTTGTAGTCTCCACTTTTGCCTCCGCTCTTATTTTCTAGTTGTACATTTCTTATGATCATGCCTTTGTCTATCGCTTTTACCATGTCATAAATAGTTAATAGACCAAGGCTAACACCTGTTAGTGCTTCCATTTCAACGCCTGTTTGACCTTTTAGTTTCGTAGTAACTATAAGTTTAAACCCTGGAAGAGAGTCTAGTTGTTCAACGTCACAGTTAATACCGCTTAAAAGTAGTGGGTGACACATAGGAATAAGTTCACTTGTTTTTTTCACACCCATAATAGCAGCGATCACAGCAGTTTGTAGAACTGGACCTTTTTTTGTCTTCTCGCTTACTATAGCGTTAAATGCTTCTTGGCTCATCTCTATAGTTCCACTTGCAATGGCTACTCTTGTTGTGTCATTTTTGTCTGAGACATCAACCATTTTTGGTCTATCATTTTCATCTAGGTGCGTTAAACTCATTTTCTTCCTTTTACTTAAAATGGTATGGCAGCATCAGCTGCAGATCCTACAGTTGAAATACTATTTCCTACAACATCAGGTGCTACAATATTTACAAGCGAACCAGTTATATGAAAAGGTGCTGCTACCAAAGAACCAATACCACAGCCACTAAAAATAACTAGTGTTAATAGTAAAACTATATATTGTAAATATTTCATTTCACTCTCCGTAATGCTTCTTCATACTCATGCTTATGATTTAAATTTAAAAAAGGCTCTTCGTCTTTGAACTCTACAAACTTAGTGTTAGAGTTTTTAAGTAACATACCTAACTTATGGTTGCCCTCTTTGAGCATCTTTTTAAATTCAAATTCTAGTGAACGACTGTAAACACCACACATTGGATGTGTACCACTTCCACTTTTTGCAATCACTGCGTCAAAATTTTCTTCATTTAATAGTTTAGCTATCTCTTCACTACCTACAAAAGGAGTATCAACGCTTAACACAAAAATTTGATTACTTTTCAGCTTTTCAAATATAGAGACAAAACCAGCAGTTGGAGCAAAAGTTTCACACTCTTTAGGGTCTTCTATAAAATTAGCCTCAAAGTTAAACTTATCTCTACTTTTTGTAGAGATATAGACATTTTTAAATATTTTTTGAAGTCTTGTGTATTGAAATTCACTTAGTGTTTCAAAGTTAGCAAAAGGAAGAAGAGATTTATCTTCTCCCATTCGGCTACTTCTACCACCTGCAAATATTACACAAGGCATCTGAAACATATTCTACTCTGTAACTAAAAGTCTAGCGTTAATTCTTCTATTTTGTGCACGTCCAGCAGAAGTCTTATTTGAAACTAGTGGATCACTCTCACCTAAACCTTTTGTCTCAATTCTATCTGTATTAATTCCCATTTTAACTAACATTTTTTCAACTGATAAAGCTCTTCTCTCAGATAACTTCATGTTGTAAGATGCAGCCCCTTTGCTATCAGTATGACCAACAATTAAAGTTTTGTGTTCTGGGTTTACTTCTAAAAAGTCTGCAAATGCTTGAACATTAGGAATTGACTCACTATGAATAACATCAGAATCAAACTCATAATTTATATCTAAGTTTACTTTTTGAAGACAACCTAGTTCATCAACTACATAACCAGCTGGAGTATTAAGACACTGATCTATAGCATCATCAACACCATCATTATCAGCATCAATTATAATAACTGCGATTGCAGTTGGAGTCTCAACTACTATAACTTCTTCAGTTGCTACAGGAGCTGGTTTTGAGTAACCAAAAGGAATAGTTATACCAGCAAAAATAGCTATGTTGTCATCATTTCTTCCGATAGTATCATTCATATTATAGATAGCTTCTAACTTTAAAGCAACATCTTTATAAAAAGGATATTTAACAGCAACACCAGCGTCAACATAAGCTCCATCATTATCACCATCAGGATGAATATTCATAGTCTCATAACCAATACCAGCTTTTATTGAAGGTATTAAAACGCCAACTTTTTCAAACTCATAAACGCCATTTAATGCAACATTGTAAATATTTGTACTTGCATCACTATGTTTAAAATCTGAGTTTGAGTAAAATGCTGAAAGCTCAGGGTGAATATATTCACCAATATTTTTAAATAGCATCTCAGCTCCACCAACAGTAGCATTTCGCTGTTGAAGATCACTTCCTGCATAGTTATAACCAATTAGTGGTGTTAGCTCATAGTCGTAATCCGAGCTCATTAAAGCACTTACAAGTGCAGGTATTAGTAGTAATTTTTTCATAATTTTAATCTCCTTAAGTAAATTCACTCTTTAGCTGAAAGCTATGAGTAGAATTTGTTTACTTCTAATTCTAAAAGACTCAGTGCGCGAAGCATGAGCAATCAATTATGAAGTCACATTTAGCCCTATTGGGCACTATTTGGGTCACTAATGTAACCAGTTATTGCAGATATTGCAGCTACTGCAGTATTTGCTAAATAGACTTTAGAGCTACGAGAACCCATACGACCAACAAAGTTTCTGTTAGTTGTAGAGATCGCTACCTCGTTGTCACCTAAAATTCCCATGTAACCACCCAAACAAGCGCCACAAGTAGGGTTACTTACAACTCCACCTGCATCAACAATAATGTCAATATAGCCTAAATGGTTTGCTTCACGAAGTATTTTTTGTGTGCCTGGTGTTACGATCAGACGTACATCTTCATGTACCCTTTTACCTTTTAAGATCTCAGATGCAATTTTCAGATCACCTAAACGACCATTTGTACAGCTACCTATAAATGCCTGATCAACTTTGATCTTATCTGCTACAGCTTGAGTAACTGAGTGACCATTTGATGGTAAAAATGGGTATGCTATTACAGGTTCTAACTCAGCTACGTTAATCTCTAAAACTCTTACATAAGTTGCATCATCATCTGAGTAGTGAATTTTAGCAGGACGAACAAGTCCTACCTCATCACAAAACTCTTTTGTAGTCTCATCATAAGCTACTATTCCACTCTTTGCACCAGCTTCAATAGCCATGTTACAAAGTGAAAAACGATCGTCCATATTTAAGTGTTTGATCGTACTTCCAGTAAACTCTAAAGTTTGGTAAAGCGCACCATCAACACCTATAAGACGAATAATCTCTAAAATAAGATCCTTACCCGTTACGTACTTTGATGGTTTACCACTAAATACTACTTTTATAGTCTCAGGAACTTTAAACCAGTTTCCACCAGTCATCATTGCGAATGCGATGTCAGTTGAACCCATACCAGTTGAAAAAGCACTAAGAGCTCCATGAGTACAAGTGTGCGAATCTGCACCTATGATTACATCACCAGGTGAAACAAGACCTTTTTCAGGTAAAAGAGCATGCTCAATCCCCATATCTTTCTCATCAAAAAAGTTTTTTAACTTATGTTTTTTAGCAAAGTCACGACTTATACGTGCTTGGTTAGCAGAAGCTATATCTTTTGCAGGTATAAAGTGATCAAGAACGATCGAGAAAGCATCAGGATTCGCAAGTTTTTCAAAACTTGACTCTTCAAAAGCTTTTATAGAGATAGGTGTTGTTATGTCATTTCCGATCACCATATCGATCGGAACTCTTATGATCTCTCCTGCATATACATCACGACCAGCGTGCTCAGAGAAGATCTTTTCTGTTATAGTTTGAGCCATAAATTGTTACCTTTAATTAATAATGAAGTTATTATAGCTAAAAATATTTATGACTAGTTTATAGTAAATGACCCATCTCATCTTTTTTAACTTTTAAATAGTCTTCATTATGTTTGTTGCTTTTCATAATTATAGGTAATCTCTCTACTATTTCTATACCATCTAGTGAGCTTATTTTGTCTGGGTTATTTGTTAAAAGTTTTATTTTTTTAATATTAAAGTGGTTAAGTATTTCACTTACGATCTCGTAAGTTCTCTCGTCAGCTTTGAAGCCTAGTTGATGGTTTGCTTCAACAGTATTTGCACCTTTGTCTTGAAGAGCATAAGCATTTATTTTGTTTAAAAGGCCTATGTTTCTGCCCTCTTGGCGAAGGTATATTACCATTCCTCCATGCTCATTTATAGACTCTAAAGCAAACTCTAGTTGATCTCCACAGTCACATTTAAGTGATCCGATCGCATCTCCAGTTAAACACTCTGAGTGTACCCTTACGATCGGAGTTTCTACTAGATCGTCTTTGTAAATTACTAGGTGCTCTTTGTGTCCTTCTTTGAAGGCTTGTATTTTAAAATCTCCAAAACGAGATGGAAGATTTGCGGTGTTGGAAAAAATTATGTTCATTAGTTTGTCATCTTTGCTAATTGTATTATTATGGTATTATTATGGCAAGAATTATAACTAAAAATTAAGGTATTTCATACAATGTTTAAGAGATTAAGAAGAACTAGACTAAATACTTACTTAAGTGCAATGGTGCGTGAGACTCATGTAAGAGTTGAAGATTTTATATATCCACTATTTATAAAGAGTGGTCAAAACATTAAAAATGAAGTAGGTTCTATGCCTGGTGTTTTTCAAATGAGTATAGATGTTGCGATCAAAGAGTGTGAAGAGCTTAAAGCTTTAGGTATCTACTCTATTATTCTTTTTGGTATTCCTGACGTCAAAGACTCGATTGGGAGTGATTCACTTTGTGATCACGGGATCATAGCAACTGCGATCAAAGAGATTAAAAAAGCTCATAGTGATATGTTTGTAGTTACAGACCTCTGTTTTTGTGAATATACAGATCATGGTCATTGTGGGATCATAGACGAAGAAAAACAGACTGTAAATAATGACGCAACACTTGAAATATCAGCTAAACAAGCACTTATTCACGCAGCTTCTGGTGCAGATATGATCGCACCTAGTGGTATGATGGATGGGATAATAGAAACTCTTAGATCAACACTTGATCAAAATGGCTACGAAAACCTACCGATCATGGCATACTCAACTAAGTTTTCAAGCGGTTACTATGGACCATTTCGTGATGTTGCTGAGTCAACTCCAAGCTTTGGCGATCGCACAACTTACCAAATGGATCCAGCAAATAGGCGTGAAGCTATAAATGAGAGTATTGAAGATGAGGCACAAGGTGCTGATATTTTAATGGTAAAACCTGCACTTGCTTATTTGGACATTATTCGTGATGTTAAAGAAAATACTTCAAGCCCATTAGCAGTTTATAATGTTAGTGGTGAGTACGCTATGCTTAAAAATGCAGGTAATTCAGGGCTAATAGACTACGATCGTGTTATGATGGAGACTATGGTAGCTTTTAAACGAGCTGGTGCAGATATAATTATCTCTTACCATGCTAAAGAAGTAGCTTTACTTTTAAAAAAAAATACTTAGGATTAACAGATGAAAAAAATTTTACTTATAGATGATTCTAAAACTATCATATCATCTTTAAAAATTGATATAGACTTACTCATTCATGATATAGAAATTTTAATTGCTTACTCCTTTAGCGAGGCTAGTAATATTATTAGACGACATAAAGATGATATATTTATTGCTGTTGTTGATTTAGCTCTTCCTGATTGTGACGATGGGAAGGCTGTTTTACTGACACTCTCTCACAAAATTCCAACAATAGTTTTAACAGCTAATGACGATGTTAATTTAAAAAAAGTTTTACTTGAGAAAGAGATTTTAGACTATATTAGAAAAGATAGTCCTAATGCTGGAAAATACATTGCAAACTTAATAAGTAAAATTATTAGAAATAGTTTAACCACTGCGTTAGTAGTTGATGACTCACAACTTTTTAGAGATGCATTTGCAAAAGATTTAAAAAAACTCCATATTAATGTTCTAGAAGCTAAAGACGGTCAAGAGGCTCTGGATATTATGGAAGATAATGAACAAAATGTATCACTTATTTTAACTGATTACAATATGCCTAATGTCGATGGAATTGAGCTAACTTCTAAACTTAGAGAAAAGTATGACAAAGATTCACTCTCAATCATTGCACTATCAGCAACTGATGACAATCGTGCACTCTCTGAATTTATTAAAGCCGGTGCTAATGACTTTATAACAAAACCTCATAAGTTTGAAGAGTTAAATGTTCGTGTAAACTCAAACCTAGATATTTTAGATCTTTTCCAAAAAACAAAAGATCTTGCAAACAAAGACTTTTTAACTGGCTCTTACAATAGAAGGTACTTTTTTGAAGCAAGTGAGATGATCGTAGCTAAAAATGTTAGAAAAGATAGTCCTGTCGCGGTAGCAACACTAGATATAGATCACTTTAAAAGAGTTAATGACACTCATGGCCATGATGTTGGTGATGTGGCAATTCAAGAGATTGCTAAAGTTTTAGACAAAACATTAAGAGACTCAGATCTTGCAGCTCGTTTTGGTGGTGAAGAGTACTGTATTTTACTTGAAGATATATCTGAAGACGATACATTTGCACTATTTGAAAAAATTCGTCTGAATTTTGAAGAAAATGAGATCAAAATAGACGAACTAACTTTAAAGTACACTGTCTCTTTAGGTGTTGCTTATGGTAAATGTAACGATATTAACGAACTAATAAAGGTCTCAGACAACGCTCTGTATGAAGCTAAAGACAACGGAAGAAATAGAGTTATAATACATAACACATAAAGTACTTGTCATTAAATTAAAGTAAAAATATGACAAAATGCAATACTTTTTACATTTTGTCATAAAATCAATTATACTTCAACCATAAATAACATTTAAGGTTGAAATATGACTATATCTGCAACTAGTAGCTTTAACTACTACACACATAATATTCAAAAAAATAACTTTTTTAAGGAGAGTGAATTAGTTCACCATGATGGAGTGGATCTATTAAATAGTTCGTCAGAATTTTCACAATACGATCGTTTTGCAAACTTTTCAATAGACAAGTTTGGCATAAACATCATAAATGTAAAAGTTTAGTCTAGCTGTTTAGATTCAAGCTTTTCTAGTTCACTCTGAGCTTCTTCAAGATCACTATCTAGCTCTATAGCTTTGCGATAGTACTCTATTGCACGATCAAGCTCATCTGTTAGAACTAAAAGGTTTGCATAGTTATAGTACGTAACAGCATACTCATTGTCTATTTTAAGTGCTAGTTCATAATGCTCTTTAGCTTTAGAGTAATTTTTATTTTCTTTATATAAAGAAGCGATAGCATTATGAACCAGATCATCTGAATAGTCTAACTCGATAGAACTATTGTAAAGTTCTATAGCTTTTTCACTATTACCTTTTTTTGCATTAATAAAAGCTAGTTTATTTATTACATCTAAGTGTTTAGAATCCTTTTCATAAGCCTCTTCAAGTAGCTCTTCTGCTCTATCAATATCATCATTTTTAAAAGCTTCATCAGCCTGAGTTATTAGATACTCAGCATCTATAAGAGTAAGTGGTTTAGCAACTTCCTCTTTCTCTTCATTACCTTCTATGGTTGAAGTATCTTTTTTTTCTACTTTTTTTTCTTTATCATCTAATGTTAAGACGTGTTCATAAACTTTAAAAGCGAAGTATCCTGCGGCGGCTAACATGATTATTTGTAATGTATTCACAAAGTTTCCTTAAGTATTTTGTAAATTATATCAATTAAAAATTAAAATGTTATAATTCTAACAAATGAAACATTTACAAATTAAGTTTTCTAATGAATTAGAACTATCTGAATACATCACTAATAACATAGACAACAAAGCGCTAGTGCTTGTTGTCCTCTCATCAAACTCTAAGAATGCAGTGAAGTGTACAAAGATAGAAACATTTGTTTCTAAAGTGTTGAAAGACGCCATAACTTTACGTGTTATAAATATAAAAGAAAAAAGTATTACAATAACTTTTCACATAGGTTCAATAGACCTAGAAATAAGTAAATTTATGCACCAAGTTCAACAAAACATAAACTATACAAATAAGCACTATACACAGCATGTTCTAGACAGAAATAGTGAACTTTTTACAATTAATAAACTACTTAAAAAACAGATCTATACAAACCATTTAACAGGCTTGCCAAATAGACTAGCACTTAAAAAGGATCTAAAAAAACTTGATAAGTTTGGTCTTCTGTACATAGATATACAAGGTTTTCAAAATATAAATGATCTTTTTGGAAATGAGTATGGGGATGAAGTCCTACAATCTTTTACAACTTTTCTTTACCATTTTGCTGGAACTGACTGGGGTGTTTACAACTTAGGCGGTGATGAGTTTGTGCTTCTTTGTTATGAAGATAATAGCAAAGAGTATTATGAAGACGTGGCTAAAAAACTAATACAGAACTTAGAGCAGATCACAACTACGATCACAAAAGATGAATTTTCTTTTGATGTTGAGTTAAATATTATGGTCACCATAGCAAGTAATACTAAGACACCACTAGAACATGCTCACATGGCTATGAACTATGCTAAAAAAGAGCATATAAAAGTTCTTACTTATAGTGAATCACTTAACCTAGAAAAAATTTATAAAGATGATATGAAGTACACAAAAATTATCTCCGAAGCTATAAAAAATGGGCAAGTAGTTCCATTTTACCAACCTATAGTATCTTTTGATGGTATTGTTAAATACGAAGCATTAATGCGGATCAAAAACGATGATGGTGTTATATCTCCTTACTACTTTTTAGAAGTTTCTAAAAAAATAGGTAAATATGCTCAGCTTACTAAAATAATGGTCGAATCTGTTTTTAAAGAGTTTGAGAATAGAAGTGAAAGTGTCTCTATTAATTTAGTTTACAAGGACATAGTAAGTGAAGAGATCGTTAAGTTTATTATTGAGAGAATGGATCATTATAATATGGCTTCTAAAACAATTTTTGAAATTGTAGAGAGTGAAGAGATTTTAAACTTTGAAAAGGTTCTAGAGTTTGTGGAGCTTATGCAAAAAAAGGGTGTAAAAATCTCTATAGATGACTTTGGAAGTGGTTTTTCAAACTACTCAAATGTCTTAATGCTTCGTCCTGACATAGTAAAAATAGATGGTTCACTTATAAAAGATATAGATACAAACCAAAACTCCTACTTAATAACAAAAACCATTCTTAACTTTTGCGAAGAGATAGGTGTTGATAGTGTAGCTGAGTTTATTCACTCTGACGCTATTTTAGAGACTGTAAAAGAGCTAGGTGTCACATATATGCAAGGATATCTATTAGGAGAACCTACAATAAAACCCAACTATAAAACATATATCAAATAAACTTTTTTAGTTTGTTACCAAACTGATATAAACTTATGTTAGAGTATAAAAATTAAAGCGAGATAACAATGAATTTAAAAGATCCTACACACTATAACAATCGTGAACTATCATGGTTACAATTTAATACTAGAGTTTTAAAACAAGCACAAAATGAATCACTTCCACTTTTAGAGAGACTTAAATTTTTAGCTATCTATGGAACAAATTTAGATGAATTTTATATGATCAGAGTTGCTGGTCTAAAAAAACTCTTTAGTGCTGGTGTGATCGTCTCCGGTGCAGACAAACTAACACCCCTTCAACAACTACGTGGAATAAGAAACTACCTACACCAAGAGCTACAAGTTTTAGAGTATTGTATGAACAGTATTTTAAAAAAGCTTGAAGAAGAAGGAATGTTTGTAAAAAATTACGCGGACGTAAGTACACAAGACAAAGGGTACTTAAATACATTCTTTTATGAAAATATTTACCCAGTTGTAATTCCTATCGCTGTTGATGCTACACACCCTTTCCCACCGTTAAATAATTTAAGTTTTGGTCTAATAGTACAACTTAGAGATACTGAGCTAGAAGGTGCTGAACGTTTTGGAATAATCCGTATACCTAGAGTGTTAGAGCGTTTTATTCAACTAGAACATAGTGCTACTTACATTCCTATTGAGAGTGTTGTTGCTGAACATATTAGTGATCTTTTTCCTGGTTATGAACTTATAAAATATGCAATTTTTAGAGTAACAAGAAATGCAGATATGGAGATCGAAGAAGAAGAAGCGGACGACTTTATGGAGATCCTTGAAGAGGGTCTTCGTCTTCGTAACCGTGGGGAAATGGTAAGACTTGAACTTGGATTTAATTCAGATGATGACCTTGTAGGTTTTTTAAATCGTCATACAAATATTTTTAAAGATGATATTTACCGTTTTTCAACATTTTTAAACCTAAGTTCACTTTGGCAAATAGTTGGCAATAAAAACTTTGCTCACTTACTTTCACCATCTTTTAAGCCTAGAATTCTTCCACCTTTTGAGAGTAGTGGAAATATATTTAATGTTTTAGATAAACAAGATGTTTTACTTTACCACCCTTATGAGAGTTTTGAGCCTATTGTTAAGATGATTCAGAGTGCTTCAAAAGATAAAGATGTTGTTAGTATTAAGATGACACTCTATCGTTCAGGTTCAAATTCTCCGATCGTAACAGCTCTTATGAGTGCCGCTGAGTCTGGAAAACAAGTAACAGTAATGGTTGAGCTAAAAGCAAGGTTTGATGAAGAGAATAACGTTATTTGGGCTAAAGCACTTGAAAAAGCTGGAGCACATGTTATTTATGGGATTAGTGGTTTTAAAGTTCATGCAAAAGCGGCACTAGTAACAAAACGTGTAAACGGTAAACTACGTCAATATGCTCATCTTGGAACTGGTAACTATAACCCTGCAACTGCTAAAATATATACAGATACTAGCTATATGACTTCTAATGTAGAGATCACAAATGATCTAACTCGTTTCTTTCACTTCTTAACTGGTTTTTCTAAAAAAGGTAAGCTAGATAAACTCTATATGGCGCCAACACAGATGAAACCTAAAATTCTATCTATGATCGATAATGAAGCTAGACAAGGTAAGAATGGGCATATAATTGCAAAGATGAACTCTTTGGTTGATGAAGATGTAATTCGTTCATTATATAGAGCCTCTCAAGCTGGTGTTAAAATAGAACTTATTATTCGTGGCATATGTTGTCTAAAACCTGGTATTGAAGGTGTTAGCGAAAATATACGTGTTATTTCTATAATAGGTAAATATTTAGAACACGCTCGTATTATGTATTTTAAAAATGAAGCTGTAAAAATGTATATTAGTTCAGCTGACTGGATGCCTAGAAACCTTGTGAAAAGAATAGAGTTATTAAGTGGTATTGAAGATGATGAGTCTGTAACTAAACTTCTTCAACTTCTGCAACTGCAGTGTTCTGACAATGTTTTAGCACATGAATTGCAAGTTGATGGTAACTACAAAAAAATAAAAACTGATGAAAATAGTATTATAGATAACCAAGCACTAATAGAGTCACATGTTGCAAAAGCACAAAAAATCACTAAAAAGAATGGTACATCTTACGCTCAACAGTTAGCTTCAAAACTTCTAAAGGAGTCATAATGCTTATGAACTATAAAGAGTATAAACCAACCCTAGGTAAAAATACCTGGGTAGCTGAGAGCGCTGATGTGATCGGACGTGCTGAAATAGGTAAGGATTGCTCTATTTGGTTTGGTAGTGTAGTTCGAGCAGATGTTCACTACATAAAAATAGGCGATCGCACCTCTATACAAGACCTTAGTATGGTTCATGTAACTCACCATAAAAAAGCAGATATGAGTGATGGCAACCCTACAATTATAGGTGATGATGTCACTATAGGACACCGTGTAATGTTACATGGCTGTACGATCGAGAATGCTTGTCTGATCGGCATGAGTGCAACTATTTTAGATGGAGCGGTTATAGGTGAAGAGTCTATTGTCGGTGCTGGTAGTTTAGTAACTAAAAATAAGAAATTTCCACCACGTAGCCTTATTATGGGTAGCCCTGCAAAAGTTGTACGTGAACTGAACACTGAAGAGATAAAAGAACTTTACGCTTCAGCTGAGCGTTATGTCTCTTTTAAGAATGATTATATATAAAACTTTTATATAAAGAATATGAAAGTTTTTATTGTTTGCGCGCCCAGGTTATTGACCTCACCTCCAAGAACGATGATCGATTTTTGAACCGTAAAGATCATATCAGACAAAATAACTTGATAACTCATATTTGATCTCTCTAGTAAAAGTTTAGTATTTTTTTTGTTTAATGAAAGTTTTGTCATTTTTTTAGAACTGTTTATATTTTTAAGTAGATCAATTTGCCACTTTCTTTGCCATGTTATAAAGAGATAGTTTCCATTTTTATCTTTTGCATTATTAATTTTATAACGAATTACTTGAAGTAATTTATTTGCCTCTTGAAGCTTTTCAATTTCATACTGCATAGTTGTTACTGTATGTCCTCTATCTCTATCATAAGTAAAATATAGCATTTTATATATTCCTAAAATTAGGTAGTCATTTCTATTTTTAACATAATTTTTACTAAAAGCTATAGTTAAATACTCTTCGTAAGAGTTAGAGCTATTCTTTATTAGTGGAAGTCTAATTGTATTTACATTTTTTTTAATATCTTGCTTAATTATTTGCGCATACTTTTTGGAGTAGTAGCTAGGATTTCTCTTATTTAGTTTTGATGAGTACTTTAAGAGTGACTTGGTCAAACTACTTGTATGTTTAACAATAGAACTAGCCCCATTAGTCTGGAAAATGGACTTTACAAACTGACCTTGTTGAGAACTACTTGATGTACATCCTGAAAATATAGCTAATGTAAAAAGTGTTAATATAGCAAAAAATAACTTTCTCATTTTAATCCACAAACTCTTTAAGTAACTCAGTATGTAGACCCATAGCAGTACTCTCAGCTCCACGAACTTCTTGAATATACTCTTTGCAAAAGCCTTCAACCATACAAGCACCTGCTTTTCCTCTCCACAACTCAGAGTTTAAATACTCATTTAAACTATCTTCATCAAACTCTCTAAAGAAGTAAGTTGTACTTGAAATATCTATAAGTTCTATTTTGTGGCTTTTATATATCATGCAAGTTATGATCGAAGTTTGTGAGTTGCTTTGAGTTAAAAGGATCTCTTTTGCCTGCTCTTTTGAGTAAGCTTTACGAAGAATTTTAGAGTTTGAAGTTACTACAGTATCGGCTACAAGAAGAGGTAACTCTTGAAAATCAAACTGTTTCAATGCTTCTTTGTATTTGCCTATTGTTGCTTTATATACAAACTCTTTAGCTGTTGTTGCTACAATACTATCTTCATCAAAATTAACACCATTTTGAGTAAACTCAATATTGGCTTTTTTCAAAAGAGAAGCACGAGTTTCAGAGCTTGAGCAGAGTCTTAACATCTAAAAACCTCTTAATGTTCCACCTAAATAAAGTGCCATAAGCCCAAGCGCTATGTTAAGAGGAACTAAAATAGAGGGAAGAGTAGAAAGATATTTTTTTGTACCAGCTAAGTCGCCACTTATAAAAAGTTTTTCAGCTCTATTTCTTCTCATACAAGCTATTGAAAATACTATAGCCATCGCAACCCATATAGCCTCTTTAACATAGACTATAGTTTGTAAATATGGATCTCCACCTTTAAAGTTAAGTCCAACTATAAGTACGATCGCACTCAAAAGTGACAATAGAACTACATACTTTAAAACTTCAAAAAAACTCTTTAAGATCTCGAGTGTTCTTGCTAACCTAACTTTAGGATCTTCAATGTGCTGCATAGCAGGATGAACTGCGTAACGGATAGTAAACATTCCGCCAACCCATATGATCGCACTTAAAACATGGACGAAAAGTATTAAGTTTGCATAATTGTGAAATAGTTCTACTAAAAAATCTTTCATTGTAGAGACTCTTTAACAAACTCTAGTGACGCAACTTTAGCTTCTGCAATTTTAGTTATATCTTTTCCACCAGCTTGCGCAAAGTCAGGTCGACCGCCACCTCCACCACCTAAAATAGGTGCAATTTTCTTGATCCAATCACCTGCTTTAAGAGATGCATTTTTAACACCACAAGCTATAAGTACTTTATCGCCTTTAACTTGAAAAAGCATAACACATACTTTATCATGTGCATTTTTTAACTCATCTATGTGTTCTTTAATATCTCCACCACTTACCTCTTCTACAAAAACTTCTACACCATTTACAACTTCGGCATGAAGTTCTTCTTTAGAAGAGTCAGAAGCCTCTTTAACCTCTTGTTTAAGAGTTTTAATTTGTTCTTTTAACTTCTCTATACCAACAAGTAAATCTCTGTTTTTGATCTCTTCAGTAGCTACATTTAAAATATGACGCTGTTTTTTTAAGTAGTTATAAGAAGCATTTCCACATATAGCTTCTATACGTCTAACTCCTGCACTAACACCACTCTCTTTAGTGATCACAAATGTTCCAATATTTGCTAAGTTATCAACATGACAACCCCCACAAAACTCAGTTGAGACAGTTCCAAATTCTACTACACGTACATCTTCACCATACTTCTCACCAAACTGAGCTTTAGCGCCACTCATTTTCGCTTCTTCTATGCTCATAACAGCGGTATAGTTTCTAATAGCATGCATAATATGGTGATTTACCTCTTCTTCAATAGCAGCTATCTCTTGATTACTAAGAGCTTTAGGATGAGAGAAATCAAAACGAAGACGATTAGCTTCAACTAATGATCCAGCTTGTGAAATATGATCACCTAAGTTCTTATATAAAACCGAGTGAAGTATATGTGTAGCTGAATGATGCTTTTCGATCTCATTTCTACTAACATCTACTCTAGCTGTTAGTGTGTCGCCTACAGTTATATTCGCTGTTGCTTTTATTTGTGAAAGGTTAAGACCATAGAAATTTTTAGTATCTTCTACATTTGCACTATCAACTAAAACTCCACTATCTCCACACTGTCCACCACCCATAGCGTAAAAAGGTGTTTGTTCTAAAAGAACCCAACCACTGTGTGACTTATGAAGTGTCTCTATTGTGTCAAAGTTTTCACTTAATAGTGCTAAAACTTTAACCTCAGCTTCTAAGTTTTCATAACCTATAAACTCATTCTCACCAAACTTCTCTAAAAGAGTTTTAAAATCTCCATGTTTAGCTTCATCTCCACTACCTTTCCAAGCAGCTTTAGCACGAGTACGTTGCTCTAACATTAGCTCATCAAACTTATCAGTATCTAGTGCTATATTTTTCTCTTTTAACATATCTTCAGTCAAGTCTAATGGGAAACCACACTGATCGTAAAGAGTAAATGCGACTTCACCACTAAAAACAGTATCAGTATTTTTTAACTCTTCATTAAAAAGTGAAATACCATCTGCGATCGTTTTAAAGAAACGTTCTTCTTCTAAAAAGATCTGTTCTGTAATTACTTTTTGTTTCTCAGCTAGATAAGGATAAGTTTTACTCATAAGTTTTACTACCACGTCTACTAACTCATACATAAATGGTTTTCTAAATCCAAGCAAGTAACCATGTCTCACAGCACGTCTTAAAATACGTCTAAGAACGTAACCACGACCCTCATTTGAGAAGTTAATACCTTGAGCTAAAAGAAAAGAAGTAGTTCTAATATGATCAGCGATCACACGATAAGATGCACCACCTGCGTACTCATATTTTTTAGCTATAATCTCTTCAACTCTATTTATAATTGGCATAAACAGTGAACTATCATAGTTACTAACTTTACCCTCTTTAATAGCAACTACACGCTCTAAACCCATTCCTGTATCAATAGAAGGCTTAGGTAGAGGATTTAGTTCACCTTTTGAGTTACGATCGTATTGCATAAAAACAAGGTTCCATATCTCTAAGAAACGATCGCCCTCTCCTCCTAAATAGTCCTCATCTGTGTTAAAATTTTCTGCACCTTGATCGTAAAAAATTTCAGAACACGGTCCACAAGCACCAGTGTCACCCATTGCCCAAAAGTTGTCAGCATCACCTAAACGCTTGATCTTCTCAGCTGGTAGATATTTTTCCCACATTTTAAAAGCTTCATCATCACTTTCGTGAACAGTTGCATATAGTTTTTCAGTTGGTAGTTCTAAAACTGTAGTTACAAATTCCCAAGAATAGTCAATAGCTTCTTCTTTAAAGTAGTCGCCAAAACTAAAGTTTCCAAGCATCTCAAAAAAAGTATGGTGACGAGCAGTGTGACCTACATTTTCCAAATCGTTATGTTTTCCACCTGCACGAATACATGTTTGACAAGAAGTTGCTCTTGGGTTTGAAGGAGTTGGAACTTCACCTGTAAAGATGGATTTAAATGGAACCATACCCGCATTGTTAAATAGTAGTGTAGCATCATCTGGTGTAAGCGGTGCACTCTCAACTCTATCGTGTTTTTTTGATTCAAAAAATTCTAGGTATGCTTCTCTAATATCCATGACTATTCCTGTTTGTATAATTAAGTCATTATATTAAAAAGTAGTTTAGGTGCATATTAAGGGCTTTAATAAATATTTATTTATAAAGTTCAGGGTGCTCTGTTTTCCACCTTTTATGACACCAAAACCAGAACTTTGGTTGCTCTTTTATCTGCATTTGAATTGCAGTTGCCTGAGCTTGTGTTGCTTTTAGAATATCAGCTTCTATATTCTCTGTTTTATCTACTATAATTGGTTCTTTAAAGTTAACAACATATTCGTCTTCATCTTCAGTTGTTATAAAAACAGGTACGATCACAGCGTCATATTTTCTAGCAATTTGTGCGGCAGTTGCGCTTGCTCTAGCAGTTTTTGAGAAAAAATCAACTACTATTCCATCTCTTATGGATGTATTTTGGTCTATCAAAAGCCCTAGCGACTCTCCATTTTTTAAAACTTTTGTAACACCTCTTAGTGCACCACGCTTCTCAATCATCTTTACACCAGTACTTACTCGTATGTCGTGTAAATATTTATCAAAATGTTCATCATTTAGTTTTTTATAGACAATACTGAGCTTAGGTACGCACTTCATAAGCGCCATACCAATAAACTCCCAGTTTCCGTAGTGCGCTGTTACAAAAATTATAGGTCTATTTTCTTTTGTGATTACATCAACTATATCTTGGTTTTTAGTAGTTATTTTTTTAAAGGCTTCATCTTTTTTTACAAGTTTATTATCGAGTGTTTGAAAAAAGTTAAGAAGTAAATTTTTATAACAGTAACTCATACACTCATTACGTACTTTTAAATCTGTAATTCCTGCAATATCTAAATTAGTATTAATAACATTTTTATGTTTTTTATCTAAATAGAAAGCTACTTTTGCTAAAAAAAAGAAAAAGTTTTTTCTTTTACTTTGAGGTAAGAGGAGTAGAAAAAACTCCAAAATTTTAAAAATTTTAAATAATATTATAATAGAGCCTTTGCTTTTTCATATATCTCTTCAGGTGTTATCTCTATAATCGAAAAGTCTTTTTTATTAATTTTATTTATGTCAACAGTTGATGGTGAATTTATAGCTATATTTAGTTTTGTCTCAAACATCATTCTCTCATTTGTAGGTCCAAAAAGTGTAATTGAGGGTACGTTTAGTGCCCATGCTAAATGTGTTGGACCTGTATCGTTTCCGATCACTAATTTTGAGCTTCCTATTACATTTTTTAGCTGAGTTAAATTTAGCTCTTTACTTACATAAGCATTTACGGAGTTTCGAGCTATATACATAGCAACTTCTCTCTCTTGCTCACTTCCCCAGACTACGCATACAGGCTCACTTAAAAGAGTTGATAGTTTAGAATAGCTCTCTTTTGGGTAAATTTTGGACTTCCATGAAGCTCCGATCACAAAACATATATCTTTACACTCTTGTGGTTCAATACTAAATGTAGCTTCTTTATTTATAATCTCTTCTTCGCTAATTTTAAACGCTAAAGCATCTGCCACAAGAGTGCAATTTCGCTTAATTATGCTCTCTTTGTACTCTATAAAAGAGCTATTTCTATAAAAAAGCGAAGCTATACTCTCCCTTGCAGAGTTGCGATCGTAACCATAAACATTTGAGCCAACTAAACGAGCTACGATCGCAGACTTTAAAAGTCCTTGCATATCTATAACTAAGTCATACTTTCCAAGTGAGCGCAATTTTTTAATAGTTGTTTTTAAAAGTGTTAAACTTTTCTCTTTTTTAATAGTTTTTAGTGAAATAGTATGAACTTCATTTATATGTGGATGATCTTTTAGCAGTGGAGCAAAGATCTCTTCTGTGATCCAATCTATCTTAATATGCGGATACTTCTTTTTTATAAACTGTAACACTACAGATGTGTTTATTATGTCACCAAGTGCACTAAGTCTTACTATTGCTATTTTTTTCATTGTTGTAATGTTAGCAAAATACTCTTTAGTAGTTTCTATAGTTTATACTCTTCATTAGCATAAATACTCTCTTTTCTACTCTTTAAAATTGGCTTATCTTTGATCTTCTCATACTTATAGTTTATTTTCTCATTTATAACTTCGTCTATATACTTCTCATCACTACTAACTTGCTTTTTAAACTCTTTGTCATCATCACTATCGCCTATAAAAATAGATTTTAAATTGGAATATATTTTATAAGATGAAAGTGCATATATAGACCACTTAAGCAACAGTAGATACAAAACTTCTTCTTTTAGGTTATTAAGTGCAAGGTACTCTACTATATCGCTATAAAGTAGCGTAGTTACAAGAAGCAAAAGTATAAAAAATATCGTTGATATGATCTTTGATTTATACTTTTTGACTAAGTAATAGTATAGTGTTGACTTGAAAACAAATTTAAACATTAACCACCAACAGCTTCAAAACCTAAGTACGCAGTAAGCACACCTACACTCATATTTTTAATTTTTTGAACTATCTCTTTCTCTTTGTCTGCCACTAAATACTCAAAGTCTTCAACACTCATTTTTTCAATGTCTATATCGTTTTTAAGACACTCTTTTGCAACCTGTGCTGTTGCTCTCGATCGTATAGCTATTTTAACTTTTGTTGCAGGTAACTTTACAGCACTAATAAAAATATTTTTACTTTTACCTATAATATTTTTCACGTACTATTTTTTTTCCATAAAAAAGTCAGCAACCTGATCACACATATTGTTAAATTTCTCTTTTGGGGTGTACTCAGAAGTTCGCTCATCCACAAAGTCTGGATCAGCTTTCATATTTTTTTCATCAAACTCTATATGTTTAGCAGGCTTATCATCTTTTATTGTTCTTGAAACTCCAACTGCAGAGGTAGTTTTTCCATGAGGGATACACATAATTAACTCCTTATTTTATATACCTAAATATAGCATTAATAAGAAGTTATTATGTTTAATTTAGCATTTATATTGCTCTTTTAAACTCAGGGTAAGCTTCAAGTCCACACTCATGAACATCAAGCCCTTCCATCTGCTCGTCATCATCAGATCTAAATTTAGAAAATTTATTAATAATAAAAAGTACAGCATATGAAGAAGTAAAAGCAAAAATACCTACTACTACAACACCTTTAAGCTGATCAATAAAAGATATGTCAGCTACAAATATACCAACTGCTAAAGTTCCCCAAATACCATTTACTAAGTGAACAGAGAGTGCTCCAACAGGATCATCTAACTTAAACTTATCAAAAATAGGAACAGCAATCACCACTAAAGCACCACCAATTAAACCTATTAAAATAGGTGTATAAACATCATAAAGATCTGGACCAGCTGTTACTGCAACGAGCCCACCAAGTGCACCATTTAAAATCATAGTAATATCAAACTTACCATAACGTACAAACATGAGAAGTCCTGCTACGATCGCACCACTTAGTCCTGCTGTGTTTGTATTCATAATAGTAAGTGCAACTGCGTCAGCATTATCTTTAGAAGCTATACTTCCAACACTACCGCCATTAAAACCAAACCAACCGATCCAAAGAAGAAGAGCACCTAGAACAACAAGTGGAATATTTGAAGCAGGAATAACTCTAATCGCATTTTTAATATAACGACCTTTTCTATTTCCTATTATTAAAATAGCTGCTAAAAGTGCCCAACCACCAGTTGAGTGTATAACAGTTGATCCTGCAAGATCGTACATATTAAGATCTAAAAAAGTACCATCTAAAAAATCAGCACCCCATGAGACATTTACAACTGTTGGGTATATTAAAGCACCCATAACAACAGTAAACATAGCAAGAGGAATAATACGACTACGCTCACTTACTCCACCGCTCATAATGTTTACAGTTTTCCCAACAAATGCCATTTGAAACATAAAGAAAGCCCACTTACTCATGCTCTCATTTTCCCATGTTCCAAAAGCGTACTCATAACCAATAAGTAAAAATGCCATAGATGCAGTTGCATAAATCATAACATTTACTGTTAAAACAGCAGCCACATTTTTAGTTCTTACAAGCCCAGCTTCTAGCATAGCAAAACCTGGAACCATAAAAATGATAAGTGTCATTGAGAATAGTATAAAGAGTGTGTCAACTATATATGTAAAATCTGTTTCAAGCATTAGAGTACCTTTTTAAAATATTTAATGAAATTATACCAAAGAGTGTGTATAATAACTGCCATTTATTTAGGCAGTTAATGTGAGAGAGAAATTTACTTGCAGCTGATGTACAAATAAGTTGTATAAAATTTATACAGCTTCGTTATCTGTTTCACCTGTACGAATACGAATAATTTTATCTATGTCAGAGACAAAAATTTTACCATCGCCTATTTTTCCAGTTCTTGCTGCATCTACGATCGCAGTTGTAACTTCATCGACTTGTTCAGCTGTTACAATCATCTCCATTTTGATCTTTGGTAAAAAATCTACAACATATTCCGCACCACGATAAAGCTCACTATGACCTTTTTGACGACCATAACCTTTGACTTCACTAACAGTCATACCAGTTATACCTATATTTGCTAAAGCATCTTTTACATCTTCTAATTTAAATGGTTTTATAACCGCTTCTATTTTTTTCATTTTTTATCCCCTTAAAAGTTTAGTGTTAAGTATAATTGAACAGAGTTAATAGAGTCACCATTGTTCTCTTTGTCTGCGCCTGTAACTGTATCGTTAATATACGCAATACTTGTTTCAAGAGCTCCATAACTTTTAGTAGCTACTAAAGCTATCTCTTTAAAGTCTGTTTCACCTGCAGTAGATTTTTTAGCTCCATTAGTTGAAACATATGAAGCAAGAATTTCTGCATACTCTGTCTTAAAGGTTGCAGAAATATTATAAGAAGAAGCACCAGGAGTTGATACAAAACCTGTCCACCACCATGCTTCTGTATATAGTTTAGTTCCATTACCAGCTGTATTTTTTACACTTAAAGTTCCATCACCATCTATATTAGAGTAAGCTGCTTTTAGATCTACAATGCTTAAATTATATTTGGCTTGTAGTGCATAACCTGTTGTATTTTTAAATTGACTTAATTGTCCAGTAGGGTCAAGATCTGCGTACATAGCACCTAATGTTATTCCAGCTAAAGTTGTGTCACCTTGTAGCCATAAAGCGGTTACAATATTGTTTACATCATAATACCAAGCTTGTAAAGCTGTGTCAGGGAGTGACTTGTTTATAACACCTGCTGCATATGCACCATTACCTCTAAGAGCTGTTGCATCACCTAGATATTGTCGAAGTAGAGCATTACCATATGTTTCAAAAGGCGAGCTACCATCAGAGCTATCTTTAGTTACCCAACCATCATTTGAACTATTTGTCGCACCTAAAAATGCTCCAACAAGTGTTGTATCTGGTAAATCACTATTTAAAAGTACTGCTGCTTCAAATGTATTGTACGCAGTAGTCCAACCCTCAGTAAATGCTAAAGGAGTATCAAGTTTTTGACGACCAACTTTTGTTGTTGTATTACCTATTGTTGAAGCTAACCATAAGTCTGACATCCACCACTGATCTTTAGTGCTACCACTCCATGGCTGATCTGCAAGTTGGTTTTCTAAACCTAACATTGAAAGAGCTTGAACTCTTGCACCTACAGTAATTTTGTCGATTAAGTTAGCACTTAAACCTACATTTATACTCGATTGAGCTCTTGAGCTTTTTTTATCAAACAGAGATATGTTTGACTTATCATCTGTATAGTAATATAGTTTTGCATTACCATCTACTTTTACATTATCTATGGCAGAAGCTGATACAGCCATTAATAGTGAAGTTGCTAAACTTAATTTTGTTAGTTTCATAGATTCTCCAGTAAGTATTATTGCGGATATTATAGCGAAGAATTATAATTTTTTTACTACTGCATTTTGCTAATTAGTAATGATGACAAGTCAAGACATGCATAATTTTGGGTCAAACTAAAATAATGAGTTAGCAAAGTAAAATACAGTAGTAAAAAAATTAGCAGCACCAAAAGGTACTGCTAAATAAACTTTTTACTCTTAGAAGTTTAAAGTTAGGTAAGCTTGGATCGTGTTGTACTGATCACCGTTATTAGTACCTTTTGCCTCTGTAGAGATATAAGCAAGTGTACTTTCTAATGCGCCAAAACTTTTAGTTGCAGTAAGAGTAATTTCTGTTAAATCATTATCACCATTTGAAGCTTTTTGATCAGCATTTACATATAAAGCATATAGTGAAGCAAAACTAGCATCATAAGCAGCAGTTACTTTGTAAGAGCTAGTACCTGGCTGAGAGACTTTTTCAAAATTCCACCATGCTTCAGTATATAGTTTTGATTCTGTACCAGCAGTATTTTGTACTCTTAATGTACCATCTTCATCTGTTGAAGAGTAAGCAGCTTCAAGAGCAACACCTGAAAGATCTACACCTGCTTTAAAAGCATAAGCAGTTGAATTTTTAAGAGCATCTAACTGACCATTTGGATCAATATCAGAATATTGTGCACCTAAAGTAACAATAGATATTTTTGTGTCACCTTGTAACCAATAAGCATTAGCCAGTTGATTAATTGCATAGTACCAACCTTGAACTGTTGTATCAGGAATTGAAGCATTAACTATACCTGCAGCATAAGCACCATTACCAACGACTGCTGTTCCTGTACCTAAATATTGTTGAGCTAAAGTATTACCAAATTTTTCAAATGGTGAACTACCATCAGAACTATTTTTAGTTACTGTACCATTGTTTGAACTATTTGTAGCACCAACATAAGCACCAACTAAAGTAGTATTAGGAAGATCTGTATTTAAAAGAACAGCTGCCTCAAAAGTATTGTAAGCTATGTTCCATGTTTCAGTAAAAGCTAAAGGTGTATCAATTGCTTGGCGACCAACTTTTGCAGTAGTATTTCCAAGAGTAGCTGCCATCCATAAGTCTGACATCCACCATTGATCTTGAGTTCCACCAGCCCACACATTATCAACTAATTGATTTTCTAAACCTAATGTTGAAAGAGCTTGAACTCTTGCTCCTGCACTTACACCCTCTACTAGGTTAGCAGAAACACCTGCATTTACACCAGTTTGTGCTGCGGCACCACTCTTATCAAAAAGATCGTTTGTTGTATCATCTTGTGTTGTGTAATAAAGTGATGCAGTACCATCTACTTTTACATTATCTATTGCGAATGCATTTGCACCCATAATTAATACAGCTGCTAAGCTAAGTTTTGCTAATTTCATTTCTTCTCCTTAAATGTTTAGTACTATTATATTAGAAAAATGAAGATATGTATATTTTTTTGTGGTTAATTTTTAATCATATTAATTTTAGTGTTCTAATTTTACATAAGGTGGTAGTTTGAACTTTTTAGACTTATGTAGATAACCCTCTTGTACTAAAGTATCTACAACATTTTTAAAGACTGGGACAGCTGTTAATGACGCGAAATGCTGTGTTTGTGGCTCTACTACAGTAACACCAATAATGTACCTTCTTTTAAGATCATTAGCAAAACCTATAAACGATGTATGGTACTCATTTATATACCTTCCTTTTCTAGCTATGTGAGCTGTTCCTGTTTTTCCACCTACTTCTAGACCTTCAGTTCTAGTTCCTATACCTGTTCCTTGATTGACTGTCTTTATAAGAATTTTTTTCATTTGATTTGCTGTTCTTGGAGATATAACTTCTACTGGGTCTGGTGTTTCAATTGGGTATATATTATTTTTATCATCAAAAAGTGAAGAGGTAACTTTGGGAGTTAATATTTTTCCACCATTATTAAATACACTATATGCTTTTACTAATTGCATAAGAGTTGCTGTCATACCGTAACCATAAGATGTAGTGGCTTTATATGTTTCAGACTTTAACTGGTTAAGCGTTGGAATAGAACCTCTTTTTTCATAAGGCAGATCAATTTCAGTTTTATGTGTAAAACCAAACCTTTGAAAACCATCACTATACTCTATTGCGTTAAGTTTTTGAGCAAGTTGAGCAATTCCAATATTTGAACTATGTACGATCACATTTTCAGCCGACAACCAATCAAATTTATGTTCATCTGTGATCGTTTTACGTCCTACTTTAAATTTACCATTATGCCCATTTACTAGATCATACGGGTTAATAAGTCTATCCTCTAACAGAAGTGCAAAAGTAATAGGCTTCATAACAGAACCTATCTCAAAAGCATATTCGATCGCACTTGTATTTAAAGAGCCATAGTCGCTCCTTTTTATACTTTTTGGTAAATACCTATTTGAACTAGCAAGTGAGAGTATATTTCCATTTTTAGAGTTCATAATAACTACCATAATCTCTTTTGCATCTAGTTTTTTTTTCATCTTATCTACAATTTTTTCTATTCTAGTTTGAAGTGTTAAGGGTATAGTTAACTTAACATTAAGACCATGCTCAACTTCTGTATTTGTAGCTTCATTATTTAAAATCAGATAGCTATTAACATCTCGTTTAGATCTAAGTCTTCCATTTTGATCAGAACTAAGGTCTTCATCATAAAATTTTTCTATCCCTTTTATACCATGTATTTTTCTATAGTTATTTTCAGTTAAAACTCTTGGATAACCTATAAGTGGTGTAAGTAAATTACCAAAAGGGTAAACTCTCTCTTCGCCATGTTCTATAATGTCTAAACCTTGACGGATATAAACACCACGTCTATTTTTTTTCTTAATAAATACACCAAGTTTTACTAACTCATGAGATAATGCTTTTAAGTATTGGGCATTTTTGGATGATATGCTATTACTAAGCGTAATATGTCGTTTTTTTGCAGATAGTTTTGTATAAATCTCTTTTGTACTCATACCACTATATATGCTAAAAAGTTCTACAAATAGTGTAAGCTTTTTTGGATCTATAAAACTTCGATTTACGACGGCTTTGTAAAGTTTTGCTGTTGTTGCTACACTATAACCATCAGCACTAATTATACTACCACGTTCAGCTTGAAGAGTTTGTGCAGTAAAAAGAGACGGATTTTGACGACTTATAGTTGCATTTTTAAACATGTCACCTAAAAATATTAGAAAACCTAACATTAGTACAATATATAATAAAATTACTTTTTTGGATTTAGTTTGGTTGATCATAAAAGGAGTATAACGTATAAATAGCACATAGTGCTATTTATTACATTTGAGTTTTAGAAATTTCTTGATATGCAGATAGTGCTTTACCGCGTACTTCTAGCATAAGTTTCATGCTAAGTTCTGCTTTATCAATAGCAAGAGCAGCTTGGTGAAGATCTTTTACTTGACCAGTAGCAAGATCTGCCATAGCGTTCTCTTTACCAATTTGCATATCGTTAACTTCACCTAGTGCAGATTTTAATTGATCTGCAAAACCTTCACCCTCTATTTTAGGTAAGGTATCAGTTTTTTTAGTGATAATATCCGATGATATCGGGGATATTGGTGTTATATCAGCCAACTCTATCTCCTATTATTGTAAAAGCATAATGGCTTTTGTTGCCATATCTTTCGTACTTTGGAATGCTGCAACATTTGCTTGATATGATCTTGTTGCTTCTACTAAATCGGCCATTTCTATAACAGGATTAACATTTGGGTATGCAACATAACCATTTGCATCAGCATCAGGATGATTTGGCTCAAATTTCATCTTGGGTGCAGTGTCATCACGAGCAATTTTGTCTACTATAACACTCATAAGCAAAGGATCAACTTTTTTTCCATAACCACCAGCGTCAATAGGATCACTATAAGGAAGAGAATCACTGTTTTTTTGCATCTTATCTTGTAACACTTTGCCAAAATCTACAGCACGAAAAACAACTTCGCGACGACGGTAAGGTCCACCTTCTTCAGTTCTAGTTGTTTGTGCATTAGCAATGTTAGAACTTATTACATTTACGCGAGCTCTTTGAGCTGAAAGACCATAACCACTAATGTCAAAACTACTTAAAAATGCCATCTATTTTTCCTTACTCATTATGGTTTACTTACGCTCATAAGCATATCTTTGTAACCTGTAACCTCTTTTTTAAGAGCCATTACAACAGCATTAAACATAATATTATTTTTAGACATCTCTGTAGTCTCTACATCTATATCTACCGTATTACCATCATTTCCCATTGCATGTCCATCTCTATAAAAAGTTATAGCTTTATCATTTATTTTCTCATCATATGAACGTAAATGAGAGGCACTAGTTTTTGCCATTGGAAGTTCATTTGATCTGTCTCTAAAAGTTTCAGCTCTTTGATTTGCTAACATGTCACTAAAGCTTATATCACGAGCTTTATAAAATGGAGTATCTGCATTAGCTATATTTGAGCTAATAATATCTTGACGAGCAGAGCGATAGTCTAGTGCTGAAGCCATTAAGTCATGAGCGCGAGATATTTCCATTTTCTTCCTTTTATATAATTAACTGAATTAAGCAAAAGATGTTCCATTTATACTTCTAAATATTAATCTAATTTGAAATACTCCAATAGGAATAGATTTTGCTAATTTTACATTATGTTTAAAATTAATAGTAATATTACTGCCATGAATGTTAATGTTAATTCTACTTTGAATAATAAAGCTATTGATAACTCTTTAGCAAAGCTTAGTTCTGGAATTAGAGTTACTTCTGCTGCAGATGATTCTTCTAGTCTTCTCATAGCAGATGCACTTCGATCGCAGTCAGCAGTTTTAACGCAATCTATTAAAAATGCAAATGATGGTATCTCTGTTATGCAAATAGCTGATCAAGCTATGAGTGAACAAGTAAATATTTTAAACTCTATAAGAGTTAAAACTATTCAAGCTGCTCAAGATGGGCAAACATCAGCTTCAAGAAGAATATTACAAAATGATATTAATAGACTTAGAGAAGAGTTTGATAATATCTCAAATACTACAAGTTATAATGGCAAAACACTTTTAAGTGGCATGTATACGAACAACGTCTATCAAATAGGTGCAGACTCTAACCAAAAGGTTGAACTCTCTATAGGCTCAACAAGTAGTGTGAAACTAGGTAATACTGCTTTTATAAGAAGTGAAAAGTTACCACTTGATCCGACTGTTTCACTTGGGGATATTAAACTCTCTTTAGATGATATAAACGGAGCTGATAGTTATGAGCTTGAGTCAGTTAAAATAGGCTATAACATAGGTGAAGGTCTAGGTGCTTTAGCAGATGTTGTAAATAAAAATGCTAATACAACTGGTGTTCATGCTTCATATGAGGTTATACATAAATTTGCTGATCCTGATGAGCCTATAGAAGCTGGAACAACACCTAGTGACTTTAGTATTAATGATGTATTATTAGGTAAAATAGATGTTTTAGATAATGACTCTAATGCGGCATTTATAACAGCAGTAAATGATCGAGTAAATGAGACTGGAGTAAAAGCTTCAATAGATGAACTTGGAGCATTAAGACTTGATAGTGTTGATGGAAGAGTTATAAAACTATTTTCAGGAAATATGCAACAGCTAATAGATATGAAAATATCTCCAGAAGGAGTAAATACTACCTTTGTTCCTTATGATGGAAGTGTTAATCTAGCTTCTCAAACTTTCACTGCTAACACACCTTTACAATATGACGGAGTAGAACACGATCTACTTGAAATTCCGATCGGAGCTAAAGATGTAACATTTACTCTTGATGATTGGAATAGTACACAAGAAGTAGATGAGTTTATAGTTTATCATGAAGATGGAACAGCACTAGCCACCATAAAGAGTGATGAAAATGATAAAGTTGTAAATAGCTTATATGGAACAGTTACATATACTAAAATAGATAGTGATGGAAATGGTTACAAAGATAGTGCAACTATCACTATAGAAAATATTACTGCTGAATTGAAGGCAAAAGTTAATCTTGATAGTGCAAATATTTCAACATCATCTACAATCGTAAATCAAATTGATAATACAGTTGATGCCACAGAGATAATTTTTAATGTACCATCTTCTCAAAAGGATGCTACTTTTGCTATACATAATACAGATACAACATCAATTGAAAATATAGAAAAAATATTTATTACATTAGAAGATGGCACAGCTATTACAGATTTCTGGGCTGATGAAGCAAATCAAACATGGCAAACTGAACATGGAACAATTCATTATAGTACTAATGCTGCAACACATATTTCAACCATAGAATTTACAAATGTAGTAAATTCTATGGATGTATCTATGAAGTATTATAATAACAATACCCAAGTTACTTTGGCTAGTGCTAATGGTTCAATTAATAGATCTGCTATAAATCAAGATACGTATATATACACAACATCAGAAAGTAATAATGAACAAGATTTAGTAGTAATACCTTCAAGGGCTGAAGATACAAGTTTTAGTATTACTAACTGGGGAGATAGATCTGCAAAACAAAATGATGTTATCAATATTTACAATTCTGGAAATAATTTAGTTGACTCTTTTAGTGTTAGTGGAGCAAATGAAACTGTTGCAATTGCTGGTATTGGAACATTTCAGTATATAAATAACAAACCTGCAAGTGCAACATTAAATGTTACTAGCACTAGCGGTGAATTTACTATTAAAGTTCAAGCTAATCAAGCCTTAGATGCTATTGCACATAGTGGTGCTGTTAATAATGCTAATGCTGGTGGAGATGAGTACTTATCAGCAGTAATAAATTACACCGCACTTACTGATATGATCACACTTAATAGTGCTTCTCCCAATATGAGTATAAATATTGATGGTGCTGTGGCTGGTGCTGATGATTATTCTATCAGACTTTACCACTCTGGTGGAAGTTCAACATTTGCCTACAGTGGCGGTATTCAAACACTTAATGTACCTAGTGGTGGAACTATTACTTTTGATCCTACACAAGTAAATAATCAAATAGTAACAAATGGAATAGCTGAAAGTGTAAAAATTGCTTTTCAAGCAGAAAATATTAATGGTAACTTTGAGTTTAAGGGAACATGGAATGAGAACTTTGCAACTATCCGATCAAATCAAGACACAGTTAGTGCTACTTGGCAAAAAGATTATGTAACCTTAGGTGCTAGTACAGCAGATACGATCACTGCTGATTGGGAATTTGATGACAATGCTGGTTATATTAATGTTGGAGAGTTTGAGTTGTCTAGCTCTAATTTTGCTGATGTTAATGTAAGTGGAACTAACTTACATTTAATTGGAATGCGTGAAAATGATAACTTTACTCGTACAACTAAAAATTTGTCTGATATAGATTTAACTACTTCTAATAAAACTCGTCAAGATAGTATTTTAATACTAGACTCGGCACTTAAAGATTTGTTGGCAGTTCGTGCAGATGTTGGTAGCGCTCAAAATCAACTTAAAAGTATAGTAAATAATATCTCTACAACAGAGGTAAATGCAAAAGATGCTGAGTCAACTATAAGAGATGTTGACTTTGCAAGTGAGTCCGCTAACTTTTCAAAACATAACATATTAGCTCAAAGTGGAATGTTTGCGATGAGTCAAGCAAATACTACACAAGAGAATGTTTTAAAACTTTTACAGTAATAACCTAAAAGTATTTATGTTGTTTTTGTAACTTCATATGCACCATATGCGAATATAGTTATAAATGTAATTGCGGTTATTGTTATTGTTATTGTTTCTATATTCATTTTATATCCTTCAATTCATCAGTTTTTTGATGTAACTTTTTAGCCAAAAAAAGAAATATAAATAATAATAGTAATAGTAAAATATTTCCTATAAAAAATATATATGTAAAATTTTCGTCAGTATACAATTTTAGTACACCAGAACCTAAAGAGATAATTAATGCAAGTGACATTGTCATATATAATCTTATATTGTTAATAAAATCTTTTGCTCTATCTAAATCTGCCATGTAAGTATTATATATAAAAATAGTTTAAAAAGAAATTGTGAAGTTTTTGAAGAAGGGTTGAAATACTTATGAGCCAAAAGGCTCATAATATTAAGTTCTAGAGTTGACTAGAATTTAAGTGTAGCGTAAATACGTAAAGTATTATTTGTTCCATCAGTTGAAGCAGATGTATCAGTTTTATAAGAAGTATAAACTGCTTTAACTGCAACAGGACCAATGTTGTTCTTAACAACTAAGTCAACAACTGAACTGTCATTATCATAAGCGCTATTGTTAGCTCTTGTAGCATCAGCTTCTTGTTTAGCTTGTGCATAAGCAGCACTTAAACCAAAGCTTCCAACTTTACCACTAACACCAAGTTTAAAAGCACTTGTATTATTAGTTAGAGCAGTGTTACCATCAAAGTAAATTGAACCAGCACCTGTAAAGATTTTAGTTTTATCTAAAGTAGCAGTATTAATACCAACTTTAACAGCTGTATTAGACTTACCTGTTTGAGAATAAGCACCATATAATTTAACAACACCTAAATCAGCAGCAATTTTAGCAGCCATAACATCATTAGATTCAGCACCTGCAGCAACTTGATCAACAGTAGCATATTGAAGACTACCTGTAATCATGTCAATTTTAGTATCAGTTTGAAAGAATGTTGCAGTTGCAACAGTATTTACATCATAGTACCATGCTTGAGCAGTTGTCATAGGAATTGCAGTAGTGATTGCACCAGCAGCGTAAGCTCCACCATAAAATTGAGAGAAACCTGTGCTTCCATCACTTGGCATATTAACTGTAGTAAGACCTTTAGCAGTGTCAGCATTGCTACCACCAACATAAGCACCAACTAAAGTAGTCTTAGGAACGTCAGAGTTAATTAAAACAGCTGCTTCAAAAGTATTTTTAACAATATTCCATTTTTCAGTAAACGCTAATGGAGTGTTAAGTTCTTGACGACCTATTTTAGCAGTTGTGTTACCTAAAGTAGTAGCAATCCACATTTGAGAAACATTCCATGCATCATCAGTACCAGCTCCACCAGGAAGTGTATCATTCATAACACCCATAACTAGTTGATTTTCAAGACCTAAAGTAGAAAGAGCTTGCATTTCCATACCAGCAGAAACACCATCAATTAAGTTAGCACTTACACCTAAAGTTGCAGAAACTTGTGCTTGTGCACTTTCTTTGCTAAACATATCATTGTTATCTTCAAATGAACCACTTTTATCAGTAGTTTGGTAAATAAGCTTTGTAGCACCATTTACTTTTACGTTGTCTATTGCGAACGCGTTCGCACCCATTATTAATACAGCCGCTAGGCTTAGTTTTGCTAATTTCATATATTTCTCCTTAGTTTAGCTTGACCCAAGATTTATTTTGTCGAGCTCATTATAGCAATAGTTTTCTTAAACAAAACTAAGTCCAAATGCCTATAAATGGGGTTGTTTGTGCTATAATTTTATTAATTTTATATTTGTTTATTTAATGACGATATATCTATTTACCATTTAAAAATTTAAGGAATTACATGAATAAAGTCACTTTAACATTAACAAGTTTAGTAACATTTATAGCTTTAAGCGGTTGTAGTGGTCACACACTTCAAGATTATGCAGATGGTTATTTTAACAAAAAAGATCAAGAACCTAGAGCTGTTACAGCAAAAGAGGTTTTAAAAGAAGAGCAAACTACTCAAATTAGTACTCCTTTAAAAGTTGAAGCAGTTGATGATACTGAAGAGCCGCGCAATGTAGTAGTTAACGCCCAAGCTGAACCTAAAGAAGTTGAAGAGTATAATGCAAGAGTAAATACTACTGCTGTTATGTCTGCAACTGCTATAAATAATGAAAAAGGCTATATGCAAAAGAACTTAGACTCTTGGGTAGAAAAAAAGTGGGTTCCATTTTTCTCTAAAGAAGAGAATAAAGAGGCTTTTGAAAAAGAGGAGCAAACACCATTTACACTACAAAAGTATATAGACAGATGGAGTGAATACAACAAAGCTCATCCAGATGATCCAAATAAAACTGGTTTAGTTGGTAAAATGAAAACTATGCCTGTTATAGGTGAAAACTAAAAGAGCCTATATGGCTCTACACATTTGCTCAACATCTTCCACACTCTTAACAATACTTTCACTTAAATTTTCATAACCTTTTTTAGTTACTAAAATATTGTCCTCTATTCGTATACCTATACCTCTATATTTTAGTGGTACTTTTTTATCATTTTTTTCTACATAAAGAGCTGGTTCTATTGTTAATACCATACCCTCTTTAAAAACTATATCTCTATTTTTTTTGTCTTTGTACGGGCAAGGATCATGAACATCTATTCCCATCCAATGACCTATACCGTGAGGATAGTATTTTTTATATTTGTCTTTTTTAATAAGTTCTTCTAAGTCACCTTTTAAAATACCAAGTGCGATCATACCTTTAGTTAAAAGTTTAACTGAGAGATCTTGCAAAATTACTTTAGTTACATTTGGCTTAATAGCTTTTATAACCTCTTCTTGAGTATGAAGAACTAGTTCATATAGTTCACTTTGAGCGGAGCTAAACTTACCATTTACTGGAAAAGTTCTTGTTATGTCACTTGCGTACATTTTGTATTCACAACCTGCATCTATTAAAACTAGCTCACCATCACAAAGTTTATTAGCATTAGTAATGTAGTGAAGAGTATTTGCACTATTTCCACCAGCGACTATACTCGTGTAAGCATCACTATAAGCGCCATTAGATTTGAAAGTGTGTTCTATGTCTGCTTGAAGTTGATATTCATGCAGTTTAGAAGAGGCTTTTTTCATAGCACTATGATGTGCCTTTTTTGTGATCTCTATAGCTCTTTTAATTAGTGTTATTTCATGTTCACTTTTTATAAGACGTAGTTTTTGTACAATAGGAATAATATTTGTAAGTCTGTTTACTTTAGACTTTTTTGCTACTTTCTTAATTTCTAAGAGTCTGCTGTTTTGGCTATAAAGGTCTAAATATAGCCTATGGCTATCTTTTAAATACTCAGCTAACTTATTTTGCAGTTTATCTATTGAATATGTTTTATCAACATCAAACTTTTTTTTAGCTCGTTTGACGCCTAGTCTCTCACCATTCCAAAGCTCTTGAGTTTTATCTCTTTTTTGAACAAATAGAATAACTCTACTCTTCTTTTTTGTTTTTATAAAAACAAGAGTAGAATTATCTTCTTCAAAACCACTCAAATACCAAAAATTGCTATCAGCTCTATATGGATAGTCGGTATCGTTTGATCGTGTTTTGTATGTAGAAGAGGTTATTATGGCTACACCATAACTCATGCAGTTTAAAAAATTATCTCTATTTATTTTGTGAGGGTTCATGTAGAAGTTTTAGGCGTTGTGCTAAAAGAGAGACTAAAAAGTTCTCTCTAGTAGTTTAGCAACTTTTAAAATTGTTAAAATTTTATCTTTTTGCTTACCAACACCCTCGATCATAGTGTCAGAAGTTTGAGCAGCTTCAGGAGCTGGTCCTATATCTCTTTTACTAAGACGTATAGCTTCTGTTAGACGATCTATTACAAAACCTGCAACTTCGTCTTCATCTTTTATGACTATAAATCGTGTATCTTCAGTGTGCTTTTGTTCACGAAGACCAAAACGCATACGAAGATCTATAAGTGGAATAACAGAACCACGTAAGTTAAAAACACCTAAAACATAGTTTGGTGTTTGAGGAACTCTAGTCCAACTTATAGGCTTAATAATCTCTTGAATAGAAAGAATAGGCACACTATATTCCTCATCACCAATTACAAAACCAACTAGTTGAACTATATCATCTAAATCAGTTAATGATGGATCATCTTGAATCTGTTGTTTATTAATTATTTGTTGTAATTTTTCGCTCATAATAGCCTCCTTACGCTTCCATAGTCATTTTAATGTTACGTTTAACAACGCTCATTAAGTAATCAGGTGAGTATGGTTTAGTAATATACTCAACCATTCCAGCTTCTACACCACGCATTCTATCTGCTTTACCAGTTCTTGACGTTACCGCAATTAGTGGAATATGTTTATATTTGCTATATTTTTTAATCTCTCCTGCTAATGTGTAACCATCCATTCTTGGCATTTCAATATCTATTAACATTCCATCAAAAGAGTGCTCACCAGATTTTAGAATATTAAGAGCTTCTAGTCCGTCAGAAGCTTCAACTAAAGTTATTCCTAAAGGTGCTAATGATTTACTCATAATTAATCTATCTGTTTTAGAGTCATCTACGATCAGAACTTTATAGTCACTTGGTTTATTTTTTTCAGTAGGTTCATCATCATCACCACCACTAATAGCAACAGTAGACTTAACTGTTGTTGCCATCTGCATAAGTGCAGCGACATCACAAATAAGTGTAACGCCACCATCACCACGTATAGTAGCTCCAGCAATTCCCTCTATACCTTTTAAGTATTCTCCAAGTGATTTAATAACGATCTCTTCTTGACCAACAAGTGAATCAACTATAAGACCTAGTTTTGACTCAGCAAGTCCAATCACTACGACGTAGGAGTATTCGTTATGGTCAAAAATACGTTCAACTTCAAAAATATCACCAATATGAACAAGAGATAGTACCTCTTCACGAAGACGCATAACTGAACGGTTTTCAACTGTATAAACCTCTTCTTTAGAGATTCTAACAGTCTCTAAAACTGAAGCAAGAGGAATAGCATAAAACTCTTCTTGTACAGCAACAAGTAGAGCTTGAATAATAGCAAGAGTAAGAGGAATTTTAAGTTTCATCTCTGTACCAACTCCAACTTTTGACTCTATATCAATAATACCATTAAGTCTTTCTATGTTTGTTTTTACAACATCCATACCAACTCCACGACCAGATACATTTGTAACTTGTGCAGCAGTTGAGAAACCTGGTTTAAATATAAGACCAAAAGCTTCTTTATCACTCATGTTATCAGCTTCTTTTTCTGTGATAATCTCTTTTTCTATTGACTTAGTTCTAAGCATATCAGCGTCAAGGCCTTTACCATCGTCATCAATTTGAATAACAATATGGTTACCTTCATTATAAGCTTTAAGAGTAATAATTCCTAGTTCAGGCTTACCAGCTGCTGCTCTAACTGCTGGCATTTCAATACCATGGTCACAAGAGTTACGGATAATATGAACTAAAGGATCACCTATCTCCTCGACGATAGACTTATCAAGCTCAGTGTCTTCACCATCTATAACTAACTCTATTTTTTTATTAAGCTCTCGCGAAAGGTCACGAATCATACGAGGAAATTTGTTAAATACTTTTCCGATCGGAAGCATACGTGTTTTCATAACTGCAATTTGTAAATCAGTTGTTACTAGAGAGACAATACTTACAACTTGGTTAAGCTCTTCAAGAAACTCTTCACCCTCATAACGCTCTTCAACATCATCATTAATTTTTATAAGTCTATTTTTACCTAGAACTAACTCACCGATAAGGTTCATAAGGTGATCAAGTCTTTTTACATCAACACGAATAGTCTGCTCAACTACAGTTGCTTTTGCAGCTGGTGCAGGAGCTTTGCTGTCATCTGATTTTGGCTCCACTTTTTTAGCTACTACTGGCGCAGCTACAGGTGCTAGTGCAGAACTTTTCTCAGGTTCTGAAGAAGGCGTATCTGGTATTTCAGGTACACTCTCTCCTGCTGCTTTTTTAGCAGCACGTTTAGCTTTATCAGACTCTTGTCTCTCAACTAAAAGTCTTTGAATTTCTGCTTCAATATCATCTTCACTTAGTTCACTATAATCAATTTCTTCTTCTGTTGATGCTGCTTTTACAGCTTGTGGGGAAGGAGTAGCTTCAGCTTCAACAACAGGAGCTGGTACATCTCCATCACCACCTGAAATTTTATCAAGCCGGCTAACTATATCACCTAGCTCAACACCTTGATCTTTACTTGTATCACGGATAGTTATTAGCAGTGCTTTCATTAGGTCAATTGATTCTAAAACAACATCCATAATATCTGCATCAAGAACTAGTTCACCATGACGTGCTTTATTTAAAACATCTTCCATATGGTGTGTTAAGTGAGTTAAAACATCGAAATTAAGAAATGATGAAGCACCCTTAATAGTGTGTGCAACTCTAAAAATTCTATTTAATAATTCAAGGTCTTCTGGTGCATTTTCTAACTCAACCAAATCTTGATCAAGTTGTTCTAAAAGCTCAAATGCTTCAACTAAAAAATCCTGTAGTATCTCTTCAAATTCATCCATATTTATGCTCCTTTTTCTTCATGTGATTCAAGTACACGTGTTACTTCTTTATAAAATGTACTAGCATCAAACTTAACTAAATAAGCCTCACCACCAGCTTCCCTACCTCTATTTTCACTAAAATGATCGCTAATTGATGAACTAAAGACGATAGGAATGTCTTTATACCTACCATCAGCTTTCACATTTGCAGCAAATGTAAAACCATCCATAAGTGGCATCTCTATATCAGAGACAATTATTCTTAGCTCTTTTTGTAAATTATCGCCATAGCTTGAATGAAGATCATTTAGTTTTGAAAGACCATCTTCGCCATCAGTAGCTGTTACAACTCTAAAACCCATATGTTTAAGACCATCACTAATAATTTTTCTAGCAGTTGAACTGTCATCTAATAGTAGAGCTGTTCCAGCAAATTTTTTCGTATCATTATCAGTCATATCAGTGCTTGGTGTGTATAAACCTAAGTCTTGAACAACACTCTCAAGATCCAAAATTAGAAGAACTTGTTCATTTTCAATTCTAGTCATGCCTGTAATTTTATTTGCATCTGAACTATCACCGCTTACGTTAAATGATGCTGGTTCAATATCAGCCCAACTAATACGGCGAATTCTTCTTGCGTCATGAACAACAAAGCCTATAAGCACATTGTTAAACTCTGCGATAATTACACGTGATGTTTTGACAACTGATTCTGGTGTTTCTAGGTTCATCCATTTAGCTAAATTTACAACTGGAATTACTACACCACGAAGATCAAAAATACCTTCTATATAGCTAGGTACACCTGGCAATTCAGTAACTTCTGGTATACGGATAATTTCACGTACTTTAGATACGTTAACTCCGTAAACACCCTCATAAATTTCGCCATTTTCTATTTTTGAAATACGAAAGTCTACAAGTTCCATTTCATTGTTTCCAACTGTAAGAGCTTTATCTTTTTTCTCTAGCATATGACTCCTTTTTAAAATTTTTTTGTATTAAAATTTCACTATTTGGTTGTAATTGTACAATATAATAACTTTGATTACACGCAAAAGAGTCTATATTTGTATATAACAAGTTATCTATTTTAAATGATTTTCCTTGATGAAAATGTCCCTCTATGAAATAGTCTATTTCATTGGTATTTATAGAGATTATTCTTTTTTTAATATACTCTTCAAAACCTTTAAACTCTTTACAATCATCTTTAAGATCTAAATAGTTGTCTAGCTTTTTAATTATTATATTATTGAAAGTATTATTCAAAAAGGATAAAAATTTCATCACAATTGGTGATCTTATAATAGAAGTATAAAGTTTGTATTTCAGATCAACACCCCAGTCACCATGTGCTAAGAAAATATTTTTATTTTTATATTTACACAGCAGAGGCTGATCTTGCAGTTGCAAAACTTTAACATTTTTAAATATAGGTGCTATATTAAAGTCATGGTTTCCTTCCAAATATATAACTTCTATTTGCTCAGATAACTTATTTATAATACTTATAACTTTTTCATTTCGTTTTATAGAATTTTTAATTTGTGAAAATAGAAGATCAAAAATATCTCCAAGTAAAATTAGTTGTGTTGTTAGAATTTTTTTAGATTCTATAGCTTGTAGAAACTCTAAAAGTTGAAAGTTTTTAAGTGAATAGTGCGCATCAGCAATAATGATCGCACCATCATTTATGTTATGGTACATACGCTATAGTTGGAAGTGCTGTCTCTTCCTCAAGCCCCATCATTAAGTTTGCATTTGCGATCGCAGCTGAACTTGCTCCACGAAGCAAGTTATCAATTGCTGAAGTTATAAAAAGTACATTATTTTTCTTTTGAGCATAAAGATCGCAAAAATGAGTTCCTGCTACACTTTTCATATCTACTGGAGTCTCTCTAACTCTTACAAATGGTTCATTTTTATAAAACTCTTTTAATACTTTAAGAGGATCAAACTCACCCTCAACTTGAAGATAAATAGAGCTTAACATTCCACGAGTAACTGGGCATAAGTGAGGAATAAAATTAACCTCATCTTCACTAATATTTAGTTTTTCTGCAATTTCTGGAGCATGACGATGTCCAAAAGGGTTATAAGAGAACATATTTTCGTTAATACTTACATAGTGAGTGGTTGCTATACATTTTTTTCCTGCTCCACTTACTCCACTCTTTGCGTCAATTATAATAGGTGAATTTTTAACTCTATAGTCCATAAATGGAAGTGTTGCTAAAATTGTACTTGTGGGGTAACAGCCTGGGTTAGCAACAAGTGAAGCTTTTTTAATCTCTTCACGATTTAATTCGCTTATACCATAGACAGCATTTTTTAAATTTGCACTATCAGTATGCGCTGTGTAGTGCTTCTCATAAGTTTCTAATTTTAATCTATAATCAGCTGAGAGATCAACTACTTTAACATTTAACTCCATTAGCTCTTTTACAAAAACCATTGCAGTTTTATGTGGAAGAGCCAAAAATACTAATTCTGCTTTTTCAGATACCTCTTTAGAAGAGGCTTTTTGAACATCACACTCAAAGACATCCAACAAAGATGGATGAAGATCGCTTAGCTTTACATCACCCTCACTCGTTGCTACATAATTAATATTAAAAATAGGGTGAGCTATAAGCATTTTAAGAAGCTCTACGCCTGTGTAGCCACTAGCACCGATTACTGCTACATTGATTTTACTCAAAAATAATCTTTTCATATTTTACAGATAGAACTTCATACTCACTATTTCCACGAGGAAGTTTTGCTACAAACTCATCACCCTCTTCTTTTCCTAAAAGCTGTTTAGCTAAAGGTGAATTAAAAGAGATTAATCCTCTCTCAGGTGAGCTTTCACATCCACCTACGATCACATACATTAACTCTTCATCTGAATCTAAATCACAAAGAACTACGGTTGATCCAAAACTAACTTTTTTATGTGCTAGTACTGATGGATCTATAATTTGTGCTTGTGATAATAGATCGCTAAGCTCATTTAAACGACCATCAGTAAGACGCTGTTTCTCTTTTGCTGCATGGTATTCTGAGTTCTCTTTTAAATCTCCGTGTTCTAGTGCTTCTTCGATCGCTACTACAATAGAAGGACGCTCTACTGTTTTTAAATGGTTAAATTCATTTGATAGTTTTTTATGACCATATGCAGTCATTGGCTGTTTTTGTTCCATAATTTTTTATTCCTAATAATTCTATGATATAATCACGCCATAAGAGAGTAAAGAGGCTAGTACCTCTTTACTTTAAAGCTGAATATAAAACCTAAAAGGTTGAATTTCAACTTTAGCTTAAACCTTTTCATAGGTTAGCCTTATTTTGTGATTTGTCCTAACTCTTGCGAGTTAGAGACAAGTGTATTATAACTTAATTTTTATTTATAATCTGCTTTATAGTCTCAGCACACATAGCTAAACCAAATGCACCCGTTACCCCAACAAAACTACCTTTTTCTTTACAAAGTGGCTCTTCTGATGAAAATATAGTTGTAAGTCTACCCTTAAACTCACGTTTGCGCAACTCTGCTCTTATTTTAGAAGCAAATTTGTCTCCATGAGTTTCAAAAACATCAATAACTTCTATTTTAGTTGGATCCATCTTTTTAGCTGAGCCCATAGAGCTAATCATTTTTTTGTGACACTTCTGAATAAGTGCAATTTTTGGCTCAAAGTCATCGATCGCATCTAAAATAATATCGTAAGGCTCAAAGTCAAAACTCTCTACCCACTCGACATCTATTTTTTTATCTATAGTTGTAGTTGTTGTATAATGCCACCATAAACCCTCAACTTTACTCTCTCCCTCATGAAGTTCAGAGTGCATTTGACGGTTTTGGTTAGTTACATCAAAAGTGTCAAAGTCTACGATCGTTATGTCTGTAATTCCACTTCTATACAAGCAGTCTAAACAAAAAGTTCCAACACCACCAACTCCTAAAAGTAAAATTTTGGTATTTTTAAACTTTTCAAAATCTTCACCAAATAGTATTCTTAAACGATCATATTTCATTAGAGCCACCTTTTTAATTTGTCGATACTTTTATAAGCGCTCAAGTCTAACATAATTGGTGTAATTGATACACTTCCTTTCTCTATTGCGTCATAGTCACAAAGTCCATCGACACCATCACGCTTTTTAAATGAGAGAGGGTGAAGCCCTAACCAAATATGCTCTTCACCTCTAGGGTTTCTATGTATTTGTGCCTCATTACCATAAAAACGATAACCAGCATAAGTAACTTCTAATGGTGCTTCTTTTAGATTCATTGGAATATTAATATTCAAAAACTCTCGTTCTGGCAAAGGAAATTCACTATTTAAAATTTTAGTAACTAAATTTTTAATAGTTTTACAAGCAAGCGTATAGTCGACATATGGCTCACTAAAGTCAACAACTTGAGAAATTGCAATTGAAGGGACGTCATGCAGTACACCTTCCATTGCTCCTGCACAAGTTCCTGAGTAAGTTATATCTTCACCCATATTTGAGCCTCTATTTATTCCGCTCACTATTAAGTCAGGTCTATCTCCATCTTTAAAAAGAGAGTTAAGAGCTAAGTAGATACAGTCACTTGGTGTTCCATCATCTAGTTTGTAAAAATCATCATCAACACTCACAAAGCGTAATGGTCTTGTTAGAGTTAGTGAGTGTCCACAAGCAGACTTCTCATTTGCAGGAGCTACTACGATCACATTTGCTATTTCTCTTAAACTTTTTACCAGCTCAAGAAGGCCTTTAGACTCATAACCGTCATCATTTGTTACTAAAATTGTTTTCATATTAAATTACCTAAAATTATTTTATTAGTATTCTATCTAAAAAGTGAGTATAAAAATACTACTTTCATACTGCTACCTTTCACTCCTCTGTTCACAAATACGAAGTCTATCAATTAAGTCTCTTGTTGTTTGCATGTTATAAACACTCTCAGCTATAAAAGCTCGTGCAATTTGCTCTCTATCTTTTGGGATGTTAGTAATAGATATAACTGTGATATTTTTCTCTATCTCTGCAAAATCTAAAATTTTCACAAGTCGTTGCTCTTTAGTACTTAATACACCTAACTGCTCTTGTAGTTGTGGGAATAACGAGCTCTCTAGGTTTTTAACTTTAAGCCACATTTTTGAAAATGAAGATATAATTTTAGACATAAGTTGAATCTCTTTTCTGTTAGATTTTTGTCGTAAAAAATTACGAGGTGCCCCTTGAGGGTATAACTTATTTGAAATTAGATTCAACTTTTTGAACTACTAAAAGTTTAAATTAGCTGCTTTTGTGGGAATCTGCAAGTGGCTCTTATTATTAATTTATACCCTCAAGGGGCACCTCGTAATTTTTTGGAGAAGTAAAGATATGAAAAAAATACACTTCTTACTACTTAGTTTTACATCACTTTTCTCAAATGAAACAAATTATTTAAATAACTTATCAGTTGATGTTCGGGCAGTATATGTAAACTATAATTATGACAAAGGTTTCCCTGATGCAGATGCTTTTGCAACAAGTTTAAAAATCAAATATGAACAAGAAATACTTAAAGGTTTAACAGGTGGCATTGCCTTTGGTACAGTCCAAGATTTAGGCATTAAAGATTATGATAAGCTCGAGAAAAAAAGAAATATGGCTTATCTTTTTGATAAAGATAAAAATAACTTCTCTATACTGCATCAAGCATTTTTAAAATACACTTATTCTAAGAGTCTTATAGAGTTGGGTAGATTTGAACTTGAAACACCTCTAATCTCTTCTGATGATTATTTTGCATTATCAAACAGTTTTCAAGGTATTCACGCAGATATAAAAGAGATAGAAAACTATAACTTTAGACTCGGGTTTATCTCACAAATGAGTGGTGCTTGGGATAGTGCTTATGATGGAGCAACATTTAACTCGATGACTAAACAAGCGTGGGCGCATAGAGCAGATACAGGAAGTGAAACTTACTACAATCTTGTAGATGACTTAGGCGTAGATAATGCAGGGATGGGATACCTCGGAGTTGAGTACGAAAAAGATAAACTCAAGTTACAATTATATGACCATATAATGCTTGATGCATATAATTCTATTTTTACTCAAATAGATTATACTTCTTCTATATCTGGTAAAGAGTTACTATTAGCAGCACAATACATAAAATATGACGCTATCGGAGCTTTAAAAAATAACTCTAATCCTGATGCAGTTGTGGACTATGCAACATACAGTGCTAAAGCTCAAATAGCATCAGATAACTATAAAGTTAAACTAGCATATACAGGAATAACAGACACCCCTTCAATCCATTTCTTTGGAACAGCAGGTGGGTATCCAGAGTTTGCCTATGGAATGATGGTAACTTACTTTTCTACTTCACTTAGAGATGCAAACATATATTCACTTACCCCATCATTTGATTTTACAAATGGGGAAAATGCATACAATCTAACATTACTTTATGCTTACTATGATTTAAATAGTGACTATACAAAAGGCGGATACATTGGTGAGAGTATAAATGGAGATGGCTTTATGCATGCTTATGGTGTAAGTGGGAACTATACGTACAACAAGAGATTATCTTGGACTATGAAACTAGGACAAAGAGTTTTAGAACATGGAGATCAAAATCTTCTTTTTAGAACTATTTTAGGATATACTTTTTAATGCAAAAATTAATTTATATTTTACTTCTAAGTACCCTTCTGTTTGCCAATACTCAAGATAATTCATTAGCGCTGAGTGTAAAAGAAACTACATGGCTAAAAGCTAACCCAACAATAAAAGTTGCAAATGAGATGGATTGGCCTCCCTTTGATTATAATGAATTTGGAAAGCCTAGAGGTTTAAGTATTGATTATATTAAACTCATTGCAAATAAATTAGATCTTAATATTGAATTTATTCATGGGTTTACTTGGCCCCAATTATTACAAATGTTTAAAGAAGAACAAATTGATGTTTTACCAGCTTTGTATAAAAATGAAAAACGAAAAGAGTTTACAAATTTTACTACACCTTATCACAAAGGGAAACTAGGAGTATTCACACGAGCAGAAGACAATACTATTTCCTCTGTAAAAGATTTAATCAATCTAAAGATTGGTGTTCAAGAATCAGATGGAAGTATCCCTATCATAAAAGCACTATTACCAAATATTACTCTCATTGAATTGAAAAATAACTCAAAACTGACACAAGCACTAGCAACAAAAAAACTTGATGCCATTATTGGAAATCCTCTTCTTTTTCTACATTATGCAAAAGAGAACCAAATTACAAATATAGAACTTGTGGAGTATCTTGATCCAGACAGGAAACAACAAAATGACATCTCATTACATGTAGGTATCATTAAAGATAAAAAATATCTTCATTCTGCAATACAAAAAGCTATTGAGAGTATAAGCTTTGAAGAAAGAAAAGCTATTGAAGATAAATGGACTTCGGGGAAAAATAAACAATATAGTCAGCTTGATTTAACGCAAAAGGAAAAAGATTGGCTTACTGCGCATCCTATTATAAAAGTAGCAAATGATAAAGAATGGCCTCCATTTGATTTTTATGAAAATGGCAAAGCCAAAGGTTTTAGTATGGACTATCTAAGAGCTTTGGCAAGTCTTGCAGGTTTAAAACTTGAATTTATCCAAGATAACTCATGGGATGACCTTGTAGGACAATTTAAAGAAAAAAAGCTTGATATTATGACAGCTTTGGAGGAAAACAAAGAACGAAAAGAATTTGCTTTATTTACCCAATCCTACTTAACTATGTTTGAATCAATTGTCATAAAAAAAGATGCCCCTTTTTTAAAAGACTATAAAGATTTATTTGGAAAAAAAGTAGCAATTATTAGAGGGTATGAAGAGGAAAAAGTCATTTCTGAATCTTACCCTCAAATAAAAATGGTTCTCGTTGATGATGCTGTTGAAGGTTTGAAAAAGCTCTCCTATGGAGAAGTTGATGCACTCTTAGAAAATAGCTCAGTCGTATCATACCTCTTGAAGAAATACAATTTTACAGATTTAAAACTTGCAGGCGATCCTACTTTTCCAAGTATGGAAAAAGCAGATTACATTAAAATCGCTATAAGAAAAGATTGGCCAGAACTACACACTATATTAAAAAAAGCAATGGAGCAATTACCAGAAGATGTTTTTTTCAAACTTGCAAGTAAATGGGTTAACTCTGAAAAAGAAGAAGAGCAAATAAAAAAAGTACCTCTTACAAAAAAAGAGAAAGAATGGATACAAAACAATACCGTTTTAGTTGGTGGAGAACTGGACTGGAAACCTTTTGATTTTGTAGGAAACAATGGAAAATATCAAGGTATTTCTAAAGATATTCTTGATTTAGTTGCACAAAAGACAGGCTTAAAACTTGAATATAAAGTTGGTCAAACATGGAAAGAGCTATTAGAAGATTTTAAAATTGGGAAACTTGATATTTTGCCTGCCATGTATAAAAGTGAAGAGCGTGAAGCCTTTACTGCTTATACAAAACCTTATTTTAAAGTAAAAGATTATGTCTTTATGCGTACAGATGACAAAGCAATTGAGTCTTTAGATGAGTTAGAATTTAAAAAAGTAGCAGTTATTGATGGTTATGCCACATTAGAAAGTTTGAAAAAGAAATATCCGAAGATGCAGTTTCATAAAGTTAAATCACTTCAAGAGGGAGTTGATGCTGTTATTTTAAATAAAGCAGATGTTTATATTGATGCCTATGCTGTTGTCAAGTTTTATTTGGCTTCAACAATGCAAACAGGTATAAAAGCGGTTTTACCGATTATATATAATCAAAACGCTTTGCATATAGGAATCAATAAAGAACAAATTATTTTAACTCAAATAGTAAATAAAGCTCTTGATGATATTACTCAAGCCCAAATTAATGCTATTTTAAATAAGTGGTTTGAAGAAGATAATAACAAAATTAATCTTTCAAAAGAAGAAGAAGCGTGGTTAGAAAAAAATCAAGTTATAAAATATGTGTATGACCCAAATAGAGAACCATTTGAATATACAAATGGATTAGGTGTTCATAGTGGTACAACAGCAGAGATAATGAATCTAATATCTAAAAAAAGCTCTTTAAAATTTGAAGCAATTACAACTAAGAGTTGGAAAAAATCAACACAATTGATGAAAGATAAAAAAGCTGATATATTTAGTTTTGTCATTGAAAATGAAAAACGAAAAGAATATTTAGACTTTAGCAATAGAACATTATTTAAAGTTCCAGTTGTATTTATAACGCATATAGATGATAAAAATATTTATGAAAATGTAAAGTTTGATTTAGAAGAAAAGAGTATAGGTATAGTTGCAGGGAGAGCTATGCATAAGAAATTATTGAAAAAATATCCTAACTTTAACTTTGTAGAATTATCTTCTGTACGGGAAGGTTTTGAGAAAGTTACTAATGGTAAAATTGATATGTTCGCTGTCAATAAATCAACAGGTAAATATTATATTCAAATAAAAGATTTTGATAAAACAAAAATTGCTACAAGCATAGATACTTTTTTTGAATTTAAAATGGCTGTTCAAAATACTTTGCCTAAAGAGCTACTCTCAATTATAAATAAATCTCTTGATAGCATATCGGAACAAGAACTCAATCATATTTATAATAAAACTGTCAATATTAAAGTACAAAGTAAAACAGATTGGGTTCTTGTAGGACAGATCGGAATTGTTGTTTTGATGATATTTCTTTTTATTTTATGGAATAATAGAAAACTAAATCTTATGGTTAAAGATAAAACAAAAGAGATAAGTTCCCTACTAGAAGATTTTGATAAAAATATTATTGCGAGTAAGACTGATTTACGAGGAAAGATAACCTATGTTAGTGATGCGTTTGTAGATATATGTGAACATTCACGAGAAGATCTCGTGGGAAAACCTCATAATATTGTAAAACATCCAGATATGCCAAAAGAAGCGTTTGAAGATTTATGGAAAACTATCAAATCAGGTAAAGTTTGGAGAGGTGAAGTTAAAAACCTTAAAAAGAATGGTGGTTTTTATTGGGTTGATGCAATAATTTCTCCTGATTTTGATAAAGATGGCATAGCTATTGGTTACAGTGCGATTCGTCATGATATTACAGCGCAAAAAGAGGTGGAAGATTTAACTGCTAATCTTGAAGTGAAAATTGAAGAGAGAACAAAAGAGATAGAAAAAGAGAGAAAATTTAATAAAACTCTTTTAGACTCACAAGAGCAACTTATCATTACCACAGATGGGGAAACTTTACTCACGGCAAATGAAACATTTTTTGATTTTTATGCAGTTGATACTGTAGAAGAATTTATCCAAACCTATGATGCTAAATGTGTATGTGATACATTTAATACTAATGCACCAGAGGGCTACCTGCAAATTACGATGGGAAGGGAAACATGGATAGATTATGCTATCTCTCGTTCTTTTGATAACAATCATAAAGTAATGATTAGTATGGGTAGTGTTGATTTCATTTTTTCTGTTACTGCTGCAAAACTTCCAGGAAATGAAGGTTTAAAATCAGCTGTATTTACAAATATAACTGAAATGGAAAACGCAAAACTTGAGATAGAAGAGATAAATAAACATACAAGAGACTCTATAGAGTATGCTTCATTAATTCAAAGTGCTCTTATCCCTGATAATACATTGTTTAGAAATTATTTTCAAGACTATTTTACTGTATGGCAACCAAAAGATACGGTAGGTGGGGATGTTTATCTTTTTGAAGAGTTAAGAGAAGAAGAGTGTTTACTTATGGTTATAGACTGTACAGGACATGGAGTTCCGGGCGCATTTGTAACAATGCTTGTTAAAGCAATAGAAAGACAAATTACTGCACAAATAAACAATAGCGATGAAGTCGTAAGTCCAGCAAAAATTCTTAGTATTTTTAACAGAAATATGAAACAGCTTCTTAAGCAAGAAACATCAGATAGCATCTCTAATGCAGGATTTGATGGAGGAATAATTTACTATAATAAAAAAGATAAAATTATAAAGTTTGCAGGAGCTGAAACACCACTTTTTTATGTGGAAAATGATGAACTAAAAATAATCAAGGGCAATAGGTACTCTGTTGGTTATAAAAAATGTACTATGGACTATGAGTATAAAGAACATAGTATAGATGTAAAAGAGGGAATGCAGTTTTACCTCACTACTGATGGATACTTAGATCAAAATGGTGGAGAAAAGGGCTTCCCTTTTGGTAAGAAAAAGTTTTCAAACATCCTTAAAGAACACTACACAGAAATAATGTCGAAGCAAGAAGATATATTTTTAAATAAACTTGCTCAGTATCAAGGTGATTGGGATAGAAATGATGATGTTACCTTTGTAGCATTTAAAATATAATTATGCCTGACTTACAAACAATTAAAGAAGTTTAAAAAAGTTCAATTTATTAAAATCTTTCGTCTAGACATAAGTGTATTAATCAACGACTCAAGAATTTCATTTAATTTTTTTGAGTTAGTTACCATATTTAACTCATGAATTTTAGATTCTTTAGTAATTTGTGCTAGCTGTTGGTTATAATAGTCTAGTGTATCGTAATACTCTATATTGTCATCATGTGCTTTCTCTATATCTCTTAATAACTCTTTGTTCATATTTAGAAGCTGTCCAACCTCTTGTTCATTATGGATTATCTGTATACTTAATTTTTCTTCTTCTATACTATCACCAACACCACTACGTTTGAAAGAGTTTATTTTAAGCTCTTTAGACGATATGATCTGTCTAATTCTTTGTATTTTTTCTTTATTAGCACCTACTATAGAGAGATCCTTATCTTTTTGCTCCTCGATTGGTCTTAAACTTTTACTCACTTCATTAATTTTTTCATTAATTTCAGTTAGTCTAGTTTCATACAGCTTTTTCTTTTGCCTTGCATCAACCCAAAGTGCACATATACCCATAATAGCTGAATTATTCCACTGCTTTCCATCTTCTGTTTCTAGTGAAGGGATAGTGTATCTTTTGCCATCTTCTACTATGACTTTACCATTAAAATAGAGTAGAAACTGTCTAGCATTTTCACTTTTACTATGTATTGCTTCAAGAAGATTTTCTGCTATAAATCCATGTATCTCTTTAAAGTGCTCTCTCATTATATAACCTGCAAAACCGTTAACAAAATCACTCTCAAGCTCAACATAATTTTTTAGATCAGAAGCAACTTGGTTATGTATAATCTTTAGAGCATTAAGATCATAAAATTTATTACTAATTTTTGTAAAGTTAAGGTCATTATTTAATACTTTTTTCATAACTTCTGAAAGAAAGTTTTCTATATTATTTTTCTTAAAAAGGTCTGCATAAATTCCATCGACTTGCTCTTTTGTATAGCCATTGTATCTGTTGTCTATACCAGTTCTTTTTTTAACCTCTGCATTTTTTGCTTCTAGTATCTTATTTTGCTCAAATATTTTTATAAGATAAATACGTTTTAGTTTTACAATAATGTCTTTATCGTTTAAACCCAATGACTTACGTATAGCATAGTTTACAAGTTCATTTTTATTTACAGACTCTTCTATATCGTCTATCTTAGCATTAATCAGACGCCTAATTTTACCTAATACAGCTATTTGATCATTTTGTTCTTCATAAGGATATTTGATATATTTTCTATTTGAATTTAAAATTGTTAAAATATCTTTTAAATATTTCGAATTTTTAGGTTCTGCCCTGTATGGAAATATTTTAAACCTAATCCCATCACTCTCTTTATATCTAAAAAGTATTGCACCTATCGGACTGTAAAAGTCTTTAAATGCCTCTTTTACTTCGGAAATTTCATGTGTAAGTTCTTTAAAAGTATATCTTTTTTCTATATAAGTTAAAAATGCAATATTATCAAGGTTTGACCACACCATGTCTTCACTTGGTTCGTTAAAAGTCTCTTTTAAATAACGTTTTACATACTGATAAATCATTAGTTCGGTTTTTCTACAAGCTTAATATTTAAATTTGGGAAGTCATCTTGATAATCTTCACCAGCCTCCAAACCACTATCATTACCTTCATCATATATCCAACTAATTTCTATCTTGTGCTCTTCACAGTTCTCTTCTAATAGATCAAAAAAATCAAAAAATTGTCTTGAACTACTTGAATTAATGTATATAATATTTAAGCTAACGACTGTTTTTTCTGCTGGGGAGTTTTCAAAATACTCCTCTAACCACTCCATCATAGGAGTATAAAATTTAAATGTATTTTCTGGAAATGATCTACCAGATAAAGATATAACACCACTTGGATCTAAACTAATAGATGGTGTACACTTTGTTTCTTCAATTGTGTAAGTCTTCATATAGTTAACCTTTTAATTATTTGTTTTAGTAAGTTTAATAACTATTATACTAACTAAGAGTGCCTTAAAATACTTTATTGTTAACTTAAAGTTTTAAAGTTTTAAAGTTAAAAATAAAAATATTACTTTCATCTTGGTATTTGTACTCTAAGTTAAATTTATGAATTTTTAAAATAGTGTCCACTAGGTAAAGACCCAAACCAAAACTATTTGTTGCACCTACATCTTTAGTAAATGGTTCTATATAGTAACTTAGTTTATGTTTTAACTCCACTCCTTTACTTTCAAAATATAGTGACTTATTTATCATCTTGACACTAACTTTAGAATCACTTGAGTACTTTATACCGTTATCGATCATATTTTTTATAGCTGTTGTAAAAAATTTAAAATCAACTAAAAGTTTACCATTTTCATCTATTTCTACTGCAACCTCATGTTTTGAGACCATTGCCATGTCGACCGCAGCATCTATTAAGTCTATAACTTTATACTCTTTTAACTCTATTCTCTCTTGAGCAGATGTAAGCTCTTCTATAAGAGCAAACTCTGCGATCAACTCTTCCAAACGCAAAAAGATACCACTAAAACGTTCTCGTTGTTTATCGGTTGGTAGCATTTCTGAAGCAATACGCCCTTTTGTGATCGGAGTCTTTAACTCATGCATAATATTTCTCATAAACAGAGTTCTTGACTCTAAAAGTACATTAATTTTACTTCTTGTATTTTCTAGTTCATTTGAAACTAGTGCAATTTCATCACTTCCTTTAAGAGCAAAACTTATATCCATTTTACCTTCACCAAAAAGAGCAATACGTTGTCGTAAATCACGAAGTGGTCGAATACGAGACAAAATAAGTAAAAAGGATGATGTTATAACAAAAATAATTATTAAAAAAGTATAGAGAAGTTTTAAAGGCATATATGGTGTAATTGTTTCATCTTTTATAAGTGTTGCACTTTGTGATGATTCTATATAAAAGTATATTTCCTTGTTGTACTCAAGCATAGAAGCACGCATATCATGAATAATTTGTTGCTCATAAACTCCCATTTTATCTTGAAAGAGTGCCTCTTCTATGGCTTGAAAACCTTCACGTTTTAAAACTTTTGAGAGTTTAATAATAATTTGAACCTCATCACTATTGTCTATTAAGGAGAGTTTATAAAGTGCAAGATTAGCTTCAAGAACTGCTACTGGAGAGCTTTTTTGAGTATGTTCTCTTAAAATTTGAGTAATTACGGAATATCTTGTAAAAATACTATCAACATAACTACTATTATTACTCTCATAAAATTTATAAAATGTATAACTTATACTAAAAAGTGAAACACTGAGTGCAAAAAGTACGGTAAGAAGCACTGCACGATGTTTTAAATAGTTCATCTAAGAAGTTTGTAACCTATTCCTCTTACTGATTCAATCAGCAATTTATCTACGAGCTTTGCTCTTATACGTCCTATCATAACGTCTATACTCTTGTTTGTTGAGTCATCATTAATCTCATTAACACTCGAAATAATCTCTTCTCGTGAAACTACTATACCTTGTTTATTGATAAGACATTTTAGTATTCCATACTCTGCTAAGGTAAGATCTAAAACTCTATTCTTATATTTTATAGTTATCTCTTCTTCATTTAGTTCATAATCACTATGAAACTCATCTTTTGCAGATGCACTCTTTGTTGGATAGTAGCGACGCATAATAGTGTGAATTCTTGCTTCTAGCTCCCTTGGATCATAAGGTTTAGGTAGGTAGTCATCTGCACCTAACTCAAGAGCTTTTAGTTTGTCATTAATGTCCGATCTAGCAGAAGAGATAATAATAGGGATATTATGTTTTTCACGAATAGCTTCACAAACTTCCAAACCATCCATACCAGGAAGTGTTAGATCTAAAATAACAAGATCGTAACTTTGTAGTTTTAGACGGCTTAGTGCATTAAATGGGTCGTCTTCTACATCTATTTTACACTCTATCGACTCTAAAAACTCACTTAAAATTTCTGCAAGTTCTAAGTCATCTTCGATCATTAATATTTTTTTCATTTTCTCTACTTCTTTTTACTTTCATTAGTTACGATCGCAAATGAGAGTTTATTAATTTCACTATGTTCTTTTATAAATTTGTTAATATCTTCTAAAGTTAATTTAGCAATTTTTTCTAACTCTATAGCTGAATTTCCAAGAGGAAGGCCATCATAATACTCACCAAAAGTACGTCCTAATCTTTGAGCAAGTGTCTCAGTTCTTAGTGGCTCACTACCTTGAAGATATTTTTTAGCTTGGTCTAACTCTTTAGCTGTTATACCATTTTTAACAAAATTAGATATTACCTCTTGTGTAACTTTTTTAGCCTCATCCATGGAGTCTAGTTTAGTCTGCATATGTCCATTAAACGAGCTTGTACTTTTTGTTATGCGTGTATAGCAGTACGCCGAGTAAGCAAGTCCACGTTTAACTCTAATCTCTTCCATAAGACGACTACCAAAACCACCTGCACCTAAAACAAACATACTAACACGAGCTTTATAGTACTCTTTAGAGTTTTTGTCCATATTATAAGGCGCTCCAAAATAGATATATGCTTGTTCAGTCTTACGTTCTAAGACACTCTCTTTTTCAGATGAGCTTGCTATTTGGTGCATAAGTTCAGAACTCTTACCTTTAGCTAATAGTTTTAAAATACTCTTCATTGCGGCTTTAGCTTCACTAAGTGAAATATCTCCACCTATCACAACCATAGCGCGAGATATAACAAGGTGATCTTTTAAAAACTTTTTAACTTCTGAGAGTTTTATATTCTCTACACTCTCAATTGTACCTAATTGCGGCTCTGAGAGTGTTCCACTAAATAGAAGCTTTTTCAGCTCTGCAGAAGCTGTATAATCAAAGTCGTTCTCTTTTCTTGTAAGAGAGCCTATAGTTATTTTTTTAACTTTTTCTAATGTCTTTTTACTTAAGTTTGGATCTTCTAAAAGCTCTTTAAAAAGATCAACTGCACTAGTGTATTCATCTTTTAAAACATCAATATCAAAACTAAAAGTCTCAACACCGGCACCAACGCCTAAATGAATAGCTTTAGAGTCTAACTCTTCAGCAAATGCAATAGCACCTTTTTTTAGTGTTCCCTCACTCATCATTTTTGCTGATAGTTTTGCAAGACCACTATTTTTTTCATCTTGACTAGATCCGCTTACTCTGAAAACGACTTTTATAGTGACTATTGGTAATCTTTTATCTTCCTCATAAATAAGAGGAACTTCTATATCTTTAACATTTACTTTTTCTATTACTGCTGCCATAATTATCTGTCCTATTAATACAATTGCTATTAAAAATTTCATTTACACACTTTTAATGTTTTATATGCGGTATTTCTGATTGCTGCTATTTCACCAACACCTTTTATAAGTTCTATCAACTCATCCGAAGCCAACCTAAATGAAGCTCCAGCACTCTTTACTACATTTTCTTCCATCATTGTTGATCCTAAATCATTTGCTCCAAATTTTAATGCTAACTGTCCAATATACGCACCCTGTGTTACCCATGAACTTTGAATATTATCAAAATTATCTAAATAAAGACGTGCCACTGCTAAAAGTCTTAAGTAACGTGAAGCTGACTGTTTTTTTATCTCTGGATGCTCTGCTAAAAGTTGAGTATTTTCACCTTGAAAAGACCACATTATAAAAGCACGAAAACCACCTGTTTTATCTTGTAACTCTCGTACTACGTCAAAATGCTCTATTATCTGCTCATCACTTTCTAATGTTCCATACATCATAGTTGCAGTTGACTTTATTCCTAAAGAGTGTGCTACCTCATGAACATCTAACCATACAGAAGTATCTATTTTGCGTGGGGCAATAAGATCACGTACTTCATCATTCAAGATCTCAGCACCAGCTCCTGGTATAGAAGCTAAACCTTTAGCCTTTAGACGAGTCAAAACCTCTTTAATGCTTATTTTAGAGATTCTAGCTATATAATCAAGCTCGATCGAAGAGAAACCATGAATAGTAAGTTCTGGGTATTTAGAGTGAATATGCTCTACTAAATTTTCGTACCACTCTATTTTTAACTTTGGATGAACTCCACCTTGAAAAAGAATCTGAGTTCCACCAATTTCTAGAAGTTCATCTATTTTTTCATCTATCTCTTCAAAAGTAAGTACATAAGCATCTTCATCTTTTTCATGTCTATAAAATGCACAAAATTTACAATCAACCCAACATATGTTAGTGTAGTTAATGTTACGATCAATCACAAAAGTTGTGATACCCTTGGGATGTTTGTCTTTTTTTACTTTAGAAGCCATAATACCTAGATCTTTAAGATCTGCATTTTGAATTAAATCAAGTGCTTCTTCTTTGGTTAATCTACTCATCTATTTCCATCTTTTTTTATCTTTTCTTCTTTGTAAAATTTTATACAGAATAAATAATCCTACAAAAACTCCGCCTAAAACCTCTAACCATGCAGACTCTAAAAGAAGTCTATGAAGAAGTGATTTATGAAAATTATTATCTATCACTATTCCACTTTTTTCTGCCATAAAAGAGATAAGACTCATAGCTATGTCACCACGAGGTATACTTTGATGACAAGAGATACATACACCTTCACGATCAATAATAGATCGCTGTAGGTTAGTAAGTGGTTGTGAAAGTTTCCAGTGATGTCCTACTGTTTGGCGTTGTGTTCCATTCTCATCTACAAACTTAGAGTACTCCATTTTCAAGTTTGGTATAGCTTGAATTTGAGTGTTATAAATTTTAGGTATTGGCTTACCATCTGCACTCATAAGGTCTATAATAGTTGGTTTAGAAGGATCAGCCATAAGTTTGTTATTACCAATACCATAACCTAAAGCTTTAGGGTTAGTGTGACAGCTTTCACACTCTCGAGCCTCTTTTTGAATAGTGTGTGGCTGAATAGGTGACATATCAATAGCCAACTGTCCCTCTTCACCTGCACCTTCAACATTTGGTATTTTAAAAATATGGTTTTGCAGAAGTGCATTTCCATCTTTTCCTATAACTGTGATCGTAGTTTGACACCCTGGAACAGTAGGTGAAACACGTCCTTCACCATTTTGCGAAAGAGCTGGATCTTCCCAACGAAGGAATGATCTAGTTTCGGTTACTTTTCCATCTACTAAATACTCACGTAAGTCTTTTTTCATATCGCCAGTAGCACCATGTATATCGTGATCATGAGAAGCTTTTAGGTAGTCAACATTCTGTTGACCTTTAGAGTAGTCAATTTTAACATGACAACCATAACATTGCGGTGCCCAAGTTGCATGACAAGTATAACACTCTAACTTATCAGTATGAGCGCTAATTTGATCCATTGCGATCAGACCTTTTTTAGAGATCTTCTTTTCTTCTTTAAGCTTTTTAAGAGGAGTTAGAGTTATATTTTTTCCACTCGCTAGGTGCATAATAATTTTGTCACCTTTGCGAACTGCTTTATGAAGTGGATTTCCACGAGCTGTTAATAAATAGCCATCTTTTTTTTCTGGCACATGACCTTTTTTAAGATACTTTGCAACATCTTGGGCGACACCACGAGGCTTACCAGTTTTTGCAGTTGTGTTAAATTCATCAGAATAGCCTAATGGTAATTCCCATGGATATTTAGAAGTTGTTCCATGACAGTCTTGACACTCGATCTCAACTGCGGCTAGTGTCGTTCCACCTAAAAAACCATCTCCATGCATATCATTTGAAGTATGACAGTCTTGACATAACATACCCTTAGAGTAGTGAATGTCCTCTTTCATATGAAGGTATCTTTTTGTATGGAGCTTCTTTTGTGCATTACCTTTTTCATCATATGGAGCGTTATATTCTGTCTCCATTAGACCTTGGTATGAAACACCAATTCTTTTTCCACGATTGTGACAAGTTGAACATGTCTCAACTGGAATACCCGAGTATTCAACGTCGCCAACTTTTACTTTAGCTTTTCTTGAACTCTGTATAGAGTGCACAAGCAGGTGACCTGCTTCTTTTTTATCTATTGACTTATCAGCACCTTCATATAGTCCAGAGTTTGAATAAGGTATATGACAAGAAGCACAACCTACTCCTCTATAGTCACCAAATGCTTTACGACCTTTTGAACCAGTATGACAACGTAGACAATCTTGACGCAAGTAAGTGTAAACTGCAAGTGTAGGATCTTTTTCAACCTCTTCAGCTGTTGGAGCTTGGGGAAGTTGACGCATCTGTTTAGGAAATACATTTGGCTCTAACTCTGATAGCTTATTCATATATGATCTATATTTCTGTGTTCCTAACCTTGTATGAGGATCAGTAGAGTTATTTGTGTCATAAGTACCTATATCATGTTTGTAACCATTCATAGCACCAAAACTCCAAAGTGCTCCTTGAATTTTTCCCTGCTCTGTCTGCATAAGCGAGTTGTGTTGTGCACCAACTTGTTCTGGGTGACATACACCACAACTGTTTTCATTGATCCAAGGTGAACTTGGGGATGGATAGAACTCTTTAGGACCTTCATTCTCTAAAAAGAATTTAAGCGACGAAGAGTGTGCTAAATCTTTTTTAGAAGCTGATGGATTACCACCATGACAAACAACACAATCATTACCCTTTACGCCAGCCATTTCAGCCATATCGTAAATTGCTTTCATCATACCAGAGTCTTTATCTCTAATATCTTCAATCCCTTTATGACACTCTATACAGCTATTTTTAGGCTCAGCAAAAGCTATAGTAGCTAAAAGTAAAAGGGTAATGATTTTCATATTTTATTTATCTTTAGAGATAGCGTCAAGTACACCATTTATAAACTTGGGAGACTGCTCGCTACCAAAAGCTTTAGTAATTTCTATAGCTTCATTTATAACTACAGGATCATCTAAATCACCAAAAATAATTTCGTAACCAGCAAGACGAAGTGTAGCTCTCTCGATAGCACCAAGACGCTCAAAGTCCCAGTCTTTTAGATGTTTCTCGATCGCAATATCTACAGCTTCTAAGTTCTCCATAACTCCATGAAAAAGTCCATTTGCGAACTCTCGTTGTTTATTACGAATTTTCTTCTCTTCTAAAATTTCATCAGAGTATTCACCTATCTCTTTATTACCTAGGTCGTAAGCGTACAGTAGTGAAACTACTGCCATTCTAGCATGATGACGAGTTGCCATTAGTTAGCTTTCATATTTGCATAAAGATCAAGCATCTCTATGATCGTAACCATAGCTTCGCCACCTTTGTTACCAGCTTTAGAACCAGCTCTCTCGATCGCTTGCTCAATAGTGTCAGTAGTTAAAACGCCATTAGAAACAGGAATACCTGCACTAATACCAACAGTAGCGATCCCTTTTGTAGCCTCAGCGGAGATATAGTCAAAATGTGGAGTAGAACCACGAATAACTGCACCAACACAACAAATAGCATCATACTTACTACTCTCAACAGCTTTTGAGAGAGCGAAAGGAACTTCAAAAGCACCAGGAACTAAAATAAGATCTAAATTGTCATCATTTCCACCATGACGAATAAATGCATCACGTGCACCCTCAACAAGACGATCTGTGATAATATGGTTAAATCTACCATTAATAATAAGAACCTTTTCGTGTCCTTTTAAGCTTAAGTTACCTTCTATAATTTTCATTTTCTATTTCCTTTTTATTTTGAAACTTCTTCTATTTCAAGAAGTTTGAAAGTTAATTTTTTTAATTGGTCTAATTTTAGCATATTTGCACCATCACTCAAAGCAACACTTGGATCAAAATGTGTTTCAAAAAAGAAACCATCAACACCAATAGCAGCTGCACCTTTAGCTAGATGTGGAACCATTGAGCTGTCTCCGCCTGTTTTTCCACCCATTCCTGGCATCTGCACAGAGTGAGTAGCATCAAAAATAACTGGTGCAAACTCTCTCATGATCACAAGTGAACGCATATCTACAACTAAGTTGTTGTAACCAAAACTACTACCTCGCTCACAAAGAAGAAGTTTATGCTTTTTTGAGTTCTCATACGAGAGCTCATCACAACCTCTAGTTTTTAAAACTTTCAAAGCTGAGTACTGCATATCAACTGGGTTTATAAACTGACCTTTTTTTATATTTACGATCAGATCTGTTTTTGCAGCAGCAACTAAAAGGTCTGTTTGGCGACAAAGAAAAGCTGGTATTTGAATTATATCAGCTACTTCTGCGATCGCTTTAACTTGTGAACTTTCATGTACATCTGTTACGATCTTGTAACCAAACTCATCTTTAACTTTTTGTAGCAGTCTTAAACCCTCTTCTAAACCAGGTCCTCTAAAGCTCTCTAATGAAGTTCTATTTGCCTTATCAAAACTAGCTTTAAAGTAAAAATCTATTTTGTCATTATCTTGGTACTCTTTTAATGAATGTGCAATTTTAAAAAGTTGCTCTTCACTCTCGATCACACACGGTCCTGCTAATAAAATCATTTAATTTTACCTTTTATAATAATTTCTAAGAGCTTTATTATACTCATATATTACTTTCAAGGAAATATTTTAGTTTCTTTCTTAGAACTCTCTTGTTTCTCTTGTACAGCTTAATGAAAAATTTTGTCATAAACCATATTATAAATCAATATAATCTTTTTCAAAATTAGTATCAAATACGACTTAATAGAAGCTAAAACTATTATGGTGTTAATGAATAAACCTCATTGAGACCTCAATATGATATTATAATATGTAAATTATTACTCAAGAGGTTTTTTTGAAATTTTTACTATTACTTATATCTTTTACTTATATTCTTTTTGCCGTAGAGGTGAATCATACAAATGTAAATATAACAGACTTTCAACTCAAGTACCTTGAAGATACAAATAATCAATACAATATCGGCACTATTTTAAACCAAAAATTTACAAAAACCACCGTAAACAAACGTTCATTTGGACTTAGTAAAGGTAAGGTTTTATGGGTTAAAACAGATATTTATGTTACCAGCGATATAAAAAAATTATATATTCAACATATAGATACAGTAAGTGTTACGAACATAGAGCTCTATTTTTTGAAAGATAAAAAACTTTTAAAAAAGGTACAAAGTGGCATTCAAAACAAAGAGACTAATAGTTATGATGCATTACTAAAAGTAGATGTCAAAAAAGGAGAAACTTACACTTTTTTAGCAAAATACTCTACAAAAAATTCTATAATAGTTCATATAAATATTTTTAATGAACAAAATTATTATAATTCCAAAAAGAATATGCACATAATGTTTGCTATTTTTATAGGAGCGATATTTGCTCTTTTAATTTACAACAGTTACCTATATTTTGCATTAAGACATATACAGTACGTCTATTTTTTTGGAATGGTATTTAGTCTTAGTATTTTTACTATGACACAAGCTGGAATTTTTATAGAGTTTTTTCCATATACTGTAAGCCTCCCCTTAAACCATACTAGTTCAAACGGAATAATTCATCTCTAAATGATACTTATCTAAATATTCAATAGGGCTTAATTTACCTAAAGTTGAGTGAGGTCTATAATTATTATAGTCAT
>WTBY01000024.1 GCA_013138865.1 Helicobacteraceae bacterium | reverse complement strand
ATGACTATAATAATTATAGACCTCACTCAACTTTAGGTAAATTAAGCCCTATTGAATATTTAGATAAGTATCATTTAGAGATGAATTATTCCGTTTGAACTAGTATGGTTTAAGGGGAGGCTTACAGCACCTCATTGGAGGTGCTAATAAGTTGTTACTAGCTGTTCATTACTAATTTATAGTTAGTAATCATATAATAAATAGTTGCTATAAAATATACAATAAGTCCAACAACAGGAATAAGTATCAATATAGTACAAACTAAGTGTATTAATGTTGGCATTAATGCACTCCCTGCTGACTCTTTAGACAAGACTACTCTTGAAATAAATGTTCCTATGAAACCTAAGAAAAAAGTTAGTGCAAGTGATATTATTCCTAATATAGTCTTACTATCTTCAGTACTTTGAGAGCCAGTTAGATAAATACTAACTGCGTTATCGCCATCTATGTCAAAATCAACCTCTTGATTAGACATAGGTGACTTTTGACTTTTCCACTCTGAGCTAGAGAAATTATATCTTGATCCATTATCAGCTGATATAACCCCACTTGAGTTCTGTATGTTAAATTCTAAAATTTTACCTTTCATTTTCTCTCCTTATTTTTCTTTATATTTAAATTTGAATGTTGCTAAAGCAAGTATTATTACTAGTGGTAATAGTGTGTAAAACCCAAACTTAAGAAGTTCAAATAGATTTACTTCTCTACTTCTTCTTCCGCTAAACATACTGAGTGCATTACTACCACTATTTAATGATGAAAATAAATCATATGTCATTAATATTAGAATAATAAGCGTAATACCTACACTTATTTTTACGAAAAGTCTTGGTGCTCCAACATAAAACAAAATTGCACTAATAATTAGTAAAACAAAAGAGAACTTGCCCCAAAAGTCGTCCATTACAGAAGCACTGCCTATATATGGAATTTGTATAATTGGTAAAAATAGAGCAACTATTGTTAATAAAGAGAGAATAAATCCAAACTTATTTTGCACACCAGCGTTTAATGCACTATTTACATTAGCTTGTGCATTAGTTACAGTTTGAGAATTTTTTAATTCTGAAAGTGATTCTTTGATATTAGTTGCATCAAATTGTTGTGAGCTCTCTACATAAATTCCTATTGCATCTTTTTCATCTATTTCAAAATCTACTTTTTGATTTTTAGAAGGTGCTATATCACTTTTCCACTCTGAATTATTAAAGTCATAACGATTTCCGTCATCTGCTGAGATAATACCACTACTACTTTGAATACTATAGTCTAAAATTGTACCTTTCATAAGAACACCTACTTAATTTTCGAACAAGGAACAGTAAATAATCCCATAGTAAGTTCTATCTGTTTATTTTCATTTAAAGTAAATGTGGAGAGTACTTTACTCTCTTCTTTTTTATTTTTTACAGCATTTACATACAATGAATATACACCAGAATCTTTATTGTTTTCAATAAAAAAATCAACTTTAGCACTAGGATCTTCTTTAAGTACTTTCTCTAAACCCTTATTCATTTCTTTAGACATCCATTTATTTTCCATATTTAAATCCCAATTGTCACCATCAAGTTTAAGTAATATTTTTTTAGGATCCTTACTTACTGAACACTCATAAGTACCATCAATACTATTGAAACATCCACTAAATAATAGTGTAGTAATAGTAATAATAGTTAAGTTGATAATTTTTTTCATTTTTTTCCTTTTTCGACTTACAGCTCTATGGAATGCGTAGTTTTTCCCTATGAGGTTAATGCTATTGTGAAATACGACTTACTGTGTCCGTATAATTAAAGTGATCGTTTTTCATCGCTTCACTGCTTAGTGCTGCTACTTTGAAGTAGTACTTGTGTGCTTCAGCTAGACCACTTATGAGTAGGCTTGTTGTCGTTGAGGTTCTTGAGAGCCACTTTGAGTCACTTTGTGTGTTGTCTGCTGTGTAGATAATGCGGTAGCTTGTTGCTTTTGCAACTTTTGAGTAGCTTACTACTAGCTCACCTGCATTTGCTCCATCTTTAACGTGAAGCTCACTTGGTGCTGGTAGTATTCCGATCGAGCTTTTAGAGCTTTGAAGCTCAAACCCAGAGCTGTCAAGTTTAGCCTTGTCACCATCGCTACTAAAGTTTACAAACTGTGCTAGTTTAGAGAGAGTGTTTGCTAACTCTTTTTTCTTTGTGTTTTTTATGTCTGTCTGCTCTTTTGTTCCATCTTTTGCCTCTTTTGCAGATTTCTCAAAAGCATTAGTTGCACTTTGGAGATCTTTTAGTGATGGAACAGGTGTTTTAAAGTGATCGTTTTTTTCCATGTGTTTTAGAACATTTGTAGCAAATGGTGCTATAGTAGTGTCTGTAGCGTGTGAAAAGTCTGTTTTTACTTTATAGTTTGACATTTTAATTCCCTTAAATGAGTTGTTACTTACTCTCTTTGGAGTAAAACCTATACTCTTTTGCTCTAAACCTTAACGCTTAGCGTTAAAGCGTTAAAGATTTGATCCAAAGTGTGAACTCTTTGAAGTAAAACGTGTACGCTTTAAAGTTAAGAGAACACGCTTGAAGAGTATTCGTTTACGTTTGTGAATAAAGAGAAAAGGTTAGGGAGGGGCTTTGTTGTTTAAGTTAGTTGAATGTTGAAAAAATTATACACTATAAACCCTCTATAAGCCATAAAGCGGGGCTTATCTATTTGTTTAAATTATTCTACCATAAAAAGATAGTATTACAAAATATAATTATGTTTTATGAAAAGTGACTTAGCGATCGCAAAGTTACGATCGCGTTTACTTGTTAAGTGAAGAGAGCTTAAACAGCCTCTTCGTCAGTTTCACCTGTTCTAATACGAACTATTTTAGTTATATCTGAAACAAATATTTTACCATCGCCGATCTTACCAGTTCGTGCTGATTCTACCACGGCGTCAATAACAGAGTCAACTTGCTCACCTGCTACGATCACGTCGATCTTAATTTTTGGTAAAAAGTCTACCACATACTCAGCGCCACGGTAAAGCTCGTTATGTCCTTGTTGACGACCATAACCTTTTACCTCATTAACAGTCATACCAGTTATACCTAAGTCTGCTAATGCATCTTTTACGTCTTCTAGTTTAAAAGGTTTTATAACAATTTCAATTTTTTTCATTTTTTGATCCTTTGCTTAAACTCACTCTTTAGCCAAACGCTATGAGTAGAGTTTTAGTTATTCTATGCTTTGAAATGGCATAGAACACACGACATTTAATTTCTTTGCAATTAGAAGTCACCTTAACCCCGTAGGGTATTATTTAAAATTCTTATTGAACTCTGGGTATGCTTCAAGACCGATCTCATGTTGGTCTAAACCGTCATACTCAACCTCTTCGCTTACACGAATTCCCATAAATATTTTAAGAACATACCAAACAATAAAAGAAGCTACAAAAGTGAAAACACCTACCGCTAGAATTCCTTTAAGTTGAGCTAACATAGATACTTCATCACTCCAAATAGCAACCGCGATCGTACCCCAAATACCATTCACTAAGTGAACAGAAAGAGCACCAACAGGATCGTCTAGTTTTAATTTGTCAAACATAGGAACTGCAATCATAATTAAAATAGCTGCTACCATACCATCAACTGTAGCTGCGAACATACCTTGGTCTGGTCCAGCTGTTACTGCAACAAGTCCACCTAAAGCACCATTAAGTACCATAGTAAGGTCAACTTTTTTGTGTAGTAGTTGAGTTAAAATAGCCATAGTAATAGCACCAGTTGCTGCTGCCATGTTAGTTGCTGCAAAAACAGAAGCGATGTCGTCTATGTCACCTTTTGTTCCCATTGCTAGAACTGATCCACCATTAAAGCCAAACCAACCCATCCATAAAATAAATGTACCTAAAGTTGCAAGTGGCATAGAAGAACCAGTAATAGCTCTTACTTCTCCATTTTTACCATACTTACCTTTTCTTGCTCCTAGTAAAATAACACCAGCAAGTGCAGCCCATCCACCAACTGAGTGAACAATTGTAGATCCAGCAAAGTCACTGAAACCTGCCATGAAACCACCGAGTTCAGAACCACCCCATGACCAGTGACCTTGAATTGGGTAGATAAATGTTGAAAGAATTACAACAAAGATCATAAAAGGCCATAATTTCATTCTCTCTGCAACAACTCCTGAAATAACAGAAGCTGCAGTCGCTACAAACACAACTTGAAAGAAAAAGTCAGCCATAACTGAGTGAGAGTCATAACTAATACCAGCAAGTGCAAAGTTCATGTTACCCATAAACGCTCCACCATCACCATACATAATGTTATAACCTAAAACGTAGTACATAAAACAAGCGATCGAGAAAAGAAGAATATTCTTTAAAAGTATAGTCGCGTTATTTTTTGTTCTTGTTAAACCTGCTTCTAGCATAGCAAAACCTGCCGCCATCCACATAACTAAAGCACCCATCATAAGCATTAAAAAGCTAGTGAGTATATATTGTACATCTGCAAAGTTTTCCACTTTGAGCCTCCAAAAATTAAAGATACGCAATTGTAAGGTAATAATTATGCTTTAACGGAGCTCTAGTGATTAATAATTAATCAGTAAGAAAATATATTTAGATCTAATAAAATATTCTACTATTCAAAGAGAACTAACTTTACTTAAGTATAATATTTCAAATTAATAATAAGAAATAATATGAACCAAATATGGAAAAATTTACGTATAAGTACAAAGTTGCAGTTTGTAGTTATGAACATACTTTTAGTCAGTGTTTTAGGAAGTTTACTCTTTTTTCAAGATATTATTAAAAATTTAACTATTGATGAAGTTACAAAAAAAGGTATTGCTGTTGCACAGAGTTCTATAGGTGGTTTAAACATGCTTATGTTAACTGGTGCTATAAGTGATCCTGCCAATAGAGAACTCTTTTTTCAAAAAATTTCTGATACTGATAATGTGATCTCTTTTCATGCTTTTCGATCAGAACATGTTAAGTCTCAGTATGGAACAGGTTTAGATATTGAGCAACCTAAAGATGATCTTGAAAGAAGTGTCATCTCATCTAAAAAAATTCAGACAGAATATATAGAGAGTGACAACAAGTCTTCACTTCGTGTAATAGTTCCTTATATAGCTTCTAAAGATTTTCAAGGTACTAACTGTTTAACGTGTCATAATGTAAATGATGGAGATATTCTAGGTGCAGCTAGCATAACAATAGACGTTACTGATAGCATACAAAAGAAAAACTCACTTATTGTAAAACTAACAATTGCTTCAGGTATATTTTTAATATTTTTACATTTTGCTATACAGTTATCTGCTAAATTTGTTGTCTCAAAACCTCTAATGAAGTTTACATCTGAGGTAGAAGGTATTGGAACTGATTTTTCTAAAAGAGTTACTGTTCTTTCAAATGATGAGATAGGTGAGTCTGCAAAACTTATGAATAAGTTTTTAGAAAAAATTGCTTTTCTTATTACTGTTGTAAAAGAGACATCAACGCAAAATGCAATTGTTGCACTAGAGTTATCAAGTATGTCTAAAAATGAACAAGAACAGACTAAGAAAGGTTGTAAACTTGTACATCATATGTATAAGAGTATGGGAAGTGTCAAAGTTAGCATTCATAATAGTTTCGAGCACACTCAGCAGACATTTAGTAAAATAGATAGTGCAACTGTAGAGCTTCAAGAGGTAAAAAATGGTACACAAAAAGTATTTCAAAAAGTTGATCATATTTCACAAAAAGCTTCTGATTTTTCTCAAAAAGTAGATGGTTTAAAAACTCAAATAGATGATCTTAAAAATATTTTAGTTATTATCTCAGATATAGCTGACCAAACGAATCTATTAGCACTAAATGCTGCGATCGAGGCTTCTCGTGCAGGTGAACATGGGCGTGGATTTGCAGTTGTTGCAGATGAGGTAAGAAAGTTAGCTGAAAATACCCACAACTCAGTACAATCAAGTGATACTACAATACAAGAGCTCTCTCAAACTATACTTGAGACAGTAGAAGAAATTTCTGAGCAGTCTAAACTTATGAATGAAGTTAATGATATTAATGTAGGTATAGAGACACAACTTGAAGAAACAAGCTTAACACTTTTAAATGCAAAAGAGATCTCAGCTGTCACTTTAAATGATAACCAAGAAGTTGTTGATATGATTCAAGTAATAGTTGATGAGACTCAAGAAGTTGAGTGTATTGCTGAGGGTTCAAACACTTCAATGGGCAATTTAACAAGTATGGTAAATAAGCTAAATAGTGCTACAAATGAGTTAAATCAAAAACTAAATGAATTTAAGGTTTAAAAAAGGTATTATAGATGTTGAAAATATTTTTAAAAGAGATTATTATTTATGCTGTTGTACTTTCAGCTTCTATGTTTTTAATGCATCCAGATCTACTTAGTGATCCAAGCGTTAGGTATTCAGTTATGGAAGCTAAAGACAACTACACTCATCCGCTAATTTATAGTGGAGTTTTGTATGTTGTTATTTGGGTATTTAGAATTATTGCTATGGGTATAAAAAAGTTTCTAAAAAAGAGTTAGATCTTTTTACAGATCAGATCACCCAAACTCTTTCCTACGCAAGAGGCAACTACATTGCACTTTACTTTAAATAAAAAGAAAAGATTTTTTCTATGAGCTTCACTTAAACACTCAAAGTTTCCCATTCCCTTTGTAATTACCATATCTGCACTATCAAAAAGATCTTTCGAAAATTTATTAGCACGATCATAAGCAAAACCTGGTGTATTAACACCACTATCAACTAAACTACAAAGCTTGTCGAAACCAATTTCTTTAGCCTCTTTCATCGTTACGTCATTTATGATCGGATTTCCTCTTACCATATATGAGATTTCTAGTTTAGGAAATAGCTCTTGTATTTTTTCAATGTATAGGTAGTCAAAAATATGTTCACCTACATTATCACCTATAAAGAGTAGTGTTGAGCTAGTTTGAAGTGAGTTTTTTAACTCTTCAAAGTCATCATAAGCAAAGTCAACATCAAAGATCTCTTCTAACTGATCTTCAAGGTCAAACATTACAGTAGTAGCTAGATCGATAACATTTCCAGCAACAGAAATTTTAGTAGCATCTAAAAGTAAATTTTGAGAGTTTAGTAGTTTTTCTTTTAGAGTTGGTAGTAGTTTTGAAGCAAGTTTCGTCGCATCTTCTTTCTGTTTTTTGTATAGATCTGATCTATTTGCGATCGTAGCCATATTTTCGTACAAAGAAGAAGCAATTTCTGGAGGGGATTGGTTAAAACTAAAATTTTTAGAAGCTTCACTTACGCTAGATATTAGCTCTTTTGAGAGTTCATCTGAAGCGTTTATACTTGTTGAGACTCGTTGTGCTTGATTGATCAAGCACTCGATACACTCTTGTTGAATATTCACCTATTGGGTAGGTTTTGCAGCATAATCTTCAGCTACTTTTCCCCACATAAGTTTATACTTACGACGCATAAATTCTACCTCTTGTTGAGAGATACGAAGTTGCTCTGTTAGAGTTGCAATTGTTCCACGATCTTCATCGTAGAGTTCTTGAAGTGAAGCCAAACCATCTTTTAAAAGTGAATTTTCTACTTTTATAGACTCTATAGTTTCATCTTTAGCGTCAAGAACTCGCTCATGAAGGTTCATGATTGTGCCAATAGTTTTTTCAGCAAAGTGCATAGGTAGCTCAGCGTTATCTTGAGTATTTATATTTTCTATCTCTATAGGTACGATCGCACCTATATTTTTAGAAGCATCAATAAAGATAACACCATTTTCTTCTTTAAATGTTAATTTATCACGTTCTATAAGCTCATCAATTGATAACTGGTCTAAACCAGTAATTTGTGCATACTCATCAACACTAACCCAATCTATATCACTCATTTGCTTCTCCTAGTTAGTTTATAATAGTTTCAATCTCTTGTGAATCCATTTCTACTTTTTTAGCTTTTGCAACTCTATCTTCTTGAAGTTTAACACGTAAGTCTTCATTATTTAATGCTAGAATTTGCATAGCTAAATAAGCAGAGTTAATAGCTCCTGCTTTTCCGATCGCGACTGTTGCAACTGGCATACCTGCTGGCATCTGCACAGTTGAAAGAAGTGCGTCAATACCACTTAATGCAGATGCACTCATAGGAACACCAATAATAGGTTTTATAGTTTTAGAAGCTAAAACACCAGCTAAGTGAGCTGCCATACCCGCAGCTGCGATAAATACTTGTGAACCTTTAGCTTCTGCTTCATCCATATAATTTTTAGTTCTCTCAGGAGATCTATGAGCTGAGCTTATAATTAACTCATAGTTAACACCAAACGCCTCTAACGTATCAGAACAAGATTTCATAACCTCATAGTCACTTTTAGAACCCATAATAATTGAAATAAATTTCATTTTTCACCTTTTTTTTTGTTATTTTAACGTAAATAGAACTATATTCCACTTACTCAATTTTCTTTTTTAAAAGCTTTATAAAACTTTTATTTTTGTTGTATTCCAGAGTTTTTTAGTACCTCTGCATCAGCTTCTATACGTAAAAAAGTATACATTGGTAGAGAAGTAGGAAGTTTAATAGGGTTTAAATTACCACTATGAACACTCTGCAACTCTTTGTTATTTTTAGTCACTATTTTTTTTAGCGTTAAATAGTAGTTTTTATCTATCAACTCTATTTTACCTATATCGTTATCTATCTCTTCTACTTGTGTGTTGTATGGTAGAACTAGCTCTAATTTTTGATCTGGCAGAGTTTTGTATTTACACATAAAGTACTCACATGAAGCATCAACCATTCCACTCACTTGATGGGTTCCCATCTGCATAGAGAAGTCTAAACTTTGAGTATCATTCTTTTCAAATGGACGTGAGATCAAGTAAGCATCTGTAAAACCACGGTTTTGAAGTGTGTTTAAATCTCTTTGATAAATTTCACCATTAAACTCATCTGTAAAGTAATCATCTATAGCTTTTTTATAAGTTTTTGCTGTGATCGCGGCGTAGTAAGAAGTTTTAGTACGACCCTCTATTTTTACAGAGTCAACTACGCCACTATCTAAAATCTCCTTCATGTGTGAAGCTAGGTTAAGATCTTTCGCATTCATTATATATGTTCCAACACCTGCATCTTCTTCAAGTCTAAATAGTGTCCCTGTTTCAGGGTTAGCCGCGTATATATCATACTCAAAACGACAATCATTTGCGCAACTTCCACGATTTGGAACTCGCCCACTTTGAAGAGTAGAAATTAGACATCTACCACTATATGCAAAACACATAGAGCCATGAACAAAAACTTCGATCTCAAGTGAAGGGATCTCTTTTTTAATCTCTATAATGTCCTTAAGTGAGATCTCTCGAGCGACTATAATTCTCTTAGCACCCATATCATGATAGATCTGTGCATCAAGAACATTCATAACATTTGCTTGAGTTGAAAGGTGAAGATCAATGTCTGGTGCTAACTCACTTGCAAGTTTTAAAACACCTGGCGTAGCAACAATTAGAGCGTCAGGTTTCAGTTCTGCAATACGTAGTATATGTTTTTTTAAAAGAGTTAGTTGAGAGTTAAAAGGAAAGCCGTTTATTGTCGCATATACTTTTTTACCTTTTGAGTGAGCATATTTAATACCCTCCGCAAACTCTTCATAACTAAACTCTTTTCCACTTCTTATTCGTAAAGAGAAGTGAGAAACGCCACCATAAACAGCGTCAGCACCAAAGTCAAGTGCAATACGTAATTTTTCTAAATTTCCAGCTGGGGAAAGTAATTCTACACTGTTCATATTAGCTACTTTTTATTACCAAAAGAGCTTAAAAGTGCTTCAATTTCATCTTCTGCCATAGTATCTCCATTGTCGCCAGGTATGTGCTGAGCAGATGGTGCACGTTCAGAGTCATCTCTCTCAGATGAGAAAAGAGTATTTAAATACCCTGCTAGTGTACGTATAAAGTTTACTACTCTCTCTATTTTTTGACGGTGAATATCTTGGTATTGCATATTATTCATAACTTCAAAAGTTTGATCAATCTGCTCTTCTAACTTACCAAACAAGCTTTTAAGATCTTCTAAGTGTTTCTCTTTTTTTTTGATTTTTTTTGAAAAAATATCTATATCTGGAAATTTTGTATTGAGTGAATTAAAAAGTTTAATATCATCTTCTGTCTCTTCAATTAAAGATGTAATGAATTCAGAAGCATTACCTAACTCTTCACTAAGAGTATCTAAAAAATTTATTATTTCTTCGGCTTTTTCTTCGCTCTCTTTATTTACTTCATCAAGCTGTTCTACTACTCTAGTATTTTCATCAGGAAGGGCAGTAAGATCCATCTTGGTTAGTTACCAAAAGATGCTAAAAGTGCTTCTATTTCATCAGCATCAACAGTTTCATTGTCATCGCCTGGTAAGTGTGAGGCTGATGGTGCTCGTTTTATATCATCTTTTTTATCTGATGAGAATAGAATATTCAAGTACCCTGAAAGTGAACGAATAACATTAATAACACGTTCAATCTTTTGACGGTGGATATCTTGGTATTGCATAGTATCCATAGCAATCATAATATGATCAATACCCTCTTGTGCTTGTTCAACTATTGTATTAGCACTCTCAAGAGCGGTTCTATTTTGCTCTACTTGTTCACTAAAACTACTTACTTCAGGAAATTTTGCACTAAGTGCTTCAAAAATTTTAATGTTTGCTTCTATAGTTGAGATAATGTCATTAGTTGATGATTCAGTAGTATCCAAGATTTCACTAACTTCGTCTAGCTTGTCAAAAATTTCACTAGCTTTTTCTTCACTCTCTTTTGTTACAACATCAAGTTGATCTACCATTTTATTTTCATCAATGGCAGGTGGAGGGTTGTTTGTTTTTCTTAATTCAGCAGCAACTTCTTGTGAAGTACTTTCATCTGTAGTCTCCTCTTCAGCAATTTCTTCTGAACTCTCATCAACTTCATCTTCCATAGCATCAAGGTCTATGTCTCCACCCATTAATGCATCTAGTTCTTCTTGTGTCATTTGAAATTCTCCAACTTTTATAGTAATTCGAATATAAATATAAAATTAATTTCACTATAATATCACAAAAATCATTTATAAAGATAAAACTATGAAAATTATAGACCTGCACAACCACACGAATAGATGCAACCATGCGACAGGAACATCTCGTGAGTATATTGAAAAAGCTATAGAGAAAAAGATAGATATTTATGGCTTTAGTGATCATGCACCTATGAAATATGATGAAAAATATAGAATGAGTTTTGATCAAATGCGGAGTTATGAAGATGAAATATTAGGACTTAAAAATGAATACAAAAATAGTATAGATATAAAACTAGCTTATGAAGTCGATTTTTTACCTGGCTATATGGACGATAGAGTTTTAAATGCTAAAGTTGACTATCTTATCGGAAGTGTTCACTTTTTAGATAGTTGGGGGTTTGACAACCCTGAGTTTATAGGTGAGTACAAAAATAGAGATATAGATGAAGTTTGGCAAAAGTATTTTGATCAAATTGAACTATTAGCTGATAGTGGTAAGTTTGATATTGTAGGGCACATAGATCTTATAAAAGTATTTAAGTTTTTGCCAAATAAAAGTATTATAGATATAGCTTCTAGTGCATTTGAGTCTATAAAAAGATCTGGTATGTCAATTGAGATCAATGGAGCAGGGTATAGAAAACCAGTAAAAGAGGCTTACCCATCAGAAGAACTTTTAAACTTAGCCTATGAGATGCAAATACCTATTACTTTTGGTAGTGATGCTCACTCTGTTGAACAAGTTGGTTTTTATAATGAGGATATGTACAGCTTAGCACGTAGAATAGGCTATAGTGAGTGTTCTGTGTATACTAATAGGAGTAAAGAGATGATTAATATTTAATCATCTTTGTATAGAACTGTTTTGTGACATATAGAAACACTACTATAATATGCATAAATATTAAGCACTATTTACTCTTCAATAGTAATTACTTTAGATATACTTTTTACAATATTTAAACAATGGAGCGAAACATGGGAAAATTTGTTAATAGCACAGAAGAGTTCTTTACATATTGTGAAGCAAATGATGTTCAGTTTGTAGATTTTAGATTTACTGACATTAAAGGTGCATGGCACCATATTAGTTATAGAATGAGCGCTGTTACTGTAGGTCAACTTGAAAATGGTCTTCCGTTTGATGGTTCTTCGATCGAAGCATGGCAACCAATTAATGAGTCAGATATGCTTTTAACACCTGATGTAGGTAGTTCTTTCTTAGACCCATTTACTGCTGATCCAACTATTATTATGTTTTGTGATGTTTATGATATCTACAAAAATCAAGCTTATGAAAGATGTCCACGTTCAATCGCTAAAGCTGCATTAACACACGCTGAGTCTATCGGTATTGCTGATGCTGCTTACTTTGGTCCTGAAAATGAATTTTTTATGTTTGACTCTGTAACTTTTGTTGATAATATCAATGAAGCTGGGTATAAAGTTGATAGCGAAGAGGGTGAGTGGAATTCAAATAACCCATACCCTGAGATGTATAATACAGGTCACAGACCAGGAACTAAAGGCGGTTACTTTCCAGTTGCGCCAACTGATAGTGCTGTAGATATCCGTGCGGAGATGATGCAAGTTCTTGAGCAAGTTGGTCTTGAAGTTGTTCTTGGTCACCATGAAGTTGCACAAGCTCAACATGAGATCGGTATTGTTTACTCTGACATCATTGGTGCTGCTGATAATGTTCAAAAATATAAATATGTTATCAAAATGATTGCTCATCTTAATGGCAAAACTGCAACATTTATGCCTAAACCAATGTTTGGTGATAATGGTAATGGTATGCACGTTCACCAATCTTTATGGAAAGATGGTAAAAACCTTTTCTATAAAGAGGGTGCTTATGGTAACCTTTCACAAATGGCTCTTAACTATGCTGGTGGTATCTTTAAACACTCTGCTGCAGTTTCAGCGTTTACAAATCCTACGACGAACTCGTACAAGCGTTTACTACCAGGTTTTGAAGCACCAAGTATCTTAACTTACTCTGCAAAAAACCGTTCTGCAGCTTGTCGTATCCCTTATGGAGCTGGTGAAGGTGCTACTCGTTTAGAGATGAGATTTCCAGATTCTACTGCTTGTCCTTACTTAGCATTTGCTGTAATGATGATGGCTGGTCTTGATGGTATCAAGAATGCAGATATCCCTGTTGGTCCAATGGATGAAGATCTTTATGAACTTTCTCTTGATGAGATTCGTGAAAAAGGTATTCCTCAAATGCCACACACTTTACGTGAAGCGCTTGAAGGTCTTATTACAGATCACGACTTTCTTAAGCCTGTGTTTACAAAAGAATTTATAGATGCTTATCAACATTACCGTTTCGATCGTGATGTTTATCCAGATGAGGGTCGTCCAACTGCTTATGAGTTTAAAACTACATACCAGTGTTAAGCTTTTAAATACTGCCGTAAGGCAGTATTTATATTAAAATAAAAGTAATTTTTTAAAGACTATTTGAAAACGAGTTTTTTACTCTCACCATCTTCTGACTCTTCTAAACTAATTTTTGTTATTTTTGAATTTGGAAAAGTACTATACTCTTCTTTAGTTTTTGGGTCTATAAAAGTAACTCTTGCGTTATTTCTATAAGTTCCGTTATGTATAACCTCTGAGTTTAGCTCAGCAGCGTATAACTCTTCTAGTTTAGCATTCATGACCTCTAGCTTCTCTACTAGCACAGCCTTTTTCTCAGCACTCTCTTTAATTAGCTCACCTGATTTTTTAAATTTTAGAAGTTTTCCAATATCTACAGGATTTGGTTTCATTTTGTTCTTTTTAGCCCGAGCAATGTTTTGTTGGAAAACTTTTACATTAGAACTTAATGCTTTGAAAATTTGTTGTAGTTTTAACTGAGTATCATGAATAATTTTCATATCTTTTTTTACAGCATCAATTTCTGTTATTTGTTCTTTAACTTCACTACTAAATTCATCTATAGATGATGGATCAATAATAAACTTATTACCCTCACCACTTATATGATCAACTACAATACGCTCAGAAGCAATAAGAAGTGAGTTAGATTTAACCTCTTTGACATGTATAACTCTACCACGTACTTCACCACCAACCATTAGCTCTATATCTATATCATCAGCATCTATAATACCAGACTCTAAAATATTAATTTTTGCTATTTTACTTGTTAGTTTTCCACGATGCAGGTATATTGTAGCAGTATCTGTTACTATTAGAGTTGACTCTTTATGTGTTTGTGCTTTAATATTCACAGTTTCAGCGTGAACGATTGCTCCACTACCAACTGTACCATCAATAGTTACATCTTTAGCTTCAACTTTAAGACCAGCACCGATCGCATCTTCATGAGAGTCAGTTTTTTGAACATTAATACTTACATCTTTGTCGAGATCACCACTAACAGATCCTGTCTCTTTAAAAGAGATCTTTTTAACTGAGAGATCTTTACCAACAGAGAGTGCACCCTCTTCATTTGTTATAAAACCATCAATGTTAGCGTAGTACTTTATTTCTAGTTCTTCGTCTTCTTTTCTAAGGCTGTCATCTTTAATACGAAGATATTTTGCATGTTTTTCTGTAGGTGATAGAGCTTCTATAAATTTACCATTACAGCCACGTCCACTTACTCCACGAACTGGTTTTACATAAGTAACAACACACTCATCTGCACTAACGGGTGTAAAGAGTTCTTTATTAGTTTCGTCAAAATAGTTATAAATAATATGATCATCAATAGAGTCTTTAGGATTAAGAGCTTCACAAGCTGTTATAGTAAAGTCTTTGTCTAGGGAACCTTTGTCTTTAATTATGTCTAAAAGATCAAGAATTTGAACATCTAAATCACTATCAAAAATATCTATTAAAAACGAGAGTCTAAGTAACTTTTTATAGATAATATCTTTTATTTTTACCGCACTATCGTGAGCATAAATGATAGTTGATGCTTTAGAGACTTTAACAATTACTTTACTTTTGCTTTTATTTGCACTTAGTTTTATAATAAGATCAAGGTTTGAGTCATCTTTTCTTAGGGGTTTAACACTTATAACGTACTCTTGAAAGAACTCTTGTTTAGAGTTTTCTAAAGCAGTCGCTTCAACAATAAATGGACTTTCAGCTCTATTAAATAGCTTCCACTCTTGCGTATTATGATTTTTATAGTAACTTTCATATGAAAGCAGATCAAAATCAACCATAGAAGCTTTTATGCCATGCTCTCCTGATGCTTCTACTAGAGTTCTTACTAAATCTCTTGTTTTAACTTGGTACGGAGAAAAATCACCCATAATATAAAAGCCCCTTTGCGCAAATGGAATATTTTAAAACCATATCGTCTATTGTTTACTATTTGTTAACTTTTTCCCAAAAGAAGTCGATCCATTCGGTTGCTTCTTTAACTTTATAGTTTGGTTGAATTAAAGCACTATTTTTAAAAAAAATTGAAGCAGATATGAAATTATTAGTTTTATATTGACGCTTAAATAGGTCTAAAACAGTTTTTAGCGTATCACCACTATCAACTATATCATCTACAATTAATACTTTTGCTCTGTCTTTTATGTTGATGGATCCTATCACAGTTACGCTGTTAAGTTTATTATTTTTATCATAAGAGATAGTTTGAATACTTTGTACATCCCTAATGTCTAACTTATATGCTAATAGTTGAGCAAGCATTAAGCCACCTCTTGCTAAAGCGACTATGGTATCTATATTTTCATGACATAATTTGTTATATAGAATATTTACATCTTCATTAAACTCTTCAAAATTGTACTCTTTCATTTTTTAAACCTAATATTAACTTTTTGATATTATAAGGTGTTTTAAAAAAAAAGTACTTAAAATAATTGCTTTAGTGAAGTTATGTTAAAGTATTAAAAATTATTATTTATTGGTTATTTATGAAAAAACATATTTTTTTAGTTTTATTATCTTTTATATTTTTAGGTTGTGGTCCTAAAATGATTAAATTAACACCTATTGAACAGAGTAATATGTACAAATGTCGTATTGATAATGCACTTGCACCTGAATGGTTATGTGGGAAAGAGATTTATACTAATAGAGTAACGGTGATAGGTAGTTCGTCTATTGATCAAAATAGTAGAGAATCTACTATTAAAAAAGCTTTCGAATCGGCGGAAGTTAAACTATTAAAAAAGCTTAACTACTCACCAACTACTTCACATGAATTTATACAGTTAAAGCTTTGGCAAAATCCTAACAGCAATAAAATTTATCTTCTTATTTCAGAAAAAAAATAATTTCATGTCTGAATCAAGAGAAAATATATCAAAAAAAAATGAGTTGTTATCTGCTCTTTTGAGCGTAGATATTTTTAATGGCTTTATTCAAAAAGAGATTATAGGATTAACTTTAAAACAGAAAATTGAGACTCTTCAAGATGGATCAGATCTATTTTTAAAATATAAAAAAACTTCTTCTTTAGCTTATGTAGTTAGTGGTGCAGTAGAGGTTATGGACACAGTAGACGGTTTTGAGTATAAAGGTTCAATAGAGCCTAATAATATAGTTAATTTAGCAGTTGTTTTAAATAACAGTGACGATAAGTTAGAATATATTAGTTCTGGTATAACAAAGGTGCTATTCTTTGAGTTTAATGCTATAAATGAAAAAAAATATCCTCTACTATTTTTAAAATTATTTCAAAATATAGTAGAGATGACTGCTAGAAAAAAGAGTAAATAATGGATGATGAGCAAGATCAAAAATCACTTGACTTAGAAACAACAAAACAGATGTATAAAATTATAGAGTCACTTACAAAAGAGTACTTTAATGAAATTAAACTGTTTATAGATAAAGAAGATGCTTTTTTACTTTTTGCAGAATTTAAAGCTCCTTCATTTAACTATATAACTATAGTGGATGTTATATTTTCTTCTTTAAAAAATTTACTCAACATAGATATGAAACTTAACAGCGGTATTTTGGACTTAATGCAGCGTGATATTAAAGAACTAATAAAAATATATTCTAAGTTTAACTCTGAAAATAAAATACCATCAGCAGTATTTAGTAGTTTAATTGTGAAAAATATAAATATTCTTCCAGCAGATTCAGAAATAGTAGATGAGTCATTAACACTACTTTATGATGATAAAGCATTTTTGCTTAAAAGAGCTGAAGAGGAGTTTATTAAAGAGTTTGAAATAGAGAGAGATAGACTTCTAAGAACTCTAAAAAATGCTATTAATACTAAACTATTTTTATTTGATCAGGTGTTATGGTACAAGGCACAAAACTCTTATGATATAAATAAATTTTTTAACTCTATTTCTATAGAGGGCGAGTACTCTTTAGTCTCTTACTTGAAATATACACTTAATCGTTTAGCTGGTAGTAAAGCCGTTAAAATGAAAGAGATTGTAAGAAAGTTAGAGAAACTTTAATGAAATCAACTCACTATTCTAAGGCAGATATTTTATTTATTAAAGAAGTATTAAGTGCAGAGTCTAAACCATTTAATGAGTCATTTAAAAAAGTAAAAAAAATAGTTACAAAAAAAACTGTTAAAAAGCAAGTTGAAGCTCCAAAGAAAAAGCCTCAATTATCTTCTGCTCAACGGGAGTTGTTAATGCTTTTAAGCAACATAAAGATATTTAATAACATAGATATTAATCATATAGCAACTTTAACAAAAATGCAAAAAATAGAGACTCTAACTGATGGTGCAGATATATTTATGAAGTTTAAAATGGATAGTTATTTAGCTTTTTTACTTCACGGTGAAATAGAAATTATGGATACATCAAAAGGCTTTGAGTATAAAGGCTCAATTAGTGAGAGTCGGTTATTAAACTTGAAAGAAGTTTGCGCAATAGAGGATGATGGACTTGATTACATAGCGTCAAAAAATACTAAAATACTCTATTTTCAAATTAATACATTAGCTCAAAAAAGAAATCCTACTATTTTTATACAGCTTTATAAAAATATAGCTCTATACCTTTTAAAATAAAACTATTAAAACTTATACTTCAATATAAAACGTGTATAGTGCTGGTTTAAAGTATCGGAAGGAAAAAGTTTCTCATATCGCAGATGTGCTGTTGTGTATTGACTTAAATAGTACTTAGCTCCAGCATAAATAGCGTTGTATGCAGTACCTCTATAGTCATCAAACTCTACCTTTGTTAATGCTAGTTCAGCTTCAATATTTTCACCTAAGTCTAAAATTGATTTAAATGAGTAAGCTGTTGGCTTGTATGCACCTGTGCCATCTGCTATCATAGAGCTAGTATATAGTGAAACAATACCACCATAGGCTTTGTCTATTCCACTTAAGCCAAAGTTTTTTGTCATTGCAAGTTGTAGTTGTAAGTTTTCATAAAACAGTCCAACTTTAGCTCCTATAAGATTTGTGTCATAACCACCATTATTTTTAGTTAAAGATGCATTAGAAGAGTCACCACCATTTTTATATGTTCTTATGTATTGAACAGCAAAACAGTAAAGATCACTTTTGTGAACTCTGCTGTAGCGGTATTGAAGATAGATAGAGTCATATAGTTTAGGGGCATTATAATAATACATAGTTAAGACTGCATGTTTATTTAATGACTCTTTTAAACCAAGGTAATATACACCATCTTCTAACTTACCACTAGCACTATCTTTTTTGTATATATTGGAGGTATTTGATCGAATAGTATCAACGTAACCTATATCTATATGTAAGTGAGTATATGGTGTGTATAGCATATTAACAGCATTAAAAGTCCATGGTACAACTCTTCCTGAAGTAGAGTTAAGTAGTGGAGTATCTAATTTTTGTGAACCAAATTTAAAGTAAGTTTTTGAATTTTGATAAAATATATTTGCCTGTGATATAGCATTTATATTACTAACTTCTGTAGTGTCATTATTAAATAGTCTTGTTGGCTTGGCATTATCAGCATTTAAAATATTAGAGCTAGTCCAACCTAAAAGTATACCAAACCTATATATCTTTTCGGATCTATACTCTACATTTCCACCAACAGCTGAAGCGTAAGAGTTATCAGTATTGTCTTTGTCAATACCATAGTAATAATACTGTACATCACCTTTAATATTATTAGCTAAATCAATAGCATTTAATATGCTTAATGTTAAAGGTAAAATCATAAATAGGTTACGCAATACCATAAATTTCACCTCTTTTAACTATATTTGTAGCCCAAGCACTTTGGGTTAATGTTTCACTCATTGCACTATCTTGCGAAAAAACTACTTTAGAACTATTTAAAATTTTTTTTGCTTCACTAAAATTTTTTTGCTCAACTTTCATGCACTCTTCATATAGTTTAACTTGGTTAGGGTGAATTACAGTTTTACTGCAAAATCCTTCATCTATTGATCGCAGTAGATCTTTTTTAAAGCCACTATCATCTTTAAAAAATCTATAAACACCAGAACTTACCTCAAAACTAAAAGGCTTAAAACTGCTTAGCATATTTGACATCACAGATGATGGTACCAACATATCATAAACATTAACTTCTTTAGTAGTGCGTAAGCTTAACATTTTAAGCATATCCTCTAGCCCAAATCTGATACATGGTATTTTATCTTTAAATGGAAGTAGTTTATCTTTTAAAATTAATAGTTTAGAAATATCAAAAAGCTCTGTAGTTTCAATAGATGGCATAAAGCTAAAAGAGGTATCTTTTAAAAGAGATAGGTATTCGTCACAGTTATTTAGTGAGAACTTTGGAAGAATAAAACCATCAATTTTTTGTATATTTTTTAATAATAAAAACTTTTTTAGGGAGGCTATATTTCTTACTCTTATAAATCTAAAAAGTGATACTTTTTTTAGTGATTGTAAAATAGTGTTAAAGTTGTTAAAATATTTTTCATACTCTAAATACTCTAAGCCATCTTCAAAATCAACTACAACACTTCGTAAATATGTGTATTTTTTTTTGTCTAAAATTGAAGTTAAATTTTTGTTAGATGCTGGAGTAAAAAGAGTAGCACCTAGCTCTAAAGCACTTATTTTTGCCACTATTTAAAAACGTTTTTGATCTGCACAATAAGCTTTTGCTTTTTTTAGTTTTCTTTGATGTGAAATATCAGCTAAAGCGTCAGCTGCCACGTTTCGTAAGTAGTACTCAACATATTTACAAAGATCTAAATCACCATCTATATGTGCTTCTTTTCTAAAGTTTGCAATCAGTCTTGAAGAGGCAGAATTTTTAAAAAGTGCTTCATTGAATGTGAAACCAAAATAGTTTAATGATTCACTAAACTGGTACTCTAGTTTATCTCTCATGGTATTAAAAATAGATATAAACTCTTCTCTGTGACCATCTTCAAAGGAGCGTAATTTTTGACTTATCTCATCTAAAACTTTTCTCTCAATACCAAGGTAGTGAACTGCATCAACATGTTCTCTTCTTATAGGCTTTAACTGCTCTTTGTATTGTTCTATCGCTTTTGCGGAGAGTTCATCTTTCTTTTTTTCAAGAGCAGCTTCTAACTTTGTTAACTTTTGATGAAGTCTAGCTTCGGTTGCAATAACCATTTGAAATTGAGCTTGTTTGTCTTCATATAATTTTTTTTCTTTTTGGTAATTTTCTTGATGCTTTAAAAAAGCACTTTGATAAACTGTAAGTGCAAACTCACTTTTAGCTCTAAACTCAGTATGTTTTTCATCTAAATTTTTAATTGCGCTAAATTTTCCAACTAAATCTTTGTTATAAACACTAACATCAATGGACTTAATCATACCAGCTGCAGAGTAAATGAACTCTTTAAAAACTTCGTACTCAAACTCATCATCAAAGTCAAATCCAACTGATGAAAAATATCTTTTTACAAGTTTGATATCACTTTCAAAGAAATCTAATACAGCTGTTTTTTGTTTGGAAGAGAGCGCGATCATAAATTTCCTTAAATATTTTAGTATAATTATATCATATAAGATATAATTAAATATGCCAAGAATAGATAATGACGAATTTTACAGTGCAACACTCAAAAAACATACATTAAATCATAGAAAAGTTCATTGGAACTCTTTACACTCTCAACATACAAGGTTTAGAGTACTTTTAAAGCTTTTAAATAGGGATTTAAGCCAAGATGCTATTGTTGATGCAGGTTGTGGTTTAGCAGATCTTTTAACTTATTTGAACACCGAAAGAATTAGAGTAAAAAAATATATAGGGTTAGATCTTCATAGAGATATGATCATGCAAGCAAGAGAGTTACATAATAACCAAGAGATACTTCAACTAGACATTCTAAATGAATCACTTCCAACTGCTGAGTGGTATTTTTGTAGTGGAGCTATGAATGTGTTAACAAGAGATGAAACTCATAAATTTATAACAAAATGTTTTAACTCATCTAGCAAAGGTTTCGTATTTAATATTTTAAAAGGTAGAGATCAATCTTTAGTATATAACTATTTTTTACCACAAGAGATAAAAAAACTCAGCCTAGAATTAGGTGCAAAAGTAAAGTTTGTTGAAGGTTATTTAGAGAGAGATTTTAGTGTACTTATGTATAAAGAGCCTAAAGAATAGGCTCAGTTTGTATATTAAAGAGTGTGCTCTTTTTTATACTTAATTAAAATTCCATAAGCTTCATCTTTTAAAAGAAGTTTCTTTTTCTTAAGAGTCTCAAGTTCAACATCTGTTAAAATCAGATCGTTATTTTCAGCCTTTTTAATTTGATCGTCAAGTTCATTATGAGTCTCAAAAATTTTCATAAAGTGAGCATTTTCGTTTTTGTGTTCTTTCATATGTGTGATAACATCACGGTATTCATGTAACATTTTTAGTCCTTTTGTAAAATTCTTGGTAGAGTTATACCCTCTTGTCCTTGATACTTTCCTTTTTTGTCACGATAACTTGTTTCACAAGCTTCATCACCTTGTAAGAATAATACCTGTGCAATCCCCTCGTTAGCGTATATTTTAGCAGGTAAAGGAGTCGTGTTAGAAATTTCAATTGTTATGTGACCTTCAAACTCTGGCTCAAAAGGTGTAACATTTACAATAATTCCACAACGAGCATACGTACTTTTACCTAAACAGATTGCTAAAACGTCACGAGGTATTTTAAAATATTCAACTGTCCTAGCCAACGCAAAAGAGTTTGGTGGAACAATACATACATCACCTTTAAAGTCTACAACATTTGCATCATCAAAATGTTTTGGATCAACAACTGTGGAGTTTAAGTTTGTAAATATTTTAAACTCACTGCTTACACGAATATCGTAACCATAAGAGCTAAGTCCATAACTTACAACTCCCTCACCAACTTGATCATCACAAAATGGAGCAATCATCCCATTTTCTAGTGACTCTTTTTTGATCCATGTGTCACTTTTTAGTCCCATTTTTGTGCCTTTTTATAAAAATTGTGTTATTATAACAACAATTACGTAAAACAAAAATGGAGACTGAAAAATTATGGATACAAAACAGATCAAAGCATTAATGCGCGAATTCGATGATAGTGGACTATCACGTGTTAAAATTAACAAAGAGAACGGTTTTTCGATTGAATTAGAAAAAAATGTTGGTGTTGTTGCTGCACCAGTTGTGGCTGCACCTATAGCTGTAGCAGCACCTGCTATGGCAGTGACTACTTCAAGTGAAACTTCAACAAGTAGTTCAATTAGTGGTGACACTGTTGACTCACCAATGGTAGGAACTTACTACTCAGCACCTTCACCAGATAGCCCTGATTTTGTAAAAGTGGGACAAAAAGTAAAAAAAGGTGAAACATTAGCTGTTTTAGAAGCAATGAAAATTATGAATGATCTTGAAGCAGAGTTTGATTGTACTATTTTAGAAATATTAGTAAATGATGGTCAGCCAGTTGAATATGATATGCCACTATTTGTAGTAGAAAAAGCGTAGTATATTATGGCTGAAATAAAAAGAATTTTAGTTGCTAATCGTGGTGAGATAGCTCTTCGTGCGATCAGAACTATTAAAGAGATGGGTAAAGAGGCTGTTGCTATCTACTCAACTGCCGACAAAGATGCAGCATATTTAAAATTAGCTGATGTTGCTATTTGTATAGGTGGAGCACCAAGTAGTGAAAGTTACTTGAATATTCCAGCTGTGATCGCAGCTGCTGAAATAACTCACTGTGATGCAATATTTCCAGGTTATGGTTTTTTAAGTGAAAACCAACACTTTGTTGAGATCTGTACTCATCATAAAATAAAATTCATTGGGCCAACTCCAGAAGTTATGGTTCTAATGAGCGATAAATCAAAAGCTAAAGACGTTATGGTTGCAGCAGGTGTTTCTGTTGTTCCTGGTTCTGATGGAGCTATTCACGACATTGAAGATGCTAAAAAGAGAGCTAAAGAAGTTGGTTATCCAGTTATATTAAAAGCTGCTCAGGGTGGCGGTGGTCGTGGTATGCGTGTTGTTGAAGAGGAAGTAAAACTTGAAACTTCTTTTCTAGCATGTGAAAGTGAAGCGATCACATCTTTTGGTGATGGAACAATTTATATGGAGAAATTCATTAAAAATCCTCGTCATATTGAAGTTCAGATCGTAGCTGATAGCCATGGCAATGTTATTCATATTGGAGAGCGTGACTGTTCTATGCAAAGACGTCATCAAAAGCTGATCGAAGAGTCTCCTGCAATTATACTTACTCCAGAAGTGCGTACAAAACTTCATAATGAAGCTATAAAAGCTACTAAGTTTATTAAATACGAGGGTGCTGGTACATTTGAATTTTTACTTGACGCTAACTTAGACTTCTATTTTATGGAGATGAATACTCGCCTTCAAGTTGAACATACAGTTTCAGAGATGGTAAGTGGAATAGATATTATTAAACTTATGATCGAAGTAGCAGAGGGTTCTAAACTTCCTTCACAAGATAGTATAAAACTACGTGGTCACTCTATAGAGTGTCGTATTAGTGCAGAAGATCCTGTTAAATTTTTACCAAGTCCTGGAAAAATTACAGAGTGGATAGCACCTGGTGGTTATAATGTAAGAATAGACACTTTTGTGCACACTAATTATGTGGTTCCTGCAACTTACGACTCTATGATCGGAAAACTTATTGTATATGCTGATACTCGTGAAGAAGCAATTGCAAAAATGCACCGTTCTTTGAGTGAATTTAGCGTTAAAGGTATCAAAACTACAATCGCATTCCATAAAAAAATGATGGAAAATGAAGACTTTATTAGTAATAATTTTGACACTAAATATTTAGAGAGATACCAAGGTTAAATTTGAAATCTCTTTTAGCTATTTTACTAATTTGTTACACATCGCTCTTTGCTATTAGTTTTGAAGAAGAGCTTTTAAAAGCAAGAGATGGTAGTGTAACTGCTCAAGTCAGTGTTGCTGACACTTATTTTGAAAAGTCTAAAGTTATGAAAGCATACTACTGGTATGTTAAAGCGGCTAGACAAAATAGTAGTTATGCACAAAATAAAATTGCTACTATGTATGATAATGGTATAGGTGTTTCAGTTGATAAGAAAAATGCTTTTTATTGGTATAGAAGATCTGCACAAGCAGGTTTTGAAAGCTCTTATAAAAATGTTGCAGATATGTATGAAAATGGTGATGGTGTTACTAAAAATAGTAAAAATGCAACATTTTGGTATGATAAAATTAAAATAGAAGAACCTATAAAAGTAGTCGAAATTGAGACTAAAGAGATCGAACTTAAAAAAGTTGAACTACCTAAAGAAGAGATGGAAGTTATTAAAGAAGTAGTAGAGGCTGTAATTGAAGCAGAAGTTATTAGTGATGATGAACTTTTAGGTCTCGACGAAGAAGATGAAGATATAGAAGATATAGATGAAGTTGTTATTCTTGATGTTTCAAAAGTTATTAATAAAAATAATTTAGATCTAAAAGAAGCTGAGAGTATGTATCTTCAAGCTTTAGAGTATGAAAAACTTCATGAAGATAAAAATGCACTACTTTGGTTTATTAAGTCCGCTTTAAATGGTAAAAAAGAGGCTAACTTTGATATAGGATATGCCTATATCAATGGATACGGTGCTATAGAAAATAATTTTGAAGCTTTTGCATGGTACAAAAGAGGCGCCGAAGAAGGTGATAAAAAATGTATGTTATCAACTGCTATGATGTATAAGTATGGAATAGGTATTAAAAAAAGTAAAACTAAATCAGAAGTTTGGTTAAAAAGAGTAGAGTAAATAGTTTTATAAGAGCCTTAATTTTAAGTTAATTTATTTTTCTTTAAAATCTCAGGTTTTACAAAGTGGTTAAAATGCTCTCTATTTATAGGTTTCTTAATAAAGCGTTTAGCTCCAGCTTTTTTAACTGAATCAAACTCTGAGTTATCTTCAACACCACTTATTACAAAAAGACGAGAAACTAGTTTAGGATCAATTCTCAACAAGTTGTCAACAAATAGTTCACCGTCCATTTTAGGCATATATAGATCACTAAATATAATATCAGCACCATGTTCTGAGATGTACTCTAGGGCTTCTTCTCCATCATCAGTAGAGAAGATGTCACACTCATCAACACCTAACTCATCAAGATAGGCTTCTATAGTAAGTCTAACAGTCATTGAATCATCTAAAATTACTACAATCATACCAACCCCTCAATTATTTTTGAATTATAGCAAAATATTTCTTGAACATACTATAGCACTTGAAAATGCCCACTGGAAATTATACCCACCGAGTTCTCCGGTAACATCTACTACTTCACCAATAAAGTATAACCCTTTATTATTCTTAGACTCTAAGCTTTCACTTAGCTCTTCTGTTTTAACACCGCCTCTACAAACTTCAGCTTTACTAAGTCCAAAAGTTCCAGCAGGTGCAAAAGTATAGTTGTGAAGGTTAGCTAAAAGTATTTCACTCTCTTTTTTATCTAATTTATTTAGAGGTTTATCAGCCAATTCACATACTTTTAAAAAACTTTTCAAGAAACGTTTTGAGAGGTTTATTCCTGTACTTATATGTTTTTTAGAGTTAAAGTTTACTCTCTCATTTGGTAAAAAGTCAATGGATAGGTCACCTTTTTTCCAATAAAGCGAAGCAGATAGAGTAACTAAACCACTTATACCTTTATGGGCAAAAAGAAGATCTTCATGTAAAACTTTTGAGCCAACTGAGATTTTTGCATTCAGGCTTATGCCACTAAGCTCTTTCATCCAAAACTGAGAGGGTTGAAGTGTAAGACCTACAAGTGCAGGAGAAAAAGGAGTAGCCGAGAGTAAAAAACTCTTTGCAATTTCAAGTCCGATTGAAGTTGCTCCAAGAGTTTTAAAACTCTCAGCACCACTTGCTACGATCACAACCTTAGCACTTAGCTTTTGCTTTGAAGTCTCAACAATATAGCCATCTTTAACACTTATAATTTTTTCATTTAAATAAATGGTAACACCACTGCACTCATCTTTTAAAATATTCATAATGTCATCAGCACTATTTTTACAAAAGTAGTACTTGTCAGATCTTATGGTACTTTTTAAGTTACGCCTTCTGAAGAACTCCAAAGTGTCATCTTTACAAAAGCTGTCTAAAACTTTGCTCACATAAGCTTCATCCCCATCATAGTGAGTACTATCAACTTTAACATTGCTAAAGTTACAGCGTCCACCACCAGAGACTTTTACCTTTTGCATAGTCTTAGCATTTCCCTCTATGATCGCAACTTTTAAAGAGGAGTTTTGAGCTAAATAACCAGCCGCCATAAAACCGCTTGCACCACCACCGAGAATAACTACATCATATGTTTTCATGGTATTTTAAGTACTTAGTTTCATAAGGTTAATGACTTGTTGGCAAATTTTTATGCTATGTTGCGGTATAGAGTTTCTGGTGCTATATCCAAAGTATCACTCCAGACTAAAGTACCAAAATCAGTATCAATTTTAAAGTGCTCAAAAAGTTTTTGATCACTAAACCCTTTAAAAACACCACCTTTTTTTATAAAAATATTAAAGTCAACTACTCCACTATTTCCATCATTAAAAACTATAAATATCTCTTTATCTTTTATAAATTTGGCTTCCACTACTTCTATATACATCATCTATACCAACGGTTCAATTTTTTTAGGGCTTTGTAGGTTTATTGACAATTCCCAGTCTTCAAGTAACTCTTCTTTATGTAAAACAGCCCATTCAACAACTAATGAGAGTGCTTTAGGAGGTAAAGAACCTTGAAGCAGAGCAAAGTTATTTATACCAATTACAGCTTTAGAGCCACTATATGCAACATGAAAATGAGGTGGATTGTGATCATCTGGATACATTGCTATCTTTATTCCATAAAACCTACTTATTTCTGGCATTAGAACCCTTTACTTTTAAAGTTTACTATTATAGCAAAAATATTTATTAGCTAGAATCTTTCATTAACTCAAGAATGGGTAAAAAATAGTAAAAATTACTCACATATTCATAATATGAGTAAAATAGTATAAAATTTACTCTTATTTTTTATTGTTCAATTTTTTTATGGCTTTAAGGGGTTCAACCCCTAGCACTCTCTTTTCAAGCTCAGAACTACCAACACCTAAAGAGAGACTTAGCTAAAGGTTTTCTGCTTGACTTGTTTCTATATTGTAATGCTTCATTTCTATGAAGAGAGGAATATATCTTTCCTTTTTTTGTTTTTAATCGTTTTTATTATTCGTATGAATACGATCAAAAATTTCTATAGCTTCTGTTTTGAATCTCATCGGATCCTCTATATTCTTAATAGGTGTTTTTCCACCACCAGTACCGTTGATAATAACATTTCCAAAGTTTAATATACGCCCCATTATTCCTTGATCTATATGAAAACTTTCAACCTTCGTATGGTTAAGTTCGATAGTAACTCTTCTTATAAAACCCCATTTAGCTATAACTCTTTTAGTAGTTACAGCTAACTCCGTAGAAATTCTGTATAAATACGCATTTAATAAACTTTTAAATGCGCTAGGCGTAAAGAGTATTGCTCCTATTACAGACAAAGGATATGTACTTATTAACTTTGAAAACTCTTTAGGAGTACTAATTTCGTAGAAATATGGAGCAATTATAAAGAGTGACACCCAAGAAGCAGTTGCTAAAATAAACAAAAATATAAAAGGCACATACACAACCCAACTAACAGTGGCTGTGTAAATAACTTCCTCATCTTTCATTAAACTTTTACTGATATATGACATATTTTTCCTTTGTTAACGAGCATAACTCGCTATTTGTCCTAGAAGCTTGTAACCTCTAACCTTGTATTTAGGATGTTTATCAATCTGTTTTCTTACTATATTTTCAGCGTAGTCAACATACTCAGGGTGAGTTTTTAAGTAGTTTAAAAGTTTACCTTTTGCTTTTTCAACTATGCTATCTTTTGCACTACTAAAAATAATTTTCACTGCACCACCGATCAACTTCTTCACACCCCACTTTATAACTCCAGCATTAGCTGTAAATGAGCTATTGACATAGTTTACATTTACGATCGCACTCATTAAAAAAACTACTAAAAATAGTTTTTTCATTTTTTATATTTGACTAGTGTAGCAGTTGCATGGTACAAAGGTGTATTTTTAGACATTTTTGATATAGATTCTGTTGACGAACTATGTGTACTATTTATTACAACCGCATCTGCTTGTTTTTTATATGCTTGCATATAAATATCAAAGAGTGCTCCATCAGCATTATTGGAAGTAGTTGTAATTTGATCAAGATTTGTATTTCTACCTACACTTTCAAGAATTGGGTATTTCAATTTAAAAAATTTAAAAATTTCCATAGCTTTTACTCTCTTCTTAGATGTTATACTATTTCTAAATAGAAAAATAATCAACAATACTATAAATGGAAACAATCCTGTATATGAACCAAATAGAACATAAGGAATACTAATCAAGCCTGCTACAAATAATAATAGAAACATTAGTCCATTATATGTATCTGATAATTTTTCATTACCATCAATACGCACTGAACATTTAATATCAGAAGTATCTATTTGTGGCGTATCAACATTCATCTCTGTGGGACAACCACACTGAGGGCAAGCCTCAGAGTTGTCGCTATACTCTTTTTCACACTCTTTACATTTAATTAATGCCATTTTTTTCTCCAAATTTATGTTACTTTGTCTTGTTTTTATATTGAAACGCTCCATAGCAATACCAAAATAAGGTATAACCGTTATGAAATGAGGTTTTAGGGAGGGTCTTTATCTCTTAGAAGAAACAGTTGTGTTGGTTGTTTATGCTCATGCTGTTATACACATATCCACCTTCCAAAGCCCTAAGAATAGGGTTTAAGTATTTTGTTTGGTTATATTATATCAAAATTTATTTAACCTCTTTAAAAGTAGTAAATCATAAGTTTGTATGGTTATAGTTTTAGCTATTTTTAGATAAAATAAACGTACTTGAACCCAAGGAGAATACATTAACTATGATTAGTGAAATAACATTAGAAAATTTTTTATCATTTAATGAAAAGCAAACTATTCAACTTACTGATGAGCATAATAACCCTTTAAAAGTATTTACACTAATAGGGAATAACTCTTCTGGTAAAACAAATATTTTGAAAGCTATTGCTTATGTGAAAAATATAGCTGTTAACTCTTTCAAGTTTAAGCCTGAAGAAATATTTTTATTAAAAAATAATAAATTTAACTCTAATAAAATATCTACTATTGAAATTAAATTTTTAATTAATAATAAAAAATATACTTATAAAATTCAAATTGATTACATATTGAAATATGAATGCCTACATATTGACAATGAATTGATTTTTGAGATTACTTCTGAAGTAAATGATGAAAGATCTTTTATTGATAGTATTGTAAATAATAAAGGTGAAAAATTTGGCGTTAAAGCAAAAATATATAGAAATAAAAAATATATTAAAATCATAAATAAGTATAAGGAATTTTTAAAACCTAATGCTTCTTTAATTTCAACTGTTAAAAATTTAAATGGAGACTATTTTAATGAAATTTATAACTATTTTAATACTTTAATAATTTATGACAATACAACTTCACAACATAATAATTTATTTAGAAATAGTGATTTTATGGATTTTATATCTTCACAAAGGTACAAAGAAAAGGTTTTAAATATTCTTCAGGTTGTTGATAGTGATATAAGTGAGATAATTCCCATTACAAAAAAAGTAGAAAATAAATCATACTTTGTTTCATTAGATGATGAGTCCAAACCAGTAACAAATAATAAAACTTCTGAAATTCAAGAGATTATTTTTAAAAAAGATGGTGTAGAATTTACTTTTCAAGAGCAGTCACATGGTGTTCTTAAACTAATGCAAATAATCCACAACTTACTACCTATTCTTGAAAATGGTGGTGTGCTAGTTGTAGATGAAATAGAGAATGGCTTACATCCTAAAATTTATAAGAAACTATTAGCTATGTTTAATAACAATGAAAACAGTTGTCAATTAATTTTTACGACTCATAACTTACTGTTTTTAGATCAAATGCAAAAAGATGAAATATGTATAGTTAATAAGATAGATCACAGCTCTCAAATACAGAGTTTAAAACACTTTTACAAAGCTAAAAGTTCTTACCATAATTTTTTAAGAGAGTACATGAATGGTACTTATGACATAGCTTCCACAGAACCTAAAGAGCCTGATACAAGTTGGTTAAATGACTAAACGGTTAACTGTAATCCATGAAGGTTGCAATGAAGAGCACTACTTAAATATTTTACTAGAGTGCTTAAGTATGACAGAACATATTAAAGTGAATTATGAAAACTTTAGTGGTGGAAGTCCAAAAATGGCATTTGAAAAATACTCTTTTTTAGTAAATGATAAAGAGCGAGATATAACAGACAATTACTTAATAATTTTTGATGAAGACAAAAGTGATGCTTTTAAATATAAAAAAGAGATATTAAACTTTAGTAAAAAAAATACTTTTATATTTACTACAAACCCATGTTTTGAAGCTTTTTTAATAGCTCATTTTGAAGATAATATTGACAATATTAAAGAGAAATGTAACAAACAAAACTTAGTAAATAGTTCTATGACTAATAAAGTTAAAATTTCTAACCTTTCTAAATGTTTACACTGTGACACTTATTTACGACATAAGCAGTTTATACCTGGATATTCAAAAGATTGTTCCAACCATTTAAAAAATCATATTCAAAAAGATGGTATTAAAAGAGCTAAAAATCAATGTGAAAATTTTAATGATTTACTTAGTTACATAATAAATATAAATTCAAAATAGGAAAAATAGATGAGCAAAAAACTACATGTTGTTTCACTTGGTTGTTCTAAAAATCTTGTAGATACAGAAGTTATGATGGGGCGCTTAAAGTTTTACGAGCTAACTAATGAAGCTGATGAAGCTGATGTAATCATAGTTAATACTTGTGGTTTTATTGACGCTGCAAAGAGTGAGTCTATTAATACAGTTCTCGATCTTCATGAGAATAGAAAAGAGGACTCAACTTTAGTTATGGCTGGATGTTTAAGTGAACGTTATCAAGATGAGTTAGCTGAGCAAATTCCTGAAGTTGACATTTTTACAGGTGTTGGAGACTACGAGCAGATCGATAAACTTTTAGAGTCTAAAGAGAGCAGGTTTAGTGATGAAGTCTATCTGATCGATGATGCTGAGAGAGTTGTTACAAACTCCTCTTACCACGCTTACATAAAGATCTCTGAGGGGTGTAATCAAACTTGTAGTTTTTGTGCGATCCCATCTTTTAAAGGTAAACTAAATTCACGATCGCTTGATAGTATAGTAAAAGAGGTAGAGTCGCTAGTTAAAAAAGGTTTTTATGACTTTAGTTTTGTTTCACAAGACACTAGCTCTTACTTACGTGACGAAAGTATTAACGATGGACTTATTCACCTGATCAGAAGAATTGAGCTTATAGAGGGCATAAAAAGTGCAAGACTACTCTATCTTTACCCACTTACAACTACGATCAAACTTTTATATGAGATCAATAAAAGTAAACTTTTTCATAACTACTTTGACATGCCACTTCAACACATTAATGATGAAATGCTTTCGCTTATGAAACGTGGGTCAAACAAGAAAAAGACTTTAGAGCTTATGAACTATATGAGAGCACTTCCTAACTCTTTTGTAAGAACAGGTCTTATAGTTGGTCACCCACATGAGAGTGAAGATATTTTCGATGAACTTTGTGACTTTACTAAAGAGTTTGGTTTTGATCGTGTTAGTGTCTTTGAGTATTCAGATGAGGAAGATACAGCTTCTTTTAGTTTTGATCTAAAAGTTGATCCAAAAACTATAGAACAACGTGCTGAGATCTTAGGTGCGATCGCAAGTGAAGGACTTACAGACTCGTTAGAGAAAAAAGTAGGAACTAAGATCAAACTTATTGTAAATGGTGAGAGTGATGAGCATGAGTTCTTACTTAGTGCAAAAGAGCTTCTTTGGGCTGATGATATTGATGGTGAGATCTATGTTAATGATAAAGAGATCGATGAAGAGTTAGAGTTTGGTAAAATTTATACTGCTCGTGTTACTGAACTATCAGGTGATAAACTCATAGCTTGTATTATTAAAGATGATTAAAAAAGAGCTTTTAGAGACGTTAAAAACTTCTAAAAACTTACTAGCTTTTTCAGCTGGAGCAGACTCAACTGCTCTATTTTATCTGCTACTTGAGTATAAAATACCTTTTGATATTGCGATCGTAAATTATAACACACGATCGTCAAGTGCAGACGAAGAGAAAAAAGCTTACACGATCGCAAAAGAGAATGGACTTACTTGTTACTCAAAAAGCCTAAGGCTTGATGAAAAAAACTTTGAGCATAACGCAAGAGTTGAGCGTTATAATTTTTTTAACTCTCTTATTTTAGAGCATAACTATACTAACCTTTTAACAGCTCACCATTTAGGCGATCGGCTTGAGTGGTTTTTAATGCAACTTTCACGTGGAGCAGGGCTTTATGAACTTCTTGGCATAAGTGAAAGTACAAAAGAGAGTACTCACAATATTGTAAGACCTCTTCTACATCTTCAAAAGAGTGAACTAATAGAGTATCTAAACTCAAGAAATATAACTTGGTTTGAAGATGAAACAAATTTAGATGAGAGTTACGATCGCAACCTTATACGATCAAAATTTGCCTCACCACTATTAGAAAAATCTGCTAAAAATATTTTAAAAAGTTTTGAGTACTTAGAAGAAGATCTATCTTTACTTATAGAAGATATTGAAGTAAAACAAGTGAATAAACTCTTCTACTTTAAAACTTCTTATTTAAGAAGAGGTACGATCGTAACTATAGATCAGACTCTAAAGAGAGATGGTTTTTTAATGCGTCGTGGAGATAAAGAGGATCTAAAAACCAAAGATACTCTTGTAGTAGGAAGAAAATATGTTGTAAACATAACTTCAAAATATACTTTTATAGCACCATTTATAGAACAAATAATGAGTAAAGAGTTTAAAGAGAAGTGCAGAAGTTTAAATATAGAACCAAAACTTAGACCTTATCTTTTTAATAATGAAGAGGCTTTTGAGGTTTTAAAAAATTTAGTTTGAGTCGCTATAAACTCTCATTTTAAATGATGTTTTAATACTCTCAGCTGATCTATCAAACTCTATAGGAAAGTCTATAGATATAATCCATTCACCCTTATTTACAGCATCTAAAAAGTCATAAAAAATAGTTGGTGAGCTTATACTTGAAGTTGCTTTAACTTCATAAATATTAAAGTCGCTGCTTATATTAACATCTTTAACTTGACTTAATTCTAGGTTTTGAAAATAGCTTTCATAAAGAGTTTTAAAGCGTTCAGGATTAAACTGATACTCATAAGCACTTAGGATATTTTTATTTTTTGTTTGTAGTGACTTAAGATTAGTAGCTATTCCATTGTGCCACGCTTGGTACTTATTTACAACCATTTTACTTTTTCTTTTTTCAATGCGATCACCACGATACTCTTTACCTTTAGGTATAAGAAGCATAAATGCAGCAATTAAAATTATTATGAGTAAAATAGCTCCAAAGGAGAGCGTTTGTAACATATTTCTACTTATTGTCATGGGTACTCTCCTCTTCATCTAAATAGTTAGTAGATACAAATCTATACCAACCACCACTTATAGGGTAAAAGTCACTATATGTTCTGTGAAAGATAGATCTCAGTGGTGCATGAAGCATAAACTCATAAACATCTTTTGATGGTGTTACACCATAAAGAACTAAAGAATTTTCACCCATTTGTACTTTTGAGAGAACTATACGTTCAGGAATAAGATCAAAAAGGTTTTTAATAGACTCTTTTAAAACACTATTTTTAGTATAAACTTGTTCTGCTTGAGAGACTTCTTGTTCTATATATGCAATTTTATTTTGCATGATCGCAGCTTCATTTTTAAGACTTATCACTTTTTTGTCATACTCAAGCATACTCTCTTTGTACTGCGTTGTTTTAAGATATAGAAAGCCATAAGTAGCAAAAATCATAAAAAAAGTAATACCAAAAAATGAAAAAACCATAAGTAGTTCTGTAGTTAGCATTTTTTTAACTCTAGGTTTTATAAAACTATACATCACTAGAATCTACCTCTTTTTTACTTAACTTATTTATCTCATCACATAAGTCTATTTTGCGACTAAACACACTTAAAAATAGTTCATCTTCTAACGAACTTTTAAGACTATCAATAGTTGAGCTAGATGCTATATATGCTTTTTCTACAAATACATCTTCATACTCACTATCGTGATAAAATTTTTCTAGTGCATTTTTTATAAGTAAAAAGCGTTTATAATCTTCATCAAAACCCTCTAAAAGATCATCAGAATCTATGTTTATTTCATTTGTATCACTTTTTTTTGAAAAATCATCTATAGCATCAAGTTCATCTATACCATCTAATTCATCAAGCTCATCAAGCTCATCAAGCTCGTCTAAATCATCTAAGTCATCCATTGCAGAGTCATCAAATAGATCTTCTACACTCTCTATCTCTTCTTCAGCTTTAGGTCCTTTTTTATTCTTATCAGGAAGAACAAAATATTCAGCAAAAAGCAATTTTCCATTTTTAAAGACACTTACATTTAACATATCATCTTGAACTAAAACATACAGAGCTAGCTCTATCTCAATCTTGTCACTAAATATATTTGTAAGTAAAAATATAGATGGGTATATAAAGTCTAAACCAAAGCGATCGTATTTACTCTCTAGTTTATCTATATCAATTTTTTGAGCATAAGTACTCCACTCTTCGTTACATATAACTAACGATGAACCAACATCTGTATGTTTTGCTATGTTAGAGTTTGAGCATGTACTAATAGAGCCTTGATCCGTGGATATATTTAAAGTTGATATGTAAAAGTAAGGTGTTTGTGATATATATGAGCTGACAAAATCATAAAGTTTGTTATTTATTTTTGTTGTTTCAAAACTCTCTTTTTTAGTCTCTATAAGTTGATCCCCATTATAGATATTTACACTAACATCTGTTTTTGTATGAGTTACTGATAGTGCTATATAAATCTTCTGATAAAAGTTTTTAAACACGTTAGGTATTTTCAACATCTTCCTTACATAGTGGATGAGAGCTTTTGTAGTTATTCAACTTAAGAGCACTTCCTAGTTTTGTATAAATCTGTGTCGTAGCCATAGAACTATGACCCAGTAGTTCACTTACATCGGCAATTCTAGCACCACTGTTTAATAAGTCCGTCGCATACGAGTGTCTTAGTTGGTGTGGGGTAACTTTTACACCTATCTTTTTAAACAGTTTATTGATGGCATATCTTAGGGTGTTTTCGCTTAATTTTTGACCTTTTTTCTCAAAAAGATACTCTTTTGGTTGGAATTCTTTTTTATACTCTTCAATCAGTTTTTGACTCTCTACTAAAAGAGGAATGGATCTCTCTTTTTGACCTTTACCAACTATAGTGATCCACCCCTCACTTATAGATTCTAAACGTAATGATGATAGCTCAGATATACGAAGCCCTAAAGTATATATTAGCTCAACATATATTCTCTCTTGAATTGTAGCAAGTAGAAGTGCCTCTTCTATTTTTTTAAAACTTATAGGCTTTGGAAGAGTTTTAGCAACTTTTATAGTTGTATCATTACGAAGTTCTATATCTATATTTTTGGAGTGTAAAAAAGTTATGAAAGTTCTTATAGCACTAAGTTTTTTTGAAATGGTTTTTGCATTAAGAGAAGCTATTTTAAGTCTCAATGGCATTAGATCTATGTATGGTATACGCTCTTCTACATTGACAACTGTTTCAACTATCATCTGCTTAATTGCTTCATCATAACTTTTGAGTGTTAGATCAGAGTAACCTTTTATGTTACCTAAGTAGTCTAAAAATGCTACTCTATTTTGTTGAATCAAGTTTTTCATTAAAACTCACAAACTGTTCATAATAGTAATTGGCATCTTGCACTAGCTCTTTATCTGTTAAAATAGTAGGAGAAATTTTCTTATAGCTCTGTATCATTATAGAGGTCATAATTTTCATTCTTGCACGATCACTTCTACTTAGATTTTGAACATTTGCCATTTGAGAAATTTTAGATATGTACTTTTTAGCTTCATCAATATAGTCTAAAAACTTCACAGAAATTTCTGACTGAACTATTATAGTTGTTGCCATCTTGTTGTAGTTATCAAGCGTATATGCTTCATTTGCAAGTTTTAAAGCCTCTTTATAGTCACCGATTGCGTAGTAGTACTTTGCTTCCATCGACTTTTCATAAGATGGATTTGTTAAAAAGAATAGTCCTGTTAGCGAGAAAACAGCTACTACCAATATTATAAATATCTTTCCATTAGATTGCATGAATCATTAACCTCTCTTTAACTAATTTTTTAGCCTCTTCTATTTCTAAACCATCCACACTAAAGGGCTCACTTGCAAAAAACTCTAACTCACCAAAAGGTTTTGGTATTATAAACTTATCCCAACTATTTAACTGCCAGTATGATGATGGAATAGAGTTGAGAGTTACTATTTTCTTTTTAGTTTTTTTTGCGATCACTACTATACCATCTGCAACTTCTCTTCTAGGTCCTTTTGGACCATCTGGTGTGATCGCTAGATCTGAACCATTCTTTAATGTTTTAATTGCCTTGATCAGTACTCGCGATGCATTTCTATTTGTTGATCCATAAATAGTTCTAAGTTTAAAATAGACTACTGTTTTTGCAATTATTTTGCCATCGAAATGATCACTAATAATAACATCAGCATTTTGAACTTTTCTAAGTTTATAGTATAGGTAGGGATGCATAAGTAGATCGCCATGCCAACAACAAAAAATTACATTTTCATCGTCTAAATTTTCTGGGAGATTAAATTTTTTTTTACTTGTAAGATATATAAGCCTGATTAAGAGTGAGCCTATGAATGGAACAAACATAAGTGCAAGATATCGTAAAATATTTTTACGTATCTGCTTCATTTAAATTAACTCGCCTATTTGAGAGAGTCTAGCAACTTTTGTGATTTTAACATCACAAATAGCTCCTAGTAGCTCATCACTTCCTTTTACTTTTACTAAAATATTGTTATCTGTTCTTCCGGCTACATAACCTTCTGATCGTAACTCTTCAAAATAGACTTTATGAATTTGATTTAAGAGTTTAGATGTAATTCCATCTAAGATCTCATCTTGTCTATTTTGTAAAAAAGTTAAACGCTGCGAAGCGACTTTAGGATCAATTTGTTCATCATAATCAGCAGCGTCCGTTAGTGGACGAGCAGAGTATTTAAAACTAAACATCTGTTCAAATTTTACCTCATTTACAACGTCCATAGTATCATTAAAGTCTTCATCACTCTCACCTGGAAACGCTACGATTACGTCTGTACTAATAGTTACATTTGGAACTTTTGATCGCAGAAGTGCTACACGTTTTAAGAAGTTCTCTTTTGTGTAACCGCGCTTCATAGCTTTTAAAAGTTGACTTGAACCACTTTGTAGTGGAACGTGCATAGATTTACAAATTTTGTCATTATTTGCAAACTCTTCTATAAACTCATCGTCCATATGAAGTGGATGAGGTGATGTAAAACGTATACGTTCAACGCCATCTATTTTACTAATTTCGCGAAGTAGTTCAGTAAAGTTCATCTTAATTTTTTCATCTGTAAAACGACGACCATAGTTATTTACATTTTGTCCAAGTAAAAAGATCTCTTTAACACCTGTAGCAACTGCTTTTTTAGCTTCATTTATAATGAGTTCTGGTGGTATAGATATCTCATCTCCGCGAGTTTTTGGAACTATACAAAAACTACACTGTTTGTCACAGCCGATTGAGATATTTATGAAAGCTTTAAACATTGAAGTTCTAAAGTCATTAAATGCAAAAGATGACTCATCAAAAGAGGTGTCAACTTCAACAGCTTTGTCTACATTTACAACTTCACTTATTTTAGATACATTTCTAGCACCTAAAACAAAGTTCACATAAGGAGCTCGTTTTATAATATCTTTACCAAGGTGTGAAGCGGTACAACCACACACGCCAATTTTGGCACCATCTTTTTTCTTCTTATTAAAAACACCTAATTCACTAAAAAGTTTTTGAACAGGTTTCTCTCTTACAGAACAGGTGTTGATCATAATAAGATCAGCATCTTTAAAGTCTGTAGTTAGCTCGTAGTTCTCTTTTTGGCTAAGTTCTGCGATCATATGTTCAGAGTCTCGAACATTCATCGCACAACCAAGTGTCTCTATAAAAAGTTTTTTCATGGCTTAGAGTACATGTACCTCATACATATATTCAGTTTCAGATAAACCATACTTAACTTCTTTCATGTAAAAGCTTTTACCTTTAGCTTCAAAGTGATCTTGTAGGTCTAAAAGATCTTTATGAGAGTTGTCACGATCGAAATAGAAAATTACTGAGTTTTCTTTTTCAACTTGATCTTCTAACTTCTTAAGTTCAACTTTTTTAGGTTTTGCTTTCTCTTCTATACGTACTATTTTTAAATCCATAATGGTTTCCTCTAAATTAAATATTTTGCATTATAGCTTAATTCAATAAATATCGCATTAAGCCAAACTAAGATATACTCCTGCTCTTCATAAAAACAACTTACCAATAACAAACTTATTTTTATGAACCTGCCTAAATTATAAAAGGATTTATTAATGGAAAAAATATTAGATATTATTGACTCAATTGCCCATGAAAAAGGTCTAAAACAAGAAGATGTACAAGGTGCTATAAAAACAGCTTTCGTGCAAACTGCAAAACGTGTAATAGATGATGAACTAGCTTTTTCAGCTGTTATAGATGAGAGTAATAAAACACTAACGCTTATACAAACTATTACAGTTGTTGCAGATGACGATGCAAAACTTAGTGGTGAAGAGAAGGGTGCATATATGTCACTAAGTGAAGCACTTGAAAATGATCCTGATGCTGAGATCGAAGATGCATTTCAAGTTGAGCATAACTTAGAAGATTATGGAAGAACTGGCGCACAACAGCTACATCGTGAGATCGAGTATCATGTTCAACGTCTTGTAGAGAACTCTATTTATGACAAATATAAAAGTAAAATAGGTACTATTGTTTCTGGTCGTGTGACTCGCGTTGATCATGAACAAAGTACATATATTGAAGTAGACGAAGTTAAAGCTATTTTACCTATGAAAAGCCGTATTAAGGGTGAAATTTTTAAAGTAGGTGATATTTTAAAAGCCGTTGTACGTCGTGTTAATATAGACAAACTTGCAGGAATCTCTATAGAGATCTCACGTACTTCTCCAAAATTTTTAGAAGAGCTTTTACGTCTTGAAGTTCCTGAGATCGCAGATGAGATCGTAACTATTGAGAGAAGTGCAAGAATACCAGGTGATCGTGCTAAGATCGCACTTATGTCAAGTCATCCTCAAGTTGATCCTATTGGTGCTACTGTTGGTGTTAGAGGTGTTCGTATTAACGCTGTAAGCGAAGAGCTTTTAAATGAAAATATTGACTGTATAGAGTTTACTAATATACCTGAGCTTTTTATAGCTCGTGTTATGTCACCTGCGATCATCTCAAGTGTTAGTATAGAAGGCGAAAAAGCCATAGTTATACTTCCAAGTGATCAAAAATCAAAAGCTATTGGTAAAAGTGGTATAAATATTCGCCTTGCATCAATGTTGAGTGGTTTTGAAATTGAGTTAAAAGATATTCCATCTAGTGGAGATGGAAGTAGTTCTGAAACTGAAGAGAAAAAAGATGATCTATCATCACTAGAGGCACTATTTAACTAAAAATAAAGTTATTATTTATACCATACTTACAGAGTAGTAAGTATGGTATTTATTAAATTTTTTTTAGAAGTTAGTACTCATTAATTAGTTTAATGATGTTAAAAATAGAGAGCATCTCTTTTGTTGCACCTATTTCTTGTGCCACTTTAGGCATTCCATAAACTGTAGAAGACTTTTCATTTTGAGCGTAGGTTGAAGCACCAGCATTAAGCATTTTTTTCAAACCATCTGCTCCATCATTTCCCATACCAGTTAATATAAAACCAAGTGCATTATTTTTAGCTTCAATTGCAACACTTTTGAAGAGAGTATTTACACTTGGTCTATGAGAGTTTATTTTTTCGCTATAACTTATAACTATTTTATAGCCTTCAGGTGTTGCTTGAATTTCCATATGGTTATCGCCAGGTGCTATGTAGATTGAGGAGTTGTTAATTATATCACCATCTTTAGCTTCATAAACAGTACTATATGGTGCTATATCATTTAGTCTTTTAGCAAAAGAGGCTGTAAAACCTTTAGGCATATGTTGAACAACTACTACACCTTGATGAGACTCTTTCAAGTTTGTAACAATCTCTTCTAGTACTTGAACTCCACCAGTAGAACTTCCGATCGCTATAACATTTTCACTTTTAGTTTGTAAAGATGTAGATATTTTTTTTACTTTTTTACTCTCTATAAAGTTACTGTTATATTTTACTTTTGTATTTGCTGCTACTCTAATATTTTCTATTAACTCATCTTTATATTCTTTAAAAAAGCTACTGAGTTTTGTTCTTGGTTTTTCTATAATAAATGTAGCACCTAGATGCAACGCATCAAGTAGAGCTTCAGAACCCTCTTCAACAAGAGTTGAGCAGATAATTACTGGTGTTGGACGTTGTTCATTTATTTTTCTTAAAAAAGTCAATCCATCCATCTTTGGCATCTCAATATCTAACAAAAATAGATCAGGAAAACCTGTTGTTTGAAAAATTTCTAGTGCATCTATTGGGTTGTTAGCTTCACCTAAAACTTCTATATCAACTATATCTTTTAGTAAATTCTTAAAACCAGCACGAACAGTTATCGAGTCATCAATTATAAATACTTTGATCACTACTTGATCCTTTGGTAAATAGAATTTTTAATCTGTTTAAAAGAGTTAGATTTTAAAAATTGTAAATTTTCTGTTAAAGAGATTATAAGATAGCCACCAATTTTGAGGTTATGTAAAATATTCTCAATTACTATCTCTTTTGTCTCATTGTCAAAATATATAAGAACATTCCTTAAAAATATAATATCAAACTCTCCTATAGAGCTATTTTTATTTAACAAATTACTTATAAAAAAATCAACTTTTTTAGTTAGTTTCCTATCTATTATAAATTCACCTTCATGGTTATCACTCCCTTTTAAACAATACTTATTTTTGTATTTAGAGGGTATTTTTTCAACTAAATTTTCAGAGTATAATCCTTTTTTAGCTTGATCTATTACCTCTGAGTTTATATCACTCCCCATTACTTGCCAACTGCTACTATCAATGTAAGTATCTAAAATAAATGCTGTTGAGTAAGCTTCCGCACCTATAGAAGAAGCTGCACTCCATACTCTTAGTTGAGAACTCTCTTTTGCTATTTTTTCTAAAAATTCAAAGTGTGCATGTTCTCTAAAAAAGTAGGTCTCATTTGTAGTTATAAGGTTTATCATTTTGGTAGTTTCTAAGCTATTTTCTTGAAGTATTTTTATATATTGAGCGTAGTTGTTAAGTTTAAAGTGCAGTAACCTTTTTAAAAGTCTACTTGCAACTAAGATCTTTTTTGAGTTGTTTAGTGTTATGCCAACTTCATCAAATACCATAGTTTTAAAAAATAAAAACTCTTTGTCACTTAGTTCAATATTTAATGAGTTCATATAAAATTATATTGCTTTTTTATTTAGATGATGTTCAACTAATTTTGGTATATCAAAAATAAGAGCTATTTTCCCAGATCCTAAAATACTACCGCCAGATATACCTGGTACATTTTGAAAAATATCACCAAGAGGTTTTATAACTGTTTGGTACTCACCAAATAGTTCACCAACTCTTAGACCTACCATATTTGTACCAGATCTTACTACGATCACATTGTTTGTCTCACTAGTCTCTTTTGAAGCTTTTCCGAAATATTTTGCTACGTCCATAATAGGTAAAATTTCACCTCTAAGGTTAATGTATTCATTGCCTTTCATCTGCTCTTTATAGTTTGAGTCTAATTCTATACACTCTTCGATCATCTCTAAAGGAATTACATATTTAGTATCTGCAATTTGAACTAAAAATCCATCTATGATCGCTAACGTAAGTGGAATACGAATAGTTAGTTTTGACCCTTTATTTGGCCACGACTCAACACTTACAGTTCCTCGTAACTCTTCAATATTTCTTTTAACAACATCCATTCCGACACCACGTCCAGAAATATCAGAAACTTTATCAGCAGTCGATAATCCTGCTGAGAAAATAAGGTTATAAATATCTTCATCATGAGGTATAGCGTTAGGATCAATAAGGCCAGCATCAATACCTTTTTGTAAAAGGCGATCGCGGTCTAATCCTTTTCCATTATCCTCGATCTCTATTACTATACTTCCAGCATCTGGGAATGCTCTCAAATCTACTCTGCCTTTTTCACTTTTACCACTAGCAACTCTAACCTCAGGTATTTCTATACCGTGGTCAACAGAGTTTCTTAACATATGAACAAGTGGATCTGAAATTTTCTCAACTACTGTTTTATCTAGTTCTGTATCACCACCACTAATAACAAAGTCAATATCTTTACCGATTTTTTTTGCAGTATCGTTTACAATACGTCTAAATTTAGTAAAACTATCTTCAACTTGAACCATACGCATATTCATAATTCCATTACGTACATGCTCTAAAAGCTCATTCATCATACTACTAGCTTCACTTAGTTTAGTATGCTGTAATTGAGAGGCAACATCAGTTATTTTTGCATTAGTAATAACTATTTCACTCATTTGGTTAATTAAAATATCTATTTTAGATGAGTCTACACGAAGAGAGAAACTTTTTACTTTATCTTTTTTAGGTTCTTTTTTTTCACTCTTTGCAGGTTTAGGTGAAGCAACTTTCGCTTCTACTTTTTTAACCTCTTTAACAACTTCTATTTTCTTTTCTATAACTTCCTCTTTAGGAGGCTCAATAGTCTCTATTTTTTCTTCTACTATAGGTGGATTATTTAAAGCATTTAGCTTCTCTTCTTCTTTTTTTGCCATAGCCTTTAATAGCTTTTTTTCACTCTTTATTAGAGCATCTAAAACTATATCAACATCAAAAATATGTTTATGAACTAATAACTCTTCTAGTGAATCGTCACCCTCAGGTTGAGACTCTAGAAGTCTCTTAAGCCCTACTAGATCATCATGCTCAAATATAGATATAATAATATCATCTAATATGTCTTTAAATATCTCTTCTATACTTTCATACCCGACATCACTTTTATAGCTTAACTCAAAACCTATATATGTATTAATAGGGGTAATATCTTCTATTCTAGGTATATAGTTTATGACAGGTACACTAACTAAGATACCTCCTAATTTGTCAAAAGCACTAAAAATTGATAGAATATTTTTTCCAGAAGTAAAGAAATTTTCATTAAATCTAAGAGATATATGCCAAACTTTTTTACCCTCACTTAGTAACTCTTGCATTTTTTGAATTGTTTCTAGATCTTCATTAGTAGTTGCAGAACTACTACTCTCTAGATGTTGCATAAGTATTTCAAGTAGCTCTTCACCTTTATACTCAGTCTCAGAATCTAGATCTTTTTCTTCTATGGCAAACTCTATAAGTTTCTCAACATGATCACGAACTTCCAAAAATGTTGATAACATTTCAGAAGTAATTTCAATTCTATCGTTACGTACTTCGTCTAGTAGGTTTTCTGCAATATGTGTAAAGCTTACTACACCATCAAAACCAAACATACCAGAGGTACCTTTAATGGTATGCATTGCTCTAAATATACCACCAATTTTATCACTATCAACACCATTTTCTATAGCGTCAACCAAAGAGTTTTCCATAATTTGTAGTTGCTCTTCAGCATCTTCTCTAAAAAGGTCTAGTTCTTCACTCATAATTACTCTCCTAACTCAGAAGTACAACCACTTAATTGTACCACTCTTAGTGCTTCTTGTTTGAGATTAATAATTTCAAAACTTTTTTCATCTTCAATACAGCTTCTTTTTAAAGACAGAAGTAGTTGTATAGCAGAGATGTCTATCTCTTTTACATTTTCTAGATCAACTGTAATTGAATCACTTTGATTTAACTCGTTTAAAAAAGCTTCTTTTATATTTTCAACTTCGTATACAGTAAATTTTTCATTCTCTAATTTCATAATAAACCTTCTATTGCTCCGTTTTTATACTATCTATTAAATTGTTAATTAATTTCATAACTCTATTTTTTTCAGACTCTAGTTGAATCATTTTTACTGATAGTTGATCTACTTGATCACTCTGCTGTGCCAGTTCTATAGCTTGTTGTGCAAGTGAGTGCACTTTTTTATGTGGCGTTTCAATATCAAGGTAGAGACCAAAAGCTGCTATGTTATTTAATTTTTTTACATTTTTTAGTAGATCTGAGTAGTAAAATTTACCAAATTCGCAACTTTGAAAAGTAGGTAAAAGTTTAAACTCCTTTGTGTTTATGGTACTTCTAATATCTTCTACAAATATTTCATGTTGATAAGCCATAATATATAATGAAAGAACATCCCCATTAATAGAAACTTCAGTAAAAATGCTATTTATACACTCTATCTCCTCTTTCATATAAGCGACAAGAAGATCAGACTTTTTAGAAGCACTATCGATTACATTAATAACTTCATCTATAGTCCCTAATATACTTATAAATGCACTATTCTTTATACGAGCACACTCTATTTTTCCAACACTTGAGAGAGCTTTTAACTCTGAGCTAAACATACTCATTTGTGTCATATTAGACTGAAGCTCTTTAAAAACAGTTTTTAGGTTAGTCTCTCTCATTTGAAACTGTAAAAAGTTTTTGGCATCTACTATTGTAGTTAAGTTTGTAGATTTGTTTTGTAAAAACTCTTTAATCTCAATCTTAATTAAAATAAGAATCATTTTTATAAGGATAGTTCTTGTAAATAGTTGCTCCTCTTCTACAAAAACAGCACTCATTTTACTTACATTTGAGTCTATCGCATCAGAGAGTCTATTACCGTTAGTTGAAATATCTTGAATACCGTGAGAAATTACAGAAAATGCACGTCCTAATTCACCTAATTTTGAACTCATAATAGCGGAGTTATATGAGGAGAGGTGTGTTTTACGTAAAGAAGTTGTTATATCTGTTGTATTTGAAACCATAAAGTCTAAAATCTCTTTTATGTTTCCTATATTACCAGTAAGAGTTGAGAGCTCATTATATAGTACATCTACAATATTTATAACATTTTTTATTTCAGTCGTTGTCTCTATCTCAGAAGTATCAAAACTTATATTTAATATCTCCTCTTTCGATAAAAACTCTTCGTTGGTAATTTCTTGAACTAGTTTTTCGTATGAGCTAAAGCCTAACTCTAATAATCTTTTGTCTAAAAGCTTTGTACACTCTATTTCCCAACTGCTCTCAAATGTTTTTTCACACTCTAACAGTTCTTTATATAACTCTTGAATAATAGGAAAATATTTACTAGTTGGTTTAATACGAATAGATATGTACTTTTCTACATTTAGATCAGAATTTTTAACTCCAAAAACAGTTGCACATACCCAGTAGTACGATCCATCTTTTGCTCGATTTTTTATATAAGAAGTAATAAGACTACCTTCTAGCATAAAGTCCCAAAGAAGTTTAAAAATAAGACGAGGCATATCAGGATGGCGAATAATAGAGTGGTTTTGTCCTATTAGCTCTTCATTTGTATAACCAGTTGTTCTAATGAATACATCATTTCCATAAGTTATTGCACCATCTAAGTCAGTGTAAGATATGAAAATTTCTTCTTCACCAAAATAAGTCTCTTTATCAATTGTTTCTTGTAGCTTTTTAGCATCACTCATATTATATACTCCTCAATAGCTTCACTTAACTCTAACATATTTACTTTACCTATAATTGCCGCTGCACCAGCATTTTTTAACTCTTGTGTCATAATAGAGTTTGACATATTTGTATGTACTATAATTGGAATATTGTCATAATTATGATCATCGCGTATATGTGCAATTACTTCTCGCCCACCCATTAGTGGCATCTCTATATCAGTTATAAATAGTCCTATGTCTTCAATAATAATATTTTTTAAATCATCAACTAATAGTTTGCCATCGTCATAAATTTTGTAAGGAATGTTAAGTTTTGTCAATAGTTTCTCAACCATTACTCTTATAAACTTACTATCATCACAAAAGATGATCATTTTTTTAGTACTTCTGTTAAATGTTGCTTGTGCAATTGTCTCATCTGAATTTGTACCTATCTCATCAAAAAGATCTAATAGTAGTCGATCGCTATCAAAAATAGAGCAAAGTTTGTACTCAGAACCAACTTTAACTTTAACCATAAAAAGTGATTTTTCGTTGTCTGAACTATTGTCACTCATATTTGATGCTTCTATGGAAGTTATAAATTCAACACTTTTAACTACTATTGCAAAACGATGACCTCCATAGTTTGCTAATAGTGCAAGTTCATACTCAGTTTCATTGTTAATTTCGTTACCCATCCATTTGTCAAAATTGACAATAGTTGTCATTTTACCTCTAACATCTGCTGTACCTATTATGTACTCATTAGTTGAATTTTTGACAATATTTAGATCTTTAAAAATTAATAACTCTTCAATCTTAGAAACATTCTTTGCATATACTTCATTATTAGATCCACGAAATACTAAGTACTGGTTTGAATCATTTGCATTTGTTGAGACAAGTTTTAAAAGATCAAGACTCTCTTGTTTATCAACAGTAACAGTTTCACGTTCAAGAGCAGCTTTTAGTTTCTCTAGGCTCATGTTAGCTCTCTAAACTAGATAACTCTGAGATATCTAATAGGTTCTCTATATTTAAAACAGCTATATACTCATCTTTATAAGTAGCCATATTTGAGATAAATTTTTTGTCAATTTTAGCACCGAATTCTGGGGTATCTTTAAAGTCTGCAGTTGAAATATAGTCAACTTCATAAACTTCATCGATCATAATTGCTATATCCATACTAAAGTCGTTGTCTGTATCCAAACGTTTTTTCACAATTGCATAAGAGGTCTTTGTTGTGACTGATGTAGAACCCAATGATAGTCTATCAAGCAAGTCAACTACACCCATTATGTTACCTCTAATGTTTGTCACACCTTTAATATATGAGCTAACCATTGGAACAATAGTAGGCTCTTCATATTCGACTATTTCAGAGACTGATGAACTTTCAACAGCATAAATATCACCACCGCTTAAAAATAGTAAGTACTGTTCACCATCACCTATACTAATGCTGTCTTGTACTAGAATATTTTGCTCTATTTCTAACAAATCACTCATATTTGTTCCTAAGTATTTATTTTAAAGTAGTTAACTAGATCAGCTAACGAGTTTGCTTGAGTATTTAGCTCTTTACTTGAGCTACTAAGCTCCTTGCTTGCTTGTGTATTAGCCGAAGAGACACGATCAAGTTCAGTCATTGCATGAGAAATTTGTGTTATACCTTCATCTTGCTCATTTGAGGCTTTAGAGATATCTTTTATAAGAGAGGAAGTCTCTTCAATTTTTGGTACAACTTGATTTATAAGTTCTCCTGCTTTCCGGCTTACAGCAACACTCTCAGAAGTTATTTCAGAAATTTCTGCTGCTGCTATTTGGCTTCTTTTTGCAAGTTTTCTTACCTCCGCTGCTACAACTGCAAAGCCTTTACCATGTTCACCCGCACGAGCTGCCTCAATGGCGGCATTTAGTGCTAGTAGGTTTGTTTGATAAACGATCTCTTCTATAATAGTGATCTTCTCAGCAATCATCTCCATAGCTTCTACAGTTTTAAGAACTGATTTTCCACCTTCACTTGCTAGTATACTTGCATCTTCAGCCATAGCATTTGTCATTACTGTATTTTTAGCATTTTGAGCGATACTATCACTCATATGTGTAACAGCTGTTGTTGTCTTCTCTACTGAGAGTGACTGCTTTGCAGCACTTTGTGAAATCTCTGAACTTGTAGCTGTGACATCATCAGAAGCTATCTTCATTTTAGAAGAGCTACCGTTTATGTCAGATATTATTTTACTAAATGAACTGTTAAAATCATTTATTGAATTTTTAACTACGGCAAAGTCTCCTTTATAGTCACTCTTAATAACTATTTTTAGATCTCCTTTTGCCATGGCCTCTAATGTAGCACCTGCCTCAGCAAAAAGTTTTTGAAGTGTTTGTGCAATATTATTTGTAGAGTTTTTAAGATCTAAGTATAGACCTTCATATTCAGTAGTGATTTGAGCATTTAGATCTCCTGAAGATACTTTTGTAAGAGCCTGTTCTATATCTTCAAAACCACCTTTAACAACTACAATAGCAGAGTTAATTAAAACTCTTAATTCATTTAGTTGAGGTGTAGAAGCTTCATTTTCAATAATATGTGTAAAGTCACCTCTGTTTATAGCAGAAATTGCTAGAGTTGCAGAGTCGATCATAGCTCTATCTTTTTTTTCATTTTCTTCAATTATGGTTGCGTTTTGATTTAGCATATTTGCCATGTAACCAAACTCATCATTCTGATTTAGCTCAATTTTATTAGCAGTGTGAACTTTTCTATTTAAAAAGTCAAAAAATGATTGCATACCATCTCTAACTTTTGTTAAAGATGTAACTATCTGATTTGCTGTTGCATAGCCCAATGTGATCATTAGTACAATTATAATTGTAGCCATAATTATATATTTCAAAAAAGAAGTATACATCTGATCACTTAGTGTTTCAGAAGAGTTTATGATGGTATTTGATTGAAAATCTTCGATATCTTTGAGAAGATTTATTTTAGATGTAATTGTGTCGAACCAGTACTGTGCATCTACTCCAAAATTTCCTTCACTAGCTTTATTTCTAGCAATAGAACGCATTCTCTCTACTTCATCAACAGAGTTGCCTTTTAGTGTGTCTTTAAAAAATTGTTTAGTTTTTAGGTTTGATACTTTTATAAATGTGTCTGCATAGGCATCTTGTTCGTAGGTTAGTCTAATAAATTTGGCGAACATACCTTTTTCAAAGTTATTCGAAGCAAAAGTAGAACTCATAACAGCTCTCTCTATTCCAGCTCTCTCTTTTGAGAGTAAAAAGTTACTATACGCGATTAGCTCTTTACTTAAGCGATCGTTACTACTTAGTAGAGATATAGTTGAAATAGTGTTTAAAAATTCGCTATTCATTGTAGTGTAGTAGTTTAAAACTTTTGCTAGTGGAATTATAAACGAACTAACACCATCTCTGATCTGAGTGATCATTGTTAAATGTTTAAGAGCCTCCTTTAACTCTTCTTGAAACTCTGTAGAGTAGTCTTGAGTGTTAAAAGTTTTTAAATAGTGATGTAGTTGAGTTATTTTAAGGTCACTGTTTTTTCTCTGAAGAGTTAGAATTTTATCGAATTTTTTACCTTTAGAACTTACGAAACCTGCTGAAGCACCACGCTCTTTTTGAGTTTCGTGAACTAAAGCACTAATTTTGGTAGATAAAATAGCGACATTTTTAATTTTACTCATCTGTTGATAGTGTAAAAATTCATTTAATGCTGATGATAGCATTAGGTAAGCTACTATTACTGTTGGTACGACTATAAGACCTATAATTTTGTTCTTTACTGATAGGTTTTCTAAAAATTTCATAATACTATAATCCTACTTTTAAAATAAGAGTTATTTTATCATAATATTAAGCTTTCTACTATACACGAGTTAAAACTTTCTAGTTAAATGATTATTTTAAAGCAGAAAGTATTACCTTTTAGCAACTATTTTAAGTACCCATGCTTATTAAGTATCTACTAAAGGTAATAATTATATAATTGACTAATAAATATAATAATTAAAGGTTGTTTATGAAATTGTTTTTGGTTGTTTTGTTTTCATTTTCATTTCTAACGGCTGAACCAATAACACCTATTCCACTAACTATTAAAGCAGATATTCAAAAAGTAAAGCTTGGAAAGAAGTTATTTCATGATCCTATACTTTCAGCTGATAATACTATTTCATGTGCAAGTTGTCATGATATAAAAAATGGTGGAGATGATGGTTTAAAATTTGCATTTGGTATTAATGGTGCCGAGGGTGATATAAATTCACCAACTGTTCTTAATTCAGTCTATAATTTTCGCCAATTTTGGAATGGAAGAGCAAAAGATCTAGCTCATCAAGCTGAGGGACCAGTTGAAAACCCTATAGAGATGGGTGAAAGTTTTAAACCAATAGTTCAAAAACTTAAAAGTAGTAACTATAACGCAGAGTTTAATAAAATTTACTCTGATGGAGTTAATAAAAAAAATATAGTAGATGCGATCGCAGAGTTTGAAAAAACACTTATTACACCAAATTCTCCATTTGACAAATACCTTAGAGGCGATACAACTGCCATAACGCAAGATCAAAAAGATGGTTATAAATTATTTAAAGACAATGGTTGCATAGCTTGTCATCACGGTATAAATATCGGTGGTAACCATTATAATAAATTTGGTGTTATGAAAGATGCTAAAAGTAAACGTCTTGGAAGATTTGAAGTGACACAAAATGAGTCAGACAAATTCTTTTTTAAAGTTCCATCTTTAAGAAATGTAGAAATGACTGCTCCATATTTGCATGATGGTAGATACGATAAGTTAGAAGATGTTGTAAAATTTATGGCTCGTTATCAACTAGGACGTATAATTACACAAGAAGAGATTGATAAGATCGTAAGTTTTTTGAATTCGCTAAATGGTGAAATACCTGAAAGTATGAGGAAACAGTGAAAAAGGGAATTTTTTTTAAAAGAATAGATGCCATTTCACTACTCTTATACACCTTTATATTCTTTTTAGTAATTCTTTTTATTTATTTAGTTAAGGTAAATAGACATATTGATAATTTTTCTAATTATAATGACACTATTCACGAGTTAAAGATTATAGATAAAGAGTTTGATAATTTTTTACTTCAACAAGCTACTTTTATAAATTATGATAAAATCAACAAAAGTATGCAAAAATTTGATGAAGGAATGTTGTTTTTGGATTCTGAAATATCACATGAACTATTTCCTAAAAAATATAATTTACTATTAGAAAAGATAGAAAAACTATATAAAATAAAAGTTACTTCAATGGAGTACTTTAAATCTGAAAATTCTCAACTTCTATACTCAATTCATTATCTTTTCGAGATTAATAATGCTATTATAAAAACAAATAATTTAAATAAGAAAACAGTAACTATTTTAAATAACACGCTTTTAAACTTAATGAAATACTATACAAACTCTAGAGTAGATAGAGCTCATATATATAAAAATATTAAATACCTACAAAACTATAATAGTAATGAATCTGTTGAACTATTTATAGAGCACGTAAATAACAACTTAATAAGAATAGAAGAGTTTAATAAAATAAAAAATATACAAAAAGAAGACAGAATTGTTCGTGTTTTAGAAGATTTACATCAATACTTAATTACTGAATATCAAGAAAATATAATTATTGAAAAAATTATTTTAATTATGCTTTTTGCTTTCGCATTAATAATATTAGTTGCTCTAATTATAATGTCAAAAAATTCTACAAAGTTAAAAGATGAATTACTTGGATTTAAAACAGCTGTAGAAAATGGGGATAACTCAGTTATTATTACGGATATTAATAGCAATATTACATATATAAATGATGTCGTTATAAATGAGACAGGCTATTCAAGTGCTGAGTTACTGGGACAGAATCCTCGTATATTAAAATCAGGTATGACGGTAGAGTCGGATTATCAAGAGTTAAGAAAAGCTTTAGATGGTGGTAAGAAATGGGAAGGTGAGTTTAAAAATAGACGAAAAGATGGAACTATTTTTTATGAGAAAGCATCTATTATGCCTATTTATCATGATAATAAAATAACACACTACTTGGCCATTAAACTTAACATAACAAACTATGTTGAAGAGAAACAAAAAGTTGAGCATATGGCTTATTTTGATGCATTAACAGAGTTGCCAAATCGTCTTAGTGTAGAAAAATATCTTAAAGATAGACTACCTATCGCAAAACGTAATAGTTCTAAGTTTGCTATTTTATTTATCGATCTTGATAGGTTTAAAATTATTAACGATACACTAGGTCATGATGTTGGTGATGAACTTTTAATAGGCTGTGCTGCTCGCATACGAAAAGCACTTCGTGATTCTGATCTGTTAGCCCGTGTTGGTGGAGATGAGTTTGTTATAGTAATGGAAGCACCTAATAGTGACTTCTCTGCTGCTCATGTTTGTAAAAAAATTATAAATTTATTTCATACACCTATTAAAATTAAAGATCATACACTTAGCATTACACTTAGTATAGGCGTATCTATGTACCCTGACGATAATAGTGATTATAAAAAACTAATAAAATTTGCAGATATAGCTATGTATGAGGCTAAAGATAGTGGTAAGAATACATATAGATACTATCAAAGCCGCCTCTCCATTGATGCACACAAAAGACTCAATATGGAGCAGTCTCTGAAAACTGCACTGGAAAATTCTGAAATATATATGATGTATCAACCTCAATATTTATTAAAAAATAGAGAAATAGTTGGATTAGAAGCGTTAGTAAGATGGGAAAGTGAAGCTTTAGGTTTTGTTCCGCCTGATCTATTTATACCTATAGCTGAGGACACAGGAGCAATAGTGGAGATAGGACTTTTTATTTTTAAAAGAGCTTGTTTAGACTTTTTAGTATTTGCAAAAGAGTGTGCAACTCTAAAGAATATCTCTATTAATATATCGGCAGTTCAACTTTATCAAGATACTTTTATTAGCGATATTATGGGTATTGTAAAAGATGTTGAAATTGAACCGAGAGTCATTCAATTAGAGATTACAGAGACTCATATTATGAAAAATATTGATCAAAGTATGAAACTTCTTGAAGAGTTACAAGAGTTAGGTTTTAGAATCTCAATTGATGACTTTGGAACTGGACATTCATCTCTTCGTTACCTTAAATTATTTCCTATAAATGAGCTTAAAATTGATAAATCGTTTATAGATGATCTGCCAGATAGCAAAGATGATAGTGCTATTACAAGTGCAATTATTACTCTATCAAAATCTTTAGAATATATAAATGTTGCTGAAGGTATAGAGCTTGAAGAACAAGAAGCATTTTTACGTGAACATAACTGTTCTATAGGTCAGGGTTATCTCTTTAGTAAACCAAAATTAAAAGATGATTTAATAGAGTTTTTAAAAGCTAATTAACTTATGTCATATCTGTCATGGTTTAGGGAACATTCCCTTAAGCACCTCGAAATTGTGAAAAAATTAGAACATTTAAACTTTAATGATAAAGAGATAATTGAGTATTTTAATTACGAAAATATTAGTAAAAAAGAGCTAGATTTTTGCCCGCTATTTTTAGGTAACAAAAAGTGTCATGATCTTGAAAATTTAAACTGTTACCTCTGCGCTTGTCCAAATTTTCGATTTAATGACAATGTAAAAAATCTAAAAAGTCATTGTTCAATTAACTCTAAAGATGGTAATAAAGTTAGTTATAAAAATATAGTGCACCAAGATTGTTCAAAGTGTGTTATTCCACATAAAGTAGACTACATAGAGAAATACTATAGTCGTGAGTGGAGTTATATAATGAGAGAGTGTAATGAGTCTTAAAGTAGCATCAATACAGATGCGTATGAGTGAAAGTTATGATCTAAATATTGCTAAAGCAGAATACTTTGTAAGAGAAGCGGTAATTAATGGAGCTAAAATAGTTCTTTTACCTGAGCTCTTTTCGTCTCTATATTTTTGTCAAGAGAGAGATACAAAATACTTTTCACTAGCACAAGAGAGAAAAAATAGTCCATTAATTAAAAAGTTTTCTACTTTGGCAAAAGAGCTAAAAGTTGTTCTTCCTATAAGTTATTTTGAAAAAGATAAAAACGAGTACTATAACTCACTTGTTGTAATAGATGCAGATGGTAAAATTTTAGATAACTACAGAAAAACTCATATACCAGATGGTCCAGGATATGAAGAAAAATTTTATTTTAATAATGGAAATAGTGGTTTTAAGGTTTTTGATACTGCTTATGCAAAAATAGGTGTAGGTATATGTTGGGATCAGTGGTTTAGTGAATCTGCTCGTATTTTAACTTTAAAGGGCTCAGAACTACTCTTTTACCCAACTGCGATCGGAAGTGAACCAGAGATAAAATTAGACTCAAAAAACATGTGGCAAAATGTACAGATAGGTCACGCAATTGCTAATACAATACCACTTATTACTGCTAATAGAGTTTCTAAAGAAACTAGTGTGAGTTGTGAACTTACTTTTTATGGCTCATCTTTTATGTGTAACCATAGAGGCGAGGTAGTTGTAGAAGCTTCAAGAGAGAGTGAAGAGATAATATATGCAGAGTTTGAACTAGAAAAAATTAAAGAAGATAGAGAATATTGGGGACTACTGCGCGATCGTGCGCCAAAAAGCTATTCAGATATAACAGAGTAAAATTTCATTTTGGAACCTTTTTTGCTTTAAATACTTAATTTTAAGCTGAAAGGATCGTCTTGCATATTGTATTAATGAGTAACATGATCCTTGTTAAAGCTGACTTCAAAACCCTTAAACTCCCGTGGATAATGAACTTTATAGACAATCACTCTAAAGATATTATATACCTACCAAAAGGTCTTTTAATACTTTACAATGATGCTATGGAAGATAAAAAAGCGACTTTTCTAAGACGTTTAAGTTATAGATATTCAGATATGAACTCACTACCAAAAAGTTTTTTTGCAAGATCTATTCAAAAATATAAGAATAAATCTATAAAATTTGAACTAACACCTATGCTACGTCCAAGAAATGTATTTTTAGATCTTGTTTGTAGGAATTCACAGGTTGTGATTATAGAACTTTCTCGTCCCAATAAGTGGGTTATGAGTTATTTAGCATCACAACTAGGGCGCTATATTGCTGATATAGATGATCAGCGTATTATGTTGAATCTTTATGACATGCAAGCAAAAGCTAGGTTTGAACACGCACTAGATAAAGAGAGTGTACTTCACTATCAACTTACATATCAGTATGATGAAGAGTTTATGCAAAAACTTTATAGTGATTTTACACAATACACTTTCAATAAAGAGAACCCTAAACAAAAAGAAGATGCTAAAATAGTTTACGATGAAAACCAACATTATTACACTGTTTTAGAGTGTGAAGTTGGAGCTACGTCAGCACAAATTAGACAAAATTATAAAAAGTTAATTAAGATATATCATCCTGATCGTGTTTATAGTGAAAATAGTGAATTAGTTAATGAATATACACAAAAGTTTCAACAGTTACAAGAAGCCTACACTGCACTTAATGTTATTTAAAACTTGACTCTAAAAGATCTGCTATAGTTGTATTTTTTACTAGTTCCTCAAAATCTTCAGCGCCAAAAAGAAGTAGTTTATCATCTGCAATAGATAGTAGTTCATTTGAAAAACCTCTTTTAGAAAAAAGTGCATAAGTATCAATATCTAGATTTATTTTATTACACTTATCTTTAATTTTTCCTAACTCTTTTTTTGTAATTTTATGATTTTTCCACTTGCACTCACCTGCAATAAGTTTTCCATTTTCACTAAGTGCTAAAACATCAAGTTCAATACGTCGATCCCAGTAGCTACCTTTTTCTACTATTTTATCTGCATAAGTTTGTTCGAGTAATAAGTTTGACAACTCTTCAAATGTAAAGCTAATATATGAGTAAAGGTGCTTATTAAAATTGGTAAAAAAGTTTTTGTACTCTTGCTCTGATATTTCATCATAAAATGGATAGACAAAATAGAACCAAAAACGTAAAAATTGAGACTTAAAGTAGAGTTTGTGTGTAATTCTGTTTTTCACTATCTCTTTTTTTAATTTTTGTGAACTGTACTCTTTTTGAGGCTCACTCTCTCTTGAGTGCTCTAACCCTAAAATATTTAATAGTTGTAGTTTATTTAATGAAATTCCACCTTCAAACTCATTTAAATGAGCTTTTTTAAATGAAGAGAACATTTTACGATCACCGACAGCTATAGCATGAAGTAAAAGTTCTAAGTCATCTTCTACTAAAATAGAGTCAATTTTTGTTTTTAGAGTGTGAAAATTTGTAAATATCTCATTTTCAATTAGCTCTTCTAACGGTTTATCTATATCTATATCCCACTCAAGAGATCCAAAAATAGAAAAGTATCTGATGGCTATTTCCATATCCTGCGGCATAGTACGAAAGTAAAATGATCTAAATTGAGTTAATAACATACATAATTATACAAAAATTATGTTATAATAAAGTAATAATTTTTAAAAAGGAAGATGAAATGGAAATTGGATCAAGTAATTCAAATACTTTAATTAACATCAACCAAAAGAAAAACGAGCAAGAAGATCTTTTAAAAGAACTCTCAAGCGGGAAAAAAGACCCTATAGATGATCCTGCAATCGCAATGATCGCAAGTGCTATGATGTCTGATATTATGACTGACACTCAAGGCCTTCAAAATGCAAACACTGCAATCTCAATGATGCAAATTGCGGACGGAGCTATAACTCAAGTTAGTGAAATGAGTACAAAGTTGCAAGAACTTAGTGTAGCTTCTGGAAATGCAGGACTTAGCTCAAGTGAACAAGATGCACTAAGTGCTGAGTTTAGTGCTACAGTTGAGACTATAAATTCAACTATATCAAATGCAAGTTTTAATGGGAAAGCACTTTTTGGGGAGAACATAGTTTTTTCACTAGGTAGTAGTGAAGTTTCTATAGCATTAGAAGATATGAACTCAGAAGGATTAAGTATAGACTCACGTGATAGTATAGATGATTTTGTAAAACAAATTCAAAGTGCAATGAGTAATATAGGTTCAACATCTAACTCATTACAAAGTTCAGCTAACAATATAATGGAATCAATAACACAAAAATCAGCTGCTAAAAGTCAAATGTCTGATACTGATATGGCTGAAATTATGGCAAAATACCAACAAAACGATATTATGCTTGAAGCTGGAATGATCGCTCAAGCTCATCAAAATAATATCTCTTTTGATAGAGTAACTGCTCTTTTAGGCTAACAAAGAGTTTTAAACTTCTACATATTGACTTTTGAGTCCGTTTTTTGTATAATCCGGCTCAAAACTCGTCCCCCATATATCTTTTTTAATATAGATATTCGAGTCAAAATAAAAATGAATATACGTACATAGCGTGTATTAAAAGGCAAAATAATGAAAAAAGATCTACACCCAACTAGTTATACATGTGATATTGCATGTGCATGTGGTAATAAGTTTACTACAAGCATGACAAAAGAGTCAATGAAAGTTGAAATTTGTAATGAGTGTCACCCATTCTTTACTGGTTCACAAAAAATAGTTGATACTGCTGGACGTATCGAAAAATTCAACAAGCGTTACAACTTAGACAAATAGTCTTAACTTAATGCTTAAACTTGTTCCTACTCCCATAGGAAACATTTCAGATATTTCACTTAGAGCTATGGATGCTCTAAGTGAAGCTGACATACTTCTTTGCGAAGATACTCGTGTAACAAAAAAACTCCTAAATATTTTAAAAGAACGCTACTCTCTTAAAACTTCCGAACAACAGTTTATTTCACTTCATTATCATAATGAAAAAGAGTTTGTTGAGCAACTAGAAGTTTCTTTTTTCGATCAAAATATAGTCTATGTTAGTGATGCTGGTATGCCAGGTATTAGTGACCCTGCACAACTTCTTGTTGAGTACTGTTTAAAAAACAGTGTTGAATATGATGTTCTTCCCGGTGCAAATGCTGTTTTAACAGCATTTGTTGCTAGTGGTTTTGTAACTACACAGATGCTCTTCTTTGGCTTTTTAGCACATAAAGGAAAAGAGCGTAACAGTATGTTAAACAGCGCTCTGCATAATGGCTATACGACAGTCCTTTACGAAGCTCCACATAGACTTAAAAAGCTACTTGAAGAGATAAAAAAAGAGCAAAGTCAAAGAGTTGTATTTTTAGCAAAAGAGATCACAAAAAAGTATCAAAAATTTTATAAAGGCACAGCTTCTGAACTTTTAATAGAGTTAAATTCAGAGATTAAAGGTGAATGGGTTGTAGTAATTGAGGCTGGTGATTTGCATCAAAATTCAGCAATTACCAAAAATGATATAGAAGCACTTGAATTGCCTAAAAAAACAAAAGCTAAACTTATCTCTAAAATAACTGGTGAAAATATCAAAGATATTTACACTCAACTTCAAGAATAGTACCCCTTTTAAGCCAATATAAGAATCTTTAAGAACTCTTTAGATAATATATAAACATGTTAGTTTATGGAAAACAGAGTATTAATTACCTAATAGAGAAACACACCGATAAAATTGAGACGCTTTTTTTAGCTAAAGAAGTTGAAAAAAAAGAGTATTCACGTCTTATGAAAATGGGCTTTGAAGTTAAACGTATACCCCAAGATGCAGCAAATAAAATTAGTAAAAGTGGAAATCATCAAGGGTACTTAGCTGAAGTTAAAGACAAAGAGTATATAGAATTATCAGCAATATGTACATCTTCATTAGTTTTAGTTCTAAATGATGTCACAGATGTTGGAAATATAGGTGCGATTTTACGTAATGCTTATGCTTTAGGTGTTGGTGGTGTTGTAGTTTGTGGTCTTAAACAGTTAAATCTTGAAGGAATTGCTAAAAGTAGTAGTGGTGCTCTTTTTGATATACCTTTAGTACTTCAAAATAATATTTATGATGTTATAAATGAGTTAAAGTTAGCAAACTATATAACTTATGGCGCAGTTTTAGATGGTGTAGATATACGTGAAGCCGGAGTTGCTACAAAAAGTGCTTTAATTATTGGTAGCGAGGGTACTGGACTTCACCCACGAGTTATTAAAAAAATTGATTGTCCTATAACTATAAAAATGGAGAACGGTTTTAATTCACTAAATGTAGCGTCAGCGTCAGCTATACTAATAGATAGGATGAGATAATGGAAGATGGTTTTGAGTATTTAAAGAAAAAAGATCTATTTACACTCTATGAAGAGACACATATTTCGCAAAAAAACTTAAAACTTTTACTTGAAAAAGAGTTTGATAAAATCAATAAAGTTCAATTTGTTGGTTTTGTATCTATCTTAGAAACTCAGTATGGATTAGATCTTAGTGAGTTGAAAAATGAAGGTTTAGAATATTACGATATTCATAATGTTGATCGTCAACAAAAGCTTTTTGTTACAACACTTAAAGAAAGAAACCCTTATATTAAAATTTATATTGTAATAACTCTAGCTACACTTGCTGTTGCTACTGCTGTTTACCTTTTTATGTCACAGCCTTCTTCACCTACTGTAAAACCAGATAATACTAATATAGACAAAGCTCTCAAAAATATTAAAATTAACAAAGCATCACAAGAGGTGAGATCGCCAATACAGAGTGCACCTTCACCTCTTGTTGAAGTTAAATTAATTGAAAAAAATGTTACTAAAAAGCCTGAAGTTAATAACCTAAAAGGTATTTTAATTAATCCATTGCAAAAAGTTTGGCTTGGAATTATAGATATTGGAACTCATAGAAAAAATATTAGTAAAGTAGTAAGTAAGCCATATGAGATAGTTGGAGATAAAGACCTACTAATCTCTTTAGGTCATGGAAATATAGACGTAATTAATCAAAATTCAAATGAAACAACAAAATTCCGCGATGGTGGAAGACTTAGATTTTTATATAGTGATCATAAATTAGTAGAGATAAATGGAAGTAAATTTAAAGAGATAAATCAGGGGCGTTTTTGGTAAGAGTTCTACTTTTAACTACTCTATTTTTTGCTTCACTTAATGCCTCTTTATTAACATCTAAAATAGAGTCTCTAATTGGTAAAGATAATTATGCTAAAAATCGTTCTTTTATAAAGATTATTTTCAGTGACGAAAAAAGTTACTACTCAAATAGTTCACTTGATAGTGTAAAAGTAATAGAAACACTTAAAGAGAACGGACTTCTAAACTTATTTTTTAAAAAACCAAAAACATTTGAAATTACTTTTTCAACAAATGGAGTACCTCTATTCTTTGTAAAATTAATGAGTGATACACTTCGCTCTATGGGCTATTATCGTTACATTACTAAAAGTTCAAATTTAAACAGTAGTGAATTTAGCTGGACCGTTGCTATAAAAAGTGAGTATGCTACGGATCCTCTTTCACTTAGAAAAGAGTTAGCTAAAAGGGGCTGTTCTATTGTAGATATAGAGCGTATTTCTGGCGACAAGTGGCACTACTCTATAGATATGCGATATGCTAAACTAAAAACTAAAAAAATACTACAAGATGAAGTCAAAATTTTAAAACATGCTAATCAAGACTATTGGGTTGATGTATCTAAAATAAAAAAGTTAACTATATGGAGTCTAAAAGGAAATACTTGGTATCCTTACATTTCATATTATGACAAGCATATGAGACTTTTAAAAGTCTATAAACGTGATCATAAAACGTGGCAAATCACGATTAATTTACCACAAGAGTGTGTCTATGTTAAGCTCTCAGATCTGTATAGCTTGAAAAATATAAAAGGTGGACTAAAGCTTAAAGCCATTGGTCAAAAATAGTATAAAATTATAGGAAAATGAAATGTTTGATGAAATAGAATTCGATCGTATTAAAAGATTACCAAAATATGTTTTTGCAGAAGTAAATGATCTTAAAATGGCAGAACGCCGTGCAGGAAAAGATGTTATAGACTTCTCTATGGGCAATCCAGATGGTGACACACCAGAGCACATTCGTGAGAAGTTAGTAGAGTCAGCAAAAAAAACTAAAACTCATGGTTACTCAACATCAAAAGGTATACCAAAACTTTTACTAGCTATTTCAGACTGGTATAAAAGACGTTACGACTGTGAACTTGATCCTATGACAGAGTGTGTTGCCACAATGGGTTCTAAAGAGGGTTATGCGCATCTTGCATATGCGATCACAAACCCTGGCGATATAGCAGTTGTACCAGATCCTACTTACCCAATTCATAGCTACGCTTTTATACTAGCTGGTGGTAATGTTCATAAATTTGGAATTGTTTTTGATGAAAATTACAAAATAGACGAAGATCAGTTCTTTATAGATTTAGAGCGTGTTTTTAAAGAGAGCTCACCTAAACCAAAATATGTGGTCGTTAACTTTCCACATAACCCATCAACAGCAACAGTTACTAAAGATTTCTATGTAAGAATAGTTGCAATGGCTAAAAAAGAGCGTTTTTATGTAATTAGTGACATTGCTTATGGAGATATAACTTTTGATGGTTATGTAACTCCTTCGATCATGGAAGTTGAAGGTGCAAAAGATGTAGCAGTTGAGTCTTTTACGCTTTCAAAAAGTTATAATATGGCAGGTTGGCGTGTAGGTTTCTTTGTAGGAAATAAAAAACTAATTGGTGCACTACAAAAAATTAAGTCATGGTTAGACTATGGTATGTTCACACCGATCCAAGTCGCAGCTACTGTTGCACTTAATGGCGATCAGCAGTGCGTTAAAGATATAACTGATAAATATTCTCATAGACAAAACATTCTAATAGAAGCATTCGAGCGTGCAGGTTGGTCTCTTAAAAGAAATCAAGCAACTATGTTTGTTTGGGCTCCACTACCAAAATGTGTTGAGCATTTAGGCTCATTAGAGTTCTCAAAAAGACTTTTAGTTGAAGCTGGAGTTGCAGTAGCACCAGGTATAGGTTTTGGAGAGTATGGTGAGAACTATGTAAGGATCGCACTAATAGAAAATGACAATAGAATTAGACAAGCAGCAAGAAATATTAAGAAATTTTTAGAACAGTTTGAAGAGGGTAAATAATATGATAAAAGTAGGCGTTATAGGTATTGGTGTAGTTGGAACTTCTGTTGTTAATATTTTAAATGATAATAAAGACATAATTACTGCTCGCGCAGGAGTAGAGATAATTGTAAAAAGTGGAGTTGTTAGAAACTTAAATAAAGATCGTGGACTTGACATTGCACTTACAACTGATGTAAATGACATTTTAAATGATCCAGAGATTGACATTGTAGTCGAACTTATGGGTGGTGTTGATGAGCCATTTAAAGTTGTTAAAACTGCTTTAGAAAATAACAAAGCTGTAGTAACTGCTAACAAAGCACTTCTTGCTTATCATCGTTATGAACTTCAAGACATAGCAAAAGATTTAGCTTTTGAGTATGAAGCAAGTGTAGCTGGTGGTATTCCTATTATTAACGCACTTCGTGATGGTCTTTCAGCTAACCATATAGAGTCAATTCAAGGTATTATGAACGGAACTTGTAACTACATGCTTACAAAAATGATCAACGAAGGTGTTGATTTTGACGTTATTTTAAAAGAGGCACAAGAGTTAGGTTACGCAGAAGCTGATCCTACTTTTGATATTGGTGGTTTTGACGCTGCTCATAAACTTTTAATTCTTGGAAGTATAGCTTATGGAATTGATGCTAAACCAGAAGATATTTTGATTGAGGGTATTCAAAAAATCACTCAAGATGATATAGCTTTTGCAAAAGAGTTTGGTTACTCTATAAAACTTTTAGGTATTGCTAAACGTGATAAAGATGAAGTTGAGTTAAGAGTTCATGCTTGTCTTATTAAACAAGAAGAGATGATCGCTAAAATTGATGGTGTTATGAATGGTGTAAGTGTTGTTGGTGATAAAGTTGGTGAAACACTCTACTATGGACCTGGTGCTGGTGGAGATGCTACTGCAAGTGCTGTTGTTGCAAATATCATTGACATTGCTAGAAGTGGAAAAAGATCACCTATGTTAGGTTTTGATAAACCACTTGAACGTGCCAAAAAACTTAAAAGTCGTGATGAAATAGTCTCAAAATACTATTTTCGTATTAAAGTAGCAGATAAACCAGGAGTTTTAGCAAAAATAGCTCAGACTTTTGGTGACTTTGACATCTCGATTGAAACTATGCTACAGCGTACTGTTGATGATACTAGTGCAAACTTATTAATTTTAACTCATAGTGCAGTTGAAAAAAATATACAAGCAATGCTTCAAGAGATACAATCTTTTGACTTTGTTTTAGAAGAGACTTCACTTATTAGAGTAGTTTAATACTACTCTACACCCACACTATACTAGCTCTCAAATTTAAAAAAGTAACCTATTTAGGTCTATTTCAAAACTATAAATAATTTACAAGAATTGTAACTCTATATGTACGGCTGCAATATATAAAATTTTCTTAGATAGTTAAATGGTCACATACTGAATGGTATATTTATTGCTTGTAAGTCAATATAATAACTGAAGGCTAAATAGTGAATGTAACATCATCAACCCAAACTCAATCCACGCAAAAAACAGATAAAAAAGATTTAAATGAAGAAGTTATTGATCCTCTTAAAGGTCAAAACTATGTTCTTAATACACTTGATGAAGAAGGTAATGAACTACTAAATGAAGCTCTTGCAGATAATACTGACGAAGAGAAATGGTTTATTAAATTAGCTCTTGATTTAAGTCTTTCTCATGAAATAAAAGATGGAACTTTGAAGCGTATATCTGATATAGATAATTCCAAGTCAAATGCAATTAGTAAGTTAGAAGAGTATGTCAAGATGCAAAGAGATTTAGGTAATTCTGATATGAATGGTGCTATATCAGTAGCGGAAAAACTTCTTGTAGCTTGGAAAAGTAAAGATTCTTTTTCTAATTTTGAGAATACAGAAGAGTCGCCTGAAAATGAATATATAGAAGAGCTGTACTCAAAAGAAGCAATTGATTTTAAATCAACAGTTATTAAAGATGAAATAGAACAAAAAATAAATGAGTATGCACAACTGATGCTTGAAGAGAGAAAAGATGAGACAAAGTCGGAACTTGAGAATGCAAAACTACTAAACCAATACAAAAATGAGTTACTTCAAGAGTATAGAGATAGCCTTGAAAACTCAAAAGAGAACAGCTTAAACGCGCAACAACAAGCTATCATAAAAGTTCTTTTAGATGAAAATGTAGAAGAGACAAGCTCACTAGAAGAACTTTTAGCAGCTACTACTGAGACTAGTACAATGCAAAAGACAAAAGTTACTAAAGAGACAAGAACACCAGAAGAAATTATTGCAGAATACCGTGCTATGCCAGGTCAAGCTGGTGTATTTGTTGAAGGTATGTTTGAAGAACAAAAAGCAGCAGCTTTGCTAAAACATGAACCATACTTTAAAGCTGAGTATGAACACTATGAAAAATATCAAGATATTTTTACTCCAATATACTCTAACTATACCACTGAAAAAGCAAACAATATCGGCAGAGATTTAAATGCACAGTTTCCAGAGTTTAAAGCCATGAGAGAAAAAGCATATATGGGTGGAACAGAACAAGACAAAGAAGCGTTTGAAGATATGTTTTGGGACTATCAAGCTTACAATAAATACTTAAGAGAAAAATATGATATGGACTTTAGTTCTACCGGTTTTAATGCTACAACAAAAGAGTCAAGTAAAGCATACAACTTTGCAGTATATGACTCTCTTGAGAGTGGTATGAGCATAGAAGAAGCAACTAAAAAGGCTAATGGATTACTTTCATCCTTTGGTGGACGTGAAGCACAAGCCTTTACATTAATGTTTTTCTCTGGATTACCTGAAGATATAGAAGAAGCAATGCAAATACCTGAACATGATATAGACTATGACAAGCAAATAGATTTAAGAGATTATGGCTTTGAACACAACTTTTGGAGTGATGCTTATCTAAATACTTATGGAAATGACTCCATAGGTGAAAAATCTAGAATTATGTATGATGTAGAACTTTACTCATTTTTACTTGAAAATGATGATGTAGTTAATAAAAAATTAGACGAATTAAAAGAGCGAGCATACGAAACTGAGAATGGTACAGATTGGTATGATGGACGAAATGAAGATGGCAAGTTTAACGAAAGATTTAAAAGAACATTTCAAAGTAAATATGACAATGCAGTATATGCAAATGAAATTTATGAAAAATATGCTGATAAAATATATGACCATACTATAATTGATAGTGTTGGTAACACAGAAGAGAGTGATATAGAACAAGAAGCCTCTTAAGCATTTATAATTTCTATAAATTCACTTTTATTTGAGTATAAAATATTTAATTATCTTTGGCTATAATAGCCAACTAAATAGGGTCTACCCTAAATTTTAAATAAAGGAATAATCGATGACAAAAGAGTATATATTTACTTCTGAGTCTGTAACAGAAGGGCATCCTGATAAGATGGCTGATCAAATTAGCGACGCTATTTTGGATTATATTATAGAGCGAGATAAAGAGGCACGTGTTGCGTGTGAGTGTGTAGTTTCCAATGGCTTTTGTATTTTAGCAGGGGAGATGAAAACAGAGGCATATGCACCTATGCAAGAGATTGCTAGAAATGTGATTAGAGAGATAGGTTATACTGATGCTACTTATGGTTTTGACTATAGATCTGCAGCTGTTTTAATAGGTATAGGAGAGCAGTCTCCTGATGTAAACCAAGGAGTTGATCGTGAAAATGGTGAGATAGGAGCAGGTGATCAAGGTCTTATGTTTGGTTACGCTTGTAATGAGACTAAGACACTTATGCCTCTACCTATTTACTTAGCTCATAGATTAACTGAACGTCTTGCAGAAGTTAGAAAAGATGGAACAATCCCTTACCTTCGCCCAGATGGAAAAGCTCAAATAAGTATTAAATACATAGACAATAAACCACACTCAGTTCATACAGTTGTAGTCTCCGCACAACATTCACCAACAACAGAGCAGAAGCAACTTCATGAGGACATTATTGAAGAGGTTATAAAAGAGGTTATACCTTCACACATGTTAACTGATGAGACTATTTATCATATTAACCCAACAGGTAAATTTGTTGTAGGTGGTCCTCAAGGTGATGCAGGTTTAACAGGTAGAAAAATAATAGTTGACACTTATGGCGGAAGCTGCCCTCATGGTGGTGGTGCTTTTAGTGGAAAAGATCCTACAAAAGTAGATCGCTCAGCTGCTTACGCTGCAAGATATGTTGCCAAAAACTTAGTTGCAAGTGGCATTTGTGACAAGGCTACTGTTCAACTCTCATATGCGATCGGAGTAACTAAACCTATATCTATTCTAGTCGACACTCATAACACTTCAAATATAGACGAGGAAAAAATAGAAACTTGTGTAAATGAACTTTTTGATCTTTCTCCTAAAGGGATTATAGAGATGCTAGATTTATTACGTCCTATTTATAGAAAAACTGCCTCTTATGGACATTTTGGTCGTGAGCTAGATGAGTTTACATGGGAAAAAACTGATAAGGTAGTAGAGATACAAAAATATTTAGGAGTGTAAGTTATGGCTTATAAAATATTAGATGTAAATAGTGTAGTTGAACACATAATAAATATTAAAGAGATAAAAGAGTTCTTTTTAGATGATGAACTAAGTGTTAAAGAGATAGGTGATGGAAACTTAAACTATGTCTATTTAGTAAGCTCGATCGTAGATAGTACAAAAGCTATGATCGTAAAACAAGCAGTTCCTTACTTACGATGTGTTGGAGAAGAGTTTCCACTTTCACGTGAGCGTATGACTTATGAGATCAGAGCACTAAGTAAGTTCAAAGAGATAGCAACTAACGAAGTACCGCTTATTTATCACTCTAGTGAAGAGATGTCACTTCTCATAATGCAGTACTTAGACGATCACACAATTTTAAGATATGGGTTAATGGAGCAAAATAGTTATGCAAACTTTGCTGATCATATCTCTACATATTTAGCTTCAACACTATTTTTTACCTCTTCACTATATTTACAAAGTAGTGAAAAACGATCCCTTATTAATGAGTTTAATTCGAATACAGAGTTGTGTAAGCTGAGTGAAGACTTTGTATTTACCTTTGCTTTTATGAAAAATGAGACTAACGATCAAGAGAATGTAAAAGATAACTTACTTGCTAAAAAGCTATTTGAAGATATGGCTTTTAAAGAGAAAATTTTAGACTTAAAATATAGGTTTATGACACAAAATGATGCACTTGTTCATGGAGATCTTCATACTGGTTCTATTATGTTAAATGAGAATGAAACTTATGTGATCGATCCAGAATTTGCTTTTGTAGGTCCTTTTGGTTTTGATATAGGCGCACTAGTTGCAAATTTATGTAGTAGCTATGTTCATCATCATTTTGTAACACAAAATGATGAGTTTAAAATTGAATTATTAGAGACTATCAAAAATATATTAGAGATGTTTAGTGAAAAGTTTTATACTCTGTGGTGTGCTCATAAAAATTCAGCACTCTTAGTTGATGGTTATATAGATGAACAAACTCAAGAGAGTTTTAAAAGAAAATTTATTAAAAATATCATAAAAGATAGTGTAGGTTTTGCAGGGGCTAAAATGGCAAGACGAGTTTTTGGTGTTGCAGGTGTTGAAGAGATCCGAGGAATAAAAGATAAAACTACAAGAGCAAAAGCAGAAGAGATGATTATAGATATTGCAAGAGAGTTTGTTATGAGTTATGAGAACATTGAAAAAATAGAGCAAGTAATTGAGATCATAAAGGAAAAAAGTGCAAGGTAAATATAGAGCATTATGGATTAATGAAAATGAAGAGTTAGAAGTTATAGATCAGACAAAACTACCATTCTCATACGAGACAAAGGTGTTGAAAACTACAGATGAGGTAGTAACTGCGATTACCGATATGACTATTCGTGGAGCAGGTGTGATCGGAAGTGTAGCTGCATTTGGAATTTATGTAGCTTGTAGTGAAGTAAATAACTACAGCGATCTACAAAAAAAAGCCAAACTGATACGTGACTCACGTCCAACTGCTGTAAACCTTATGTGGGCAGTTGATCGTATGATGGATCAGTTAAAAAAGTCAACATCACTAAAAGATGACGCACTAAAATTTGCAATTGAACTTAATGATCAAGAAGCATTAGAGAGTGTTGAGATCGCAAAAAATGGATGTGACATAATAGAGAAAATTTTAGAACAAAAAGAGAGTAAAAAGTTCAATATTTTAACTCACTGTAATGCTGGGTGGTTAGCTGTTATTGATGAAGGAACAGCACTGGCACCAATTTATGAAGCACAGCGAAGAGGAATCGATATTCATGTATGGGTTGATGAGACAAGACCAAGAAACCAAGGTGCATCACTTACCGCGTGGGAGTTGACTCAAAGCAATATCCCTCACACAATCATAGCTGACAATACAGGTGGTCATCTTATGCAACAAGGTATGGTTGACATGGTTATAACTGGCGCCGATCGTGTAAGTGCTAATGGTGACGTAGCAAATAAAATAGGGACGTATTTAAAAGCTTTAGCGGCTAATGATAATGATGTACCTTTTTATGTAGCTATTCCTGCTTCTACATTTGACTTTGATATAGAAGACGGAGTAAAAGATATTCCGATCGAGACTAGAAGTGCTGATGAAGTTAAATATATGAGAGGTGTTGATGAGAATGGTGTTGTACGTGAAGTTTTAATAACTCCAAAAGATTCACCTGCACTAAACTATGGCTTTGATGTTACACCGGCTCGTCTTATAACAGGCCTTATAACAAACAAAGGTGTTTGTAAAGCAAACCTAGCAGAGATAACAAAAAAGTTTAACTCTTAGTTTATAAAGCCCATTAACTTTTCGCTATCAAAGCTACCTTTTTTCTCTTTGTCTATCTCTTGTATAAACTCTTTCATACTAAATAGTGGCTCTTCATGAGTTGCTACAACAAAAGCAGTATTTTTAACTACTAAGTTAATCTGTCCACCCGTAAGATCGTAAGTAGCTAACTTTTTAATATCAAAGTTTTTCTCAAAAGGAGCATTTTGTGGAAGCATTTTTTCCCATAGTAGAACTCTTTGATCGAGTGTTGGTTTTTTAAACTCTATTTTATAGTTAAAACGTCTTGAAAATGCACTATCAATATTTTCTAAAAGGTTAGTAGTAGCTATTAAAATACCTTTGAAATTTTCTATCTGCTCTAAAAAAATATTCTGCATTTGGTTGTGCATCTGATCAGCTCCAGAAGTTACACCACTAGACCTTGCACCTAAAAACTGATCTGCTTCATTCAGAAGTAAAATAGGTTCTGTTTTTGTTTTTTGAGTCAGCTCATAATAAGTATCAAATATTTTTCTTACATTTTTTTCACTCTCACCTACATACATAGAGAGTATTTTTGAACAGTCAAATGCTAAAATTTGACGTTTAAGTGACTTAGCTAAAGAGTGAGAAGTCATAGTTTTACCAGTTCCAGGTGCACCATAAAAAATAATTCTAGCGTCAAGTGTTGCTTTTTTGTCTTTAATACCCCACTTTACAAGACGTGCTACTACCTCTTTATCCATCTGTCTCATAAGCGACTCTAATGTTTCAACAGTCTTAGGGTGTAAAACTACATCTTCTAAAGATGTTTGTGGATCTATAAGCTCAAACATATCTTGCTCTTTAATAAGGTTGTTTAACTTTAATTTTTGTACTTTTTTCTTTTTTTGTGGATGAATAATATTTTGAAGTACGCTATCAACTATATAAAAAGCTCTTGTTATTCCACCAAAAGGGTTTAGCATCTCTTCATAGTCTATGATCTCTTCACTTATTAGTCGTGCTCCCTCTTCTAAAAGTGATCTATTTTTAATGCGATCGTACTCATCTAGTGAGACTAGATCGATCAAAGAGTTCATTTCACGTAGTGAACTCTCAGCAGCGTTGTACTCCTCTTTTAAAAGAGCTAAGAAAATAATCTCTTCATTTTTGTCAAACTTCTTTTGCTTAATATATTTGTCCAATATTATTTCTTGTTCTGTTTGAGAAAGCCTGTCTAAAATTCTTTTTTCTAAGAGTTCTAGTTTGTTTTGAATACGATCAATGCCTAGAGATGACTCATGAACACTATGTCTGATCATACTCATTTGAGCATAAAGTTCAACTCTTAAGAATTGATCTTGAAGGTACTCTAAATGATCTTCATAAGGTTTAATATCTGGTAGTTCCATCTCTAGTGAACCTATCTCTACAAGTCTCAAAAAAGCAGGAGTTAAAGCGATCGCGGTATTTAAAAGCTCTAACTCTGAGAGATCATTTACTTTAAGTGGTGCAAAAGAGCTTTGTGTTAACCAACCAAGCTCTAAAAGTACTTTTACATCTTTTAAATGGTCTAAAAATTTATAATCATCTTCACCATAAATAGACTGTAAAATTTCAAATACTATACCATCTTCACTACCTGAGATATATCGAGTAGAGAGTAGTTTTAAAATTTCTGCTTGAGTTGTTTCACATTTAAGGTGAGGGTAAATTTCACTTTGGGTAATAGATTTTTGATCAATAAAGTCTAATAAATATTTCAATTTTTTTCCTATTTTTTTCCTATTATATCTCGTTAAAGTTGTTATGGATATAATAATTGACTTAAAAAGGATTTAACAATGCAAAAAATTATAAAATTTTCACTTATTACATTTATTTTAAATATAGCACTACTTGCTAATGAGAGTAAAATAGGTGTTTCTGACTTGACACTTAACGTGCGTAATGCACCTTCATTAGACTCTAAAGTTATAGGATACTTACAAAAAAGTAGAAAAATTATAATTTTAGAAACAGTGCAAGCAAAAAATGGATATTTTTGGTATAAGACACCAGAGGGTTATGTAAGTGAGTCTCTAGTAAAGCTTATACCTATTAAAACTGAGCATAAGAATACTGAAAATATTGAGGTAGCTGAGTCTAAACCTACTGAAGTAAAAACTAAAAGTATAAAAACTGAAACAAGTGAGCTTAAAAGTACTAACCATTTTAATATCATAAAGAGTAACCTTTTTGTATCTATATCTGCTGGTTACTCTTTTATGAGTGTTAAACAAGAAAATAGTACAGGAAATTTATTATTAAGTAGACCAACTTCTTATGAAGGTGAAAATATTACGATCGCTCTTGGTTATAAGCATTTAAGTGGAAATGTCGGCACATTTTCTGCGACGTATGTTCACTATAATGATGTAAACTTTTATAACTACTTAATTAGTTATAACAAAGTTTTTGATTATGACTACTCGCCCTATATCGGTCTTGTAGGAGGTGTTAGTTTTGTTGAACTTACACAGTCTCATTTAGGTGGTAGCTTAGCAGATAGTGGTGGAAGTGCATTTGCATATGGAGTTCAATTTGGAGCAGACAAAAAAATAGATGATCATATATCTATTTTTGCACAGTACCAGTTCTTAAAAGCGGAACATACTACTGAACTACAGACAACATCTGCTTCAAGTAAACTAACTAGAGATAACCAAGCTAAAATAAATATCGGACTTCGATACTTTTTTTAACTACTCCTCTATTTTATAACCACTCATAGAGATATTTTTAATAGTAGAATCTGGTAGTTTTTTTCGCAGAGATCTCACTAATGATTTTAAAGCATCTGAACTCATACCATCATAAGGCCATATTTTTGACTCTATGAGATCGTAAGTAACAGTAAAGCCTCTATTTTCACAAAGAAGCGTTAAAAGTAGCTTCTCATTATTTGATACTTTTAATTCTTCTTTATTTAATGCAACCGTCTGTTCTAGTGGGTTATAACTACACTCAGCAGAGATCTGGTAAATTATATTTTGTGATTTTTTAAAAGTTGCTGTTGCAAGAGTAAGAGCATTTAACAACTTTTCTGTAGTTATAGGTTTTATGATGTACTTTATTAGTTGAAGTTCAACGGCTTCTATTAAATACTCTTTATCATCGTGAGCTGTTGCTATTATTATAGGAGTTGTAGAGTCACTCTCTCTAATGATTTTACTCATTTGAATACCATTTAGTTTAGGCATATTAATATCTGTAATAATTATGTCAGGGTGTTTTGATTGCCAACACTCTAAAGCTACTTCGCCATTTGAAGCACTAAAAACCTCTTTGGTTATTCTATTTAAATACTCTGTAGCACTATCACGTGTTGCTTTGTCATCTTCAACATAAAGAACACTATATTTTTTTAGTTCATCTAAACTCAACTATTTACCTTAAGGGTGTCTTACTTTTAATTTTGAGTTTAGTAAGTAACCAATTGCTACCATAGCAACTATTACTAGAGGTGCAGTGATTAAAGAGTTTATCGCTGCTAAATATACTAACCATAAAAGGATAGCTCCAAGAGGTGTAGGAACACCTATAAAGTATTTTGAAACTTTACCTGCATCAGCATCTATATTGAACTGAATAAGACGACGTAGTCCACTTATAACATAATATATAGAAGCGATCGCAGAAATAGCGAGTAGCATACCATCAAGTGTACTGTAGATCGCCTGAAAAATTAAAAAGACAGGAACAAGTACGAAAGAGAGGAAGTCTGCAAAACTATCTAGTTGTATGCCGAACTCATTTGAGAGATTATATTTTCTTGCTATTTTTCCATCGAAAATATCAAAAGCACCACCTACCCAAGCTAGTATGATAGCTATAAAAAAATTGTTTTGAGTAATGAAGTAAGTAGCGCTCATTCCGGCAGCTATATTTACAAACGTAAAAAGGTTGGCTAAGTTAAAGTGGTTAGTTGGGGTAAATAAAAATTTCATAAAAGCATTATAGCAGATCTAAAAAAGTTTAGTATAAATAAGATAATGAGAATTATTATCAATTTCAATTGTAATTAAGTCAATAGTAGTTATTATGCTAATAATATAAATATGAAAGTTCTTAAAATGAAAAAAATCGTAAAGGTTAGTCTGCTTACAGTACTAACTTTAAATACAACTCTGTTAGCAGAAGTAGAAGAACACAGAGCTAGAATGCCATCTATTATACAACTTAAAACAGCTATTAATAAAACTTTTGAACCAGAACTACACAAAATAACATCTGGGAAAGATATATTTTCACAGGGTGTTGTTTCAGGTCAAATTCGTGTTGGACATATTCATACTTATTCAGCAGTTGAAAACAGTGCTAACTCCATGTCAACAGCTATCGGGGGACAACTTAAATATGAAACAGCCATCTTTAATGGGGTAAATTTAGGTGTTGCAATGTATACAGCACAAGATATTAGTAGTGGTGAGGGTAATGAATTTAGTAACTATTTATTATCAGACAAAAAAAACTATGCACAACTTGCAGAAGCTTATGTAAATTATAAATATGAGAGTTTTAACTTTAAAGGTGGTCGCCAACTTATTGATACTCCATTAGCCGATAGTAATGATATTAGTATGACACCACATACATTTGAAGCATATGTAGCCTCTTATGAAGTAAACAATTTTACTTTTATAGGTGCCAATATACAGAAATGGCAAGGTGTTGACACTATTGATGCAAATGGAAACTGGGATGGAAACAGTTGGGCACAAACAGGTGAAAATAATAGAGACACTTGGATGGGAGCTGTAACTTATGAAAATGATATAGTTGATGCAAGTGGTTGGTACTACAATATTGGTGAAATGGCTAATGCAGCTTATTTTGAAGCTTTAAGTTGTATAGATATTAAAAATGTTGAAATAGAGTATGGTATTCAATATTTAAATGAGAGTGAACTTGATAATAGTAATGTAAAAGGTACTGTAATAGGAGCTTGGGGTGAACTTATAGCTAATGATTTTGGTTTAAATATAGCTTTTAATCAAGCTTATAGTAAAGACGATAAATATATATTTGGTGGTTTTGGTGGTGGTCCATTCTTTACAAATATGAACTTAATGACTGCAGATAACCTGAGTGATTCACATGGTACAGCAACATCTATTGTTACTGGTGTGACATACTCTTTTGATAAATTAAATTTTCTTGCAGCTTATGGCGATTTTAGAGCAGAAGCAGGAGTATCTGCTAAAGCACATGTCAGTGAATTAGATGTTGGTTTTGAATACGACTTTTATGAAAATGCAAATTTAGTTTTTATTTATGTCATAGGTGACGATAAAGAGTCAAATGCAAAAACAGAATATGATAATTCTCATATACAATTAATAATAAATTATAACTTTTAGGTAATTATGAAAAATATTTTAGAGTGTGAAAAAGGCAAGGAACTTCGTATAATCAAAGTTCATACAACAGGTTCATTAAAACAAAGACTACTCTCTTTTGGTATTATGAGAGGGGCTATTATTACTCTTATGGCTTTTTCTCCCACCAAGAGTACCGTAGAATTAATGGTCGGAAAAACAACATTAGCACTTCGTTCAGATGAAGCAAAAGCTATAGAAGTCGAAGTTATAGAATAGGATATTTTGTGAAAAAAATAAAAATAGCACTTGTAGGTCAACCCAATGTTGGTAAAAGTATGCTCGTTAACTCAATCTCTAACGCAAAGTTACATGTAGGTAACTTTACTGGTGTAACGGTTGAAAAGACTGTAGTTGAGTGTAATTACGCAGGCTATAACTTAGAGATCGTAGATCTACCTGGAACTTATATGTTAAGTGACTACTCTATTGAAGAGATTGTTACTAGCGAATTCTTAGCAAATGAAGAGTATGACATTATTTTAAATGTAGTAGACTCAACAAACTTAGAAAAAAATCTACAACTAACTTCTGAGCTTTTAAACCTAAATAAAAAAATGTGTTTAGCTCTAAATATGAGTGACGAAGCTGTAAAAGAGGGTATAGAAATTGATAGCCCTCAACTATCTCTACTTTTAGGTATTCAAACAACAAAAGTTTCTGCTGTTACAAAAGAGGGTATTGATGATCTATTAAAAAGTATTGTTCAGACTTTTGTAAATATTAAAAAAGAGACAAAACTTGTTTTTTCAGAAGCCATAGAAGAAGAGATAGACTCAATAGCTTCACATTTACAACGACATGGTTTTAAAACAAAAGGTAGCTTACGCTCAGTAGCAATAGAGTTATTAAGTGGAAATAAACAACGCTATAACCAACTTAGAGCACTGCCAATATGGATCGAGCTTCAAGGTGTTGTTGCTGAAGCAATAGAACATGTTGAGCTTCATGGTGGAAGTGATGATATAAAAGAAGTTTTTGCTGAAGAGTTTATGTCTTTTAACAAGGGTGTAGTAGCTGAGGTTGTGACTACTAAAGAGACAAAAGAAGAGACACTAACTTTAACACAAAGAATAGACAAAATCTTAATTCACCAACTTTTTGGACTTCCTATATTCCTGTTTTTAATGTGGTCACTTTTTCAATTAACTTTTGAAATAGGCTCTATACCAATGGAGTGGATTGAGAACTTTTTTATATGGTTTGGTGATGTGATCGGATCTACGATCACAAATGAAGAAGTACGATCACTTATAGTTGATGGACTTATAGGTGGAGTTGGAGCTGTTGTTCTTTTTGTTCCTAATATTATAATTTTATTTATAGGTATAGCACTTTTAGAATCAACTGGATACATGAGTCGTGTAGCCTTTTTACTTGATGGCTTTTTCCATCGCTTTGGTCTACATGGACAATCTTTTATACCTTTAGTTACTGGTTTTGGTTGTTCTATTCCTGCCTATATGAGTGCAAGAATTTTAAAAAATGATCGCGATAGACTACTGACTCTTTTTATAATAGGCTTTATGAGTTGTGGAGCTAAACTCCCTGTTTATGTTCTATTTGTCGGTGCTTTCTTTTCTGAGTCAAATGCTGGTAACGTATTATTTGCTATCTACATAGGTGGTGCTCTTATAGGTTTAATTGCTGCTAAAATTCTTAAACTTACAGCTTTTAAAGGAGTTGATGAGCCATTTGTAATGGAGATGCCTAAGTATCGTCTTCCGTCAATGAAATTAATTTTACATACAGTACAGACCAAAACTTGGATGTATTTGAAAAAAGCTGGTACTTTTATAGCTGCTGCTTCAATGCTAGTATGGTTTGCTAGTAACTACCCAAAAAATTTAGACTTAAGTGCACTTTATGAGGCAAAGATAGAACAGACTCAAAATGAAGAGCTTAAAATAGAACTTGAAAATAGAATGAATGAAGAGCTATTAGAAAAAAGTTACTTAGGTCAAGCTGGAAAGTTTATAGAACCACTATTTGAGCCACTTGGTATGGACTGGAAAATGGCAGTTGCACTTCAAACTGGACTTGCTGCTAAAGAGGTTGTTGTCTCAACCTTAGGTGTTCTTTACTCACTTGGTAATGAAGTTACTGATGAGAGCAGACCACTGATGGATAGACTCCAAGAGAATATCTCATTTGCCTCAGCTGTTGCCTTTATAGTGATCATAATGATCTATTTACCATGTTTAGCAGCTTCAATTGTATTTACAAAAGAAGCAGGGCACTATAAATACTTCTTCTACCTGTTTATTTTCACTACCATAACAGCTTACAGTTTGGCTTTTTTAGCTTATAGAATTACTTTAGCTTTAATATAAAGTTAAAGTAGTGTCCATAATGGCCTTTATAAATCAAGCTAACCCTAAAAATCTACATCATTCTCTTCCAAATAGTTTGGAATGTCTAATTCTTCTAAAGGTCTATAAAATTTACCTTGTTCAGCATTTGAAAAATCATATTCATCTGCCATATCACAAATTTTTTCAGTAGTATTTTTTAATTGACTGTGGCTACTATTTTGCATTAAAATAGTTTAGCTATATCTTCTTTTAGTGGAAGAAGTTTATTATTAATAATATCCCAAATTTCATCAGCATCTATACCAAAATAATCGTGAGCTACAATATTTCTAAAATCTTTAATTTTTTGCCAAGGTATCTCATTATGCTTATCTTTATAATCTTCATCTAATCGAGAGATTATTTCACCTATAACACAAACTGCATCATAGAAGCATCAAAACTTTTTTGGTCGTGATAAAATTTATCTGCATCATTAAAATCTTGTGAGTAAAGTTCTATTTTTTCAATAGCTTCAGTTAGTGCTTTTAAATTAAATGTGATATTAGACATATACAGTATCTTTTAGTATCTGCTCTTTGGCATAAGGTTTTAAATATTTTTCTCTAGCTATATCTACACTTCTGTTAAATGAAATAGATAAATAATCTCTTAGAGAGTTTTTTAAATCATAAATATTTTTAGTTCCATCTTCTAGCTCTATTAATAAATCAACATCACTATTCTCTTTTTGTTCATTACGAGCAAAAGAACCAAATAGACCTATTTTTGTGATGTGATATTGCTCTAACAAATGTTTACGGTTATTTTGTAAAAATTCTAAAATTTCATTTTTTGTATTCATAATATGTATTTTAGCATAGTTATTTAGTATGCAAATATAAGTATCTGGAATGTCCCCAATAAACTAGACAAACTTCCATATATTGCATTACGCATAATTACATAGTTTAAAAGGTTGCACTAAAAAGCACCGAGACGACACCGAGTGTTTCAAAAGTTAGTTAAAAGGTTGTAATTTAGGGGGTTTATTTGAAGTGGCTCCGGATACTGGACTCTCTTCACAAAATTGAAGAGAGCTTAAAAAGTGAAGTTATTTTTTTCCGTAGTCACGAACTAGACTGTGACATGAGAAACAAGCACGTTCAATTGCAAGAAAAGCTTCTTGAGCATTTTTATTTTTTCTAGAAGTTGATTGAGTATTTCTATAGTTAAGCATTTCCTCAATAATACCAACATTTTTGTCAATAGCTTTTGATGCATTAACAGCAATGTTTGCTTTATAAGCTACATCTTTAGGAAGCATAGATTTAATGTGCTCTTTATTACTTAAAAGATCACGTGCATTTTCACTAAATTTCTTTAATGCTTCTTTAATAGTCTTATTATCACCAGTAATAAAACCATCTCTTACTGTAGATAATTCAGCATTTAAAAGTTGCATGTTCGTCTTAAGATCATAATCATTTGTTGCTTGAACAGATGTAACAGTAATAGCAATAGCCGCGATTGTTGATAGTAAATTTTTCTTTAACATGTTTCGTTCCTTGTGTTTTAATATTAACTATTGTAGATCAACTATTTTTAAAGTATTATAAAAGATTATATTTTCTAGTTGTAAATGAGCTAAGTGTAACTTTAATGTTATATTTAAATAACTTATACGCTTATCGCAAGCTATAAACTATGGGTAACGATATAGTAATGCTGTTTTCTGGTAATGGTAGTTTATGAGAAAGAGAGTGAATAGTTTTTAGAGCGGATCTATTTAGAATTTTTTTACTACCTTTTTTAATTTTTAATGATGCTATATTACCATTTTTTAAAAGAGTAAAACTTACTAAAACTTCACCAGTAATATTTAGGCGCTTAGCACGTTTGGGGTAGTGAAAGTTCTCTTTTAATATTTTCATAATTAGTGCTAAGTTTTTATCAAGGTAACTTTTTTTTAGAGGTTCTTTTTTAGTTTGTTGAAGTGGTGTTATATTTTTTTGTTTTACTACTTCTTCCTTCACAAGCTCTTTTGCTTGAACAGGTTGTTTCTTTATAAATACTTTTTTCTTAATAATTTTTGGTATTACTTTACTCTCTTTATGTTTTATCTCTTTTTGCATACTTTTATTTTGAACTTTTGGAACCTCTTTTGTAAAATAGGCTAAGTTTAAACTCTTCATCTTTGAGGGTTGTGAAACTTTTTTTGCTTTTGGCTCATAAAAAAATATATATAGAGCTATGGCTATGAGAGTAGTGTGTAAAAGGATAGATATTGATATTGCTTTTTTATGATGAACCATAAAAGTATTTTAACACATTACTTACTTATATTTTAAAAGAAAGTCCTCAACTAAAAGAGTGTATTATCCTTTTAAAATTTTTTCTTATTCTTTGGAGTTTAAAATGGCAAATATCGATAGTGTTTGTACTTACTGTGGTGTTGGTTGTGACATCGTTGGTGTTGTTGAAAACAATGAGATCAAAAAGATCTATGCTGATGATGGTTATGTCTCACAAGGTAAGCTCTGTATTAAAGGTAAATATGGCTTTGACTTTGTAGCTTCTAATGAGCGTATAAGAACTCCAAGAATTAAAAAAGCTTTCTTAGAAAAAAATCCTCATATAAAAGAGAAGATTCAAAACTCACTTATAGAGCTTGATGAAATTTGGTATGAATGTGATGTTGAAAGTGCAACAACAGCAGGTGCGATCGCTTTCGCTGACGTAAAAAAGAGACATGGTCGCCACAGTTTTTGTGCGATCGGAGGAGCTAGAACTTCATGTGAAAGCTCTTATCTTTTTCAAAAGTTTGCACGTGAGAGTATGGACTCACCAAATGTAGATAACTGTGCGAGAGTGTGTCACTCACCATCGCTCAAAGGTATGAGAACGACGATCGGAGAGGGAGCTGCTACTAACCCTTATAACGATATTTATGAGACTGACTTTATTTTAGTAATTGGCTCTAACACAACAGAAGCACACCCGATTGTTGCTAATAGAATTATAGATGTTGCAGCAAAAAAAGATAATGTTGCGATCATAGATGTACGCGATATAAAACTTGCTCGTCACGCAAAGTATAACGCAGTAATTCCTCACGAAGCTAACCTTTTAGTTCTGAATATGCTCGCTTACGTAATTATAGATGAAGAGATTTATGATAAGAAATTTATAGAGAGTAGAACTAAGTGGTTTGAAGAGTATAAGAACTCGATCATGAGCGATCCTTACGCTAACCCTGAGTACTTTAGTGATCTTGAAGGTTATGAATATTTAGTAAAAATGATTCCTAAAATTGCAAGAGAGTATGCTCTTAAAAACTCTATGATCTTTTGGGGACTAGGTATAACTGAACATCTTGATGGCTCATACGCTGTTATGGCTATTACACACTTAGCACTTATGACTGGAAACGTTGGAAAAACTGGTGCTGGACTTATGCCTCTTCGAGGACAAAACAATGTTCAAGGGACTTGTGATATGGGTGTGTTACCTTATTATGCACCTGATTACCAAGAGCCTAAAGAGATAGGTCTTATGACACCTCAGTTAATAGATGCTATGGCTGATGGAAAAGTAAAAGCACTATTAAATATGGGAGAAGATATTTTACATATTCATCCTAATGTAAATAAAACAGAAAAGGCTTTTAAAAACTTAGAGTTTTTAATGGTTCAAGAACTATTTATGACAGAAATTGCTCAAGAGGCAGACATCGTAGTAGGTGTTAAGTCTGCTTATGAAAAAACTGGTGTTTACGTAAACGCTATGAGAAGGCTTCACCTGTCGCAACCACTTGTTGAGTGTGACATGCCAGATGATTGGGAAGTTATACAACAACTTGACAATAAGCTAGGCGGAGGGTTTGACTACAAAGACTCAAATGCTATTTGGGATGAAGTAAGAGAAGTTGCACATCGTCGTTATAGTGGTGCAACTTATGATCGTCTAAAACGTCATAGAAAACGTGGGCTTCAATGGCCAGTTTACCAAGAAGATACGCCTGTTCTTCACCTGTTAGACTTCAGAAAAGATGATGGGCTAGGTCAATTTCACTATCACCAATACAAACTTCGTGGAATGATCAAAGAGATGAAGTCTAAAACTCTTAGCGGTTATCACTTAACAACAGGTAGAACACTTGCTCACTATAACAATGCTGCACAAACTAACAAAAGTGAAAGTTTAAATAAGCGCTATAGTGAAGATATTCTACTCGTTTGTGAAGATGATAAAGATGACTTTTCAACAGAGTATGTAGTTTTAAAAACTGTGAATGGAGAGACAAATCCACTTAAAGTTAAGTTTACAAGCCATGTAAAACCTAAAACGCTATTTACAACTTTCCACCACGCAAAGAGTAGAGTAAATGCACTTTTTGGAGATGAGAGTGATGAACTAATAATGACGGCAGCTTTTAAGTCTGTAAAGGTTGAAGTAATTGCACACCAAAGCTAAGGGTGACTTAGCAGAACAAAAAGCCAAAGAGTATTTAGAAGCTCAAGGCTTTGAGATCATAGATCAAAACGTCTACTCTCGCTTTGGAGAGATAGACCTCATAACAAAAAAAAATAACACTTGGCACTTTATAGAGGTTAAAAGTGGAAGCTCTTATGAAGTAGCACTACAAAACCTAACACCATCAAAAATCAACAAAATAGTAAAAACCATCTACACATTTTTAAAAAAGAATTCACTCGATGTAGAGTTCTCAGTTGACGCGGTGATCGTAACTCCTGAAGAAGTTGAGTTAATTGAGAATATAACTATATGAGAATATGTTTACTAACTCTACTACTCATAAATATTTTAAATGCAAGTGAAGAGAGACTCTACTTTTTTGGTAACTGTATCGCTTGTCATATGGAGTCGAATAAAAAAACTGCGCCACATTTTGCAGAGATCAAGGGTTACTACTTAATGGCTTACCCACAAAAAGAGGTTTTTATCGAAAAAATGGCAAATTGGATCCATGATCCAAAAGCTGAAAGTGCACTAATGCACGATGCAGTTGAGAAGTATGGTGTTATGCCTTACCTCTCATTTGATCTTTACACTCTTAAAAAAATAGCTAAGTACATTTTTGAAAATAGTGAGTTTGAGAATTAAACTTACACTACATTTTAATATTTAACTACTGCTTTTCTAGTTTTAGTTCTGCTTTTGGTTCACCGTAATAGTAGCCTTGAGAGTAATCAATATGCATCTCTTTTACGATAGCGGCAATTTTCTCATCTTTTACAAACTCTGCTATTGTTTTTATGTGCATCTTTTTTGCAAACTCTACAATTGTTGATACAACAGCCCTTGCGTCAGAGTCTGTGTCTAAATTTTTGATCATAGAACCATCTATTTTTATGTAATCAGCTTTTAGTTGAATTAGATATTCAAAGTTTGAATAACCAGTTCCAAAGTCATCTATAGCTACTTTACATCCACGATCTTTTACATTATGAATAAACTTCAATACTTTGTCAAAATTTTCAATACCTTCTGACTCAACAATTTCCAATACTACTCTTTTTGCTATTTTATACTCTTCTAGTTTTGTAAAAAGAAACTCTTGTAGATCTTCGTTCATAATATCTTGAATAGTTAAGTTTATAGAAAATTCAACATCTTTATCTTTAAACATTTCAAATGATTTAGATATAACTATCTTTGTTAAACTTATATAGTTCTTTGTTCTTTTGGCTATATCTAAGAAAAAGTAAGGTGAAATAACTTTACCATCTTTTTCAATTAACCTAACTAATGACTCATATTTTTCAAATTTTCCAGTAGCATTGTTTACTATTGGTTGATAAAAAGGAGTTAGTCTATCATCTTTAATAGCATCTTTTAGTATTTTACTCCATTTTATGTTATTCGCATACTCTTTATCAAGCGTCATAGACTCATCATATATTACTAGGTTCTTTTGTTCTTTTCTTGCAATTTTCATAGCCATATCGGCTGTAGGCAGAAGGTTTAGTCTATTTTGTTCAGATGTTATTGCAATCGTTACTTGTAGAGGAATTTCTTCATTTTCAGCTTTGAAATCAGCAGATGATACATCATTTATAATAGTGTTTGCAATTTTACTACATGCATTTGTGTCACCTAAATCATTTAAAATTGCAAATACATCACCATGTAAGCGATAGAGCTTTTCTATATTTTCACTTCCTATACAATTAGTTAGTCTAGTAGCTAATTCAGAGATAACCAAATCTCCATAATGATGCCCATAAAAATCATTAATTTCACTAAAGGTATCTATATTGATAAGCATTAATGCTAACGTTTGTGTTGTGTTATTATCTATGTCATTGATAAGTTTAAACCTATTTCCAACACCTGTTAATTTATCTGTCTGAGCACTTTTTTCTATTTCAATACGCTTTTTCACTAATTCAGTAATATCATGGCGAATTGCTACGTACTCTATGATTTCATTACTATCACTTAAAATAGGACTAACAGTTATTTCAACCCAGTAGTAGTCACCATTTTTTTTTCTATTTTTTAGTGTGCCTTTCCATGTGTTCTTAGATTGTATTGTTCGCCATAAATCTTTAAACGTCTCTCTTGGTGTATCAGAGTGCCTGATTATGTTGTGTGGATTACCTATTAACTCCTCTCTGTTATAGCCTGTTACATTGCAAAAGTTATCATTAACGTAGGTAATATTTCCTTTGAGGTCACTCTTAGATACTAAGTTCCCTTTATCTGTTGCCTTTTGAAAGCTTTTATAAAATGCTAGGTTGTCACTTAACTCTTTTGTAGTATTCACAAGAGTTATATTTGTTGAGCTAATCTTTTGTACATCATTTTCACGTCTTTTTAAATGATAAGAAATTGTAGATGACATAATAAAAATAGAAATTGTTCCTAGTAACCAAATTGTAAAGTATGTGTAGAGCATGTGCTCTATTGTAGTCGCTTCATACTCTTTAAATTTTTTTGTAGGAACTGAGACACTAACTCCACCTCTTACGGAACCATTTTTAAAATTAAGATGTCCATGACATTTTTGACACTCTTGGCTCATAATCATAGGTTGCATAAGTTTTAGATACTCTTTACCATCTTCGGTAATAATCTCCATAGACTCTTTTGAACCTTTGTCAAAACTATCTATTGCAGCTGATTCCCATGCATTGGCTTTATTGTTTTCATTAAGATAAACTTTACCTACTATTCTTCCTTTTATTCCGTAAAGTTTAGAGTAGTCTTGCATCATCTCTCTTAACATATATGCAGGGTTCATTAATGTAAGTTTTTTACCATCAGTAGTTACAATATCTCTATCTTCAATATGTGCCATCCATGGGCTAGGAGGTGTTTTAGCTGTTGGTGTAACATATACTCCACCGTGAGATGATGCCCATTTTCTGTATGCAAGGTCTTTGTTAAAGCTAGACCTAGCAATGTTAACAAGTGTCTTATTAGTGATCTCTTTTTCAATTAGTATGTTGTTGTACACAAGTGCGCTAACAATTGCAGACCACACAAACAGTACTATTAATGTAAATAAAAATATACTTTTTGTAATCTTGCTAAATTTTAACATTCATTAAACCTTTAATTATGTTGAAGATAATTATTTCATTTATTTTATCATAAATTTACATTATGATCTATTTTTTGTTCGATGACGTGCTTTTTTCTTTTTCGTACTTTTTAATTCTACTGCTGGTGCTTTTGTAGGTACAAACCCATCTAATGGAATTGCTTGAATTTCCTCTTTTAAGTAGTACTCAATTTTGTCTAAAAGAGTCTCATCTGCTTCATTTAGAAATATAATAGAGTTACCTTTTTCATTTAAAAATACCACTCTATTAAAATACTCATGTGGACTTAGCGGTAGATCAAAACTTACAACAAGCTCTACATCTTTAAGCTCTAACGTTTTTAAAATAGCATCAGTTGTGATTAAAATATCTATTTTTTTACTATTAAATTCACTAACCGTTTCTTGCTGATACTCATTCTTATGGTTTCCATGAACAGCTTTTGCACTCAAAGATCTACTTAGAATATCAATACTCTTTTTACTTTTCATTATTATAAGAGTCTGTTTTTTTTCATTATTATGCAAAATTATCTCTAGCATAGCCTCTTTATCATGTTGCTCTACAAAATGAATAACTTGTGACGTTCGTCTTGTAACACTTATAGGATCGTAATATATTTTTTCACTCATTTTATTCTCTTTATATTTAATTTTTTTATTTTAAAGCTTTTTTTCTTCCAAAGCTTTCTCTCTTGCTCTATCTTTTTTACTTTTGCCCTTACCTTTTACTGGCGCTTGCCCTTTTGTTTTATTAGGCAATTCACCACTAAATTCAAAACCTTCTATATTTTCTCTTTCTAAGTTTATTTTAGCTCTTTTTTCTATAAGTTCAAAGTGCTCACTATTTTCATGAGTAATAAATGAGATAGCTTTACCTTTTTTCCCTGCACGTCCCGTTCTACCTATTCTGTGAATATAATCACTCGGTGATCTTGGAAGGTCAAAGTTTATAACAGTATTAATATCGTCAATATCTATCCCGCGTGATACTAAATCGGTTGCAAATAAAATACGAATACGTTTTGCTTTGAACTCTTCTAATGTGTAGTTACGATCGTCTTGTTCTAAATTTCCATGAAAAGATTCTGCTAAAAAGCCATGTTTTCTGAACTTCTCAGCAATATTATCGGTAGCCCTCTTGTTTGCCATAAATACTAAGACTAGTCCTAACTGCTCAGATCTAAGAAGGTGTCTTAATAGAGGTGCTCTATTCTCTTGGTTAACTAAAATAGCTCTCTGCTTGATGCTCTGAACAGTTGGTGTATCAGCTTCAATCTGAATTTCTATTGGATCTTTAGTTATCTTTGAAGCTATTAATTTCATTTTAGGAGGATATGTTGCAGAAAAGAGTAAATTTTGACGTTTTGTAGGAATCTCTTTTAAAATAGAATCTAACTCTTCTGCAAAACCAAGATCTAACATTTTGTCTGCTTCGTCAAGTATAAAGAACTCAACATGTGAAAGGTTGATCTGTTGTTTAGCGATAATCTCTAAAAGTCGCCCAGAAGTTGCAACAACAACATCACACCCTTTTTGAATTTTAAACATCTGATCGCCTAAACTCTCTCCACCGATCACACCAACAACTTTTGGTTTTTTTTCTAAAAATTGTGAAAAGTTTTTAAATGTTTCTACAACTTGAAGTGTTAATTCGCGAGTAGGTGTTAGAACAAGAACCTTTATTCTTGGCTTACCTTCACTTGAAATTTTAGAAAAAAGTTCCAATACAGGTATAACAAATGAAGCACTTTTACCACTTCCCGTTTGTGCTTGTGCAATAATATCATGCTTGTCTAAGACAAGTGGTATAACTTCTTGTTGTATTTTTGTAGGCTCAAGAAAATCGTTGGTAGCGATAGCCTTAGTGATTACAGCCGATAATTTAAACTTGCTAAAAGGCATTGAAACTCCTAAAATTATTGTAATTTGTGTTAATTGAGAACAGAAGTATATAAAATTTTTTTAATTAATAAACTTTAAGCATCAATTTTGAAATGGGTGGTATAATTTTTTTTAATTAAGACTTTTTTATATAGACGATGTAGTTATATTTAAAAAAGTTATCTAAAGGTTATTGATGAATAAATTTTATATACTACTATTGCTAGGAACAACTCTTTTAGCTGCTCCGTATACTAAGCAAGATCGTATTAAAGATATGCAAAAAATGGCTGAAGCTATGACTACTATTTCTACTGGTTTTTTCTATAACAATAATGATATAGTTCAAAGTGGTGCGCTTGAGCTTTCAGAAGTTATCAGAAAAGTTAAACCACCTTTAGAAGAGAGAGCAGAACAAGACCCTTTGGCTAGATGGGAAAATGAAAAAGTAAGATTTAGTAATAAAATAGTAAGAACAATTGATGGTAAAGCAGAACTTATAATTGAGAGATTTGCAGATGGTGACGTACAAGCAGCTGTTCAAGCATATACAAAAATTATGAAACAGTGTATGAAGTGTCATCATGAAGTTCGTGCGTGGTAAGCAAGTAAAGGTTTAAATGTTGAAAAATTTAATTTTAACAATTTTTCTTCTACTCAGTGTAGAAGTATCAGCTTTTGATCTGCCAATTACTGGTACAGTAGTCTCTTACAACCAAAAAATGATTGGTGCTAGATATATGGGTTATATCAAACATATATATTTTGATATTGGTGATAGTGTAGAGAGAGAAGATACTCTGTGGGAAATGGAATCAGCTGAGTTTGATATATTAAAATCTCAGGCTGACTTAGCGTTAGAACAAGCGAACTCTATAGTAGATATGTATCAAACACGTATGAATACTATTAAAAGACAAAGAAAAACACTGGCAAAACAGGGTATGTTTAACAGTGAAGATATGCAAAACCTTGATATGACAGCAGACAATGTTCAAGCTGGTTTAGCTTCAGCTCAAGTGTTAGTTAAAAATGCTGCTTCAAAAATAAAGCAAGTAGCTACAATTACCGGTTATTTAGAAATTAAAGCTCCTAATGCAGGAATTATAGTGGAGAAAAAAATTCGTGTTGGTGATTTAGTAGCACCTGGTATGCTAGGTATGATCATTGTTGATCTTGACCATTTACAAATTGAGAGTGAAGTTGCTGAGTCAGATTTAAAATACGTCAACAAATTTCAAAAAGTTAAAATAAGTATACCTTCTATTAACTATAATGATGTTGGTTATATTAAGTCAATTGTACCTAGTGCAAACCCTATGGCACATACATTTAAAATAATTATTAACTTTAAAAAGAAAAGTGATAAAATATTTCCTGGTATGTATGCAAAAATTCTTATTAAGATTGATGAGACTTACTACTCAAACTAGTAGATATATATGGCAGAATTAGAAGATAATAATTATAAAAGTAAAAATATAGCGGGCTACTTAGCCGAAGTATTTTTAAATAATCCACTTACTATGATCTTTGCAATCACTATTATTCTACTTGGTTACATTACGTTAAATATAGCACCACGAGAAGAAGATCCACAAATTGCCGTTAGTGGTGGATCTATTATAATTGTAATTCCTGGTGCAACTCCTGAAGCAATTAGTAATGTTGCTGTTAAACCTTTAGAGCGTAAAATACGTGAAATTAAGGGTGTTGAGCATATTTATGGTACCGCCATGAATAATGTTGGTATGATCAACGTACAATACTTAATAGGTGAAGATAGGGAGTCGTCAAACCTGAAACTTTACGATAAAGTTATGCAAAATATGGACAACCTTCCAAAGGGTGTACAGTCACCTTTAGTTAAACCATTCGATATTGATATAGATATTCCTGTTGTGACAGTTGCTTTTTATCAGAAGAACTCTACTAAACCAAGTACACTTAAACAGTACCGCCTTATTAGAGATATTCAACAAGAGATAAGTGCTATTGATAATGTTTCAAAAAGTACTCTAAAAGGTATTCATCAACCACAATTTAACATTGATGTGGATCTTGATAAACTATCATCATTTCACCTCTCACTTGGTCAAATTTCACAAGCAGTTCAAGCAATTGCCAATAATGCACCAACTATAAACGCACCAACTAGTAAGAATTCTATAGTTGTTTTTGGTGTTAAAAACTCAATTGATGATATAGACGATCTTAGAAATCTTATTATTGCACAATATATGGGTTCACCTATATATTTGAAAAATGTTGCTGAACTTCATTATGGTTATGATGTGCAACATTTTCAAAAATCACAAATAGCACTAAGAGATAATAATAGTACTTTTGATGATCCTGTGCAACAAGTTACACTAACTGTTTCAAAACTAAAAGGTACAAATGCTGTTCATGTTGCTAAAGATGTTATTGACTTGCTTAAAGATCAAGCATCTCTTTTAGATGCTGCAGGAATAGGCTATATAGTAACAAGAAACTATGGTGTTCGTGCAAATGAAGCGGTAAGCGAGCTTATGCATCACCTTGTAATTACGATCGGTATTATTGGTCTGATTCTTATACCATTTTTGGGTTGGAGAGAGTCTTTGGTAGTCTCAATTGCAGTACCTATGATCCTTGCTACTACACTTTTTATCGCTTACATAACAGACCAAACAATTAATAGAATTACTTTATTCGCATTTTTACTGAGTCTTGGTTTGATTGTTGATGATGCTATTATTGTTATTGAAAATATTCACCGTCGTATGCATATGAAAGAGACTGAAGATCATAGTTTTGATCGCATTATTGTTGAAGCGACCGATGAGATTGGACCTTCTACAAATATTGCTACTATTGCCATTATTTTAACTATGATACCTATGGGCTTTGTTGGTGGTATGATGGGACAATTCATGAAACCTATTCCGCTAAATGTTCCAGTTGCTTTAGCCGTATCTCTATTTGTGGCTTATGTATTTACACCATTTTTAGCTAAAAAAATGATCAAACGTGGAAAGGCATCGCACTAATCATGGAAGATCTAATATATAGAATATTAAATTCAAAAAAGAAAAAAAGAAATGTTCTTATATATATAGCTATTGCTTTTATAGTTGCAGTTATGTTGATTCCAACAAACTTAGTTTTGGCAAAAATGTTACCAGGTAAAAGTGCAAATACATTTACTATCTATGTAGATACTGCAACAAATAGCTCTTTAGCCCAGACACAAGAAGTTACAAGTTGTGTACTATCTTTTTTAAAGCAAGAAGTTGAAGTTGAAAATTCTGAAGTATATTTAGCACAAGGTGCCCCACTTGATTATGCTGGTCTTGTTAAGGGTAGTGCTATGAAGCGTATGAAAAATCAAGCTGAAATAGTTGTAAACTTAAGTGATAAGCACCATAGAGAAGAAGCATCTTACAAGTTAGTTCATCGTATTCGTCCACTTATAAAAGATAAATGTCAATCTCTATATGATGATACAAGTATACGTTTTGTGGAGATGCCATCAGGTCCACCCACATTTGCAACTATTGAGGTAAACGTTTTTGGTAAGGATGCTAATCTTATGCGTGAAATGGCAGCTCGTGTAGCTAATGTTTTACGTGAGACTAACGGTTTAGTTGATATAGATATTATGCAAGATGATATATATGCATATTTTGAAATTGTTCCTGATACTGAAAAAGTTATGCGAAGTGGTTTGAGTATTGAACAAGTAAATAATATTCTATACCTTGCATTTGAGGGTATGAGTGTAGCTGTAAAAAACTCTGAAGTTCAACAAGATCAAATTCCTATTTTTGTTCGTCTTAACAAAGAGAGTAGAATTATTCAACCTGATAATATTGATGGTATTAACTTGAAATTATCTCGTCTAAAACTACTTAACCCAATGGGTATGATGATTCCTATTAAAGAGATTGTAAATGTACAAGAAGTCTCTTCTCGTCCAACTATCTATAGAAAAAATCTTGAAAACTATGTAGGTGTTACTGCTGAGTGTGATTTAGTTTCTCAGCTATATCCTCTTATGGAAGCAAGAGAGATTATGATGAAAAAGTTTGCCAATGACTTTAATATAACAGATGTCCCTGGTGTTGCTTCTACTTATATGTTTGATCTTTACCTTACAGAGAAAAGTACAGGTAAAAAACTTCTACTTAGATGGGATGGTGAGATGAAAGTTTCACTTGATACATTTAGAGATCTTGGTGGTGCTTTCATAGCTGCACTTATACTTATGTTTTTACTAATGGTAATGTACTATAAATCATTTGCTTTAAGTGGTATTATTTTACTTGCTAGTTTCTTATCTATTATTGGTGTGATCGTAGGTCACTTAATAACAGATCTTATATCACTATTTTTTGCGGATATACACTTCTATTTAACTGCAACATCACTTATTGGATTTATCTCCTTGATGGGTATCAGTGCTAGAAGTTCACTGTTACTTATAGATTTTTCTATGGCGTTAATAGAGAAAGGTGTGGAAAAAAGACGAGCGATCGCTGTCTCTACATCAACACGTGCTAAGCCTATTGTAATGACTGCTGTTGCTATTATTTTAGGTTCACTGCTTCTATCTACTGACCCTATTTTTGGTGGTTTAGGTATTGCACTTATATTTGGATCAATTGCTTCAACTGTTGTGTCACTGTTCTTAGTTCCAGTACTTATAGATAATACAGCAGCACTCTGTCCTCTTAGCAAACAGTATAGCGATGGTGAATGCCATGGTGGTGAGAGAGAACATATAGAACCAAAAGATGTTGGACTATAAAATTAAAACCAAAAAAAAAGGAAAAACAATGAAAACTAAAATAAGTCTTGCTCTAGTGGCAATGTTAGCTGTAACGTCATTAAGTGCAGAAGTTAAAGAGACTCTTTACCCAAATGGTAAAGTGAAATTTGAGCGTAATTATGAGAATGGAAAACTTAATGGTATGGCTAAAGCTTATTATGAGAGTGGACATCTTAAAACAAAAACAAACTTTAGAAATGGCAAAATCAACGGAACTACATATGGTTTCTATGAAAATGGTGCTCTAAAAGCTAGTATCGCTATGACAAATGGAAAGACAAACGGTAAAGAGAAAGAGTACTATAAAAATTCTCAACTTAAATCTATTGGTACTAATAGAATGGGTCACCCAGTTGGTGGTAAAAAAATGCTTTTTGATAATGGTAACTTAAAAGCTAAACTAAACTTTGATGATAATGGTAACTTTTATGGAACACAAAAAGAGTATTATCCAAATGGTAATATGAAATATAAAGTTTCAGCATATCCAGATAGTGAAACTAAAGGTCGTATTTATGAGATTAATGGTGATAGTAGAAAAATGAGCGAGCAAGATTTAGCAAAACTTGGTTTCTAGTTAATTAGTGTAATCCTTTTAAGGATTACATTCTATTTTATTTTATGAACTTTTAAAACAAACTCTACTTCTGCTTGAGAAAGACGTAACTCTTTTGCTACAAGCTCTGCTGATTTGCTCTGTTGATAGAGTGATATTATCTTATCATCATCCATGCTACCATTTACTGAAGATGGCATTGAAAAACTTTTCATACCAGTCTCCATTGAGTCTAAACGTCTCGTTATATTCTCTTTAAACTCATTAAACTCATTTATATTTTCTTCAACATTTTCTAATGATGCAGCTATGGGTTGTGCCATATCAGTTATTGCTTGTTGAACATGTTGCTGAATATCTGCATGGGTTATATTAACACTCGATGTTATTTCAATCTCTTCAGTAAACTTATTTACTTTTTTTTCTAGTGCATAAAACTCACGGTTAAGGTTTTCAACTGCAAGTGCAAGCGAGCGAATATGACGTGCATCTTTGGAAGTTTTAACCATATTTTGATAAATTACATAAATTAAAAGTAGTGAAATTATCGCTACTATATACTCTAACTCAATCATTTTTACCTCTCATTTCTCTAATCATTACACGTTCACGTGATGTAAAGTAAGTATTCCACTCTTTAGTATCACGATCGTGAATTTTTGTAATTTTAGCTAATTTTTCATTAATGGCAGTGAAAAATATGGCAACATCTCGTCTTGGATGGACTGGAAGATCAATTCTACCATAGTAAAGTACACCAATCTCTAACTCAGGCTCTTTCATCTGTATATGTTCATAACCAATTTGTTCTATTAATGCTTCATTAATAAGGCTTACACGTGCAGGTGCTTCATCTTTAATCGTTCTCTCTAGTGAATCAAGTTTTCTGTGTAACTCAACTAATAAATTTAATAACAGAGGATCGCTATCTTTAGTTTCACCTCTAGCTTTTGCTACTTTTAGCCATTGACCTATTGGATCATCGTTAGCTTCATTTAGTGAGTGAAACTCTCGCTCAAACTCCTCTTCATTTAGATCTTTATGATCGTAAACTATTGAGAGTGGTGCATTAACAAGTCTTACATTTTGATCTTCTATAGCTTCCATAGCAGGCTCCTATCTAAAATAATTAATATTAAGAAAACTACACCTAAGTAACCATTAACAGTAAAAAAAGCTCGATCTATTTTTGTGAAATCTTTTCTTACTAAATAGTGCTCATACGCAAGCATTAAAGCTGCAAAAACAACAGCAATTTGTGCAAAAAGATCTAAGTTCGCTAAAGAGACAAACATAGCCCAAAAAACAGTGGCTAATAAGTGAAAAAATAGCGAAATTTTTAGTGTTGCATCTGCACCATATTTCGAAGGAATTGAGAATAGTTCCTCTTCTTTGTCAAACTCCATGTCTTGCAAAGAGTAAAGAAGATCGAACCCAGCAACCCAAAAAAGAACACCTGCACTTAAAAATAGTGACCAAAGTGTAACTTCATTTAAAACAGCAACTACTCCAGCGATCGGAGCCAAACCTAAGGAAAGTCCTAAGACTAAATGAGCAGCAGAGCTAAAACGTTTAAAATATGAGTAACTACCAAGTACCATCAAAATAGGTACTGCTAAATAAAAAGCAAGAGTGTTAATTACAAAAGCGACAACTATAAAAATAAGTGCATTTACGATCGTAAATATTAAAATAGATCCTCCACTTAAGCGTCCATCAACACTAGGTCTTGTAGCTGTTCTAGGATTTTTAGCATCAAATTCACGATCAGCGTATCTATTTAATCCCATTGCAAAATTTCTAGCACTTAGTGCTGCTAAAACTCCTAATATCATTAAAGGAGTACCAAACCATCCATCAGATGCTACGATCATAGCTATAAATATAAATGGTAAAGAGAATATAGAGTGCTCAAACATTACTAGTTCATTAAAATCACGGAGTTTTTTTATCAAAGTTTATTCCAAATTTGTTTTTATATTAAATAATAGCATTTTATTGTTATTTTTTAGCTTTTTTTTATTATCTATTTGAAGAAATAAAATGATATATTATGAAACAAAAGGAATATATGTTGAATAGTAAGTTGCCAATAAATAATTTAAATACACATGTTATAAGAGTTGTTTTTTTACTATCAATGTTCTTTGTGTTAGGGCTAGCAGATAGTGTAGATGGACGAGTTGCTTTGCATGACGCAGTTTACTATGAAAACAGTGAAAAAGTAAAAGAGTTACTTAAAAATGGTTCAGATGTAAATGTTCAAAACGCAGCAGGACTTACACCTCTACATATAGCCATAAAAAAGCGTGATCTAAAGATAGCACAAATTTTACTTGATAATGGAGCTGATATTGATGCTTATGACAACAGAGGAAATACACCACTACTTTTATCAATTAAAAAAAAGAGGTTACGACTTGTTAAGTTTTTAGCTATTAGTGGTGCAGATGTGAATTTGGAAAATGATGACTCTATAACGCCACTGCATCAAGCTGCATTTACAGGAGTTCCGATAATAATAGAGTTTTTAATGAATGTAGGTGCAGAGCCAAATGTAAAAAATAGCGATGGTTACTCACCTTATGACTTTGCTGTTGTTAAAGAGAATAAAAATGCTATTGAAGTGTTGAAAAGTTTTACAAAAAAAAAGTTTAAAAGTTTTTAGTGATATAATGAAAGAATTAATTTTTATGGACAATAATGACACTTTTTAAACAGATGGCACTTGCTATTACTATCATGATAGTTGCTCTTCTTGGTATTGTTATGGCTATTAACTATAAAGCATCTAAATCAGATATGGTTGAAACACTTTTTCAAACTACAGTAAATAATATTGGAACATTAGCAGACAAACTAGCAGAGACAGGTGGTGACAAAGCAGAGTTAGAGAGCATAATAGACGCTGAAGCTGGTGGTGGCTATTTTAAGATGATTGATTTTCAATCGACTGATGGTAAGAGTGACTATAAACAGCTTGATAATGACCCAGTAAAAGGTGTTCCTCTTTGGTTTATAGAGTACTCAAATATAGAGTTAGAGAGTATCTCTGCAACTGTAACGGCAGGTTGGGATATAATCGGAGAAGTTACAGTTTTAGGTGATACTGCTGTAGTTTATAAAGCACTTTTCAAAATGTTTGAAAATTATCTCTATATTTTTGGTATCTCTATCTCTATATTTTTAATTATTTTGAGTGTTATGCTTCGTTTTATACTTAAGCCTCTAAAAGATATCGAAATTCTTTCAAAAAATATTTCACAAGGTAAGTTTGAAACTATAGAAAAAATACCTTCAACGCTAGAGCTTAAAAACGTATCTTTATCAATGAATGATATGTCAAACAAAATAAAAAGTATGATCTCTAAGTTAAATAATAATTTAGAAAAAATGACAGATGAACTCTCAAAAGATGATCTTACAGGACTAGAGCAAGAACAGACTTTTAATACAGATATGAAGATGATGTTTATTAAGAAAAAAGATGGTTACATCTTTAGTATAAAAATTGATAATTTTGGAGAGTTTGCAAAAAATAATGCAAAAAATATAGTAGATAAATTTTTAAAAGATTTTGCAAATATTTTAAGTACGTGTAACGTTAAAACTACTGCTTACCGCTTCTTTGGTTCTAACTTTGCACTTATATCTAAAATAACTGATTATGATGAAATTTTAAAACTTTCAAAAGAACTCCAAAATTCATTTAAAAGTTTAGGTGATGAGTATGGAATCTCAAATGTAGCACATATAGGTGCAACTCCATTTAACCCTATTAGTACTACTGATGAGATCTTTGAGTTTGCAAATATGGCTTATGATAAAGCCAAAACAGTTGGAGCCAATGAATTTTTTATAAGAGACAAGGGCGACCTTGCTAAAGATATGTTAGTTTGGAAAGAGTTAGTGTGCGGGGTTATTGATAACTCAACTTTTCATGTTGGTTATATACATCAGGCTCTTTCCATGGACTCCGATCGTAAAGTGCTTTTAGAAGAAGCGTTTACTTCTGCTGTTGATAGTTCAAACAAAACTATTCAAATAGGTACTTTTATCTCCGTAGCTGAGATGTACAACAAAATCGTGGATTTTGATAAGGCTGTAATAGGTCAGATCGTAGAATATATAAGAGTAAAAAAAGTTAAAAATGAGATCCTTATAAACTTAGCTTTTGACTCACTTTTAGACGATGAGTTTAACAGTTGGTTGATACAGACACTAAATAGTAACAAAGATATATCTTCACAACTTGTTTTTAGTATGACAGCTTATGGATGTGTTAGAGATATAGAAGCTTTTAAAAAGTTTATAACACTTGTCCATGATAATGGTGCAAAAGTTATACTTAAACGTTTTGAAACAAAATTTATTCCTTTAGACTCTTTGAAAGAGTTAAACTTAGACTATATAAGGCTAGCAAGAGAATATACAAATGATATAAGTTCTGATCGCTCTAAGCAGAGCTTTGTAGAGTCTATTTGTGAACTCTCTAAACTCTTAAACATAAAAGTGTTTAGTGAAGATGCAAAAGATGAGAGTGACTTTAACAAGTTACGAGAGCTAGGTATTTATGGTGCTAGTATAAAACACATTATGAAATACAACGGTACCATAACACAAGGTGTTGTAAGTTACTGTATGGATAATCTTGAAGATAATATCGTTAACTTTTCACTTATGACTAAAGTCTCTACCGTTTCAGTTGAACTACTACAAAACATGATGAACTACTCAAAAGATCTAAAATCAGATCAGTTAAGTTTAACTGGTTACATAGAAGTAACTAAAGATGAAGATTTCAATTACTATGTTCATAGTGAAAATATCATTAGTTTAGAAGATATGAAACGAATAGAGCCAACACTAGCAGAGATATTGACTTTGGACTCAGCTGGTATTCGTAAGCGATACAGAGAGTTAAGAAAATCAGGCGTAAATACTCATGCTAAAGGCGGTGGAATTGGTTTTTATGAAATAGCCAAGTTAACTTCTAAAATAGAGTATAGGTTTGATGAATTAAATAAAGAACGCTATAGCTTTAAGTTTAAAGTACGTATAGATAACAAAATAAAGAAGAGTGACTAGTTATGAAGTTTATTTTAATTTTTATGATTGGCATGCTGTTTTTTTATGCAAATATAGTAGCTACTGATCTTGTAACTAAAAAAGTAATATCTCAAGCAGAAAAGAAGTATGGTAAATTCTCTAAAAATCGTTTTTTAGATATGGATAAAGCACTACTTAAAAAACTTAAGTCTCAAAGTACAGCGAAAAAGTTAAACACTGTTAATAATTGGGTTAATTATATTAAATATAAGAGTGATAAAAAAGTTTATGGTGTTAAAGATTATTGGGCTACTTTATATGAGTTTGTTGGAAAAGGTAAGGGTGATTGTGAAGACTATACGATCGCTAAGTACTATATTTTAAAAGAGCTTGGTGTTGATCCAAAACGTATGAAATTTGCATATGTTGTTTATAAAGATAGAAGAGGTAAAAAAGTCTCTCATATGGTTTTGGCATACCTTAAAAAGAAAAAACCAAAATCAAGAAAAGATATACTTATTTTAGATAATAACAACAAAAAAATACTGCCAGCTTCCAAAAGAAAAGACATTATAAAAGTGGTAAAGCTCATTAATGGTGATACAGGCGCAAAATCGAAAAAATGGAAAAAGCTAGAAGCTGGAATGAAAAGGAAAAAACTATGACACTCTTTAAACAAATGGCCTTGATGGTCTCACTAATTATTATTATTATGCTTGGCTCGGTCATGGCGATTAACTATCAATCGGCTAAAAAAGATATGTTGGAGTCACTTAATCAAACGACAATAAATAATCTTCAAACGCTAATGCAAAAAATAATAGAAGCAAATAATTTTACAGAAGAGAGTAGTGATGATGAAGAAATTATAGAAGAGAGTAGTAATAACGCACTTATAGAATCAGAAATAGATGGCTCTGTAGGTGGTGGTTACTACAGAATGGTTAAGTTTAGCTCTGAGAGTGGTTCGTTTGAGTATATGCAAATTGACAATGATCCAGTTGAGGGTGTACCGCTGTGGTTTATAGAGTTTAGTAGTATTAAACTACAAACTGTAAGCGAAGATATTATGGATGGCTTTAATATGTTAGGTGTTCTAAGTGTTGAAGGTGATCCTGGCATAGTTTATAAAGCTTTATATAAGATGTTTACAAACCTTCTTTATATATTTGCGATCTCAGTAGCGCTTGCACTTTTGGTTCTTAGTTCAGTTCTTCATTTTGTACTAAAACCTCTCTATAGAGTTCAGCACCAAGCAGAGTCTATACTTAAAAATGAGTTTATTATTCAAGAGCAGATCCCATATACAACTGAGTTTAAAGATGTTGTTTACGGGATGAATGCTATGGTTAACAAAGTTGAAGATATTTTTGAAAAAGGTAATGAAGCAGCTCAAAGGAATAGAGAACTTCTTTATAACGATCCGACAACTAAACTATTTAATAGACGTTACCTTATGTTAAAACTACCAGACCTTATAAAAGAAGCAAATAAAACAGAGGGTGGTGTTGTAATATTTATAGCACTTAGTGGAGCTGAAGCGATTAACCAAGTTCTAGGTCGACAAAAAGCTGATGATATGTTCTTAAGCTTAGCCTCATCTTTTAACAATGTTTGTAAAGAGTATGAAGAGAGGTTGATCGCACGTGTAAATGGCACAGAGTTTACTCTTATGTTACCTGATTGTGAAGCTAAAATGGGATATGAAGTTGCTCAAAAGATCAACATAAACTTTGAGGCTTTACTGCAGAGTAATGAGTTAGATAATAAAAAAATATTTATAGATATTGGTATTTATAGATATAAACCATCTGTTAATGTTGGTGAATTACTGACTCGTGCAGATAATGCACTATCACAAGCAAAAGCTAAAGAGGGTAATAATATACACCTTTATGAAGAGCAAAATGATGAAAATGCTATGGGTAAAGAGCAGTGGAGAACAATCATCGAAGAGTCAATTCATACTAACTTATTTAGTCTAAAGTTTTGGCCTACAATGAATGCTAAGTCAAAAACTGTAGAGCATAGCGTTATGACATTTACTATAGATGGTGGCGAAAATAAAAAGTACTTCTATGGTGACTTTATAGCACCAGCTATTAACCTTGGACTTGTCTCTAAAATTTATATAGTTACTCTAAAAGATCTTATAACTCAAAGACATGCAGAACTTGATGGAAGTATATGCTCTATTCGTCTATCGAATGAGTTTATAAAAGATCCAAAAGCTTTTGATGAGCTATCAGTTCTACTTAATGAGTACGCAAAAACTATACAGTTTGATCTATCTTTTGAGGTTACTGACAGTTTTGCCATTAACAACACAGCAACAGTTAAAAGTTTTGTTGAACTATTCAATAAATATAACTTTGGTTTTGGACTTAATGCATTTACAGGAGAGTCAAATAACTTTACTTACTTAAAAGAGCTAAATCCTAAATTCTTAAAAGCAGACTGTGCATTTTTACTCGATCAGTCACAAGATTCTATGAGTGCACTACAAGTTATAACAGACTCTTTAGGTATAGATATAATTGCAACTTTTGTAAAAACAGAAGATGAGCTTAAAAAATTACAAACTATGCATATAGATAGTGTGCAAGGACCAATTACTGATAGTATTAAAGTATCATAACGGTTAATTAGATGTGAAAAAATAATAATGTTATTATTTTTATGTTAAAGTATTGGTAGTTAGTTTTATTATTGCGTAGATAACTTACTATGTTAAGAGAGGTTTTAGTGTCAAGTATGATATACAAACATGATGGTCTAATAGAACAGAGTGTTATTAAAAATAGTATGGACATAATAGAAACCTCAATAGAAAATATGGGAATGCAAAGTTATATATCTACAATAGTTATAGAACTTATGCAAAATATGATGAACTACTCTAAAACAGATACCTTAAACTCTAGAGCAGTTGAAGCCACTGGCTCAATAGAAGTTATTAAAGAGAGTGAAGAATTATTTTATGTTCAAAGCAAAAATATCATCTCCATAGATGACAAAATAAAAATTGAACCTAAACTAATTGAAATTCACTCTTTAGATCCTGATGGAATTAAAAAAAAATATAAAGAGTTAAGAAAAAGTGGAAAAGATAAGCATGGTAAAGGTGCTGGTATAGGTTTTTATGAAATAGCTAAATTAACACAATCAATAGGGTATAATTTTAAAGAGATAAATAAAGAGAAATATATATTTGAATTTAAAGCTATTGTAGTTCCAAAGAAAAAAAGAACTGTGAATAATGCAAAAGGATAATTTTTGATAGATACAGAAAAATTAGTAGATGCCCTTGAAAATAATGGGGTAGTATTCTTGACTTATGGTGGATTTTTAACACAATCATTGATAGTAGGCATGACAGAGGCTATTGAAAAAGAGAGCGAAAGTGTAAACTTAACTTTAAAAGAGTCTACTAATATTTTTACTATTTTTATAGAGTTGTCTCAAAATATGATGAATTATACAAAAAAAATAGAGATAGATGGCAAAGAGTTTGATCCTAAAGGAATTATAATTCTGGGCAAAAAACCTGATGGTAAGTACTATATATTAAGTAAAAATGTTGTTAGTTTAGAAGATAGACAAAAGCTAGAACCTAAACTTCAAGGCATTGTTGATACTGATATTGCTGGTGTAAAAAAGCTTTATAAAGAAGCAAGAAAAAGTGGTAAAGATACGCATAATAAAGGTGGTGGAATAGGCTTTTATGAAATTGCAAAGAGATGTTCTACAATTGATTATGATTTTAAAGCGCTTAGTGAAGATAGATTTTACTTTCGTTTTGAAGCAACACTATAAATTAAAATAAAAAGGAATAAAATGGAAAATCTAAATTTTGAAGCAACAAAGTATACACCAGAAATAAAGCTAGATGCAACGTCAGGTATTATAAGTTTAGTAGGTAAATCATATCCTGAAAATACATTTGAGTTTTATAAACCTATGATGGAGTGGTTAGAGAACTACTTTGAGGAAAACGCACAAGATGTAACTACTGTTAATATGGAAATTATATATTTTAACTCTAGTAGTTCTAAGCTATTTTTTGACTTTTTTGATCTTTTAGATGAAGCTAAAGATGACAATACTATTAAAATTAACTGGATCTACGATGAAGAAAATGAGTCAGCTGAAGAAGCTGGTGAAGACTTTGTTGAAGATTTTGAAGATTTAGATATAGAGTTAGTTACAAAGTAGGTAAATTATGAGTGACGATAGAGAACGCCGTAAAGCAGAACGAGCAGAACGAAGAGAAAAAGAGAGAGCTTCTACTACTAACGATCGAAGAGAAGAAGAGTCTAATCAAGAGGAAAATAAATTAGTAGGTGAAATTGATGAGTTGAAAATAACTTTCAATATGACTATTGATAAGCTTGCTAAAGATATTAAAAGACAAGATAAGATCATGTCGCGTGCTGATAAACGACAGCGTAAAGAGTACGATGAACTACAAGATAGACTTGTAGAAGTTACAGCACTTCAAGAGTCTCAGAAAAAACTTATGGACTCTTTTATAGAGCTTATTGCTGGTGCTATTGATGCTAAGAGCAAGTATACTGGTGGTCACTGTATTCGTGTTCCTGAGCTCTCTATGATGTTGGTAAAAGAGGCTTCTAATTCTGATGAAGAGCCTTTTAAAGAGTTTAAACTAGAGAGCGAAGATGAGCTTCGTGAGTTAAATATTGCTTCATTACTACATGACTGTGGTAAAGTTACAACCCCAGAATACATAGTTGACAAAGCTACAAAGCTAGAAACTATTTACAACAGAATACATGAAGTAAGAACTCGTTTTGAAGTTATTCATAGAGATCTAACCATAGAAGCGTTAGAGAAAAAACTTGCTGGTGAAGATGTAAGTACTGTTGATGCATGGCTTGAAGTAGAACATAAAAAGCTTGTAGAAGAGTATGAAATATTAGCTATTGCTAATGTTGGTGGTGAATATATGAAAGATGAATCTAAAGAGAAAATTAGAGAAATAGCTTCAAGAACTTGGGTTAGAAATTTTGATGACACTTTAGGTTTAGCACATGAAGAGAAACAGAGAGTTCTTCTTGAAAAGTCTGAAACTCCAGCGGTTGAGCAACTTTTATCTGATAAAAAAAGACATATAATTGAGCGAGAATATTTTGATTATGAAGAGTATGAAAGATTTGGTTTTAAAACTAAAGTACCTGAAAACCTTTATGATTTAGGTGAGCTTACAAATATATGTATCTCTGCTGGTACACTAACTTATGAAGATAGGTTTAAAATTCAAGAGCATGTTGTTATGAGTATTAAAATGCTTGAACAACTACCTTTTCCTGAAAACCTAAAAAATGTTCCACTATATGCAGGATCTCACCATGAAACACTGATCGGAACAGGGTACCCAAGACAACTTAGTGCTGAAGATATGTCTATCCCTGCTAGAGTTATGGCGATCGCAGATGTATTTGAAGCACTTACTGCTTCTGATCGACCATATAAAGAGCCTAAAACACTCTCAGCTTCAGTAAAAATTCTTAGCTTTATGGCTAAAGACAAACACTTAGATCCTGATCTATTTAAACTATTTTTGAGTAGTGGAATTTATAAAGAGTATGCAAAAGATAGACTTAAACCAGAACAGATAGATGAGGTAGATATTTCACAATACCTATAAAGTTATTTTTTAGCTTCATAGAGGTTAGCGACCTCTTGCATAGCACTAATTAACTCATCTTTCGTTTCAAAATCAACCTCGACTCTATTTCTAATCTCTTCACCAACTAGGTCAAAGTCAAAAACTAGGCTATAACACTCTAATTTAACTTTATCTTTTTTCTCTTCTATCCACTCTAGTGAAACTTGAACACGATCGCCCTCATCAATAACTATAGCAGAAGGAAAAACACGTGTTATTTTACTTAAGTCTATCTCTTGAGTAGCTGTTTTAAATATCATTTTACCTCTTTTAATACAAATTTATTTTTTAACCAAATATAGTAGAGTCCACAAAGAATAAAAATAACTCCAAATATATCTGTAATAGAAACTAGTGATACCTTGAAATTAGCAAGAAAACCAATTAAAAATCCACTAAATGAAGCTACGAGTAAAAAGAACATGTCATTATATGCAACTACCCTTCCATAATAAGCAGAATCTGTATGATGTTGTAGAAGTGTATATGTATATGACCATAAAGTTGTGGCACTTAAACCAACTATGATTGAAGTAAAAAGAGTTAAGTAAAAAGAGTCTAAAAAGCTAGAAAATATAAATAGTGTTAAACCCTGTAGTATAAAAAGGTAAGTTAATGAACTATTATTTATTAATTTAGATATAAAGAGAGGACCAATAACTAAACCTATTGCTCTAAAACTATTTAATAGACCTAATGCTAATGAGACAGCAAGCAAATCGCTATAATAGTAATCAACTATTAGAACCATCAAAGCGTCATAAGCAGTAAAGCCAACTGTTGCATGAAGAGTTATAAGAGCTAAAATAACAGGGTTTGATTTTATGTAAGTAAAAGTATCTTTCATCATTAAGAGTATTTTTTGCTCAACAATATTTTTATTTTTAGGTAGCTCTAAAGGTAGTAGTAACAATAGCGCAACTATAAACATAAAGCCATCAACAATAAAAGCCATCATAACACCAAACTTATAGACAAAAAAGCCGCTTAATGCCATACCTACAGTGTAAGAGAGTGACCAAACAATAGATTGTATCTCATTGGCTATATGTAAACTCTCATTTTTAAGTAGTTTAGGAAGTAGTGACATCTCTGTCGTAAAATAAAAACTTGCAGCGCCCATTCTAATAAATACTAAAATATAGAGCAGGTAGATATATGAAGCATCACTAACAAGAGTTAATAAAAATGTAGCAATAATTTCTATAATAATTAAAGTTTTAAGAAGTATTTTGGGAGGATATTTATCTATTATTGCACCACTAAAAGGAGCAATTAAAGCACCTGGTAAAAAATGAAGTGCAGCAACCAAAGCTATGATCATAACTGAAACATTCATTTGAATTAGAAGTGTATATATAGCTACATTGCTAAACCATGCACCAAAATAAGATATAAGCTGAATTAAAACTAATTTTCTAACTAATTTTTCTGATTTTAAAAAATTTATATATCTTTTTATCATGCGCAATAGTACCATAAATAGGTGGAACATAACGTGCTCTAAATTTTTAATATAAATTTTATGAAAAAGTGTTAAAGTTATTTTTTTAAGTGTCGATGTTAGTGGTATGTGATCCAATAAAACTGAAAGGAGTCAGAATTATGGAAGTTAATAATAATATGTCGGCACCGCAAATGCCACAACAAAATGTAAATACGGGGGTAGCTTCTACACCAAAGATGGAAGCACCAAAAATGGAAGCACCAGAGGAATTAAAAGCTCAGGATGTTGAAAAAGTTCCTGAAGAGAATACAAAAATAAGTTCTAAAGAAGAGGTTGAAGAGTTAGTAGATAAGCTAAATAAAGCTATAGCTCCTCTTGATACTTCTTTAAAATTTGGTTTTGATAGTAGCTCAGATGATTTTTATGTCTCTGTGGTTAATGAGAAAACAAGTGAGACTATTCGAAGATTCCCTGCTGAAGAAGCAAGTACATTGGCTGAGAAAATGTATGAAATAACTGGAGCTCTTTTCGATCAAAAAGGATAAGCTATGGCAATAAGTTCTTTAGGTATAGGTTCAGGTGTTTTAACATCTGATATTATTGAGAAGCTAAAAGCGAATGATGAAAAAAATACAATAGACCCGATCCGTGACAAGATCACAGTAACAGAAGCTAAAGAGAAGTCTATGGAGCTATTAACTAGTTTAGTTGATACTCTTCAGACTTCTGTTAGCTCTTTAGGTGATAGTGCACTTTATCAAAGTACATCAACTACCGTGACAGGTGACGCTGCAACAGTTGAAGCTATTGCTGGTGTTAGTGTACAGTCTTTTGAACTAGAAGTTACTCAACTTGCAAAAACTGATGTTGTAGAGTCTGGTACATTTGCATCTGCTACAAGCCTTGTTGCAGGTGGTGCTGGAACTATGAGCATAGCCGTAGGTGGTACTACATATGACGTTGATTATGATGCAAGTGATACACTTACGGATCTTAAAGGTTATATTAACGAAGAGATGAGTGATTCACTTACTGCCTCTATTTTACAAGTAGGTACTGATGATTATAGACTTATATTAACTTCAAAGGATTCTGGAGTTGATGAGAAAATAATTGTTAGTGATAGTAGTGGAGGCAACTTAAAAAATGCTCTACTTTCTGAAGATGCAACTATACAATCTTCTGTTATAACAAAAAATGGCACTGGCTCAGACGTGACAGTAAGTGGTGCAAATTTTACTATTAACAATGGGGATGGAACTGAAACTCCATTAGCAGAAGATATAGAAATTTTAGCTGGATCAACTGCAGATGAGGTAGCAACTCTTTTTAAAGATGCTATAAATAAGCTTACCTCTACAACAGGCGTAGTAGCAAATATTATTACAAAGTCAGGTGAACCTTACCTCTATTTGACAAATACTAATGACACTGCAGATGCTACTGATAATGACATAACTATCAATGTTTCAGGTAATGCACTAACTTATAGTGGCTTTAGCGATGGACAAAGTGTTACTCATGACGCTGATGCTGAAAGTACAAATATTCAAGAGTCTAAAGATGCTAAATTTATTTATAATGGAATTAATATAGAGAGAACAAGTAATACAATTACAGACCTGAGTGTAGGTATAACAATTAATCTCTTAAAAGAGAAAGACTCAGCTAATAATGTTACTGGTATTGTCAATGTAGATATTTCTCAAGATACGGAAGAAATCACAACAGAGATGGAAAATTTTGTTACTGCTTATAATGAAGTAGCAAAACAAATCTCATCTATGACACAACTTAATGATGATGATAAAACTCAAGGTCTTTTTCGTGGAGACAATACACTTAGTTCAGTGATTAGAACGATGAATAACATTATAACAAGAACTGACTCTAATGGAAACTCGTTAATTAACTTTGGTACTACAAGTTCAAGTGGAACATTTACTCCTAGTATTGATATTGATAGATCTGGAGTTATGTCTTTTAATAGTTCAGTTTTTGAATCAACATTTAATGATGACCCAACAGCAGCAGAGACTCTTTTTGTAGGGGGAACTATAACTAGTTATACCGGTATAGAAAGTAGAGAAGAGGGTACGTTTGCTCAACTTAAGGACTCTATAAAAGATATGTTAAAAGATACAGGTTCTATTGGTGGAACTGATTCTGGACTTGCTCTTTTGCTAAAAACACTACAAACCGACCAAGATAATTCAATACTTCGGTTAAATGACCGATATGATACTATGACAGCAAGGTTTGTTCAGTACGATGGAATGATTAGTAAAATTAATTCTAATTTCAGTACTTTAAGTGCAGCTATATCAGCCGCGAACAATTAAGCTAGTTTCTTTTTATAAGGAAGTGAAATGTATAACAATAATTTAGCATATAATGCATACGCTCAAAACAGTGCAGGCGTTGAGTCACCACATAAACTTATAGAGATGCTTTATGAAGGTATTTTACGCTTTAACGTTCAAGCAAAACACGCTATGAAAAATGATGATATCGAAAAAAGAAGTTACTGGATCAATAGATCAACTGCAATTTTTGCAGAACTTTTAAGCACATTGGACTTTGAAAAGGGTGGTGATGTTGCTCACTACCTAAGTGGTCTATATACTTACCAACTTCAACAGCTAACAGTTGCTAATATGGACAACTCAGCTGAAAAAATAGATGAAGTAAATTTAGTTGTAAAAGGTTTATTAGGCGCATGGAGAGAGACAACAGTCTAAATGTGGTTAAATGAGTTTAAAGTAGCACTATTAGAAAAAGATGCTGATAAGTTAGAACTGCTTTTAAACACAATGCCAACTTTTGATACATTAAAAGAGATGGAAGAGGCTCTTTTTCTATCAAATGAAGCCCTTACTTTAGTAAATAAACTAAAAACAGCTACATCTGCTTCAATAGTACAAATTAGAAAAAGTATAGACTTCATAAAATCAACCCAGCAAGTTAAAAACTCCCTAGACATTAAATTATAAAACTAATTCCAACCCTTAGAGTTATTATTAATCTGTTTTTAGATAGAATAAAAACTATTTTATTTTAAAAGAGATCAATAATTATGAAAAAATCAGTTAAAAAAGTAGTACTAGCTTACTCTGGTGGTTTAGATACTAGCGTAATATTAAAATGGCTACAAGATGAGTATAAGTGTGAAGTTGTAACTTTTACAGCGGACTTAGGTCAAGGTGAAGAGCTTGAACCAGCGCGTAAAAAAGCATTAGAATTTGGTATAAAAGCTGAAAATATTTTTATAGATGATTTAAGAGAAGAGTTTGTAAAAGATTTTGTTTTTCCTATGTTTAGAGCAAATGCAATTTATGAGGGAGAGTATCTTTTAGGTACTTCTATCGCACGTCCTTTGATCGCAAAACGACAAGCGGAGATCGCAAAAATTACTGGAGCAGATGGTGTAAGTCATGGAGCAACTGGTAAAGGAAATGATCAAGTACGTTTTGAGATGGGTTATTTAGGACAAGACTCAACTCTTACTATTATCGCACCATGGAGAGAGTGGGACTTAAACTCACGTGAAAAACTTTTAAGATATGCAGAAGAGCACGGAATTTCAATAGAGAAAAAAGGTAAAAAATCACCATATTCTATGGATGCTAACTTACTTCATATCTCTTATGAGGGTGGAATTTTAGAAGATCCATCTGCTGAACCAGAAGAGAGTATGTGGTTGTGGTCTAACTCACCTGAGAATGCACCAGATAAAGCAGAATACATTACACTTGATTATATTAATGGTGATCCGATCGCACTTAATGGAGCTGAGTTATCTCCTGCAACTATGCTTAAAACTTTAAATGAGATCGGTGGAAATCATGGAATTGGGCGTGTTGATATAGTTGAAAACCGTTTTGTTGGTATGAAAGCACGTGGATGTTATGAGACTCCAGGTGGAACTATTATGTTAAAAGCTCATCGTGCTATAGAGTCAATTACACTTGATCGAGAAGCTTCACATCTTAAAGATGAGATGATGCCTAAATATGCAAAACTTATTTACAATGGTTTTTGGTTCGCACCTGAGCGTGAAATGTTACAAGCTGCGATCGATCAGACTCAAAAGTTTGTTAGAGGAACTGTACGTCTTAAGCTTTACAAAGGTAGTGTAATGGTAGTTGGACGAAGTTCAGATGTATCTCTGTTTAATGAAGAGTACTCAACTTTTGAAGAAGATGAGGTTTATGATCAAAAAGATGCGGAAGGTTTTATTAAACTTAATGCACTTCGATTTATAATCGAAGGTAAAGCAAGACGTGACAAATAGAAATTAAAAGGAATATTATGAGTGGAACAGTTACAAAAATAGATATGAATTCTGAAGAGTTTAAAGTAGCACTTGAAAAAACAGTAAAATTTACAGATAAAGTACTAAAACAGTTTAATTTTGTTTATAACCCTGATGCAGAAGTTAACGAAGGCGTTCAAATGGGACTCGCTCGTAACAAACTTATGCATGGAAAAAGATACTGTCCATGTTTTTTTGTAACAGGAAATAAAGAAGAAGATCGTATCTGTCCATGTCCTCCTGCACTTGAGTTAGAAATTCCAAAAGATGGCAAGTGTCATTGTGGAATTTTCTGTACACCAGAGTATGCAATTGCACAAAAAGCTGAAGAGGAGTTAGAGGCAGTTTCACATGAACACTCACGTGGTCTTACAAAAGATGAAGCTAATATGTTGATCTCTAAGGCTAATATAGATTCAGATGAACTTATGTCACTTTTAGAAGCTAGAGAACTTGGTATGGTTAAATTTAAACTTGTTGATGTTAGAGAGCATATGGAGTACCAAAATGGACATATTTTAGGTGTAGATGCACTAGTTCCTACAAGTAGCTTTTATGCAACATTAGATGAGGTTAATTTAGACACAGATGAGAGTATGATTCTTTACTGTCATGTTGGTGGTCGTTCAGCTCAGTGTCAAATGATCTTAAAAGATAGAGGCTTCAAAAATGTAGTTAACTTAGCTCATGGTATAGCAGGTTACCACGGCGAAGTTGTTAGATAATTAAAGGAATAAAATTATGCAAGTATTACTAATTAAAGATGTTAAGGGTTTAGGAAAAAGTGGCGAAGTTAAAGAGGTAAAAGACGGTTATGGTCAAAACTTCTTAATAGGTAAAGGTTTCGCAAAGCTTGCTACAAATGAAGTTCTTAAAAAGCACGCTTCTTCTGAAAAGAAAAAAATTGAAAATGAAGCTAAAGAGATCGAAACTCTAAAAGCTATGTCTGAAAAACTTGATAAACTAAGAGTTATAATAAGTAAAAAACTTGGTCAAAATGGTCACCTTTTTGGTGCTGTTACTAAAGATGAGATCGCTCACGCTTTGAATGAACAACACTCTATTGAAATTGATAAAAAACATATCAATTCAAAAAGTACTATTAAAACTGTAGGTCTTCATGACTTAGACTTTAAACTAGGTCACGGCCTTCATGCAATACTTCATGTAGAAGTAGTAGGCGAATAATGTTTGACGCAACCACGATCTTAGCTTATAAGGGCGAGAACTCTGCTGTGATCGGTGGAGATGGTCAAGTTACTTTTGGTGACTCAATTTTAAAAGCAAATGCAACTAAAATTCGTACACTTTATAAAGGCGAAATATTAGCAGGTTTCGCAGGAAGTACTGCTGATGCTTTTAACCTTTTTGATATGTTTGAAGAGTTTTTAACTAACCGTAAAGGTGACTTAGTTAAGTCAGTAATTGACTTCTCAAAAGCATGGAGAAAAGATAAAGTTCTTCGTCGCTTAGAGGCTATGATGATTGTTCTTAATAAAGAACATATTTTTATTTTAACTGGAAATGGTGACGTAGTTGAACCAGAAGATGGTGAAATTGCTTCGATCGGATCTGGTGGAAACTATGCGATCTCAGCCGCGCGAGCGTTAAAAAGACATGCTAATATGAGTGAAGAAGATCTAGTACGTGAATCACTTAAGATTGCAGGTGAGTTATGTATCTACACAAACCAAAATATAAAAATACTCAAACTAGAGGATAAAGCGTAATGAATATGACTCCAAAAGAGACTGTTGCATATTTAGATGAATATGTGATCGGACAACGCGAGGCTAAAAAAACTATAGCTTTGGCACTTAGAACACGTTACAGAAGAATGCAACTAGATCAAGAACTTCAAAATGAGATAATTCCTAAAAATATTTTAATGATCGGCTCGACTGGTGTTGGTAAAACAGAGATAGCTCGTCGTTTAGCAAAAATGATGGGAGCACCTTTTATAAAAGTAGAAGCATCTAAATATACTGAGGTTGGTTTTGTTGGACGTGATGTTGAATCTATGGTTCGTGATCTTGTTATGACTTCGATCTCTATTGTTAAAAAAGAGCAACAAGAAGGTAATAAAGCTGATATTGAAAAGTGGGTTCTAAATAAAATTATAGAGAAGCTTTTACCACCTCTTCCTACAAGTGTAAGCGATGAACAACAAGAGGCTTACGCAAACTCCCGTGAGAGAATGAAGTCTAAAATACTTAGTGGAGATATGGATGATAAAATTATTGAGATCGATATACCAAAAGTTAAAGTAGAGTTTTCAGACTCAAACCTACCTCCTGAGATGCTAAAAGTTCAAGAGTCTTTAGCAAATATGTTTAGCGCAACTAATAAAGATGAAGTTAAAAAAGAGATTACTGTAAAAGAGGCTTTTAAAATTTTAGAAGTAGAAGCTAGTGAAAAACTATTAGATATGAACGCTATAAAAAATGAAGCTTTAAAACGCGCAGAGCAGGGCGGTATTATCTTTTTAGATGAAATAGATAAGATTGCAGTTGGAGCAAAAAATGATGGAAGAAGTGACCCATCAAAAGAGGGTGTACAACGTGACTTACTTCCGATCGTAGAGGGAAGTACTGTTAACACTAAGCATGGTCCTGTAAATACTGATCATATTCTTTTTATCGCAGCGGGGGCATTTCACGTAAGTAAACCAAGTGATCTTATTCCTGAACTTCAAGGTCGTTTTCCACTTCGTGTTGAGTTAGAATCACTTACAGAAGAAGCACTTTATAAAATTATGACACAGACTAAAAATTCTCTTCTTATGCAGTATAGTGAACTGCTAAAGGTTGAAGGTATGGAGTTAGAGTTTGAAGATGATGCGATCAAAGCTTTAGCAAAACTTTCATATACAGCAAATGAAAGAACAGAAGATATAGGTGCACGTCGCTTACATACTGTTTTAGAAAAAGTTATAGAAGACATTAGTTTTGATGCGGATGAGCATAGTGGTGAAAAAGTTATCGTAACTAAAGAGTTAGTTCATGAAAAACTAGATGAAGTGGTCGAAGATGATGATTTAGCGAGGTATATATTATAATGAATAAAGCAGGTTTTGTTGCAGTAATTGGTCGTCCAAATGCTGGTAAAAGTACACTATTAAACCATATTTTAGGTGAGAAGATCTCTATGGTCTCTCAAAAAGCAAATGCAACTAGAAAAAGAATTAATGCGATCGTTATGCACGGTGATGATCAGCTTATTTTTGTTGATACACCAGGTCTACATGAAAAAGAGCGAGCTATCAATCAGTTTATGATGGAAGAGGCGCTAAAAGCAATTGGCGATTGTGATGTAATAATTTACTTAGCACCAGTGACTGATGATTTAACGCATTATGAGAAATTTTTAACTATGAGTAAAGGTAAAAAACATCTTATAATTCTTACAAAAATTGATCAAGTATCTCAAGAGAGACTTATGAAAAGAATTATGTCTTATAACCAATATGGTGATAAGTTTGAAGCACTAATTCCTTTCTCTGTAAATAAAAATGTTGGGAAAAAAGATCTTCTTGATGTTTTAGTAAAACATTTACCAGAATCACCACACCTTTATGATCCAGAAGATCTGACAACTGAGATGTTAAGAGATATCTATAGAGACTTTATAAGAGAGGGTATATTTGATAACATTTCAGATGAGATCCCTTACTCCGCAGATGTTATAATAGACAAAATTGATGAAGAGAAAAACTTAGAGCGCATTCGTGCAACTATCATAGTTGAAAAAGATTCTCAAAAAAGAATTATGATTGGTCAAGGTGGGGACGCTATAAAAAGAATAGGTAAAAGTGCAAGAGAAAAAATAGAGACTCTAATAAGTAAACAAGTCTATTTAGAGCTTTTTGTTTCAGTTAAAAAAGGCTGGACAAATGATAAGAAATTTTTAAATGAGATAGGCTATGTATATTAATGATTAAAAAACTAACACTTTTATTTGCCTTAACTACTTCTGCTTTTTCAGTTGACTATATTGATCTTTATTTAAATAAGGGAATTGATCCTATTGAGAAAAGTCTAGATCGTGGTTTAACAAATAAAAAATATTGGCAAGAAAAGCTAAAGAGTCAAGATACTACTTTTGGTTATTTTCAAAACTTAACTTCTCTTTTAGTGTGCGATAAACAAAAAGGCTCTCTAAAGATTTATAAAAAATCTAAAAATGCAAATTCTAAATTTAAGCTTTTAAAAAAGCATGATGCATTTACAGGTCAAAAAGATGGTGATAAAATAGAAGAGGGTGATCTTAAAACTCCAGTTGGTGTTTATAGGCTCCGTAAACGTCTTGATAAAGTAGATAGTTTTTATGGTCCTTTAGCTTTTGTAACTTCTTACCCTAATGTATATGATAAAATCAGAGGCAAAACAGGTCATGGTATTTGGATACATGGACTACCTTTTAACCAAGAAAGAGATGAGTATACTAAAGGCTGTATAGCGATCGGCAACGACAATATAGAGTGTATGGACAGAAATATTGATATTAAAACTTCACTTCTTTTAATTGACGACAGTGTAAATATAAAAGTTAATAAAGAGAGTTTAGCTTCTATTCTTTCCGGAGTATTTGCATGGAGATATGCTTGGTTATATAATGATATAGATACATACTTGTCTTTTTATCATTCGAAATTTAGCCGTTTTGACGGAGTAAGAAAAGTTCCTTTTTCAGCTTATAAAAAAAGAGTATTTGCAAAAAAAGAGAGTAAAAGAATTATCTTTAAAAATATTGCTATTGTTCCTTATCCTGGTGAGAAAAAAGGGTTGTTTATGATTACATTTGATGAGTCATATATAACTAAAACATACATATTTAATGGTGAAAAAACTCTTATAGCAAAGCTTGACAAAAATAATAATTTTAGAATTTTAGCAGAGCAGTAATGTTGAAATTTTTACTGTTTTTATATTTTTCTATAGTGCTTAATGCTACAAATTTTACATTAGTTAAAAAAGACTCACTTGATAGTGAACCTACTCTTTTAGTTATTGGGGGAATACATGGAAATGAACCAGGCGGTTATTTCGCACCAGCAATACTAGCACAACACTATGATATAAGTAGAGGTAGTCTTTGGGTAGTTCCAGACCTTAATAGAAAAAGCATACAAGTAAACTCACGTGGACTAAATGGTGACATGAATAGAAAGTTTGCAACTCTAAAGAGTAAAGATAGAGATGCTCAGACTATAAAAGAGATAAAAGAGCTTATTTTAAATAAAAGAGTCTCTTTGGTATTAAATTTACATGATGGGCATGGTTTTTACAGAAAAGAGCATAAAGGAACTATTTTTAACCCTAATGCTTGGGGACAAACTTGTGTTATAGACCAGTGTTCATTAGATAAGTCATTACGTTTTGGTAACCTTGATGAAGTTGCTAAAAAAGTAAGTAAACACCTAAACTCAACTCTTATAAAAGATCACCATAAATTTAGTGTAAAAAATACTCAAACTAAGTTCGATGATGAAGCTATGCAACTCTCTTTAACTTATTTCGCTGTGACACATAACAAACCAGCATTTGCGATCGAAACTAGTAAAAACTTATCTTCTTTATCACAAAAAGTATATTATCAACTAAGTGCTATAGAGGCTTATATGGATATTATGGGTATTAAGTATAGTCGTGATTTTGTACTTAATGAAAAAAATATAGCTAACTTATTAAATGATAAAGGATCCGTGTTAATAAATGGGAATATATTTTTATCACTAAATGATCTAAGAAAATATCTAAAATATGTACCTCTAAAACGAGCTATGAATAGTTTTGAATTTACAAATACACTAGGTAGTGTTAAAAAAATAGGTTCATCATATGTTATATATGTGGGTAACAAGAGAGTAAGTACACTGAAACCTCAATACTTTAAAATGAAGAAACTTGATAAATTGGTCGATATTGAAGTAGATTCAGAGTTATTATCATCTCCTATACCATCTGTTGTAGTTGTAGGTAATAGCTTTAATATAAAAGCTCATAAGAGTTTAAGAGTTAATGTAATTGGTTTTAGCACCAAGAAACAAAAAAATGAGAGTAATATTAAAATTACTAGATCTCAAATGCAAGAAAATTTTTCTATAGATGTAAAAAAGAGTAAATATCGTGTTGAGTTCTATAAAGGTAACTCTTTTTGTGGTATGATTATTATAGATTTTAAAGGAAAAGCTTATGAAAAAAGAAGATTCGACAGAGAGTAACTTCTCAAACGTAATCTCTATTGATCCTTATGAAAAAAGTTACTGTAATGAAAGTAACTCTTTTTTAAAAAAAAATGACTCACCTGCTTACTCAGCAGATCAATATGCAATATCTTACTTAAATACAAAAAACTTTATAACAACACAACTTGAAATTAATAAAAATATAGCTGATGAAGATATTGTTGATGTTATAGAAAATCGTGTTTATGAAGAGTTAGCACTTGACATGGCTGTTGAGTATAATATAAGTTATATAGAGTCAAAAACTTATATAGATGAAAATTCAAAACTTTTTCATGTTTTTGTAGCTGATCCTGTGGTAGTAGAAGAGACGTTTAAAGATGTTGTAACTGCTATAAAATATATAGATATTATAATACCTTCACCTCTTCTATTACGATCACTCTATGACGAAAAAATTATAGACGAAACAGGTATTCACACTTTTATTTACTTACAAAATGGTGATGCTTTTTTAACTATATATAATGAAAATGAGTATGTCTACTCTAAATCACTTAAATTTTCTTTAGATGAGTTATATGAAAATTTTTGTGAAGCTATTGGGGAGTCTATAGAGCGTAAAACATTTAACGAACTTCTATTAAAGAAAGCACTAAGTAGTGAAGACAACATCTATGAAGAACAGTTTATTAACCTCTTTAATGATCTACTTATACATGCGAATGATGTTTTAACTTATGCAAAAAGAGCACTAAATATAGATAGAATTGACAAAATATATATAGGTTGTGAACTTGGTAATATTGACTCTTTAGCTCAATATACGACTAATTACTTAGGACATAGTACCTTTAACTTTGAGTTTGATTACGGTTTTGAAAATAAGGATTATACTAATCAAATTCAATCTCTTCTTCACCTATTTTTAAGAGTTGATAGTGAAAACCGTTACGATGAATTTTGTAACTTTACTATTTATGAGCGACCTCCAAAATTTATAAAACGTAAAAGTGGTATGTTGATAATAGTTTCAGTTGTATCAATTGTAGCTTCACTTATATACCCTCTATTCTATTATTCAAGTTCTTACATAGAGGACTTTAAAGCTTCAGTTTTACAAGAGGAGTATAAAGTACTTCATAATGAAAAAACAGTTCGTGAGAATACTATAAAACTAAAGTTATCTGAGCAAAAAAAAGAGAAAGAGAAACTAAAAATTCAAGAAGATGAGTTTAATGAGTCAAAAGATACTTTAATAAAAATACATGATGTAAAAGTGAATTATGCTATGAAGTCTAAAATTTTATGTACTTTTACTACTGACCTTAATAAATTTAAAGTTCAAATAACTGATATTAAATATGATGAAAAAGATAAAGATAGAACTTTTATGTTAACACTTAACTCTAAAAGTGATAAAAGTATTGCTAAGCTATTAAAATATTTAACAGATAAAAAGCGAGAACTCTATAGATTTACAATTGAGAAAATTCTCTATAATGAAGAGTCTAAAAGATACATAAGTGATCTGAAAGTAGTTATAAAATGAGTATGGCAATAGAAGACTATCTACAGGCTATAGACAAAGTCTTAGTAGATAAAGAGCCAAAAGAGGTATACGCTATACTTGTTATGGTTGCTGCAGTACTAGGGTTTCTATCATATACTTTTCTTTTTGAGAGTAGTGAAAAAGCTTATAATAAATCTTTGCGTGACGTACAGGTATTAGAGAGAAATATAGCAACTGATGAGAAGTTCTTAAAGTTTAACCCTAAAGAGAGAATTACTTTAATAGAGAATACAACTAAAACTATACAAAATGATTTTATTGAATATAAAAATGCAAATGCTTATATAAACTATGAAATAGAGAAGATTTCATCTCTTTTTTATGATGAGAAGAGTTGGGGTGCATATATTGACTCTATTATAGTAAATGCTAAAAAATATAAAATACATTTAGAAGAGCTAAGTAATGAGTTTTCAGATGATAAAAATAACTTTGGACATGTGCTAGATATAACTATTAAGAGTACGAGTGATTATAGAAATCTTTTAAGATTTATTAACTCTCTTGAGCAGAGTTTTTTAGTTGTTGATATTAATAACATTAACATCACTACAATAGATCGTAAAGTTGAGACACAGATGCAAATTTCTGTATGGGGGATCACATACTAATGAAGTACATTATATTAATAGGACTAGCTTTTAGCATATCTTTTAGTGCTAAAATAGATCTTAAAATTATAGATGAGCAGATCATAGCTATTAAGCCTAAACGTGTTGGTGTTGATGTGAAATCAATAACTAAATTAAAAGATCCATTTATATTTTTAAAAGAGAAAACTAAAGATGGTAAAGTTGTAAAAGGCAGAGGTACTAAAGTAACAAAAAAAGGTGTGACGAGAAAAGCTAAACCTAAAAAACCTAAAATTAAATTAATGGCAATTTTAAATCAAAATGCATTAATAACTAACAAGTGGTATAAGTTGAATTCTCGTGTATATGGGTATACTATAGTTAAAATACAACCTGATCGTATAGTCTTAAAAGCAAAAAATAGAAAAACAAAAATACTTTTTTTATATACAAAAAATAAAAAAATAAAAATGAAATAGGGGAAAATATGAATTTAATAAGAACTTACCTACTCTCAACACTACTGTTAGTAACATTTTTAAAGGCTGATTGTAACTATCAACTATTTAACATAAGCTCAACGAATGGTACTACGATCGAAGAGTTTGTTGATCAGCTTAGTAACTCATGTGAGTTTAGCCTTATTGTAAAGTCAGGTGAAACACAAAAAAAGTTAAAACAGAAACTTCAAAATATACATATTAAAAATTTAACACTTACAGAAGTATTAGATATTATTTTAAAAGAGTATAACTTGTACTACACACTAGAGAACAACCTTTTACGTATATCTTATTTACAAACAAAAACATATAATATTGATTATATTCTTTCACAAAGAAAAGGTGTTACAAATACAGATGTAACTCTTAGTAGTACACAAGCAGGAGCATCTAGTGACACTGGAGGTGGATCAACTTCTGGTGGTAATGCTGAGTCTGGTGTTAAGATTGAGAGTACTGACGAAGTTATTTTTTGGGCTGATTTAGATAAAGAGTTACAGAGTGTTTTAAATCGTCCTGAAGATGAGTACAAAGCAGAAGAGCCAATTATAAATAAAAATGCAGGACTTATAACAGTCTCTGCGACTTCAGCGCAATTAAAGAGGCTTGACTCTTATTTACATGAGCTACAAACTAAAGTTCAATACCAAGTTTTAATAGATGTTCATATGTTAAGTGTAACACTTAATGACTCTCAAAGTACTGGAGTGGACTGGTCTCAACTTTGGAAGTTACAAAATATGAAAGTTGATTACGGTTCAGTAAATAACCCTAAAGGTGCTGAATGGACTACACCTGTACCACTTTTAGGTACTGCAGTCGCTGGAACAGCAAGTGTTTTTCAGCTTGCTGGTGGTGCATCGTTAAATGAAGTTATTAAATTCTTAAAAACAGAGGGTGATGTAAAAGCTATTTCAAATCCTAAAATTTTAACACTGAATAACCAACCAGCACTTATTACAGTTGGTAATGAGTATTTTTATAAAATTACAAATACTGTATCAACATCAAGTTCAGGTGGTAGTGATACTTTTAAAGATGAGATCGTAAACTCTGTATTTGCAGGTATTCTCCTTCATATAACACCTGAAATTTCTAATGATGGTGAAATTACGCTTAAAATAAATCCATCAGTATCAGAAACATTAGATGTTATTACATCTTCTACTACTAGGAATATGCCACCTGACTTGACAAGAAAACAGTTAAGTTCAGTTGTGATCACAAAAGATGGAAATAAAATAGTTTTAGGTGGTCTTATAAGTAGAAAGAACTCAATAATAGAGAATAAGGTGCCAATTTTAGGTGATATTCCTATTTTAGGTTATGCATTTTCAAGTGAAAAAAAAGTTGTGCAACTTGAAGAGTTAATTATTATTATAGAACCACATATTATTAAAAAAGACCAACCATTTATCTCTTTAAGCGAGCTAGGTTACACAAGGTTAAGCGAAAATGATCTAAATGCTACAGGTAATATGAGTGAAAAACTAGATGAGATTAAACTAAGATAACTAATGTTTAATAGAGCAAGAGATGCCTTTATCGACACAATGGATGATACACTATTTATCAAGCTAGATAAAAGTATTGAGCTATATGAAGACCTTAAACTTTCAGTTCAAAAACCGTTAAAAATGGTTTTAGTATATGGTGAACCAGGTACTGGTAAAAGCATGTTACTTAATAGGCTTTACAATGACCTAGAAGAGCAAAAAGGTTCTCTTTTTTACCCAATACCTATGCTTGACGAAGATATTTTTTTCTCCACTATAGCAAAAGATATTTTTTATGATAAATCAAATAATATAACTAATTTCTCTGAACTAACAATACTTCTTCAAAATTCAACATTTAAACAAGTGCCTATTATTATTTTAGACGAGGCTCAACTATATTCTCAAACTATTATGGAAAAAATTAGACTACTCTCAGACACTCGAAAAATTAAATTTATAATAGCTCTGCATAAAACTGAAAAAGAGGATCTTGTAGCAAAAGAGCATTTTCAAACAAGGATCTGGAAAAGTATAGTTTTAAAAAATAGTACAAAAGAGGATCTGAAAGTTTACATTCAAAAAAAACTTTTAAATGCTGATATGTTTCAAGTCTCAAATATGTTTGATCTTAAAGCTATAAAATTAATTTATAAGTTTACAGATGGAAACTTACGTGATACAAATAAACTTCTATATTCACTTTTTGGAATATATGAGTATTATGAAGAACACAAACCAAGCAGTGTTAATTCATTAACAATAAAGCATAAGTATATAGAGATGGCTGCTATTGATGTAGGGTTTATAAATGCATAATTTAGAGCAATTAGAGAAGAGATGGTTTATATACAAAGCTAAAAAATATATACCTATAGCTTTATTGACTGTTTTAGTTACGATAGCATTAATTGTAACGTTATTATTTAAGTCTGATGTAAAAAAAGAGTTGGCTGTCAAAAAAGACAATATTATAAAAAAAGATGAACCCATTGTTCCTGTAAGTTTTGTTGAAAACGTAGTTATAAAAGAGAAAAGAGAAGAATATGCACCATTAGTTCTTCAACCATCAATGAGCTTTATGGAAAAAATTAAAAGCTCAGAACAAGAAAAAACTGTACCAGTTAAAAAAGTTCAGCCAGTAGAAAAAATTAAAATAACAAAAGCAAAAAGTGTAACCAAGCACACTAAAATAACTGAATATGAGTTATTAACTTTAGAAAATAGATTTGCAAAAAGTTCTTCAGCTACATTAGGACTTTTTATTGCTAAGTATTATTATAAAAATAAAGAATATAAAAATTCAGCAGAGTATGCTTTAAAAGTGAATGAGTTAAACCCTAATCTTGAAGAGAGTTGGATGATCTTTGCCTCATCACTTGCCAAAAATGGTAAAAAAGATGATGCTATTCAAGTGCTAAAAAAATACATAGATAAAACACATAGTTCAAATGCTACAACTCTATTAAAAGATATTATAAAAGGTAAATTTAAATGAGACTAGTTCTATTATTGCTATTGGCTTTAAGTACTATTTTTGCTAATCAAACAAGTGAGCTTTTAAAAAGGTATGAAAATGCTGAGTATAAGCAAATTTGTACTGACTACAGCTCAAATATAAAAAACTATCGTAAGAGTGAAAAATTTGTACTATTGTACTCTTTTTCATGTCTTGAAGCAGGTTATATAGACTCTCTTGCAGTACCTATTACTATGCTTAAATATTCAAAAGATGCAAGAGATAATGCCTCATATTTTGCGACTATTTTACTGCAAAAAAAGATCCTTTATAATGCACTTATAGATGATGTTGATATATCATCTTTACGTCTTCCAACTACAACTTACATACTCTCAAAAGTATTCGATCTGTATGTAAAAAATAAAAATAACCCAGTTGATGGAGTCTACAGATTAGATGATACTCAAGATGCAGATACTTTTTATAAACTATATATATCTTCACGATCACATATTAAAAAAATGGTTATAGAAGTTTATAAAAATAAAAAGTTAGAAAATAGATATATCTATTGGTAAGAGAATAAGGTTAAGCTTTTAGATCTAGCAGGTTTGAAAATGCTACATTTAATATTCTTTTTTTAGAAATATTTGCTTCAGATATATCTGAAATAGGTAAAATTTCTTCTTCTCTTTGAGCTGCTATTTTATCTATCTCATCTTTATCTCTACCTCTATATTGTAACTTGTTTTTAATATTTTCTTCTGGATTATCTAATAAATAAGCATCATGACCACGTTGCATAGAAGTTTGAATTAGATCTAAATAATTTTCACCAAATTGATCTTCAAAACCTTCTTTTGCGGTTATAGTACCATCTAGATCCTCATCCATATTTATTGTGTTATTTAGCTCTTTTTCTATACTGTCTTCAAAATTTATACTAGTTAGGACATTAATATGAGCTTCTTTTTTTACTTCATCATTAACTACTTCATACCCTGCTGTATCTTTTAAACTTGCATAGCTATTTGTTACACCTCTATTTGCATCAGTTATTTTGTTAGATAAGTAGTTATACTCAATAACATTTTCAAAACCTGCATTAAGTTCTAAAGATTCAGTGTTAGATATTTTTCCATCACCATTACCATCAGCTTCAGAATAGTTTCTTTTATTTGTAATATCGTTTAACCAACTAGCAACGTACTCTTCAGCTTTACCATTTAATCTAAGTATTCCATCATCTCTTAAAAAAAAGCTTGGATCTTTATTCTCATCTTGATCGTTAAATTTTTCTTTTAATTTATCAATAGTTTTTTTTGTCAACTCAACAGTAATAATTTTATCTGAATCTAATGGATCACGAAGAGCAACATTATATGTTGAACTACTCGAACCATTTGTTGAATTTATTTCTATCTGCTTAGATCTATCTAAGACAATGTTTTCATTTAATAGTTCATTTTTATTTAATGTTTTAAAGTTAGGTTTAGAAGATGCATCATATATATTTCCACTAATGTGTAAAGCAGTAGGTGTGTCATTATATCTTTCTATCTCTTTTTGATCAAGAACTCTTACATTCGATTTAAATGTTGAGTTGTCATTAGATAAATAATATGCTTTTTGAACAGGAGCTTGTATATTCATAATAAATACAGATCGGTATTTATTTTAAAATATTAAGTTACGTGAACTCTTTTTTAGAATAATTTACATAAATAAATCCTAATAGTTGATTGACTTACACTCAACTCTTTGATATAATACTGCTCAAATAATATTTAATAAATAACAAATTAGGAATTTTAAAAATGAGTGATAGTTTATATGAAACACTAGGTGTTTCAAAGAGTGCAACAGAATCAGAAATTAAAAAAGCATATAGAAAACTAGCAAGACAGTATCATCCAGATGTTAATAAAGATCCGAGCGCAGAAGACAAATTTAAAGAGATTAATGCAGCGTATGAAGTATTAAGCGATAAACAAAAAAAATCACAATATGACATGCATGGTGACTCAATGTTTGGTGGTCAAAATTTTGGTGATTTCGCGCGTGGTCAATCAGGTCAAGGTGACTTAGATGATATTTTACGTAATATCTTTGGTCAACAAGGCGGAGGTGGAGGCTTTAACCAAGGCTTCGGTGGACACCCTAGACAAGAAGTAAACTTAGACATAGAGTCACGTGTTATTATTCCTTTTAGTGTTGCAATGCTTGGTGGGAAACACAGCGTTTCCATTAATAATCAAAGTTTCGATATTAAAATACCTGCAGGCATAAAAACAGGTGAAAAGATGCGTGTTAAAGGTAAAGGAAACTCACAAGGTGGACGAGCAGGTGATCTGTACCTTAAAATAGAGATAGCACCTAGTGCCGATTATGAGAGAGAGGGTGATGACTTAGTTAAAACTTTTGATGTACCTCTTATGAAAGCTCTTTTTGGTGGTAAAGTCTCTATTGAAACATTAGAGAAAGAGATTAAGTTAAAAGTACCAGAAAATACAAAAAATAACCAACGTTTTCGTGTAAAAGAGATGGGTGTTACGAACCGAAAAGGTTCAACTAGAGGAGATCTTTATTTACAAGTAAATATAGTTCTACCCAAGGTAGACGATTTAGATGAAGAGTTAGCTGAACATATGAAAGAAAAACTTCCACAGGAGTAAGTTATGCACCACTATGAAGAACCAGTATATTTAATTAGTATTGTTGCAAAAATACTAGAGATCCATCCTCAAACTCTACGTCAGTATGAGCGTGAAAATCTTGTTACACCATCACGATCGGGTGGACGTATACGTCTATACTCACAAAAAGATATTGACCGTATTAAGATGATTTTACGTCTTACACGTGATCTTGGCGTCAATCTTTCAGGTGTTGACATAGTACTTAGACTAAAAAAGAAGATGGAAGATATGGAGTGTGAAATGAATGAGCTTAAACATGAATTAGCAGTTGCAAAAAATTCATCTTCAGTTCCACCTGAGAAGTCATTGGTAATAACAAAAAGTATCTACGAGATGATCATATTTGAGGATAAATAATGCACTCTATAACACTTAATATACAAGAAGAAGTTTACAGTCAATTTATGGGAATGCTACAACTTATGCCACATAGACTTATAGAGATAGAAAAAGATGAGACTATTTTAAAATATAAATCTGTTACTATGACACAAGCACAAGAGAATGTTAGCAAAGCTATCGAGGGTATTACAAAAACATCATCAGCTCCACTAGATAAAGCATTTGAAATTATAATGGCTACAAAATGATTTACAAACTAGCAATAGAGCGTCAAGCGATTTCTGATCTTAGAAATATATACCAGTTCATACTAAAAAATTCTTCAAAGGCTAAAGCAGATAGCTTTTTAGAACAGTTAAGGTTTCAGATAGTTCAACTTAGTGCTATGGCAAATGTAAATAGAGAGTCTAAAATAGTACAAGATGAGCTAGTAAAAGATCTTTTATATAAAAGCTATACAATAGTCTATAAAATAAGAGGTAATAATATTCACGTTCTCTCTGTATTTAGACTTTGGGATTAAAATTAAATTTATCTATAACAGACTGAGCAATACCTCTAAATGGGTAAGAGTCAATACTGTAACACAAACATTTTTCTAATCTATTGAAATAGTTTTTAGAATAAGCTTCTTTTGCTTCTTCTGATAAAAAAGATGTTCCTATCATTTTATGAACATCGCCACTACTTTGCAAAAGTCTATCAAAAATCTTAATAAGTCTTTTTTCTTTTATACCTAAAATTTTAGCAAATATTTCAAAGTCTTCAAGTGTATAATATCCCATCGCACCAAATGCGGAACTCTGCGGAGTTTCATCGTTAAATAGCTCTAGAGCCATATCTGAACCCTCGTGTAATAGAGAAGTTTTTTAAATGAGCATCGCCATTGCCGATGAGGTAATTAAAAATAACTCTAATATAGTAATCTTCTATAGCAGGAATACTTGCGGCAATAAGCCTTTTTATGTGAATTGCTATGTCTTCATAACTAGAGTCATATTTATAATTTTTTCCATGTGTATCACTTGTGCGTCCAATAATAGAAGCAAAGTCTTCTTGATCAATTTTTTCTTTTGTATTTAAAGCATAGTCAAATCTTCTAGTAATATAAGCTAATTCTCCATCACTAAACTCTATAAGTGCATTAAGAGCAGTTGGTATTTTGAAAATTTGTGAAGAGAGTTGCATAGATAGGTGCTCATTAGCTACTATATCTTTTAAATTTATAGCACTATCATGTGCTCTTGGAATGGGATTTAATATATATTTGCCATTCATTGATGTGGGTACAAGAATATTTGAGTCATTAAAATCCAAAGAGATCTTATCTTCTACACCGGAGATAGACATTTTGTCAGTCATCTTTTGTTGTCTTAATTAACCTTGTAAAACTATCGTTCTCATCAATTTTTAAGCTTCTGTATTGTGCTTTTTTTATATTTCCTTCTGCTAACATATTGTAAAAAAAAAAGAACAGAGTTTTTGAGCTAAGAAGCTCCTCTTGTATAGGAAAATTTACTGATATTGAAAAGTAAAAGATGAATCATCATTTTTTTGAAGATACCCAGCTAGCTCACTATTTCTAAAAACTTCTACTTTTGTCATAATTCAAGTCTTTTATTTTACTAATATAGGTTTTGTTTTAATACTTATTTCTAATCCCAAGGCATCTAATATTTTCTCTAACGATTCTATAGTTACGTTAGCTTTACCTCGCTCTACTCTAGATATAGTAGTAGAGCCCATTTCTGAGTGGTCTTGTAGATCTGATTGTTCCATATTTAACTCAGCTCTTCTATTTTTAATAATTTTACCTATTTTCTCTCGGATATTCATAAACAGCCTTTTAGTTTAGTGTGTATTGACACTAAAGCATTAATATGAAAGTATTATAACAGAATAGCAGCTATTTTAAATTTTATTTACATTATAATGTGTATCAACAACTTTTAGGACATAAAATTATTAATATTTTATTAAATGAAGTTTTACTAATCTTCATTTAGACTATGGTATTACAACTTACAAATTTAAATTATATTAAAAAAAGCTAACAAATTATTACCAAAAAGAAGAGAAAAGATCTGTAAAGATCTTTGAGGAAGCTACTCTTTCTCTCTTAAAATATTTGCACCTAGTTTAACTAGCTTCTCTTGAAGTTTTTCATAACCACGATCTAGGTGGTAAATACGGTGAATTTGAGTTTCGCCTTCTGCGATCATACCTGCAAGAACTAAAGTAGAAGAGGCACGAAGATCTGTAGCCATTACATCCGCACCATGCAGTTTAGAGTTTCCTGCAACTATGGCTACATTTCCATTTAAATGTATGTCAGCACCAAGGCGTTGAAGTTCACTTACATGCATAAAACGGTTTTCAAATAGTCTCTCTTCGATCGTACTTACGCCATCTGCTTGAGTCGCAAGTGCTAAAAATTGGGCTTGCATATCTGTAGGAAAAGCAGGGTACTCTTGAGTTATAATATTGGCAGGTTTAATTGTTTCACATGGGTAGATCGTAATTTGGGTATCTTCTATTTTCATCTTAAGACCCATCTCTTCTAGCTTAGCAATTACAGCTTCTAGATGATCATCTCTAACATTTGTTATTGTAAGCTCTGAGCGTGTAATCGCAGCAGCACATAGGTAGGTTCCAGCTTCAATGCGATCAGGAATAACACTAAATGGTTTGATCTCTATAAGCTTTTGATCGCTTCCATAAACAGTAATCTCACTTGTTCCTATACCTTCGATAGGAATTCCGCTAGCTCGTAATACTTCACAAAGTTGAACAACTTCCGGTTCACGCGCGGCATTAATGATCGTAGTTTTTCCATGAGCTAAAGCTGCTGCCATAACTATGTTTGCAGTTCCAGTAACCGTTATTTTGTCAAAAATAATATGTGCACCTTGAAGACCATTAGGTGCTTCAGCAAGTACATAACCACTTTTAATAGTGATCTTTGCACCCATCTGCTCTAGTGCTTTTAGGTGTAGATCAATAGGGCGTTGTCCGATTGCACAACCACCAGGAAGTGAAACTTCACAGTGTCCAAAACGAGCCAAAAGAGGACCTAGAACTAATATGCTTGCACGCATAGTTTTAACTATGTCATACGTAGCTTTAGTCTCAGTAAGATCTAGTGTGTTAATAGTTACTTTATTATTTTCTAGGTGAGTTGTTGCACCTAAATTTTCAAGTAGTTTTAGAAGTGTTTTTATATCAACAACTTCACACATATTAGAGATCTCTACCTCATTTTTAGCTAAAAGTGTCATAGCTATAAGAGGAAGTGCCGCATTTTTAGCACCAGAAATTTTTACTTCACCACTTAGTTTGGTTGGTCCTGTTATTTTTAGAAAGTCCATAATGTTATCTTTATAGTTAATTATTATTTATAAAATCGGTATAATAGCACTAATAATTAAAATAGGTGAATATTTATGTCCTCAGCACTTGATAGACTAAAAAATCTTACTACAAATATTACAAGTTATGAACGTACACGTAAAGAGAACTTAGAAGATCTAGAAATACTTTTTTATATGTTAGAGCTTGATCAAAAAGTAACAGACTTTAGTGATCTATTTGAGTTCAAAGCTATTAACCTCTCTGCTATATCTTTGGCAAATGAAAATTTTGGTGAAGTTAAAGAGGGAAAGTACGCACAACTAATAGCTATTAAGTACGATAAAGAAGCAAAAGTAAAGAGTAAAAATATATCTCTTCGCTATTTTGGAAGAGCTGAAAAAGTTGAAGAAGAGTTAAAATCTCAAATACTTGCCTTTGTAATAAGGTGGAGATTTGAGAAGAGTTTTATGACACTTGAACACTACAATGGTGTTTTGAGAAAGTTAAAAACTTAAATGTTTACTTTTTTTCTTAGACTTTGGTTTCATTTCGTTGCTTATGTTACTGTTTATTCTCTTCTATGGGGAGCAGTTTTAGCTGTTGTAATTACAGCAATCACTTACTTTTTAAAAGGTGCGATCGCACTTGATGCAGATGTTCAAAAAGTACTTTTAGAATTAGCTATATTTTATTTTCCTTTTACCTGGGGAGTCTCTTTTTTAGTCTCAATGTTTATGGCTACTAGAACTCTTTTTTATAGAAAAGCTAATGGCTATATGTATGAACTGTACAATTGTGATCGAAGTGAAAAAATTCTTGATGTTACCCTTGATGATGCACTAGTAGTATGGCGTAAAATGCTTTTTGGTATTATTTGGTTAGTTACTTTAGAAGTTTTATTAGGAATGATATTGTCATTCATGCTATCACCTAAGTCGCCACTTTTTTGGTTTAACATTTATTACTTATATGTGTTTATTATGATCGCAGTTTTTGTTTTGATCGCAGTTATGCCTTTTCGTTGTCGTAGAGTGAAGTTGATAGAGTGCTAATATTTTTAGATCTTGAAACTACTGGCTTAGAAGAGAAAGATAGGCTCTGTTCTATTGGTATTATTGCGATCGATGAAAATGAGTTCATTGGCTTTAGTGAACTAATAAAACCACAAAAAAAAGTGACTGTTGAAGCTTCCTCTATTAACCATATAACTAATGAGATGTTAAAAGAGAAGAAAGTTTTTAACGACTCTCATGCACTTGTACTTTTGAACAAGTACAATAAAAAAGAGAATACTCTGATCGCACATAATAGCAACTTTGATCTTGAGATGCTAAGACGTGAGGGATTTAAATGGAGTGGAGTCATTGTTGACACTCTTCGCTGTTCTAAACACCTTATACAAGAGTGTGAGCGATACTCCTTGCAGTACTTGCGTTATGAGTTAAAGCTTTATAAACAAGAGGTAGCACTAGCTAAAGAGTTAAATATTAAAATAGAGGCTCATAGTGCGATTAGTGACGCGATGCACGTTAATCTTCTTTATGACTACCTGCTTGAGGACTCAACCAGTGAAGAATTAGAGAACTTAACATTTAAACAGGTGTTAATTCAAAAGTTTAACTTTGGTAAACATAACGGAAAGTATATAGAAGAAGTAGCAACAGGCGATCGAGCTTATTTAGAGTGGTTGCTTAAAAATATGAGTGACTTAGATGAGGACTTACGTTATAGTGTAGAGTATTTTTTAACTAGATAGTATTTTATATATTTTTACAAAGTGTCATAAGGGACTCAACAGTTGGTTCGTTAGCTACTAACACTTTGGCTTTAACAGCTTTTTGAGTTGTAGTTCCGATCACAGCAATAGTATGGCTTTTTTTAAACTCATGTGTTTGTAAAAAACACTCCACACTTGATGGTGAAGAAAATGCTAAAATAGCGTTCTCTTCTATAGTTAAGTTTTCTTGAGTATTGCAAACTGTATGGTAAACTATAGCTTCATCTATTCCTAATTCAGATGCAAAGTTTGATGCTATTACTTCAGGTCGTAAATAGAGTAGGGTTTGATCGCTGTAGTTCTCTTGTAGTATCTCTTGTAAATTATCTCCATACCCAAAACCTATACGCTCGACACTAAAGTCATGCTTAATTGCGTGAGAAGCTGTCTCTTTAGAAATACATATAAGTGGAGTGCTTTTGTGATCGTAAGTTTTTAAAAGTGCGTTAACACTCTGTTTAGATGTTACTACTAAATAGCTATATTTAGAAAAGTCAATTTCCGGTTTTAAAAAAAGAGTTTTTATAATAGGTATATGAGTTACATCCCTATGTTTAGTAGGAGTTTTAGAAAAGAGATATATTTTTCTCATGTAAATAAGATCTAAAAGACCTTATTCCCACTCGATCGTAGCTGGTGGTTTTGAACTGATGTCATAAACTACTCTATTTATTCCATCAACTTCGTTTATGATCCTTCTACTCATTCCCTCTAAAATATCGTGAGGAATATGAGCAAATGTTGCAGTCATACCATCAACTGCATTGACGATACGAATACAAGCAGTGTTGTCATAAGTACGGTTATCACCCATAACACCAACACTTTTTACATTTAGTAAAACTGTAAATGCTTGCCATGTTTTGTCATACCAACCCGTAGCTCTAAGCTCATCTAACATGATAGTGTCAGCTTTACGAAGGATCTCTAAGTCATCTTGATTTACATCGCCCATAATTCTGATCGCAAGTCCTGGACCAGGGAATGGGTGACGTCCGATCATGTTAGCAGGAAGACCTAGTTCAAGACCAAGTTTACGAACCTCGTCTTTAAAAATTTCACGAAGTGGCTCAATTAACTCAAATGTCATCCAATCAGGAAGTCCACCAACATTATGGTGTGACTTAATAAGTTTAGATGGACCATTAACAGAGATAGACTCGATCACATCAGTATAAAGTGTACCTTGTGCCAAAAATGCTATACCATTATGTTTCTTAGCTTCTTGATCGAAGACTTCTATAAATACTTCACCTATGATCTTACGTTTAGTCTCAGGATCACTAACACCTTTAAGTCTAGTTAAAAACTGCTCAGATGCATCTACTGTTATAAGGTCTATATGGTGCTGTTTGAACATATTTTGAACATCTTCTACTTCATTACCACGTAAAAGTCCATTGTTTACAAAAACTGGAACTAGATTTTCACCTATTGCTTCATGTAGAAGTGTTGCAACAACAGAGCTATCAACTCCACCACTTACACCACAAAGAACTTTTTTGTCCCCTACTTGTTTTTTTATTTTTTCGATCTGCTCTTTTGCAAAGTTACCCATATTCCAAGTTGATTCACATTTACAGATATATTTAGCAAAGTTTTTAAGTAAAATTGCACCCTCAACTGAGTGAACAACTTCAGGATGAAACTGAAAAGCGTAAATTTGTTTATCTTCATTTGCGATCGCAGCGTATGGAGAGTTTTCACTATCGCCTATAACTTTAAAACCAGTTGGTAAGCTCTCAACACGATCGCCGTGGCTCATCCATACTATTTCATTATCTGTAATATCTTTGAAAATGGGAGTATCATTATCTAAAACATGAAGTTTAGCTTTTCCATACTCGTGGTGATCAGCAGGAATTACACTTCCTCCTAAATAGTGAGCAATAGTCTGCATACCGTAACAGATACCAAGTATTGGAATACCTAACTCAAAGATCTCTTTGTCAATTTTATAAGCATCATCAGCATATACAGAAGCAGGTCCGCCACTTAAGATGATACCCTTAGGGTTTCTTGCTTTAATATTTTCTAACGAGTCGTGAAAAGGAACGATCTCAGCATAAACTCCTGCTTCTCTAAGACGACGAGCTATTAACTGTGTATATTGTGATCCAAAATCTAGTACTAAAATATTTACTTCTTTCAACTGAGCAACCTTTTAAAAATAATATGGAGTATACTAAAATAACTCTTTAGTTTTAAGTAATTAATTGTCCTAAATAAGATCTATACGGTATAAATTGATTTTTAACTGTTACATTGTCATCTTCTAAATAGAGTTTTTTGTTAATTTCTATCATTACCGATTTTACTCTTTTGTCTTTTAAATAAAATTTATTTGGTACTATAGAACCCGCATAAGGAGTGTTTATAGAAAGAGCCTCATCTGAAAACTTTTTTATTAAAGCTGATACTAGCTCTTTATCTTTGTGAAACTCATCAAAACCTATGCAGACATTAGGCAGTTCAACTTCTTTGTCATGAAACCAGTATCGCTCATTTGAGAATGTATGACAATCTATGATCACACACTCTCCAAATTCCTCTAATTTTTCCTCAACTAGGTCTAAAAGCTTTTTGTGGTGTTCGTGGTAGTACCTTGCTATTTTATCTTTATTCTTTGTTGAGCGAAGTGGTTTTTTCTCTAAGATGGCATTTTCATAAAACCACCCTAATGCATGTTTGAGTTGCATAGACTCATTCTCATCATCAAAAAATCTTTCAGGATCCATAAATAGTCTTGAGTAAGGATTGATCACACTATCGTATTTTTCAACAAGTTCTCCATAGAGTTTGTGAGACTTGTTGTCTGCATATTGCTCTACATTATGTTGTAGCTCTTTAGGAGTTAAAAAATAATCATCGATATACTCTTTAGGTATTTTAAGTCCAGCATGTGGAATATGCAATACATACTTGTTAATCATACTCTCTACAGAGAGTTTCGCTTTGTTAAGTCCACTTCTAATTAAACCTGCTTCATCATGCCACCAACCATTAGGTTCCTTGATTTTTACATCATAAACATCATTCATTTTTACACAGAGTTCTAAAAGTTTACTCTGTACTCTCTTTTTATGTTCTATGTTCATATTGACTAAGCTGTTAAGTTTTAGTGGGTTACATAAAAAAATTATTACTTCTTTAAACCAAAAAAGGTTTTCAAAATGAAGGGGTCTAGCTAACACTTGTAATATCTCTTCAAAGTTAGAGATATTCTCAGATCCTACAAGTTCTGGATCGTTAAACTTAGTAAAACTATCAAATAATTTTTTATCATCTTTTTTTAGCGTATCTGTTGTCTCGTAGATTACTGTAATATTATCTATTGATTGTAAAATTTTTTCTATCATTTAGATTTTGCCTTTTTGATTGAAATAAGAAGGTGAAATTATAAAATAAAAGTGAATAAATGTTAGTAGGGCAAGACCCTACTAGTTAGAGAGTTAGTGACCAATACCTAGCATTTGGTATTGAACATACCAAACTACACATGAAACAAAGTAACCTATAACAATAGTCCATGCATATTTCATATGAGCACCAAAAGTATAGATACCAGGTAATTTACCCATAACTCCAACACCAGCAGCTGATCCGAAACTAATCATTGAACCACCAACACCAGCTGTTAAAGTAACTAGCATCCACTGATCAAGTCCCATTTCTGGAGAAGCTTTAAGTACAGCTGACATAACAGGAACGTTATCTACGATCGCACTTAAGAAACCAACACCTATATTTGACCATGTTGGTCCAAGAACTGATGGATCATACACAACAGCAGCTAAAGCTAACCAACCTATAAAGTATAGTGCACCAACAGCTGCTAAAATACCGAAGAAAAATAGTAGTGTATTATTCTCAATTTTACTCATTGACTCAAAAATATCAAGTTTAACAGAGTGTTTTTTCTTGATGTAATAAGAGTAAAGTTTAAGTAAAGATAGACCAAACATCATACCCCACATAGCTGGTAGGTGAAGAACTTGGTGACTCATTACAGCTGAAAAAATTGTAAAACCACCAAGAAAAATAACCACATTAGCACCATGCGAAACAATAGGTTCTTTTTCACTAGCTATATCAAAGTCAGGCTTAGTGTCAGGAACAAACTTAGATAATAAGAAAGCAGTTACTAAATAACCTAACACAGAAGCAGGGAATAAGAACAAGAAGTCAGTAAATGTACCTTTACCAGCAGTCCAAGCCATAAGCGTAGTAATATCACCAAAAGGAGACCATGCACCACCAGCATTTGCAGCAACAACGATGTTGATTGCACCTGGAACCAAGAACGCTTTATTTTTACGCTCGATTGTAATTAAAACAGTTGAAAGAATCAGTGCTGTTGTTAAGTTATCTGCGATCGGTGATAAAAAGAATGCTATAAAACCTGTTAACCAAAATAGTTGTCTATATGTATAACCTTTTGAAACTAAGTTATATTTTAGTTTTTCAAATATGTTCATGTGGATCATAGTCTCAATATATGTCATAGCAACAAATAAGAAGAAGAAAATTTCAGCAATCTCTAAAATAAGGTGTTGTGCTTGAGTGTGAACAAGATCCATATCCATACCATGCATTGCGTAGTAACCGGCGATCAGAATAAACATGAAAGTACCCATGAACAGGGCAGGTTTGGCTTTGTCTATATGATATTTTTCTTCAGCTGCTACAAAATAGTACCCTATAGCAAAAATTACAAGTGCTGCAAAACCGACCCATGTAAATGTAATGTCTGGAATTGATCCAGCACTACCACCGCCACTTGCAAATGCAAATGTAAAACCTACTAAAAGTAGAAGTAATTTACTCATTTTAATCCTTTTTTATAAAATGCACACCAACTGATTCTGAGCGATTAAGTGCTGAGACTACAACAGTTTGAGCTGTTAAAAGTCGCAACTTTAAAAGTCTTCCACACTTACTTGATAACATTTGATCAATCTCATTTTTTGCTTTTGTTAGTCCATTTTTAGTTCTAACAATTGAGACAAAGTCCCACATTATACGACGTAGTTTGTCTTTTTTAGCTTTATCATCATCTAAAACTAAAATTTCCTTATTTATATCGTAGATTTTAAAGTTTTTTGTACTTTTTTTGCTCATTAGCTCTTTTGAAACTCTAGCGGCAAATACTAAACCCTCTAAAAGAGAGTTAGATGCTAATCTATTTGCACCATGTACTCTTGTTGAGGCTACTTCTCCCACTGCGTATAAAGAAGATATATTTTCTATTTTACCGCTACTATCTGTTTTAATACCACCTATACTATAGTGAAAAGCTGGTGATATAGGAACACGATCGAAAGGTACATCAAAACCTAAGTCAACAAGTTGTAACGCTATGTTTGGAAAACGTTTTTTAAAATAACGTTCACTAAACTTTTCAAATGAGAGGTAAACTTTAAGAGATGTCTTTTGAGTGTAGTCATAAATAGCGTGGCTGACTATATCACGTGAAGCTAACTCACCACGTTCATCATAATCAAAAAGAAATCTATGCTTATTCTCATCTTCTATGATCGCACCTTCGCCTCTTAGTGCTTCTGTTAAAAGAAGTTTTTGTGCATTATTTGAAGCTACATAAACTGTTGGATGAAACTGAGTCATCTCCATTCTCTCTAACTTTATCCCTTTTTCGATTGCTATGCCATGAAGCTCACCGCTTATGCTTCTTGCATTTGTGTGATACTCATAGAGTGAGCCTAGTCCACCACTAGCGATCACAACTGAGTCTGCAAGAATAGTTTCTTGTTCATTGTTGTGTACAATCACTGCACCTTTACACTCACGATTTTCAACTATTAAGTCAATTACAGTAGCGTTTGAAAGCAGTGGATGAGGATTCAGCTCAAATAAAAATTTATGTAAATGACGACCCGTTACATCACCGCCAGCATGTAAAATACGTTCATTTGAGTGAGCTGCTTCTTTAGTATAAAGGAGTTCACCATTTTTACCTTTGTCAAACTCGAAACCGCGATCTATTAGATCTTGAATAACTTCTTGTGAGTGATCACTCATTATTTGTACATTTTCTATATCACAAAGACCAGCACCAGCACTAATAGTATCTTTAACATGACGCTTTATGTCACTCTCATCAACCGTAGTTGTTATGCCACCTTGTGCATAGTAGGTGTTGCACTCCCAAGGGTTTCCCTTGTTGATTAAAAGGACTTTTTTATTTCTAGGTATGTTGAGTGCAGTATATAGTCCAGCAACACCAACACCAATAATTAGAACATCATATCTCACTATTTATTAACACTCTTTTCTACATATTTGGGAGGAGCTTTATGTCCACAACCAGCGAAACCTAAAGTAACTACCGCGGTTATGAGTAAATTGAATAATATTTTTTTCATAAAGCAATTATAATAGAAACTTTTTAAAAACTTTTTAAAAGCTTTTTATTTAGACAGATGAGTTGAAAATACTCAATATGAATTAAGAAAAATCGTGAATATGTTACAATACACTAATTTAAACAGATAGGTAAATAGATGAATAATTATCAAAATTACGCAGGTTTTGGAATAGCGGGAAACTTTGCGCTACACCTAGAACAAGCAGGTGAATTAGAAGACTTTAAAGATCTAGAAGTAGCAGATGAGAATGGACCTAAAGGAATGTTTCCTTTTTATTTAGAGGCAAATAGTACACAACTAGGCGTTTATCCTCTTTCAGACAAGTATATAAACTTACCATCATACGAAGCAAATGTTCAAGCAGAACCAGAAGTTGGACTTATTTGTGAAGTAGAGTATGAGAATGAAAAAGTAGTTAAAATAACACCAAAATATGCAGCTCCATATAATGACTGCTCGATCAGACGAGAGGGTGCAAAAAAGATCTCTCACAAGAAGAATTGGGGAGAGAACTCTAAAGGTTTAGGATCTAAACTAATAGAGCTAGATAGCTTTAGTAAAGGCGGAGTATTAGATACTTACCGTATAGCTTCTTTTATGATCAGAGATGGCAAAGTGATCCCTTATGGAGAAGATACAGAAGTAGTAGGATACAGCTATTTTCATGAAAAACTAACTTCATGGATGATAAATCAGTTTCAAACTCAAGTAGATGTTGGACCATTAGAGCCTATAAGCGAATATTTAAAAGAGGCCAATTGCCCTAAAGAGTTTATAATAAGCATAGGTGCTACTCGTTACACAGAGTTTGGAGAGAAAAACTTTTTAAAAGCTGGAGATGATGTTGTGATCGTACTCTACAATGGAGCACTATATAGACCCGAACGTATAGAGCAAAAAGTTTTCGAAAACTCTTTAGATGTTAATGGAATAAGCGCACTTATACAAAGAGTTCAGTAGTGGCTAAGGGTAAAAAAATAGATCTAAACATTGGCTCTAACATGGGTAGTGGTTGGAGTGAAGTTAGTGAAAAAGTTCTTGATATTTTAAAAGATCCAACAGAAGCTAATAAACATTTTTTACATTTTAAACGTGAAAAAAGACGAGGAAAAGTTGTAACTTTAGTTGGTGAATTTAACATAAAAAAAGATGTGGCAACCGCACTTTTAAAGAAGTTAAAAAAATCACTTGGTTGTGGTGGAGCATATAAAGATAACTACATGGAGTTTCAAGGAGAAGCGAGCCAAAAGCTTAAAGCCCTTCTAGTTAAAGAGGGCTACAGGTTTAAAAACTAAGAGCACAACGCTTTAATACTGTTACACTGAGTTGTTAGTGACTCATCTGCATAGTTTATATTTGGTGTTTTTTTATCGTAAAAAATAGTTGCAACCCATGTCTCTATCTCTTCAAAAAGAGTGTTAAGAGCTTTTACAAGGTTATTACGTTGAATCTCATCACTAAAATCTGTCATACTTTTAGAACTCAAAGCATCATTTAACTCATTTAATGTTGTTGCTAAATCGTTAAAGTGTCTAAATTTTCTTAGTGTATTCTGTAGCTTAAATAGATCATCATGAACACTTTCCATTGTCTCGCTTAACTCTTCAACAGATTCATCTTCAGCACTGGAGAGATCATTTATAAGTGAGTCAAGTATTTCACTAAACTCTTCTACATTCGCATAATTGATACGAGCAGTAAATTGTTGTGCTGAAGTATGTGATGGGTCTATTTTGAGTCTCTTTGGCTCTTCTTGAGACTTAACTACTTCTATTTTCTCTTTTACCTCTTTTTTCTTACTTGCAGTTGTGATTGATGCTATTTTACTCTCACTAGAACAGTTTTGAAACATAGAGATATGGTCACTTTCAACTTCACTAGATATTTTAGATATGCTAATACCACAATAGCAACCATCATATTTATATGTTATATAAAAACCTTTTTTATGATCTTCCACGTGTTGTAAAAGCTCTAAAAATTTTTCCATAGGAACTTGTCTAAATATTATAAAGAGATTGTTCTTATTCTCTTCAACTGATATATTTACCTCTACATTTTGTGAGATAATAAAACGTATAATTTCAGATCCGTAAAGAATACTAGCATTAATTTTATCATCTTTAATACCAAAAATATGTTGTAAACATGTAAAAAATGCTACATCATCAGGAAGGGAAATATTCTCTTTATGGTAAACCTCTTCTTGAAAAAAGTTTATATAATCATCTATCATTTGCATCTATTTTTTTCCTTTATACTTTTCTAATTTTATATTTTTACCCTTGGCATACATAATGCCACCTAAAAGGTTAGTCACTTTATAGCCTTGTGAGTTAAGAAAGTTAGAAACCATTTTAGTTCTACTTCCAGTTCTACAAATAAGTGCAAATTTTTCACCTTTTTTAACTTTAGTATCTAGCTCTTTTAAAAACTGCGGTATATTATAGTTTCCTCTAATATCGAAAAACTCAATAGGTATAGAGCCTTTAACAAGACCTGTCTCTTTCCACTCTCCAACAGTTCTGATATCGATGATTTTTGTTTTTGAGTCTACTAGTTTTTGTGTTATATATTCATTTTGTACTTGTGCAAATAGTGTCGTTAGTGTAAAAGTTAGTAAAATTAATAGTGATTTCATAAGCTTCTTTCTTTTTAAGTGTACAATTGTACCTAATAAATATCATAGGAATTATATTTGGCAAGAGCAGTTTCACAAAAACAACAAGATAGTGCAAATAGGTTACGTTACATAAGAGTCTTAGAGCGTTTTTCTAAAAGTATAATAGGTTATTTCAGCAAAAGTGAAGACCTAACTCATGAAGCATACAATAAAAAAATAGATAATAATAGACGTTATTTAGATCGTGTAGAGAGTGTTCAACTATACAAAGGTGAGTTTGCAGAGTTAGAGAAACTTGTACAAACAATGATCTCTTATAAAGATAGTAGTGAAGATATGCAAGAGATTCAAAAAGAGATCTTATACACAGCTAACCAGTTAGAAAAAAGTCTAAATGCTAAACGTTATAAAAAAGATAAACATACTTCTTCAAAGTTTAATGAGTGGGATTAAAATTAGTGCTATAATAATTTAAATTTTTTTTAAAATATAAGGAATATTTGTGAAGTACCTATTGTTAGTTATACTTTTTATAAATGTAGCTTATTCACAAGAGAAAGAGAATACATACCTAGAAGATCTAAATGGTGTGGTAGAGAGAATGGTTACTTTTATGTCTAAATTTGTACCACCTGTTGTTGATCCTAAGAAAAAAAAGCAAACATATGTAGATGTAGCTCAGCAAGATTTATCTAATAGTGTTAAAATAGCTGGGACTTATGCAGACCGTGAAGTGTTAAAGTTTACTAACTTCTGTTTAGACTGTAACACAACTAAAAAAGATTTTAATGAACCATATTGTACACCTTGTGAGAAACTAAAAGTGCAACAAAGTAAAAATACAACAGTAAGTGAAGAGATAGACAGATTCTTTTTAACAAATAAATATATGGACTCAACAAATAGTACGTACGTTAAAATAACAACTGCTATGAAATACTCTACTATGACAGCCTACGATCCATCAATAAACTTCAATGCAAGTGTAGACCTTGGTCTTTCACAAAAGAGACTGCAACTATTTATTAATAACATAAATGATGAAAACTTTGACAATGTTGGTAATGGTGAACATGGTACCTATTTAGATCCACAAGAGAGCAAACATTCTAAGCAGAGTATAGGTCTACAAATGCTAATGCCTAAGTTTTTGAAAATTAATACTAAAACTATGGTTGGAGTAAATGGTTTTGATGCCTTTACAAGTGTTAGGTTTGATCGTGATTTTAACGTAGGTGACTTTAAAATGGATGTTGTGGAAAGCATAAAGTATTCGACAAGAGATAACCTACAAGACAAAACTGAACTCTTTATAGATCACGCAGTAACTAAAAAATCTTTAACAAGAGTATACTTTAACAGGTTTGAAAACCATGGTGACTACGGCATGGGTTATACAGCAGCTTTGGAGTACTTCTTTAACCCTAATAAATTTTCAGGTTTTAGTGCAAGTGCAGAGGCTGATGGTAATACTAAATTTAAAAGAACATATACTGGTACAAGTCCAAATACAACAGAGGATTCACAAAATATGATTTATAACTACTCGGTTACAACATCTTTAAGACAAAATTTTTATAGAAAATGGCTCTATTACCAACTTACCCCTGCTGTTTCATGGAATAAAAATAACTCATTTCAAGCGGAATATATAGTTCAATTATCGTTTGATTTCTATTTTGGAGATGTATAAAATGAGATATATACTCCTTAGTGTTTTATTATTTAATATCTCTTTTGCAGAAGATAAAAGATTTTTTACAGAGGTAAATGCTGTCATAGAAACAGGTATAAGATATGTCTCTTCTTTCGTTCCAGCCGTAGTTGAACCTCATGAGAAGAGTAAAACTATGGTTGATGATGCACAAGGTTATCTCTCAACAAAAGTTAAAGTAGTTGGTGCCTATGCTGATGACACACTTACTGACTGGTTCGTCTCTGCACCTGAGTGTAACTCAACAAAAGAGGACTATAATGCTACGCTATGTGAAGCCTTTAAGAAAAAAGAAGAACAAGAATATCAAGATAAAGAGAATGACTTAGTAACAGATGAAATAGATAGCTTTTTCTTAGATAAACGTTACCTTGACTCTACTAACAAATCATATATAAAAATAGAACTTAGTGGTAGATACTCAACAATGCAAGCATTTGAGCCAAAAATGAACTTTACCGCACGAATAGATTTAAGTCAATCTCAAGAGATGTCTCAAAAAAAGTTTCAACTATTTGTAGATAATTTAAACGATGACAATGTAAATAAGGTTGGAGATGGTGTAGAGAGCGGAATAAGTAAAAAAGAGACTAAGCAGAGTGTAGGTATTCAGTACTTTTCACCAACCAAGTTTGGCATAGAGACTAAAACGCAACTAGGTTTGCACGGTACAAACATATTTACAGGTCTTAGGCTTAACAGAGCTTTTAATACATCACTTTTTAAAATAGACTTAATAGAAGATGCTAGGTATGAGACAGATAGTGGTTTTGAAGAAAAAACTGAACTCTATGTAGATCATGCATTAAACAAAAGAACGCTTACAAGAATCTATTTAAATAGATTTACTGTACGTGATACTGCTGGTACGAGTTATACTGCTGCACTACGCTATTTCTTTAATCCTGATAAGTTTTCTGGTTTTTCAATGGCTGCAGAGTTAAATGGTAATACAAAGTTCAAAAAAAATTATAATGACACAACTTTAAACCTAAATTCACAAGAACATAACAGCATATATAACTACACAGTTGCAACATCATTACGTCAAAACTTTTATAGAAAGTGGTTATTTTACCAACTCTCTCCTGCTATTGGATGGAATGAAAATAACAATTTTCAAGCTGAATATATTATAAATATTTTATTCGATTTTTATTTTGGAGATATTTAGGAGATTAATATGAGTACAATGCAAAAAATAAGAGAATACCTAAAAAAAATGGTAGATGAAGGCGGAAGTGATTTACATATAAAGTCAACTTCTAAAATTTATGCACGTCTTAGTGGTAAAATAACTTCTTTTTCCGATGAGGTATTTTCACTAGATCAGATAGAAGAGTTTGCACATGAATTACTAGGTGATCGTTATGATGAGTTCGAAAAAGCTAAAGAGCTAGATCTTGTTTATGTATATAGTGAAGAGTTACGTTTTCGTGTAAATATTTTTTATCAGATGGATGGAATCTCAGCGGTATTTCGTGTTGTTCCTGTAAAAATATTAACCATAAAAGAGTTAAACTTACCAGAAGTTGTAAATAAGTTTACCGAGAGTGAACGTGGTTTAGTTTTGGTAACTGGTGTAACTGGTAGTGGTAAGTCAACAACACTTGCAGCACTTATTTCAGAAATTAACCACAAAAAAAATAAACATATTTTAACGATCGAAGACCCTATTGAGTTTGTCCATAAAAGTGCTAGTTCGATCATAAACCAACGCTCGATCGGACAAGATAGTCTCTCTTTTGCTAATGCACTTCGTGCGGCACTTCGTGAAGACCCAGACATTATTTTAGTAGGAGAAATGCGTGATATGGAGACGATAGAGATCGCACTCCACGCAGCAGAGACTGGTCACTTAGTTTTTTCAACTCTTCATACACTTGACGCAAAAGAGACAGTAAATAGAATTATTTCAACATTTCCAGTAGAAGAGCAAAACCGTATTCGTATAACATTAGCGAGCGTACTAAAAGGTGTAATTTCTCAAAGGCTTATACCAACAATAGATAAAAAAAGAGCTGCAGCACTTGAAATTCTTTTTGCAACACCTAGAATAGAGCAACTTATTTTAGAAAATCGTGATAATGAGTTAAAAGACACTATGGAAGAGGGAAAAGAGATCTACGGATCGCAAAGTTTTGATCAAGCACTTTTAGACCTGTGGAAAAGTGGAAAAATCAGCAAAGAAGACGCTTTTGCAAATGCGACATCAGCGAGTGACCTAAAGTTAAGAATGGAAGGTATGCAAGCAAATATGAATTCTTCAGATGAAAAAGTAACTATTCAAGAAGAGTTTAAAGAAGAAGAGATTTTTGCGCTTAAAGAGGACTAATGAAACAAGCTTATGATGGCCTAACAACTTACCAGAAAAAAGCTATAAAAGATCGTCTTAAAATAGAGTGGATCTATACCTCAAATGCGATCGAGGGCAATAGTGTTTCTTTGGGAGACACTGCTTTCATAGTTGAAGAGGGCTTAACAGTTTCAGGCGTAACGCTAAGAGAACATGAAGAGGTTGTGGGTCATGCTCGTGCTGTTGATATTATTTATGACTTATTAAATAAAGATGAATTTACTGAAGAGGATCTATTTAAACTTCATAAAGCAGTTCAAACAAGTTTAGTGATAGACATCTTTTGTCCGATCGCAGAGTACAAAGTTGAGCCAAATGGCAGATATATTAAAATAGGTTCAAAAAAGGTACATCATTACTATCCGTCACCAACTGATACGAAACACTTAATGAAGTTATGGTTTAGTGAGTTTTCAGATACAACAAAAGAAGAACTTACCTTAGAAAAGAGCATTAAAAAATATACAAGAGCTCATTTATCTTTTACTGCAATTCACCCATTTTTTGATGGTAATGGTAGGTTGGCTAGATTACTCTCAAATATTTATATGTTAAAAAATGGTTATTTACCACTTCTTGTAAGTAACAAAAAAAGAGAAAAATATATTGAACTTCTGTCGCAATATAATTTAAATGTAAAAGAGCTGAATATTAACTCAACTGAACTGATAGAAGAGTCTATTCATTTTGAGAAATTATATGAGTTTTTTATTTTAGAATACAACAACTCTAAAATACTTTTAGATGAGTTAAAAGGCTACAGTTTTGAGAATTAAACTTTAGAAATAGTTGTTTGATTTTATTGGGCGGGCAGTAACACATGCTAAAAAGAATTGGTAAATTTGATAATGGTAATTCTGTAAAAGAGTTGTCTGAAATTTTAGAAAGAACAGAAGCTTCTATACAATCAAGATTAGCAAAACATGAAAGTTAAATATATAACAGGAAGCAGGTTGTCATTTGACAATTAAATTTTAAAGAGATACAATATAAAAATATAGCAAGGTTTACATGGCAAACAAACACCCAAATAAAGAAATTGACAATGTAGTTAAATATGCCATTGCAAATGGATGGACTATAGAACTAACTAAAGGACATGCATGGGCAAGGCTTAAGTGTCCATACAATGATGGAACATGTCGTAATGGTAAATATTGTCAAGTAGGTATTTGGAGTACACCAAAAAACCCTACCAAACATGCACAACATCTAAAAAAAATAGTAGATGGATGTGAAGCTGAAGAAAAAAATGAAAAGAAGGAAAATGAAAATGAATGAATTTGAATTTACTCTAATCTATAAATTAAATAATAATGAAGAAGACCCATCAAAATACTTAGATGCATTATTTGAAGTAGGCTGTGATGATGCCATTGTTTCATTAGGCAAGAAAGGAATGATATCACTTGATTTTATTAGAGATGGGATAGAAGCAAATTTAGCAATTATCAGTGCGTTAAAGGATGTTAAGAAAGCTATCCCAGATGCAACACTTGTAGAAGCATCTCCAGATTTTGTAACAACTACTGAACTTTCTAGAATACTTGACCATTCAAGACAAAATGCAAGAATGTTAATGATTAAAAAAGATAGTCCCCCTCCTGCACATATGGGTTCTCCAAACTTCTGGCATTTAAGTGAAGTATTTGAATGGTTGATTAAAGATGATAAAATCATTAATTATCATGTTGATAACACAATGATTGAGATTGCTAATGTAACAAAAAAAGTGAATCTTTCAATAGCCATGGCAGGCATTGATGAACCAATCAGTGAGTTTGTTATTTGATTTTCTTGGGGTAGTATACTACCTTTATCCATTTTATTTTAACTCATAATTGTTTAATTCTTTGTATGAATTTAGGTTACCACTCCAGCGGTACTTTTGCTACAAAATAGATAACTTCAAATAATATTCAAATAAACTAGCTATAATGGCGAACAATTTTTTTTAAGGACATAATATGTTAGAAGGTATAGTTAGAGAGAGTATTGGTAAAAGCGGAACAAACGCTTTACGTAATGATGGATATCTAATTGCTAATATCTACGGAAAAGGGCTAGAAAATATTTCTGCTGCATTCAAATCGAATGAATATATCCGTACTGTTAGAAAGAAAGATGCAATTGCATTTGATGTAAATGTTGGTGGTAAAGAGTTAAAGGTTGTTGTACAATCTTATGAGTCTCACCCAGTAACAGGTAATCTTTTACATGTTGACTTAATGGTAGCACAACCAGGTGTTGTAGCTAAATACTCGATCCCAGTTTCGAGTGTAGGTGACGCTGTAGGTTATAAAAATAAAGGTATGCTTTACCTTGCTAAAGAACGTCTAAAAGTTAAAGGCGCTATTGAAAATATTCCAAATAGTATCGTTATTGATATTACAGATATGGAAGTTGGCGATACTAAACTTATTCGTGATATGACAGCAATTCCTAATGTTAAATTTACTGACGCAGATCGTGTTGGTGTTTTAAGTATTATTAAAGCTAAATAATCATGCTCATAGTCGGACTTGGTAACCCAGGCTCCGAGTATGAACAAACTCGCCATAACATTGGTTTTATGGTAATTGATGAGCTTCGCTCTCGTCATAGTAACTCTTCAATTTCAAAAGCATCATTTGAAGGTGAGCTTTTTAAATTCAATACGCACTATCTACTAAAACCTACAACCTACATGAACCTTAGTGGCAACTCAATAGTAACAGTTAAAAATTTTTACAAAATAGAAGATGTGATCGTTATACATGATGATCTAGACCTTCCATTTGGAACACTTCGCTTTAAACATGCAGGTGGACATGGTGGACACAATGGTCTTCGATCAGCTGACTCTACGATCACAAAAGAGTACTTAAGAGTTAGAATGGGGATCGGTAAACCTGAACATAAAGGTGAAGTTAGTAGTTATGTTTTAGGTAACTTTAGTGAAGAACAGAGAAAACATTTAGACGAGTGGATCAAAAAATGTGCTGACGCAGTTGAGCTGTTGTTAGAAAATGATTGGGAAAAGGTAGCTTCATTACACTCTATTAAAAAATTTCAGTTATAATTATTCAAATAAACAAAAAATAGGCGCTTCGTGTTATCAACTAAATATATAGCTTTTCATTACTTAAAGTACTTTTCACTTATACTTTTAGCGCTAGTTCTTTTTATGACTGGTTTTGACTATATGGAGAACGCTTCACGTCTTCCAGACTCCGCTAACTTAGTACTTCTTTACATTATGTATGTCTCATTTTTTGCTATTGATATGCTTCTTCCGATCGCTCTTATTTTTGCTATGATCAGCACTAAGATATTTTTGATCAGATCTAACGCCTTGGTTGCATTTTACTCACTAGGTTACTCAAAAACAGATATATTAAGACCTTTTATTTATGTTAGTTTAGCAGTAGTGCTCATATTTATTTCACTACATGCCACATCTTTCGCAAGAGCTGATGAGTACGCTAAAAATATACGTGAGAACTCACAACATATTAAGCCTAGTAAAAATCTTTTTTTTATACATGAGGACAGATATATATACTTTGAAGTACTAGATCCTATCGCTCAAAGTGCAAGTGGAATTAGAATTTTTATTGTTAAAAATAACTCTTTAAAATCAGTATTAACTGCAAAAAATGCCTTTTTTAAAGATAAGTTTTGGCACATAAAACGAGCTGATTTAATTACAAAGCCAGATGAAATTTCATTTGAAAATAGAGGTATTACTGTAACGAAAGAGAGTGATTTGAAAATTTTAGAGGGCTTTAAACCTAAAATTCTTGATCAAGTTTATGAGGGAAAAGTTAACTACACTATTGCTGATGCATTTGATGCAAAAGAGCTTTTAAGTAAGCAAAATATAAATAGTGATCGAGTTGTGAGTGCTATATATAAAATATTTGTTTATCCATTTTTTGTTCCAGCTCTTGTTGTAATTATATTTTTCTTTGTTCCTATATCAGTAAGATTTTTAAATGTTTCACTCTTTAGTTTTGGTGCAATCGTAGCAACTTTACTTATTTGGGGAGTTCTTTTTACTCTAATAGAGTTAGCTAGTACAAAGACTATAAGTGCAAATATAGGTATCCTAACACCAGTTCTATTTTTAATTACACTTTCCATACTTCAGTGGAGGCGACAAGTTAGACGAGTATAATTTTTATTTAAAAACAGAGCTGATCTTAAGCACTTTTTAGATAAAATAATTGCATTTTATTTAAGGGTTTTAGTGTGATTAATTATAAAGAGTTGGCACAAAAATATTCTACTCCGCTTTATGTTTATGATTTTGATTATATGAGCGCACAGTACGAGAAGCTAAAAGAGGCTTTTAGAGCTAGAAAGTCAATTATGGCATTCGCAGTTAAGTCTAACTCAAACTTAAGTGTTGTTAAACACTTTGCAGATCTTGGTAGTGGAGCTGATTGTGTCTCAATTGGTGAAGTTAGACGTGCATTTTTAGCAGGAATTCCAAAATACAAAATTATTTTTAGTGGTGTTGGAAAGAGTGATGATGAGTTACGTGAAGCTATTGAAAAAGATATTTTATATATTAACTTAGAGAGTTACGCAGAACTAGAACGTGTAGAAGCTATAGCAAAAGAGTTAAATATAGCTGCACGTATTTCTGTTAGAGTAAACCCAAATATAGACCCTAAAACACACCCTTATATTTCAACAGGACTTCATGGAAATAAGTTTGGTGTTGATATAAATACAGCAAAACGCATGTACATAAAAGCTAAAAACTCTGAAAACTTAGACCCTATAGGTATTCACTTTCACATCGGTTCTCAACTAACAGAGTTAGACCCTATTGTTGAAGCTAGTGAGATCGTTGCTGACTTAGTACGTTCACTTCAAACATTAGAGATTGAGATCAAGTTTTTTGACATTGGTGGTGGACTTGGGATCACTTATAATGATGAAGTTACGATCGAACCTTATGAGTACGCACAAGCAATTCTTTCAACTTTGACAGCTCTTGATATAACAGTTATTTGTGAGCCTGGACGCTTTTTAACTGCTAATGCTGGTTATTTTATAACTAAAGTTCTTTATGAAAAAGAAAATAATGAGAAACGTTTTGTGATCGTAGATGGTGCAATGAACGATCTTTTACGTCCTAGTCTTTATGATGCTTATCACAAAATAAGTGTAGTAGATAAAGAGAGTAGTGATGTAACTAAAGCGGACATAGTTGGACCTGTTTGTGAGAGTGGTGACTTTTTTGCAAAAGATTACTTACTTCCAAAAATGGAGCATAATGACTTGCTAGTTGTTGAGAGTGCTGGTGCATATGGTTTTACAATGGCTAGTAACTATAACACTCGTGGACGTAGTGCCGAAGTTGCTCTTGTTGGCGGCGAAGATCGTCTTATTCGTAGACGTGAAAGTTTTGAAGACTTGATCGCAAATGAACTTGATTTAATGGAGAAATAATAGTGTATTTTATAGACGTCCAAGGAACTTTAATCGACGATATAAACAAGCAACCTATTGAGGGTGCTGTAGAGTTTATAGATCGCTTAAACCTTGATCGCACTCCATACATGGTAGTTACAAATAACACAAAAAAAGCGAGTAGTGATTTTTTAGAGTATTTAAATAAAATTGGTCTAAATATTCAAAAAAGTCACTACCTTGATCCTTTGATGTTAATTGAGAGTTGTGTTACAAAAAAAAGTGTTGCAGCATATGGAGCGCAAGAGTTCTTAGGTGTTTTAACTTCTATGGGCTATAAGTTGAATTATGAAAATCCAAGTGAAGTTGTTGTTGCTATTAAAGATAACTTTAATTCTGAAGAGTATGCACAAATGATCGACTTTTTACTTCAAGGTGCAAAACTTACAGGTATGCATGAAACAACAATTTATGCTAAAAACTCTAAACGATACCCTGGCGTTGGAGCAATTTTAAAGATGTTAGAGTTTGCTACATCTGTGAGTTATGATGTTGTTGGAAAACCTAGTGATAAATTTTATAAAAAAGCTTTAGAACTTTTAGCACTTCAAAATGAAAATGCAACTTTTGAAAATATTACTATGATTAGTGATGATGTAAAAGGTGACTTAGTTGGTGCCTCAAAGTTTGGTGTTAAAACAGTTTTCGTTTTAAGTGGAAAGTACAAAAATGAAAATGAGATTATCCCATTTTTAAAAGATAGTGAAAAACCTAAAAAGATCTATAAAAATATTGGTGAATATGCCAAAACAAGGAGAGCTTCTTGAAAACTTTAGATGATTGCAGAGTAGCAATAGATACGATCGATAACGAGCTATTAGAACTTCTTAACAAAAGAATGAAAGTTGTTGAGAGAGTTGGTGAGATCAAACATCAAGATGGTGGTGCAATATACAGACCAGAACGTGAAAAAGCTATTATTGACAGACTAGCAAATAAAAGTCTAGAAGATGGTGGTTTAATTAATAAAGCTGCGATCGAAGCGCTATTTTTAGAGGTTTTTGCAATATCAAGAAATTTGGAGCTACCTGAGAAAATAGCATACTTAGGACCGGAGGGAAGCTTTACTCATCAAGCTGCAGAGAGCCGTTTTGGCGCTATGAGTGACTACCTCTCACTAAACTCAATTTATAGTGTTTTTAAGAGTGTTGAAGCAGGACGTGCTAAGTTTGGTGTAGTTCCGATCGAGAACTCACGTGACGGTGTTGTTGGTGAAACACTAGACTTCTTAGCAAACACAACTGTTAAAATTGTTGCTGAACTGTATATGCCTATTCATGTAACTTTTGCTACAAAAGCAGAGTCTATGAACGCTATTACAAAAATATACTCAAAAGATAAGGGTTTTGGGCAGTGTAGAGAATTTTTGCAAGAGCATGGTTTAGATGAAATTGAGCAAATTCCAGTTGAATCAACTGCAAAAGCGGCAATACTAGCAGCAACAGATAAAAATGCAGCTGCTATCTGCTCACATATAGCTGCAAAACTTTATGAAGTTCCAGTTATGTTTGAAAATATTCAAGATACACTAGACAACACTACTCGCTTCTTTATTTTAAGTGACTTTAAAAATGCAATAAGTAAAAATGACAAAACCTCAATTGTTGTAAGACTTAAAAATGCTACAAGTTCTGGAGCATTGGTAAATTTTTTAGCTGATTTTGAAAAAAAGAAAATTAACCTTAGTAAAATCGAGTCTCGACCCTCACGTGATAAAGATGAGTTTGGTTACATCTTTTTTATAGACTTTTATGGTCATATAGATGAAGAACATATTAAAAAAGTAACAGAGCAACATGCAAATGAGCTTACTTGGCTTGGAAGCTATGTAAAGGGTGAACACTAATGAACTTTAACAAACATTTAGAAAATATAAATATTTATGAAGCTGGAAAACCTATTGAACTTGTAGTACGTGAGTTTGGTATTGATCCTAAAGATATTATTAAACTTGCTTCAAATGAGAACCCTTATGGATGCTCTAATAAAGTTCAAGACGCTGTCTCTCAAATAGTTTCTAAAATGGCAATGTACCCTGATGACTCTATGACTAAGTTAAAAGATGGACTCTCTAAAAAATTTAATATCTCAAGTGATGAGTTGATTATTGGATCTGGTAGTGATCAAGTTATAGAGTTTCTAGTTCATGCTAAGGCTAACTCAAACTCTAAAATTCTTATAAACTCTGTAACATTCGCTATGTATGAAATTTACGCTGCTCATGTTGGTGCTGAAATAGTAAGAACAGCCGATAGAGAGCATAATCTAGAAGAATTTTATGAACTTTATAAAGAGCATAAGCCATCAATAATTTTTCTTTGTACACCAAATAATCCAACTGGTGATGCTATTAATACTCAAAAACTAGTTGAATTTATTGAAAAAATTGATAGTGATACTTTGGTTGTTGTTGATGGTGCTTACATGGAGTATGCTTCATTTAAAGATGAAAGTAAAAGAGTTGAGCCAAGTGAACTAATTAAAAAGTTTACTAATGTTGTTTATTTGGGAACATTCTCAAAAGCTTATGGACTTGGTGGTATGCGTGTTGGTTATGGTATAGCTAATAAAATTATTATTAAAGAGTTATATAAACTACGTCCTCCATTTAACGTTACTACACTTTCACTTGAAGCGGCGGCTGTTGCACTTGAAGATGAAAAGTTTGTTGTTGATTCAATTGAGAAAAATTTTGAAGAGATGAAAAAATATGAAGAATTTGCTAAAGAAAACTCTTTAGAGATAATTGAAAGTTATACAAACTTTGTTACATTTCTTTTTAATGATACTCAAAATTCAACAAATATAGCTAAAATGTTACTACAAAAAGGTTTGATAGTAAGAGATTTAAGTGGTTACAAAATGAATGCTATTCGAGTAACTGTTGGTAAAAAAGATCAAAATATCCGTTTTTTTGATCTATTAAGAGGATTAATTTAAACATATGCATTTAGACTTTAAAGGACTTTTCGCTCAGTTAGTTGTTGCTTACAATAGACTTGAGCGTGCCCAACAAATAGTTATTGGTGGGTCAATTGCTGTTTTAGTGGCATTTTTAATTTTTTTAGTTGTTTATACATCTACACCTAAGTCAAAAAATGACGGTTATAAAGTTCTTTTTGAATCACTTACTCCAGAAGAGTCAGCTTTAGTAATAGAGCAACTTGAAAAGAAAAAGATTGAATTTCGCATACCAAGAGACAATGTTATTGAAGTTCCTGAAGCAGTTGTATATAAAGAGCGAATAGCGATTGCATCTTTAGGTATTCCTAAAAATAGAGGTGTTGGTTTTGAACTTTTTGATAAGCAAGAATTCGGTGCAACACAGTTTGATCAAAATGTAAAATATATGCGTGCTTTAGAGGGTGAACTTTCACGTACTATCGAGGGTTTAAACCCTGTAGTAGGTTGTACTGTAAATATTGCACTTCCAAAAGAGTCACTTTTTGTATCAAAACAGACTGAACCAACGGCGTCAGTTGTTGTCTCTTTAAAAGAGGGAAGAGCTCTTACAAATAAACAATCACGTGGTATAAAAAATATAGTAGCAGCGGCAGTACCTAAGTTGAAAGTTGCAAATGTTATAGTTATTAATGCTGATGGTGAAGTTTTAGGTGCTGATGATGAGATGGCACAATTAGGCGAAGCTTCATCTATGCAAGCTAGATATAAAGCTAAAGCTGAGCTAAATAGAGAGAGAAAAATTGTAAAAGTATTATCGCCATTTTTAGGTGGTGAAGAGAGAGTTGTAGCAAAAGTTAGTGTTGAGTTTGACTTTGACCAGACAAACTCTACTTCAGAGATTTTTGACCCTGAAAATGTTGTTAGAAGTGAACAGTCCTTAGAAGAGAAACGTGAGGGTGTAACACCTGATAAAATTGGTGGCGTTCCTGGCGCGGTAAGTAATATAGGCCCAGTAGAAGGTCTTGACTCAGGTGGTGGATCAGATAAATACGAAAAAACTACAGGTACCACTAATTATGAAGTCTCTAAAAAAGTATCTACTACAAAAGGTGCTTTTGGTGTTGTTAAACGTATAACAGCAGCTGTAGTTGTTGATGGTAAGTATAAAAATAAGATGGATGAAGAGGGAAACCCTCTTGGAATGTTAGAGTATTTTAAACTTGATGAAACTCAACTTTTAGCACTTACCGCGCTAGCAGAACAAGCTATCGGTTACGATAAAGCTCGTGGTGATGTTGTAAGTGTTCAAAATATGAAGTTTGAACAACTCTCAAAAGAGGTTATGAAACCTGAAACTTTTTTCTCAAAAGTATTTGCAGGTTACACAGAATACTTTGAACCTTTGATTCCTATGTTTAGATATATGGTAGTATTTATAATCCTTTGGATTGCTTATAAAAGTATTTTATCTCCATTTGCGGAGAGAATGCTCGAAGTTACAGCAGAAGATGACTCTTTAGAAGCACCTACTCTTGATTTAGAAGATGAGCAAGATGATGATATTGCAGATAAAGTAAATGAGATGAAACGTAAAGTTGAAGAGCAGTTAGGAATAGGTAGTGGTGGCTTCCAAGAAGAAAATATGAAGTATGATGTTATTCTTGATAAAATTAAAACTATGATAGAAGAGACACCTGAAGAGACTGCTACACTTCTTCAACAACTAATTATAGAAGAAGATGCTGCAGGTGAATATGCACGTTCCAATAAGGAGATATAATGTCAGTTAAGTTAACATCAATGCAGCAGATTATAGTTGATGAGATGTCAATGGCTCAAAAAGTAGCTCTTTTAATGCTTCAAATTGGTGAAGACCAAACTACAGAACTTTTTTCAATGATGGAAGTGTCTGCTATTACTGAAATATCAAAACACATAGCTGGTGCAGGTGCTGTTGAGAAACCTGTTGCCCTTCATATTTTAGAAGAGTTTCATGCTATCTTACAATCATCTCAATACATTAATAGTGGTGGTATGGACTATGCACGTGATCTTCTTCATCGTGCACTTGGACCTGAAGAAGCTAAAAAGGTTATGGACAGACTTGCAAAAAGTATGCAAAATACTCAAAATTTTGCTTACCTTTCTAAGATCAAGCCTCAACAACTTGCAGACTTTATTGTTAACGAGCATCCACAAACAATTGCTCTTATTTTAGCGCATATGGATGCAACATCAGCCGCAGAGACACTAAGTTTCTTTAATGATGACATGAGAGCTGAGATTGCTATGAGAATGGCAAAACTTGGAGATATTTCACCTGCAATTATTAAACGTGTATCTGCAGTTCTTGAGTCTAAACTAGAGTCACTTGCTACTTACAAAGTTGAAGTTGGTGGACCGCGTGCGGTTGCTGATGTCTTTAATAGGCTTGGTGCCGGTAGTGCTAAAGCTACATTAGGTCATATAGAACAGATCGATCAAGAGCTTGCTGTCTCTATTAAAGAGATGATGTTTACTTTTGAAGATATTGTAACACTTGATAATAATGCAATTAGAGAGATTCTAAAAACAGCAGATAAAAAAGATCTTATGTTGGCTCTTAAAAACTCTCCTGATGATCTTAAAGAGAAATTCTTTGGAAATATGTCAGAGCGTGCTCGTGACGCTTTCGCTGAAGAGATGGAATTTATGGGTGCGGTTCGTGTTAAAGATGTTGAAGGTGCTCAACGTAAAATGGTTGATGCTGTACAACAACTAGCTGAACAAGGTGTTGTTCAACTAGGTGAAGCAGATGAGATGATCGGCTAAATATGTCAAATGTTATAAGTCGTGATGATCAAGAGAGTGCTGGTATAACACTATTTCAGTTTAAACCTATAGCTACAATTGACGTGAATACATCTAAAAATGTAAAACATGAGATAAAGTTAACTGAGGGCGTATTAAATCAGGGTACAACTATTGGTGCTGAACCTACACAAGCATTTACTCCATCTGAAAGTGATGGTTTTCAGCCATTAGTTATTAATACTATAGAGCCAGATGTCGGTGCTATAAGTATGGATGATCTCTCTCTTGATGAACCAGCTCCACTACCTGTTGCTAACAATCGTGATGATTTAGTAGAGTCTCTTTTAAAACAAAATGATGATTTGTCATCGAAAATGATTAAACTTGAAATGCAACTTGAAGATGCACAACGTGATCAGACAAAAGCCCTTGATGATATTAAAAGTGATGCTTTTGAAAAGGGAATAAAAAATGGAAAAAACCAAGCTGCTCAAGAGAGAGAAGCTGCTGTTTGTGATGGATTAGATCAACTTGGTCGTAGTATAGTCTCACTTGATCAAAAAGCACAAGGTTTTGAAAAATCACTAGAGAATATTAAAGCTGAACTACTTCACGCTGCGCTCGATATTGCTAATGAAGTTGTAAATAGTGAGGTAAGTGAAAATTCATCGGCAGTTGCTACAAAACTAAGTGAAGCTCTTATAAAAGAGTTGCAAGGTGCTTCAAAAATAACACTAAAAGTGAATCCAAATGATTTTGCAAAACTGAGTGAAAATATGAGTGAATATAAAAATGTATCTGTAAGTGAAGACTCTGGAATTACCGCCGGTGGGGTTGTAGCTCTGAGTGACGCAGGAAATATTGATGACGAATTACATAAAAGATTTGAAAGAGTAAAGCAAGCTGCTTTGAGTGAATAATATGAATATACAAAATAAAAATATAGAAGAGTTAGAGATAATTACTAAAGATATACGTGATCGTATACTTGAAGTTGTAAGCGCTAATGGAGGGCATTTAAGCTCTTCTTTGGGTGCTACAGAAGTCATAGTTGCTATGCACAAAGTATTTGATTCAAGTGAGAATCCTTTTATTTTTGATGTTTCACATCAAGCGTATGCACATAAATTACTTACTGATAGATGGGATGATTTTGATACTCTTCGCCAGTTTAATGGAACGTCAGGTTATACAAAACCTAATGATAGCCAGAGTGATTATTTTGTAGCAGGTCATAGCTCAACTTCGATCTCTTTAGGTGTAGGTGCTGCAAAAGCAATTGCACTTAAAGGTGAAAATGAGACACGTGTTCCTGTTGTCTTAATAGGCGATGGTAGTATGACTTCTGGAATGGTTTATGAAGCGCTAAATGAATTAGGTGATCGTAAATACCCTATGATTATTATTTTAAATGATAATGAGATGAGTATTGCGGCTCCGATCGGAGCTATAAGTCGAATATTAAGTTCAGCTATGGCTTCTCCTTTTTATCAAAAATTTAAAAAGAAAACTGAGAGTGTTGTAAATAACTTTGGTGATAGTGCAAACTACTTAGCAAAACGTTTTGAAGAGGCTTTTAAACTTATAACTCCAGGAATTCTTTTTGAAGAGATGGGTGTTGAGTATATTGGTCCTATTGATGGTCATAATATCAAGTCTTTAGTAGACACGTTAGAGTTAGCAAAAAGTATGAATAAACCTGTAATTATTCACACACAAACTACTAAAGGTAAAGGTTATCAGATCGCTGAGGGCAAACATGAAAAGTGGCATGGTGTTGGACCTTTTGATCTTAAAAGTGGAAAAGGAAATAGCTCAAGTGGCTCAAAAAGTGCAACACAGATCTATTCAGAAGCATTACTTCACCTAGCTGATAAAGATGAAAAAATAGTTGGAGTAACTGCTGCCATGCCTACTGGAACAGGACTAACTCCACTACTAGAAAAATATCCTGAACGTTTTTGGGATGTTGCGATTGCAGAACAACATGCAGTTACATCAATGGCTGCTTTAGCAAAAGAGGGTTTTAAACCTTTTTGTACAATTTACTCAACATTTTTACAACGTGCTTTTGATCAAGTTGTACATGATGTCTGTTTAATGGACTTAGGAGTTGTTTTTGCACTAGATCGTGGTGGAATAGTCGGAGAAGACGGAGAAACACATCAAGGTGTTTTTGACATAAGTTACCTAAGACTTATACCAAATATGAACCTAGCAGCTCCTAAGTGTGAAAAATCATTTCATCAACTAATGGGTTTTGCACATTGTTTTGATCACCCTTTAGCTATTCGTTACCCAAGAGGAAGTTTCTTTGATGTTGAGCTTCCAGAATCAGCACCATTTGTTTATGGAAGATCACAGTTACTCATTTCAAATAGTAGTGACACTCTTTTCATAGGTTATGGAAATGGTGTTGGACGTGCAAAAGCTACAATGGATCTGCTAGATGAAAAAACTTCTCTTCTTGATCTACGCTTTGTTAAACCATTAGATGCAGATATGTTAAAAAACTTAGCAACAAAGCATAAAAAGTGGTTTATATTTTCAGATAGTTCAAAAATGGGAGGAGTAGCAAGTGCTATTTTAGAGTTCTTAGCAAATGAAGGCATTCAAGATATAAAAGTAGTCTCTTTTGAGTATGAAGATGAGTTTATAACTCATGGAAAAACAGCTTTAGTTGAAGAGTCTTTACAGCTATTGCCTGAACAGTTAGCTACTAGAGTTACTTCAACATTATAACCCCTGCCATACGTCCAGCTTTAACTCCCTCTGCTCTGTACGAGTAGAGAGTTTTACTCTCACAACAGCTGCAGCTGTTTGAGATTTTAATATTTTCAACACCCAACTCATTTAGCTGTTTTAAGAGTATTTTATCAATATGTAAATAGTACATCTCATCGATCGCATACTCAAACTCTGAATTCTCTTTTGCCATTTTAGAGCCTATCTCATAACAGCACTTTTTAATAGAAGGACCTAACACTACTTCTAGATCATTAGAGTCTGTGTTAAACTCATTTTTCATTTTAAAAATAGTTTCTTTTAAAATATTTTTAAAAGCACCTTCTCGTCCTGCATGAACAACCGCTATCGCTGACTTTTTACGATCGTATAGTAAAATAGGAGTACAATCAGCAACCATGACCATAAGTGGTAAATTTTTTTTATTAGTTATAAGTGCATCACAAATAGGCGGTGTGTTAAAGTTAAAACTATTATCTACTACAACAACTCTGTTTGAGTGAACTTGTTTCATATGAACAAGTTTAGCATGATCATAACCTAGTTTTAAAGCTAACATTTTATGGTTACATATAACACTATTTTTATCATCATTAACATGAAAAGCTAAGTTGCCATCTTCTTTTGAGCTAAAAAACGATATTATATTTTTCATAAAACCATAGTAGCAAAAAAAGGTTAAATATGAATAACTTTCACTCTCAACCACTTAGACTAAATGCAAACACTTTAGAAGAAAAGCGACTTGAAATAAAGGAATACTTTAATAACTCATGCTCACTTTATGAAAGACTTTTTGATATGCTTAAAGATGACTCAGTTTTTTATAGAGTTATAGAACCCACTCGTCATAGTGCACTATTTTATTTTGCACATAGTGCGGTCTTTTTTATTAATAAACTTATTTTAGTAGGCGCTATTAAAGAGAGAGTAAATTATTCTTTTGAGGAGTCATTTGGAGTTGGTGTAGATGAGATGAACTGGGATGATCTTAACCGCAGTCGCTACTCTCACATAAGTGTTAATGAAGTAAAAGAATACAGAGCTAAAGTGAAAGAGATCGTTCTTGAACTTATAGAAACCATGCCTATGAGCTTGCCGATTACATGGGAACAACCTATGTGGGCTATTTTGATGGCAATTGAGCATGAGCGAATTCATATAGAGACTTCGAGTGTTTTGCATAGAGAGCTACCTCTTGAATTTGTAAATAAGATCGAAGAGTTTAATGTATGTATAAAAGTGAACAAAGTTGTGCAAAACTCTTTAGTTACTGTTAGTAGTGCGACTACAGTTTTAGGTAAGTCAGATGATCTTGACTTTTATGGTTGGGATAATGAGTACGCAGAAGTTGAAGTTAATGTTGATAGTTTTAAAGTCTCAAAATATTTAGTAAGTAATGCTGAATATATGGAGTTTGTAAAAGAAGATGGTTATAAAAAAGAGGAGTATTGGTGTGAAGAAGGAAAGAAGTTTTTATCTATAACAAAAGCAACTCATCCACCTTTTTGGATTAAGCAGAGCAGTGGAGAGTTTAAACTTAGAGTATTAGATCAAGAAGTTGAGTTACCTCTCTCGTTTCCAGTAGAGCTTAGTAACCTAGAAGCACAAGCATTTTTAGTTTATAAGAGTAAAAAAGATCGTAAAAACTTTGCTCTTCCAAGTGAAGCTCAATATATGCGATTATATGATCGCGCAGGTTTAAGTGATCTTCCAGATGATACAAAAGCAAATATAAATATAGCGCACTACTACTCAAGCTCTAGTGTAGATGAGTTTATGTTTGATGATATTGCAGACGTTATAGGAAATGTATGGCAACATAGTTCAACCTCTTTTTACTCCTTTGAGGGTTTTAAAACTCATAAAATTTATGATGATTTCTCAACACCAACTTTTGATGATAAGCATGCTATTATTTTTGGGGGTTCTTTTATTAGCACTGGAAATGAGATGCTACGATACTCTCGTTATGCTTTTAGACGACACTTCGTGCAACATGCAGGTTTTAGATATGTTGAAGTTGAAAAATAGATGATAGATAATTTCATAGACCGTAGTCAAACAAATGCAGAAAAATATACTTTAAGAGAAGAACTTTTTGGAACATCTGATGTGATCCCACTTTGGGTTGCAGATATGGATCTTCGAACTCCTGAGTTTATTTTTGAAGCTATAAAAAAAAGATGTGAACATAAAATTTTAGGTTATGAAGAGATCCCTAACTCCGCTTATGAAGCTCAGATCGAGTGGGTACGATCACGTCATGGTTTTGCTATGAAAAAAGAGTGGTTGTACTACTCCCACTCTGTTGTTGCTTCTATAAACTTAGCTATAAAAGCTTTTAGCAACGTTGGCGATGAAGTTATAGTTCAAACACCTGTCTATCCGCCTTTTTTTCACAGTGTTACTAATAACGATCGCAAAGTTTTAAAGAACCCTCTAAAGATCGTTGATGGCAATTTTACTTTTGACTTTGATGATTTACGATCTAAAATAACAAGCAAGACTAAACTTTTACTTCTATGCTCACCTCACAATCCTGTTGGACGTGTTTGGAAAAGAGAGGAGTTAGAGGAGTTAGCTCAAATATGTTTAGAAAACAACATAAAAGTTTTAGCAGATGAAATTCACTCTGATCTTATTTATAAACCTAATAAACATATACCTTTTGCATCACTCTCAAAAGAGGTAGAAAATATAACTATCACAACCTATGGTGTTGGCAAAACATTTAACTTAGCAGGAATGGCGATCTCAACTATTGCGATCGCAAATGAGAAAATGAGAGAAGATTTTGAGAGAGTTTATGAATCGATCCATTTTGCACAAGGGAATACTTTTGCACACATTGCTTTTGAAGAGGCTTACAGTAATGGACAACCTTATTTAGAGGAGTTAATGACTCATTTAGGTAAAAAAATTGAAAAATTACAAAAAGCCTTAGAGCCTTTTAAAGATCAAATTTCATTTAATTCTCCAGAAGGTACGTATCTTGCTCTATTAAATTGCAAGAAGATGAATTTAAAAGATAAAGAGTTGCGTTCATTCTTTGTAAAAGAGGCTAAATTAGGACTCTCTGCTGGTATCTCTTTTGGAAGAGAAGGTAGTGGTTACATGCGTTTAAATTTCGCAGTAAGTTCTAAACTTTTAGATCAAGTAATAGAACAGCTCGTAAAGGCACTAAATGAGAGAAATAGCGTTATTAGAAAAGATAAGTTGGGATCTTTTTAAAGAGTATAAACACAGTAAAAAAGCACCAACTGGCTTAGATAACTTTCAGTTTTTACTACACTTTTTAGAGGTATTTTATAAACCTAATACAATAGATGACTATTATGACATGATAGAGAGTGATGAAACAGGCGTCCTAATGTTGAACAAACGTGACTTGCATAGTAGCGATAATTTAGAAAAATACATGATAGACATAAATGAAAAACACCTCTTTAGCTCATATGAAGCAGATCTGTAACTTCTTAAAAAAGCACCATGTACTAACTCTTAGTACACAGTGTGAAGACAAAACAAGTGCCTGTTGTAACCTATTTTTTGTCTACATAGAAGAGTTACAAAGTTTTATAGTTGCAAGTGATTACAAAACTGAACATATAAAAAATATTTTACGTAACTTTAATGTTTCAGGAACAGTTGTATTAGAGACTAACATAGTAGGTAAAATTCAAGGTGTTCAGTTTAAAGGTGTAGTACTAGCTTCATGCCAAAACGAAGAACAAAAAGCATACTATAAAGCGTTCCCCTATGCGATCGCTTTAAGTCCAACTCTATGGAAAATTAGAGTAGATAGTTTTAAATTTACTGATAATACATTAGGTTTTGGTAAAAAACTCCATTGGAGCAGAGAATAAATTTCTTTTACATGTTCCTAAAAGTTACACTCTAGAAGCCTCATTAACTCTTCTGTTTCATAAAGTTACACCCCCTCCGTATACCCCGTATGATTATAATTTAATTTAATCCAATTTTTGTTATAGTGCTAGTAACTATTCTTATATAAAAGCTATAGGTATGCTTTTAAAAAGGTTGATAATGGAACATTATGATGTAGCAAACCCTTATTTTGGGGTCTTTTTACTATTTGTGATCACGTTTGGTGCATTTTATGCAACAACAATACTTGCACGTTTAGCGTCTCGCGCGCTAGCAGCTAAAGATACTGAGAAAATTAAACTCTCTATCTATGAGTGTGGACCAGAGGTTACTAAACAACCTAACCGTATCTCTACGCAGTTTTATCTGTTTGCATTGCTTTTTTTACTATTTGATGTAGAAATTGTATTTATGTTTCCATGGGCTATAAACTTTAAACTACTTGGTTGGTTTGGTTTTGTAGAGATGTTAATGTTTATTTTACTTCTTGCGATCGGTTTCGTTTACGCATGGAAAAAAGGAGCGCTTGAATGGCACAACATAAAATAGATTTCACTAAAGATGGTGGATTACCAGTAGCTCTTACTACTATTGATAATGTAGTAAACTGGGGACGTTCTAACTCACTATGGGCACTGACTTATGGTCTTGCTTGTTGTGGAATTGAGATGATGGCATCAGGTGCTTCTCGTTATGACTTTGACAGATTTGGTACGATTTTTCGCGCTTCTCCTCGTCAGTCTGAACTTATGATCGTAGCTGGAACTCTTACTAAGAAACATGCTGAGTTTATTAAGCGTCTTTACGATCAAATGGCTGAACCTAGATGGGTTATCAGTATGGGATCGTGTGCAAATACTGGTGGTATGTTTAACACTTATGCAACTGTTCAAGGTGTTGATCGTGTTATTCCTGTTGATCTTTATTTACCTGGTTGTGCTCCTCGTCCTGAAACACTTCAGTATGGTGTAATGATGTTACAACAACGTATTCGTAAAGAGAAAGCTAACCGTTCTCTTAAACCAAAAAGGTTAATGTAATGAGAGCCTATACACCTAAAGATGATGTACAGAAAAAATCGTACTATACAGATCGTTATTATGTAGCGCCTCAAGTTCCTAAATTTGATGTAGAAACAGATGATGTTTTTGCAGCTGATCTTAAAGCTATAAAAGCTAAGTTCAAAGTAAGCGAAGCTTATATTCAAGTAGAGCAGATGGTTGTTTATATTAACCCTAAAAATATTCACGCAGTTATGACACTTTTAAAAGATGAGTTAGAGTATAACCAACTTTCAGAGTGTTCAGCGATAGACTTTATAGCTGCTCGTGGTGGTTTTGAAGTTTTTTATCAAATGCTTTCTATGAATAAACGTAAACGTCTTCGTATTAAGTTTTTCATTAAACAAGATGAAGCTATACAGAGTGTAAGTGATGTTTACAGATCAGCTGATTGGGCTGAGCGTGAAATGTATGACATGTACGGTGTGATCGTTAAAGGTCATCCATTTATGAAACGTATTTTAATGCCAGATGATTGGGAAGGTCATCCACTTTTAAAAACTTACCCTCTACATGGTGATGAGTTTGCACAGTGGTATGAAGTAGATAAAATTTATGGTAAAGAAGCTAGAAGTGTGATCGGACCAGAAATTCGTGATGCAGCTAGAGTTGATCGTTATGATACTGAACGTTTTGCACGTTTAGGACATGAAGTTGATTTTGGAGCTAAATTTGATGAGAATCAAGCTGAAACACCTATTAAGTACCAAGAAGACGAAGGCGTCTTTATGATTAAAAAATTAGATAGCTCTGAGTCAGTAACTATTACTGACAGAGATAGATAAGGATATTTATGCAACAACCAAATAGACTTAGACCATTTTTTGAAAATATAACTTTTGATCGTGATGATAATGAGTTAGTTCTTAACTTTGGTCCTCAACATCCATCAGCACATGGTCAGTTACGCCTTATGCTACATTTACAACAAGAGCAGATTGTAAAATCTCATCCAGATATTGGTTATCTTCACCGTGGTATGGAGAAGATGGCTGAAAATATGATCTATAATGAGTTTTTACCAACTACAGATCGTATGGACTACATTGCAGCTAGCTCAAACAACTATGGTTTTGCACTTGCTGTTGAGAAACTTATAAATGTAGAAGTGCCTCGTCGTGCTAAAGTAATTAGAATGTTACTACTTGAGACTAATCGTCTTATGTCTCACCTTTTCTGGTTAGCTACAACAGCACTTGATATTGGTGCTATGACAGTTTTCCTTTACGCTTTTAGAGAACGTGAGTACTTAATGGACTTAGTTGAAGACTATTGTGGTGCTAGACTTACTCACTCAGCTGTTAGAATAGGTGGTGTTCCACTTGATCTTCCAGATAACTTTTTAACTGATCTAAGAAAATTTCTAGACAAACTTCCTGAAAATATTAAAGATTACGAAGATCTTCTTGATCAAAATCGTATCTGGAAAATGAGAATGGAAAATGTTGGTACTATCTCTAAAGAGATGGCACTTGACTGGGGTTGTTCAGGGCCAATGCTTAGAGCTAGTGGTGTTAACTGGGATATTCGTAAAGAGGAACCATATGAGCTTTATGATGAAGTTGATTTTGATGTTCCTTTTTCTGATAAAGGTGACAACTACGCTAGATATAAACTTTACATGGAAGAGATGAGACAGAGTGCTCGTATTCTTTACCAAGTAATAGATATGTATGCAGGTACATCACCTGAGTTAATGGCTCATGCACCTAAGTTTATTTCACCATCTAAAATAGAGATGATGACTCAAAACTACTCACTACAACAACACTTTGTTCTTGTAACTCAAGGTATGAGACCACCAGTTGGTGAAGTTTATGTTCCAACGGAATCACCAAAAGGTGAACTAGGTTTTTACATTAACTCTCAAGGTGGACCTTACCCTTACAAACTGAAAATGCGTGCGCCATCTTTTTGGCATACAGGAATTTTAACTGACCTATTACCTGGTCACTATATTCCAGATGTTGTTTCTATTATTGGTACAACAAATATCGTATTCGGCGAAATAGATAGATAGGGGATAGCATGACTAGATATGATTTAAGACATTTAAAAGATGAATTTTACGATCGCATGATTGAAATTTTAAATGATGAAGTTAAGGCTGGGGAAATCTCTATTTTTTTATTTGAAGTAGGTGATTTTACAGCTATACAAAAAAGTGCTGATCTTGTAAAAGAGAGTGGTTGTGAGTTAATGAACTCAGTGAAATTCAACGAAGTTGACTGGACTATCGTTGTTAAAAAATAGAGGTTAGAGATGGCAAAGGTTTATTTCTCAACATGGCGCGGTGAATCGATAAACAATATCGATAAAGCAAGCGATCAGTGGGAAGAATCAGCATATAAACTACCAGAGACTTATAATGCACAGAGTGACTCTAAAGCATTTATAGGTTGGGATGGTGTTGCACTATTTGATGCAGATGTAGATGTTATACGTCTTGCTTCAGAATATGCAGCGCAGTACCAAATTTACTCAGAAGCTTGTGGGCGTTGTGCTCCTGGTAGATGGGGTGGTAGAATACTTTACGACATGCTAGATAAAATTGCACGTGGTGAAGGTGCTATGTCTGATTTGGATCATATTAAAGAGATCGCAAAAAGTATGTCTCTAACTTCTAAATGTGAGATAGGAAAAACTGTTCCTACTCCTATAATAGACTTAATAGAACATTTTGAAGCAGATTTTTTAGAGTGTATTAACAAACAACAACAATCAAAACACTACACTTCAGAAGATACAACATATACAGCGAAGATAACAGCACCTTGTACAGATGCTTGTCCTGCTCATGTTGATATTCCAGCATATATAGAAGGCGTAAGAGATCTTAAGCTTGATGAGTCTCTTGCTGCAACTCGTCAGACTATGCCACTTGCTCACGTTTGTGGTCGTGTTTGTCCACATCCATGTGAAGATGAGTGTAGAAGAACTAACTTAGACTCTCCTATATCTATTATGGAGCTAAAACGTGTAGGTGCTGATTATGAGACTGACCATGGCTTAGGTTTCTTTCATCCACATAAGCAGAAAAAACCAACTGGTAAAAAAGTAGCTATTATTGGCGGGGGTCCTGCTGGACTTACTACTGCTTATTACTTAGCACTAGATGGTATTGAGTGTGATGTTTATGAAGAGTTACCAGTTCTTGGTGGTGAAGTAGCAGTTGGTGTACCTGAATATCGTATGCCTATTGATAAATATAACCAAGATATAGAATCAGTAAGAGACTTGGGTGTTAATTTCATAATGAACACAAAAGTTAGTGCAGACATGATGCGCCAATTTGAAACTGATTATGATGCAACTATGATCGCATCTGGAACAAGACTTTCTAAAAAAGTACGTTGTGCCAATGAGCGTCCTGAAATAGAGGGTTACTGGGGAGCTATTGAGATGCTTGACCAAGTTAACCTTTTTGACAAGTATGGAATAGGCGAATCAGTTGATCTTACAGGTAAAACTATAGTTTGCGTTGGTGGTGGATTTACTTCTATGGATGTTGTTCGTTGTTCAATTAGAGCAAATGCAAAAAAAGTTATTATGATCTATCGTCGTGATGAAAAAACAATCATTAGAAATACTACTTATGAAGAGTATCACGAAGCAGTAGAAGAGGGTGTTGAATTTATTTTTCACTCTGCTGTAAATGAGATGAAAGATGAGAAGGATGTTCTTAAATCACTTATCATTGATAAGTTTGAATTAGTTCCAGACCCAGATGGTGGACGTGCGCAATTGGTTAAAATTGAGGGTGCTTCATTTGAAATAGATGTTGACTTCTTAATTCCAGCAGTTTCTCAATCAGCTGAACTTTCACACTTACCAGAAGAGTGGGAGTTGGATATGACTTCATGGGGAACTATCAAAACTGATGGTAAACACTATGTAACTTCTCGTGATGGTATTTTTGCATCAGGAGATTGTGAATATGGTCCTATGACAATTGTTAACGCAGTTGGTCAAGCAAAACGTGGTGCTTCTGTTATATCGCGTTATGTACAAGATGGAAAACTTTCGCTAACTGATGATGAAATCATGGAAGATCACTTACGCAAAATGCGTGTTTATGATAAGAAAGAGACTGTTACTGGTTGGATGAAAGGTGTTGAGCGTCAAAAAAGTGAAGTTTTAGGCGTTGAAGAGAGAAAAACAAATAACAAAGAGGTAAACTTTGGGTTTACACAAGAGCAAGCAATCGCAGAGTCAGAGCGTTGTATGCGTTGTTATTATATTGCTATGGTAGCACACTAGGAGGTCATGATGAGTAAACAAATAAATTTTACAATTGATGGTCGTTCAGTTGAATGCCAAAGTGGTGAGTCAATTTTAGACGTAGCACGTCGTGAGGGTTTTTATATTCCTACAATGTGTTATCTTGCGAAGGCTACACCAAATGCTAGTTGTCGTATGTGTGTTGTTGAAGTTGAAGGTGTTGATGGTTTAGTTTTAAGTTGTAATACACCGGCAATTGAAGGTGCTAGTATAACTACTGAGTCAGATATTTTATACAAAGAGCGTCAAAACATTATGAAACTTTACAATGTTAACCACCCATTACAGTGTGGTGTGTGTGACAAGTCTGGTGAGTGTGACCTTCAAAATAAGACTACTGAATTTGACTTAGCAGAGCAGACATTTGCAACACAAGAACAAAAACGTAAGAAAAAGAAATGGGGCGTTTTAAGTTACGATCCATATCTTTGTATTATGTGTGAAAAGTGTACAAGTGTATGTAATGAGGTAGTTGGTAGTGAAGCACTATATATTAAGCCAGGTGGGTATAAGTCAGTTATAGATAACCATTTTGGTGATTGTATTCAGTGTGGTGAGTGTATCTCTGTTTGTCCTGTTGGCGCAATGGCTAGTAGTGACTTTAAGTATAACTCAAATGCTTGGGAACTTCAAAAAGTCCCATCTGCTTGTGCTCACTGTAGTTCAGCATGTAACTTAGAATATGAAGTAAAACATAGTGGCATTGACTCATCTGGTAGTAGTGAAATCTATCGTGTGACTAATGAAGATGATTTTGACTCTCTTTGTGGTGCAGGTAGATTTGGTTATGACTATGAGAATAGAGTAGCTATAAAAGATGAAAAAGCATTTAATAGTGCAGTAGAAGCTTTTAAAAATGCTGATACTATTAAGTTTAATTCAATGATAACAAACGAGGAGGCTCTGATTCTTCAACGTTTAAAAGACAAAAATGGTTATCGTCTTGTAAATGAAGAGGCGCGTAACTACCAAAACTTTATGAACTCTTACTCAAGTGTTAGTGGAACATCTCTTTATAGTGGTGACTTACAAGCTATTAAAGATAGTGACTATGTCATTACATTAGGAAGTTCTGTTTCACGTGACAACCCAATGATACGCTTTGCACTAGCAACAGCTGTTAATATTAATAGAGCAAATGTAGCTTATCTTCACCCTATCGAAGATTATAAATTAGAGAATTTAGTTACTCAATTTATAAGATATGAAGTAGGAAGCGAAGAGGGTGTTATGGCAATGCTACTTGAAGCATTTGCAAGTGATGAAGCTAAAGAGGAACAAAAAGCTTTCTTTAGTGAACTAGATATGGGTTATATCAGTGGTGAGAGCAATGTTAATGAAGATGAGATAAAAAATCTTAAATCAAAAATGTTACGTAAAAAATCACCAGTAATTGTTATTGGTGCTGATGTTATGGCTCATCCATCTTCTTCTAATATAGCAAAAATGGTAGCACTCTTAGAAAAAAGTAGTGAGTTTAAAGTTGTAATTATTCCAACTAATACAAATACTTTAGGTGTTAGTATGATTTGTGATCTTGATAGCGAAGAGGGAAGTAGTGTTGTAGGTTATAACGTACACGCAGCAACGACTCTTTGTGCATTAGGTGATGGTGATTTAGATATGCCTGCACTTAATCAACAAGAAGGAACATTTACTTCAATTGACAAAAGAGTTGTTCCATTAAATGCTGCTCTTCCACATGCAGGCTATGAGTTAAATGATATTGCGATCGCACTTGGTGTTGAGAGTGAAGAGACTATTAACTACACTTCAGAGTTACCAACTTCAAAAGGTTTTAAATCAGTTGAATTTGACTCTTTAGAGAACTACTATACAAATGGTGGTGAAGCAATCCGTGGTTATTTATTAGATAATAAAAAAATCAAAACTAAAAAAGCTGATGAGGCAATTAGTAATATTACTGAACTAGAGGACTATAACGGAAGTGTAATCTACTCTGTTGATCATATTTCACAGTTCAACACTTTTACTAATAAAACCCATCAAATTATTGATAAAGCTAACCTAATAGGTTCTGAACAGTTTGCTATGGCTGCAAAAATTAAAGGTGGCCAAAAAGTTAAATTTATGTTTAACGGAAAAGAGATAACTAGAGTATTTAATCTTGATTCTCACCTAAAAGGTACAGTAGCAAGACACTCTACATTTGATCTGCATGATAGTACGTCAAGTGGTAAGTATCGTTACACTAAAGTACAAATCCAAGAAGAGGGTAATTAATGAGTGAAATAACAATTACTATTGATAACCAGGAGATAAAAACTAAAGAGGGCGAGTACATTTTAAATGCTGCTCGCGCAAATGGAATTTTTATACCTGCTATCTGTTACTTAACTAGATGTAGTCCAACACTTGCTTGTCGTCTCTGTTTAGTAGAAGCTGATGGTAAACAAGTTTATGCTTGTAATGCTAAAAGTAAAGAGGGAATGCAAGTTACAACATCAACACAAAATATAGAGAGTGAAAAACGCTCTATCATGGAAGTTTACAACGTAAACCATCCATTGCAGTGTGGTGTTTGTGATCAGTCTGGTGAGTGTGAACTGCAAAACTATACTTTAGAAGTTGAAGTAGATTCACAAAACTATGCTGTACCTGATGTTGAACGTAAAGTACTTGACTGGGGCCATATTCATTATGATCCTGCTCTTTGTATTGTGTGTGAGAGATGTAGTACCGTTTGTAAAGATATGATCGGTGACAACTCTTTAAAAACAGTACCTCGTGGATCAGAAGGTTTTAATACTGATTACAAAGAGAGTATGCCTAAAGATGCTTATGCAATGTGGAATAAGCTTAATAAATCTATTATAGGTTTAACAAGTGGCGAACAGATGCTTGATTGTACTGCTTGTGGAGAGTGTTCTGCTGTTTGTCCAGTTGGTGCACTTACTTCTACTGACTTTATGTACAAAACAAATGCATGGGAACAGAAGCAGATTCCTGCTACCTGTTCTCACTGTAGTGCTGGTTGTCAAATTCAGTATGATGTTAAACATACTGATATTGAAAACAGTGATGATAAAATTTATGGTGTTAAAAATGAGTGGAACTATGTTTCACTTTGTGGAGCTGGTCGTTATGGTTACGACTTTGAAAATGCTGGAGTTTCTAAAGACGAGAGTGCATTTAACTCTGCGATCGAAGCATTTAAAAAAGCAGATACTATTAAATTTAACTCAATTATTACTAATGAAGAGGCTCTAATACTTCAACGTCTTAAAAAGAAGTTTGGTTACAAACTAATTAATGAAGAAGCAAGAAGTTATGGAAATTTTTTAAATGAGTATAAAAAAATTAGTGGAACTTCACTTTACAGTGGTGATCTTAACACTATTAGAGACTCAAACTTTGTTGTAAGTGTTGGAACTATCATTAAGAGTGATAATCCAAATGCACGTTTTGCATTTAATAACTCTATGACTATGAACAAAGGTGCAGGACTTTACTTTCACCCTGTAGCTGATCCAGTTGTTAGTGCTATGAGTAAAAACATGAAAGCTATAACTCATGCACCACTTCAAGAAGAGGTAGTTTTATACCTTATTCTTGATCTATTTGCTAATAAAGAAGAGCTTCCAAAAGAGATCGTTGATTACTTAGCAACTTTTCACTCAACTAAAACTATAACAGTAAGTGAAACTATAAAAGAGCAAGTTATTGAGATGGTAGTAGATGCTGAGAGTGGAGAAGAGAAAGAAGTTAAGAAAATGGTTCCTAAAAAAGTTTCAAAAGAGGTTGAAGTAGATGATAATCGTCTAGTTGAGATCTTGAAAATTGATGCTTTTGATGAATTCATGGAGAAACAACTTAAGAAAAAAGATACTTTTTCACTTATAGTTGGTGAAGATTTCTATACACATCCAAACTCTAGAAACTTGGCACGTTTAGTTGCTTTAATAGAGAAATATAGTGACTTTAGTGTTACTATTATTCCGCCTAGATCAAACTCATTAGGTGTAAGCTTAATTTGTGATCTTGACTCTGAAGCAGGTGCATACGCTGTTGGTTATAACGAAGTAGCAGATTTTACTCTTTGTGCTTTAGGTGAGGGTGATTTAGATATGCCAGCATTTAATCAACAAGAGGGTACACTTACTTCAATTAACAAGCGTGTTAATCCTACAAATGCGGCACTTAGTTATGGTGGTTACACACTTAATGACTTAGCAAGTGCACTTGGTGTTGAGAGTGATTTAACTATTGATTATACTTCACAATTACCAACTGCAGGTGGGTTTAAATCTACAGCATTTGATGACTTATCTGATCATTTTACAAATGCAGGTGAAGAGGTGCGTGGCTATGCACTTAATGTGAAGAAAAATAAAACTTCAAACGAGAGTGTAGAACCCTTCAATGAAGATGAAGCACTAGCTGGAGAACTTATCTACTACGCTAATCCTGTTAAAAACTTTAGTAAATTTAGCCAAAAAGCTCATCAGCTTAACGCTAAAGGTGGAGTTTTTGTAAGTGTGGCTAGATTAGAGAGCTTAGGACTTAAAGAGGGTGACCGTGTGACTGTTGAGACTTCAACTTCTAAGTTAACAACTTCTCTTTATGTTGACAACCAAATTGATGGTGATATAGCTTATCTACCAAATTTTGATACAAAATTAAACTCAGAGGTATTGTTTAACGGTTACCGTTTTAACAATGCTTTGATTGCAAAGGTGATATAAATGGATACGGCTTTTATTATTGAGACGATTGTTAAGATCGTTGTTATTCTATTAATATTTTCAGCTCTAGCTGGAATAGGTACGTACTTTGAGAGAAAAATACTTGCATTTATGCAAAGACGTTTAGGGCCAATGTATGTTGGACCTTTTGGTCTTCTTCAAGTAGCGGCGGATGGTGTAAAACTTTTTACAAAAGAGGACATTATACCAACAGGTGTTGTAGCTAAAATATTTAAAATTGCTCCAGTAATTACTGCTGCAACAGCATTTATGGCAGCTGCAGCTATACCATTTTTACCAACTTTTACGGTGTTTGGTTACACAGTCCACCCTATTGTTGCAGATATTAACGTTGGTGTTCTTTATGTATTAGGTGTTATGGCTATTGGGCTTTATGGACCACTTTTAGGTGGTTTAGCATCAGCTAATAAGTTTGCTCTTATTTCTACTGCTCGTGCGGCTTCTGTATTTATCTCTTATGAGGTAATTACTGGTCTTTCACTTTTAGCACCATTAATGATGGTTGGAAGTTTTTCATTAATTGATTTCAATAACTACCAAGTTGACAATGGATGGTTACTATTTTCTCAACCTTTAGCATTTATCTTATTTTGGATAGCAGCTTTTGCAGAGACAGGACGTACACCTTTTCACCTTGTTGCAAATGATCATGAACTAATTGATGGTTTTGGTACTGAGTACTCTGGTATGAGATGGGGTCTATTCTTCATCGGTGAGTACGCTAACATGTTCTTTATATCATTTGTTATGGCTCTACTATTTTGTGGTGGCTTTGGTGATGGAAGTGTTGCAGGTGCTTTAGCACTGCTTGGTAAAGTTGCATTTTTCTTCTTCGTATTTTTGTGGGTAAGAGCAGCTTGGCCAGATATAAGACCAGATCAACTTATGTGGTTGTGTTGGAAAGTTCTAATGCCATTAGCAGTGATTAACATAGTTATCACTGGTTTTGTGATGATGTTTTAAGGAGGCTGGGAATGTCAGTTGAAAATAATAGAAATGTAGGACAACAAGATTACTACATGGTTGATATTGAAGATTATCCTGAGTCAAATTGGGATCAATTCAAACAAGTAGTAAAACGTACATTCAGTACTGAGCTATTTGTTGGACTATGGGTAGTTTTACGTGAAATGTTAAAGTTTAATATTCACACAGTAAAATATCCAGAAGAAAAATTGCCTCTAGGACCACGTTACCGTGCTATTCATGAGATGTTACGTCTTATGGAATCTGGAACTGAAAGATGTATCGGTTGTGGTCTTTGTGAAAAAATATGTATTTCTGATTGTATACGTATGGAGACAAAAATTGATGAAAACTCTCGTAAAGAGGTAAGTGAATATAGTATCAATTTTGGTCGCTGTATTTTCTGTGGTTATTGTGCAGAAGTTTGTCCAGAACTAGCTATTGTTCATGGTGGAAGATATGAAAATGTATCAGAGCAACGTGCTCACTATAGTATGTTTGACGATCTTCTAACACCAATGGATACATTTAAAGCAGGTCAACAAAAAGAGTTCCCAGGTTTTGGAGCTATTATCCCAGGAAGCGATGAGAGTGTTAAAAAAACACCTCTCGCGTATTAAGGAGTTCCGATATGTTTGAAGCAGTTGCTTTTTATCTGTTTGCGTTTTTAACAATAACAATGTTTTACATAACAGTAACAACACAACAGGCGCTATATGCACTAACAGCATTAGCAGCGGGTATGATTTTCATATCTGCATTTTTCTTTATTTTGGGTGCTGACTTTTTAGGAGTAGTTCAAATTATAGTTTATACAGGTGCTGTTATGGCTCTTTATGCTTTTGGTATGATGTTCTTTGATACAACTCGTGATGTTGTAGAAAAACGTACTTCACCACAAATGATATTTGGAATGAGTACTTTAGCTGCTATTTTAGTAGTAGCTATTTTTGTTGCTCCTATTGTTTCGGATAACATTACAGCTTTCTATCCAGTTGTAGAAGGTGTTGGAAATTCACAACAAATTGGTTTAGTACTATTTACTAAATACCTTGTACCATTTGAAGTAGCAGCTATTATGTTACTTGTAGCTATGGTTGCAGGTATTGTACTAGCTGGTAAGAAAATGGATCGCTCACTTACATTAATGGATTGTGATGATGCTGAGACAATCTTGCAAGAAAATAAGGAGTCATAGATGATGGAGATAACTTTAAACCACTATTTAGTTCTATCAACAATACTTTTTGCTATTGGACTAATAGGTGTTATGCGTCGTAAAAATCTTCTTATGCTTTTCTTTGCTACAGAGATTTTACTTAACTCAGTAAATATTGGTTTTGCTGCTATTTCACATTACTATGGTGATTTAACAGGTCAAATGTTTGCATTTTTTATAATCGCGATCGCAGCTAGTGAAGTTGCAGTTGGTCTTGGTCTTTTAGTGTTATGGTACAAACGTAACGGTTCAATTGATCTTGATATGATGTCAACGATGAAAGGATAGATAGATGGAAATGTATTTATATATTGCACTATTTGCTCCTATTGTAGGATCACTTTTTGCAGCTCTTTTTGGGGCACAGCCTAAAACACCAATTGTTGGTTATGTAACTTCAGCACTAATTTTTACATCTTTAGTAGCAAGTACAGTTCTACTTGGTGCAGTAATGGATGGAGAGATAGTTCATGTTGAGTTAATGACATGGATAGCAGCAGGAGATTTTTACGTTCCTTTTGGTTTTCAAGTAGATCAAGTAACTGTAATTATGATGATGGTTGTAACTTTAGTTTCAACAATTGTACATGTTTACTCTATTGGTTATATGGATCATGATAAAGGTTACAACCGTTTCTTCTCGTACCTATCAGCTTTCGTTTTCTCAATGATGGTTTTAGTTATGAGTGATAATCTTCTTGGGCTATTTATCGGTTGGGAAGGCGTTGGTGTTTGTTCATGGTTGCTTATTGGGTTTTGGTACCATAAAGAGAGTGCAACATGGGCGGCTAATGAAGCATTTATTATGAACCGTATTGCGGATCTTGCTATGCTAATTGGTATTTTCTTAACTTACTGGAGCATGGGTTCAGTTCAATATGATGTAATTTTTGCAGAAGCTCAGTATATTGATCACTCAACTTTAGTAACTATTGGAATTTTTCTTTTCATAGGTGCTATGGGTAAATCAGCTCAGTTTCCACTTCATACATGGCTTGCAGATGCGATGGAGGGACCAACACCGGTTTCTGCACTAATTCACGCTGCAACAATGGTAACAGCTGGGGTTTATTTAGTTATTAGATGTGCTCCTATGTACGATCTTATGCCAGAAGTAGGTTACTTTATAGCAAGTCTTGGTGCATTTGTTGCAATGTTCGCAGCTACTATGGCTTTAGTAAATAGAGACCTAAAAAGAATCATCGCATACTCTACACTTTCACAGTTAGGGTATATGTTTGTTGCTGCTGGTCTTGGAGCTTATTGGGTTGCACTATTTCACCTAATGGCTCACGCTTTCTTTAAAGCACTTCTTTTCTTAGGTGCTGGTAATGTTATGCATGCTATGGATAGTGAACTAGACCCTGTTAAGATGGGTGGACTTTTCAAAGTTATGAAAGTTACAGCTATTTTAATGATTATAGCTTCAGTTGCTCTTGCTGGTATCTGGCCACTAGCAGGTTTCTTCTCTAAAGATAAGATTTTAGAAGTTGCTTTTAGTGGTGAACACTACATTTTATGGGGAACATTATGGGTAACTGCTGGTCTTACAGCTTTCTACTCATTCCGTCTAATAATGCTTACATTTTTTGGTGAAGAGAGATACAAAAACTTCGGTTTTCACCCACATGAAGCATACAAATATATGTTATATGCAATGAGTCCACTTGCAGTTCTTGCAGTGATTGCTGGTTGGTTTGAACATCAGTTTGTTGATTTTGTTACACAAATGTTGCCAACGTTTGAGTTCCATACTCATCATGTAGAGATGATTTTGATACTTGTTACTTCTGCGATCGCACTTGGTGGTATCATAACTGCAATTGTTATGTACAGAAATGGTCCACTTAGTACTAAATGGGAGTCACAATTTGCTTATAAGGTACTAATTAATCAGTACTATATACCTCAAATATATGAAAAATTCTTAGTACAGCCGTATAGAGAACTATCTGATATTTTTTGGAAACAGATTGATATGAAAATAGTTGATGCATCAGTTGATGCTATTGCTACTACATTCTACAACACAGGTGAAGCGACTAGAGGAATGCAGAGTGGTAATTTATCTACTATGCTTAAATGGATGGTTGCAGGTCTTGTAATTTTACTAACATTAGCGGTTGCGTTTAGTGTTGGTTATATCGCGATAATAGGTTAGGGGTGCATTTATGTTAGAACATATTTTATCTATTTTAATTTTCTTTCCAGCATTAGCAGCACTGCTTGGTTTTGTTGTAAATAAAGACAGTATCCGTGTTTACGGTATTGCTGTTGCAGGTATGGAGTTTGTATTAGCTCTAGTTTTATGGGGTGCTTATGATCCTTCGATTGCAGGTATGCAGTTTATGGAAAGAATGGACCTTATTCCAGCTTTTGGTATTAGCTACCTTTTAGGAATTGATGGTATTTCACTGTTTATTATTATTTTAGCTGCGTTCTTTACTTTTATAGGTATTGCAACACTGCCAAATCTTAAAAACATTAAAAATCTTATTATTACACTACTATTTTTACAGATGACAATGGTTGGTGTTTTTGCTGCTCTTGATGCAATGATATTTTATGTATTTTGGGAATTATCTCTTGTACCTATGTTGTATATTATTGGTGCATGGGGTGGAGAGAAACGTATTTACGCTTCTGTTAAATTCTTCTTATATACATTTGCTGGTTCACTTGTAATGTTAATAGGTATGCTATTTATGGCATTCTTTTACTTTCAAGCAACTGGTGTATGGAGTTTCTCTATTCTTGAGTGGTATAGACTTGTTCTTCCTGAGAATATTCAACTTTGGTTATTTGTTGCATTTTTCTTTGGTTTTGCGATCAAAGTACCAATGTTTCCATTTCATACATGGTTACCATATGCACATGGTCAAGCACCTACAATTGGTTCGGTTATACTAGCAGCAATTTTACTGAAAATGGGAACATACGCATTTGTACGTTTTTCACTTCCACTATTTCCTGATGCTTCTGTTTACTTTATGTTTCCGATCGCGATATTAGCTATTATAATGGTAGTTTATACTGCTATGGTGGCTTACGCTCAAAAAGACATTAAACAAGTTGTAGCCTACTCTTCTGTTTCACATATGGGTATTATTGTTCTTGGTACATTTGCACTTAATGTTGAAGGTATATCTGGTGCGGTTTTCTTAATGATTGCTCACGGTGTTGTTTCAGGTGCTCTATTTATGTTAGTGGGTGTATTTTACGATCGCCGTCATACTAAACTTATGAGTGACATGGGTGGTTTAGCACACATTATGCCTCACTACGCAACAATATTTGGTATTATGATGATGGCTTCAGTTGGTCTTCCTCTTACTATTAACTTTGTTGGTGAGTTCTTATGTCTGCTTGGTTTCTACCAACAGTCACATATATTCACGCTTCTTGCAGGAACTGCAATTATCGTAGGTGCTATCTACATGTTAGCAGCATTTAAAAAAGTTTTCTTTGGTAATGTTGTTCATGAAGAGAACAAAAATTTACCAGATGTGAATAAAAAAGAGCTATTTGGTCTTATCCCTTTGGTTATGATCGTAGTTTGGTTAGGTGTTTATCCTAAACCTGTTCTTGGACCTATTAATAACTCAGTTGAATCAATAGTTCAACTTATGCATGACAAAGCAGTAACACAAGAAGCTAAATCAGTTATCCCTGATTTAACTAAAAAAGTTGTTATTAGTGAGACTATTATAGAGGAGGTAAGATAATGTTACAACCAGTTGATATCTCATTTGAGTCGTTAAATTTTATTACATTAGCACCAATGCTTATTGCGGTAGTTGGGGCACTTAGTATTTTAATAATTGACCTTATTAAAGGCGGTCTTGATAAGACTATTTATGTAATGATATCTTTACTATTTTTATTACTAGATTTAGGTACATTAGTTGATTTTGCAGGTATGTTTAAAGAGAATGGCACAATGCTTGGTTTCTTTAATGTTATTTTAATTGATGGTATCGCTATTTTAGGGCAGTTAATAATTGTTGTAGCATCTATGATGTTCTTGCCTTTAGCACTTACATCTAAGCGTTTTCATGAATATTCAAATCCTGAATTTTTTGCATTATTCTTATTTATGGTAGCAGGTTTCCAGTTTATGGTTTCATCTGATAACTTAATTATGATCTTTGTTGGACTTGAAACAGCGTCACTTGCGCTTTATACTTTAATAGCAATGCATAATCGTTCACACTCATTTGAAGCGGCAGTTAAGTACTTTACTATGGGTGCATTAGCAGCTGGTTTCTTTGCTTTTGGTTCAATGGTATTTTATGCTCTAACAGGAAGTATTGAGATTAATCAAATAGCTGTTATATTGAAAGCTGATGATTATGCAAATATTGGTTATGTTCTTGTAGGTACTACATTCTTATTAGCTGCATTTAGCTTTAAACTTTCACTTGTTCCTTTTCATACATGGACGCCGGATGTTTATGAGGGTAGTTCATCTGCACTAGCAAGTTACATGGCAATTGTTCCAAAAATAGCTGCTTTTGTTGTTGCTATGCGTCTATTTGAGTTCTTAGTTCATAGTGGTGTAGTTTGGTTAGAAGTTATGCTTTATGTGATCGTAGTTCTTACTATGACTTTAGCAAATGTTTGGGCACTAGTTCAAAGTGATGTTAAACGTATGCTTGCATATAGTTCTATATCACATGCTGGTTTTGTTATGGCAGCTATTCTTATAGGTACCACTCAAGCGAATAGTGCACTGTTCCTTTACTGGATACTATTTAGCTTTACTAACCTTGGTGCATTCACAATGTTATGGGTATCTCGTCAAAAAGATCTACCTCACGGACAAAACTCAGACCACCCATTCTCAAAGTTTTCTGGTATGGTAAAAACTATGCCACTTGCTGCGACTATGATGGCTCTGTTTATGTTAAGTCTTGCAGGTCTTCCACCATTTGGAGTATTTTGGGGTAAAGTATATATGTTAAGTGCAGCAGTTAGTGCTGAGTATACAGTTTTAGCTCTTATTATGGCACTTAACTCGGCTATTGCTGCTTACTACTACTTAAAAATTATAGTTTATATGTTTATGAAAGAGCCTGAAAATTGTGGTAGTGTTTACATGTCTAACGCATCATTACCTCTTAAAACAGTTATAGGTTTCTCAGCAGTATTAACTGTATTTGCAGTTATTTTAGTTAATCCTTTACTGGAATTTATTACACCACTTGTTTATAACAGCGGTTTTTAATTAACATTATAGGGGCTCTTGCCCTTATATCTTCAAGGCACTTTATGCGTCGTATTATATTTCTACTATTTATAACTTACAACTTATCTTATTCACTAGAACTAGATGTTAGCAGTGGAGTAGAAGCTGAGCTTCCTATTTCTATTATAAATATTAGAGATGATAAACCTTTTTTATGTCAAGAAGAGCGTGATACTTTTGACACAGTAAAAACTATTATATGTGCATTTGAGCGAGCTCCACGTGAACGCTTTAAAACACTTAACAATAATTTTTTTGCAGTTAGCTCAATAGTAAAAGATCTTACTTTTTTTATTAAAATAAGAGCATACAAAAAAATGAGACTTAAGTCAATTATTTTTGATTTAACTAAGTCAAGTGATATTTATGAAGCAGATATTAAAATGTCGAAACATTGGGTAATACTTGGTTATGTTGATAAAATGCCATTTTTAAATGATGAAAAAACTCCAGCTCTTGGGTTAAACCTACCAATAGAACTAGCAGAATATAACCATCCAACTATAGGTGGACTTGATTTAAAAGGTAACCCTATAGATATGCAAAAGTCAGATGACGTCAGTGGTTATATGGATGTTAAAGCATATTTTGATGATAAAGACTATGAAAAATCTTTATCGCTTACAAAAGAGCTTATGGGTTATTTTCCAAATACAATTTTCTTTAGTGAGCTTCTTTTATATAAAATTAAATCAGAACATAAACTTAAAATGTGGCCAGAAGTTGCTACCGATGCAAAAGAGTTTTTACGTAACTTCTCATCTGATGATGGTGTAGCTGAAGTATTGGCTTATATGGGGCAGGCGTATTCTAAAGTTGGTCAATATAGTGATGCAGACTATTTTTACGATCGTCTTTTTGACGAGCATGCTGGAAGTTATTTTACATGTCTTGGAATGATTTATAAAGCAGAACAAGCTTATGACATGGGTCAATACCCACTTACCTTAGAGTACTACAAAAAAGCACTTTATGAGACTAAGGATATACCATTAGCTGCGAGAGCTGCGTATCTTATAGTGCAGTACTATATAGAGCTCTCAAAACCTAATGAAGCTGATATTTATATAGATAAAATTGTTAAAAGTAAAGATGATTATTTTTATGAAAACTTTAATGAATCTGTAAAAATGACTGAAGAGTTATCTACTTTAGAGGATCCAAAAGGTGCGGCAAAAGTAATGAGCGCACTTCTCAAATATTCTTCGAAAAAATTAGAAGATTACCAAGAGATGCTTAGAAATGAAGCAATGTGGTGGTCTAAAACAGACGATAAGCTAAAAGCAGTAGAGGTAACTAATAAGTATTTAGAAATGTACCCATATGGTATGTATACTGATGAAGTTGCAAAAGCAAAAGATGCACTATTTTTTGAGCCAAGTGATCGAAACTACACAGCAACAATAGATGATTATAATAAGTTAATAAATGAGTATGCAGGTGACTCAATAGGTACTAAAGCTATATATAAAAAAGGCGAATATTATTTAGAAAATAAAAAATATAGTGATGTCTTAGCTATGCAAGATAGGCTTCGCGCTTTAAATGTTGAAGAGTATCCAAAAGCTGCAGAATTTGTAACGACATCAGCTATAGAAGTTATGAAACAAGTATTAAGTAAGAAAGATTGTAACGAAGTTATTAGGCTCTCAAAAGAGTACAAAATAGAACTTTCTGGTGAGTGGGATGTTGGTCTTTATGAGTGTGGCATGAGTGGTGGAGACTACGCCTTAGCTCAAAGAGAGTTAGATAAACATAATGCAGATAAAGATATTAAAGAACGCTCACAGTGGTTAAAACGTAAAATAGTTTTAGATTATAAAATGGGTAACTATAAAGAGGTTATAAAAGTAGCAAATGATCTTAAAATACTTAGTCAAAGTGATAAGAATGAAGAGTACAACTCTGTTTTAAGAGAACTATTTGACTCTTACTATGCAACTCTAAACTCTGATGGCATGATCACAACTATTCAAGCAATACAGAGCTATGATGGACTAAAACTTCAAGATATAGATCGTCTTACTCAAGTAGCAACACTAGCTGTTAAGAAGAATGATGCTGCTATGGTTGTAACTTATGCAACTAAAGTTATGGAACTACAAGCTAAAACCAAAACATATACTCAAACACCATACATTGAGTTTTCACTTGCAACTGCACTTATGGAATTGAAAAAATTTAATCAGGCTAAGAAAATTTATATTGCTCTATTAGAGCGAGAATTACAGCCATTAGCAACTTCACGTACATATTATCAGATAGGTGCTATTGAGCAGATAGAGTTAAATGATACTAAAGCTAAAGTAGCTTATGAAAAAAGTGTACAAGCAGATAAAAATAGTCCTTGGGCAGGACTCTCAAGTGATGCTTTAAAGATGATGAAGTAGTTAAGTTAAATAACTACTAGCATTTATAAAAATATTTTCTACACTTAGGGTTTTTGAGTTTTCAAACTGATGCCTATTAAAAGTTGTTTGACGTTTTGCCAATTGCGAAGTATGAATTATGATTCTCTCTAGCATCTCTTTTTCACTATAAATACCATCAAAAAAGTTTAAAACCTCTTTAATTCCGATTGCTCTCATTGAGTTGTGATCTCGTCCATATTTTGCTTCTAACTCTTTAACTTCATTAACTAAACCAAGTTCGATCATCTTTTGTGATCTAAGCTTTATGCGATCGCGAAGAAGCGATCTCTCTATGTCAATGTTATAAACTTCTAATGAATCTATTATAGGGGTAGGGGGATGTAACTCAAACCACTCTGTCGCACCCCTTCCCGACTCAACATAAAGTAGGGCTACTTTTTCTATTCTATACTTATCTTGTGGTTCTATTTTTTCCATTTTTTTAGGATCTATTTTAGATAGCATAGCGTGTGTAGCTTCAGGATCTCTAAGAAGCTCTTTAGTTTTTTCAATAGTATCTGCAGAAAAACTAGGTATGGTAGATAGTCCACTTAAAAGTGTTTTTAAAAAGAAACTACTACCACCAACAATAATTAAATTTTTGGAATTTTCTAGGGCTTCTTTTTTTGCGCTGTAATAGTAATTAACAATATCAGTAACATCAAAACTTTCATTTGGAAAAATAGTATTTACACCAAAATGTTTGACACTAGATAGCTCATCTATACTAGGCTTTGCTGAAGCAATATCTATCTCTTTGTAAATGCTCAACGAGTCTATTGAGAGTATGTAAGCATTATGTTCTAACGCTAATCGTAATGCTAAGTCACTTTTTCCTGATGCAGTTGCACCGACTATTGCTATTAGTTTCATAAATGTATTATAGCTTATACATTTTTAATTGTTGGAGAGAAAGCTTTGGTACTTACGCTTACACTTTGACCTATTGCGAGTTAATGCAAAATACGGGGGTCTGAATAATCACTTTTTCTTATAGTTTACTAAGTACTCATCAGCAATTTTAAGCTTCAAACTTTTATTAAAACCAGCATGTACTTTCATGAGTTTTTTCATAGGAGAAAATACTCCTCCATCTAATGCATTTGTTGTATTATTTATTTTTAGTTTTGGGTATTTCTTATAGGTAAAAAGGTATGGTGAATTTCTTCTCAAACTTCTATAAGCAGATACAAGTTTTTGATGTTTATATGACTCTTTATTTGTTTCAATATTTAATGTTTTCTCTGCTAAAAAATCTTTATATATTTCATACCAAATATTTAGCTTATTTGTAAATCTTGTTTCAGTTGTAGTTGTGAGTGTTCTCATTATTTTTTGCAACTCTTTTCCAGCTTCTAATCTTGGATGCATAGTTATGTAACGCTGTATAACTTTCTTTTGATGGAAATGGCACATTTGTATTGGATAATCATTTAGAGCCTTAAATAAGCCTCTCTTGCCATCTATAGTAACTGCTTTGATTATGTAACCATAATCTAAAAGTCTTTGAATCAGTTGTTTATAGTCTTTCACCAGTTCACTCTCAACATGCTTCCATATAAGTACTTCACCTGTTAGTGTATCCTTAAAAACCATCGTACCTAATTTAGCACTTTTTTTACCATAAAATGTAGTATCGCATACTAAAACTACTTCTCTTGGATTATGTATTTTTTCTTCTGGTTCATATTCTAAAATTTGCTTTCTAACCCATGGAATACTTCGCTTGTAATCCGCTGCTAAATCTTTTAAAATTTGTCGTCTGTAAATGTACTTTCTGAAGATTACTTTATGTAGGTTTTCGGGTCGTACCCTCAGGGGGCATCCCATCTTTGAGACTGAAATTTCTTATTGCAATCATTACATTGGTATCTCTGAATATCTCGTCTTTTACCTATCTTTTTTGTATTGTTTTTTTGACACCTTGCACATATTTTAGTGTTTTTTTACAATTCATTGTAACTTTATCCTTTTTAGGCACTATCATAGCGTACTTTCAAGCACTTTTTAGACCCCCGTTTGTTTCATTAACTCTAAGTTCTTAATAAAAATTCTGACTGTTTTTCAAAATTAAAACCGTCAATTTTCAAGTCTACAATATTTGATATATTAATATTGAATGCAATATATCTTGGTTTATTTTGATATTTATATAATAAAATACATTTATCTGCTGGAAGTTTTACAGTGTCTATTGAAAATAGTTTCAGTAAAAATTCAATGATTGTACTCTTTCCACTCCCATTCTCACCAACAATAGCAGTGATATTTATATTTTCAGGAAAAATATTTACATATTCTTTGTTCTCATTAATAGTTAATTCATTTGTATGTTCATCATACTTACACTCAAAACGAGGTGAAAAGTTAAACCCTTGTTCCTTAATATTTTTATAATCTTCAACCCATAAGTAAACTAGTTCCATAGCCTAAACCCCAAACTTTTTATTCTGTTTACCATTAAAAATATAGACACTTAAAAGTACAACAAAGCTAATTAAGATCATAATACCACTATATATATGTGCTGATTTATAGTCCATAACTTCTACCATTTCATAAATAGCTACTGAAGCTACTTTTGTCTCACCTGGTATGCTTCCACCTACCATTAGTACAACTCCAAACTCTCCAACTGTGTGTGCAAAAGTTACTACGAACGCAGTTAATAGTGCTGGTTTAATGTTTGGTAGGGCTACTTTTATGATCGTTGTCAAGCGATCAGTTAAAATAAGCAGGTAGGAAGTAAAAAAAACTTCATAAAAAAATCTTAGACCTTAAAAAAACAAATTAGTTTGTTAAACTCTCTTTTTAGATAAAAAGAGGGAGTTAAGTGT
>WTBY01000032.1 GCA_013138865.1 Helicobacteraceae bacterium | reverse complement strand
CATAAAAACACCTTCTTTATTATTGATTGTTGTGATGAAATTATACTGAAAAGTGGCTATTTATGGGCTTTAATATTCAATTTTAGTTCGTGGATTTATTGAAATCTATGTGCGAAAGTTGAGTATTCTATACTTTTATTACTTTTTTTGAACTAAAAGTGCTTTATGCTGCACTTAAGCTATATTCTCTGATGTCAACTTGAACACCACTTTTTTGAATATCATTAGCTTTTTTTAATAATTCTTTTGTTGTAGTGTCTTCAATATATTTTTCACCACAGTTAGAACATACAAGTGCTGGAACATGTTTAAATACAATAGTAGCACCATTCTTTTCTAAAGTAACGGTTGTGTTACCTTGTGTAGTGTCGCCGTGCTCACAAATCATACATTTCATTAGCAATCCTTTTTTATTTCAAAGTTACTTGACCAAATTTTTGAATCTGGTTCATAGACAGTTATAACTATTACTGTTTTATTTTCATCTTTTGCATACACAACATGAAGTGCTCTATTATTTACAAAAGCTAAAGATAAAAAAGATGGATATGGTTTGTCATTTTCATAGCTTGTTATTACTTTACCATTTAGAACAACATCTTGAACTTCTTGTTCTTCAATATCTCTTTCAAACATTCTTTCAATGGCATGTAGTCTATAGATAAATTTTAAAAATCACCTCTTTTAAAAATTAAACTTTAAAATTATAGCATATAAGAAAAAGTTAAGAAGCTTTTTTCTGAAATAAAAGTAAAAAAAGTATCGCTAAAATGCCTATACAAGCTGTGATCGCAATAGAATATAGAGAATTAATATCGCTTAATATTAAAACTCCAAAACCTGCAAATGTACTGAGTAAAGAGTAGAGTATAGCTACTCTTGTATTTTTAGAAAGCTTCTGTTCACTCATATAAATTCCATAGTCTATGCCTATGCCAAGAACTACAAAGCTCATAAAAATGTGCATTATGTTTAATGGAGTAAAAACTCCATAAAGTAAAATAAATGCCATAGGAAAGAGAATGTAAGTTATTGCTGAGAAAAATCTTTTTTTAGTGACTATAGCTAATGTCAAAATTATAAAAATAAGGGTGATTGAGCCATATAATATAAGCTCATCATAAACTTTTTTAAGTGACTTTTCAAAAATAGTTTTAGAACTTGCACTCTTTGTAAAGTTAAGATTTAAAACCTCATTTAACTTAGATGGCTTGATCGTAGTATAAGTTATAAATAGATCGTCTCTATTTATAAGCTCAAACCCAAACTCTTTTAAAAGCTTTTGTGTATAAGTTGGGGAGGTAGGGTAGAGTAGATCGTTTGAGTAACTGTTGTTAAAATACTTAGCTTTGTAACCTATGTTTTGACTATCTATTTTAATTTTCTCTTTTAGAGTAGAAAAATTGAAAGAAGTTATTTTTTTACGCTGTTGTTTATACTCAGTTTGTGAAAGAAGTGAAGCCATAGGTATAAAAGCCGTTGGGTCTATTGAGTGGACCATTTTAGAGTTTAATATAAGTTCATTTATATTACTAGCTGTTATTAAAATAGCTGAACTTTTAGCTTGTGGTAGTTTCGAGCTGAAAAACTTTTCGTCTGCTATGAGCTTTTTGTTTTGATAGTCTAGGTTTTTAACATTAAAGTCAAAAGTTACAAAGAGTAAAGAGACAACTATGACGATAAAAGAGAGTAGAACTATCTTGGTTGAGCTTAGTGAGAGTGTAGTGTTGTAACTCCTTAGTAAGAAAGGCTTTTTATACTTAATAGCTAAATGAGGATATATAAATGCAAAGTGAACATAAGCAATAGTAAGTGAAATAACACTAAACAGAGCGATCTGCTTAATTAAAGTGAACTCTATAAAAGATATTAAAATAAATGCTGTGTTCGTTGTAAAAAAGCCATAAAAAACAGCTCTATTGAAACCTTTTTTTTGATCGTAGTAGTTGTGAAGGTAGTGGTGAAACATGTAGTCTATAGAGACTGAGGTTATGGCGGTTGCAAAAGCTAAGGCTATGATCGAGAGTGAAGTAAATATGTAAGTTAATATAACTTGAGCTAAAAGGATCGAAGTTGCTAAGGTTGTTAGTACATTTAAAAATAGGTAAAAATTTCTAAGTATAAGTAGATATAAAATACCTAAAAAGAGCATAGATGTCATTACGATCACTCTTACATCATTTTGAGTCTTTTTTGAGTTTTCAACATAGTAGAAAAGTGGACTAAATGCTTTTGCATTTTTATGAGTATTTAAAATAGTTTGAATTTCATTGTAAAGTTTTACTCTAGAGTTGGCAGTAGCTATATCTTTAAGAGAGAAAATAGCTAAATAACCATACTCGCCAAGTGATAAATGTCCATTTTTTAGCATAAGATCTTTGTGAACACTCTCTTTTTTAAACAAGGAGAGTGGATCTTGTTGATCTATACTAAAGTAGAGTGAAGATGATACTAAGCGATCGTAAATAGTGTTTAGCTCTTTTTTAATATCTACATCATTACTGTTTTTGTATTCAAGGTTACTCAAATAAAATTTATACTTCTCTTTGTATGCTCTAAGTCTTGGTGTAGTTTTAAACTCTAACACAGAAATTTTATCAAGGGCTGAAAGTTTAGAACTTATTTGCTCTAAAGCTTCTAAGTCACTCTGTTGAAAACCTTTCATACTAACTAAAAGTGTTTTTGAAAATGAAAACTCTTGTGCTAACTCTACAAACTCTTTCTCTTTTTCACCTAGCATAGAGCTTAGACTGAATGCAAATTTATTGTATGGTTGAGTTATTACAAAGAGTGTTAAAACACTCAAAAAAATTATGAAGTTGGAGTAGTTACTTAAGCGTTTCAATTGTGATCTTATCTTGATTTCTCATATATAGAGTTATAACTTTAGTGGAGTTCTCTCTTGTTAAAATAGTTATGAAGTTCAAAAGTGAGTTAATTGTGCTTTGAGCTTTTAGTGTAACAAGGTTTTTAGTCTGCTCTACATCGAATAAGTTTGTAAGTGAGCTGTAATTGTCTGTTAAAATAGCTCTTAGACTCAAACTCATAAACCTAAGTTGAGGGTACTCTTTATAAGGTAGCTCTTTAGTCTTGTTATTACTCTCTATTGTGAGTCTGTTATTGTAGTAGTTGAGTAATTCGTAGCGAGGCTTTTTATAAGTAAGAGTTAAAAGTTCGCCATTTAGTTGAATAGTACCACTTTTGTATTGTTCTACATCTAAAGCACTTATGTAGCGTGTCTCTTTAAAACTAGAAGCATTAAGAATTGAGAGTGCAATTGTAATTAAAAAAAGCAACCTCATATAATAAACCTTTGCTGTGTTGATTGATAGATTGTATAAGAAAGATACTTAAAAGTGAATATCTTCTTAAATACAAACTGAATGGTATGCTTTTTGCTTGAATTGTAAAACTGAAAGTAAAAGGCACTATTGTGAATGTAACATCAACAACGCAAACCCAATACACACAAAAAGCAAATATTGTAACTTCTAAAATAGAAGAGAACTTATCGTATGAAGAAGTAGCACAAAAGAAACAGCCCTCAAGATACGAAACTCTTTTAGATATGAACTATGACAATATGACTGAAGCTGAACGTAGTGAACTCTCATATTATAGTGCTAGAAGACCAATGAATTTTCTTGATGAAGAGGGAAATAAAGCACTTAACAAAGCATTAGAAGGTAAAACTGATGCTGAAATGTTTGATATCAAAGCTGTTTTAGGATTAGAATTTATGACGAGCGTAAAAGCTAATCATAACACGCATACTGTAGATAGACAAAAATTTGATTCTATTGATACAAGTAAATCTGCTACGGTAGATAGATTTGAAAAATTCATTACAGATTTTGAAAAAAATGGTAGTGTTAATACCATTGGACTAATGGAAGTGATGGGTAAATTTTTAAACATCTATAAAGATAGTAATACCTCTTTTGATATAAAAACTGAAGAAAACTCAGTTGTAGATGAGTTTATAGAAGAGCTATACTCAAAAGAGGCAATTGACTTTAAATCAACAATTATTAAAGATGAAATAGAGCAAAAAGTAAATGACTATGCTCAACTGATGTTAGAAGAGAGAAGTGATGGCACTAGCTCAGACCTTGAGAATGCAAAACTACTAAACCAATATAAAAATGAGTTACTCCAAGAGTATAGAGATTCTCTTGAAAACTCAAAAGAAAACAGTCTAAATGCGCAACAACAAGCGATCATAAAAGTGCTTTTAGATGAAAATGTAAAAGAGACAAGCTCACTAGAAGAACTTTTAGCAACTAAAGCTGGCAGTAGCACTATACAAGAGAAATATAAAGATGTAGCTATACCAGATTGGATGGATCAAAAGATAAATACTATTTATTCTGTATATGAAGGTAATAGCCTTGATACAGGAGAGGGTTGGTTTAAGGCTATGCTCACATTTAATGCTATTGCTATGAGTGGTGGACAAAGTGATATGAAAATCAATGAAGAAAATTTAGATTGGAACGAAGTATTAAAAGTTACAGCAGAAGGTTTTAAAAATAATATGCAGTCATCGCATACAAACGAAATGGCTGAGAAATATGAAAACTTTTTAAATACACCTGGTTCTCAATACTATTCATATTCTGATGAAATAAAGCAACAGATGATAGAAGAGTATAAAGCCGATAACTATGCATTAAACAGTAACGGACTTAGTGCAGCAGAGAGCTTGTTACGAGAACTAGAAATGAATGAAACAAAAGCTACAGGCAAAATGGGTGAGATGCAAGAGAAATATAAAGATGTTTACACACCAATTCCTGAGACTTATTCTAAAATAGATGAAGAGCTTCAAACACGAAAAATACATGAGGCTTACCCTAACTACATATCTGGTCCAGAGTTTTTAAAAATAGTAAACAGTTATTATGATGAATTAGGTGGGAAAAAAATAGAGTTAGGTCAAACAGTAACTCAAGACCAAAAAGATAAACAAAAAATTGCTTTTGATAAAGCGTATGAACTATTTGGAGGAGAAGAAGAGTTCACAGCTATGATCAAAGGTGCTCACGAAATTATGAAAAAGTATCCTGTTAATAACTGGGGTAAAGATGAAAGAGTTCATAACGAAACAGAATTAGCACGTTTTACAAATGCTGCAACTTATGAAGCCTTAGAAGAAGGAAAAACGATTGAAGAGGCTAGAATATATGCAGGTAACTTAAGAAGCTCATTTATGGATACAAGTTACTCAACTATAAACTTTTTAGAAACACTTATAAAAGCTGGACGAGCTGATGAGAACTCTCTTGCACTATTTTTAAGTCAAGATGTAGAAGAAGAGAAGCGAAAAGCTTATGCAGTAGATTTTAATGACCCATTTAACTCTACTATGGATTTACGAGAGTATGGCATAGAAGGCAACTGGGAATATTATGAAAGTCATGAAAATCAAAAAGAGATGATTGCTGAGATAGAAAAGAAGATAGCTGAATTTAATTTTATGCTAAACAATGAAAGTAAAATAAAAGAAGCATACTCAGAATTATATGCAGGTGCTCAAACTCTTGGTAATAATGCAGGGTATCAAAAAATGATAAATGATCAATATATGCCAAGAATGGAAGCAGGCTTAAATATTTTCAAAAACTATACTATTTATGACTCTTAAAAATAAAGGTTAAATTATGAACATAACATCATCAACTCAAACACAATACACACACTCTACAAATAAGTCTTCTCAGAATAATGAAGTAGATAAAGAGTGTAAAGATCAAAAAATTCTTCCTGTTGATGAACTATTAGATGAAGAAGGTAATGAGTTTTTAAATAAACTTATAGCTGGTATGTCAGAAGAAGATTCTAATTGAGCCCTCTGAACAATTAAGCTAAATATTTTAAATCAACTTAACCTCTTTAAAACCAACAATTAGCTAAAATAAATATACTAAGAAGCCAAGTTTGAGGGATAAATATGCAGTTAAGTTTTTT
>WTBY01000014.1 GCA_013138865.1 Helicobacteraceae bacterium | reverse complement strand
ACACTTAACTCCCTCTTTTTATCTAAAAAGAGAGTTTAACAAACTAATTTGTTTTTTTAAGGTCTAAGATTTTTTTATGAAGTTTTTTTTACTTCCTACCTGCTTATTTTAACTGATCGCTTGACACCCCCGTATTTTTAATTAAGTCGAATTTCCATGTAAATCACTAATTATTTAGACCTTATTTTTTAGTATGACCGTTATGATTGCAACATTTGAAGAGTTAGAACTTTCAACATTTACCTTAATTTGTGGAGTAATTGAGCTGATTTTTCGTAATTATTAATTATGCAATAAGCATCACTATCAAAAATGTAACCATCTTCAAAACTTGCTTTATAATCAGTAAAGTTGAATAACTGATCTCAGTTACACTAATGTTATTAATTGCTTCATCGTTAAACTTAGAATCAACTCATAAAAAAAGAGTATGTCCTAGTTTTTAGAGGAATTTTATCAAGAGCAACTATCGTTATCAAAATTGCTACTATTACTATTAGAGTCTATTTTCTTAAAAGTTATTTTGAAAAGGTCGTTTTCAATCTCTTTAACTTCCCAGCTAAAATCTTTATTAATACGTGGATATAAGCCAGCAGGTTCTTGGAGTCCAATCATTACAAGACGCTCATTAAGTTGAGTAATATTTTTAAGACCTGCCATAGCATTGATCATAGGCTCAGGACATTCAACCTCGCTACAATCAAACTCATAGTAATTAATATCATCAATAATATAGGTTACAAACTCAAGTGAAGCACCTGTCATATTATATGGAGTTTTTATCATTTTAAGATCTTTATAGAGAAGCATTTTTCTTTAGTATCTAGTAACGTTATATCACCACCATGTACATTAGCTATCTGAGACGACAATACTAAACCTAAACCATTACCTTTTTCTTTTGTACTCTCAAAAGCTTGAAATAGCTTCTCTTTATCTTCTATAGCTATCCCAGTATCATATATCTTAAATATATGAAAAGTACTATCACTACTGTAAAGCATTCTTATAGTGCCCTCTTCTTCCTCATTAAGCTCAATTGCATCTATCGCATTGAATATAAAATTAGAGAACATCATAGCTAATAGATCCAAGTCTCCATGTAATTCAAATTCATCTTCGATTAGGTTGAAATCTATTTCTTTAGAGAAACTGTAATACTCAATAGCAGACTCCAAAGCTTCACGAAGTTGTGAAAATTTCATAATCTCTTTTGAAGCTGTGACACCTTTTGAAAACATTAACGTGGCTTTTATTATACGTTCTATTCTATACACTGACTTTTGTATCTCTAAAACTGTAGGCTTATTTTCTATAGTCACTTTTTTCATAAGAGCTGAACTTAGCAGCGAAATAGAGCCTATGGGATTTCTTATTTCATGAGATAAATGTGCTGCCATTTGCCCCATAGTAGCTAAGTTTTCTTTTCTTTTTTGCTCTGTTATATCTGTAGCTGAGAGAAGAATTTTATCACGATAAGTAGTTATTTTAATAAGATAAAACCTATTATTATATTTTACTTCATAATCATTTTTATCAAGTTTTAAAGTAACTAATAGTTTTGAAAGTTCTTTAGCTTTAGAGTTCTGTAAAAATACCCTGCTGTCTTCTTCAAGTATCCAAATAGCATTGGGTAAGAACTCAACAACATTTTCAATAGTATCTTCAAGGTTTTTAAATGACTGTGTTAGTTCTTTATATTCATTTTCCACAGCATACGTTTGATCTATTAAAGCTTTTAGTTCATCTGCGCTAATTAATTGTTCGCTCATATCTTAACCTTATTTTATGTATCCAATTATACTTGAAAATGGAAGATTTAAAATAAAAAATTTAGTTAAACTACACAACTTAAAAAAAAGGTGATAAATGTTAAAACAGATAACTATCTATTTAATTGCTCCATTGGCTCTTTTACAGCTTATTCAACTAGACCATACTAATCCAAAAATTGATCCAGATATTGAGCTTAAAGCCCCTGCTCCGGTTATGAAACTACTTAAAAATAGTTGTTATGATTGTCACTCAAATGAGACTAAATGGCCTTCTTACTCATATATAGCTCCGATCTCCTTTGGTGTTGTAAGCCATGTTAACGATGGAAGAAAAGCCATGAATTTTTCTGAATGGAAAAATATAAAGGATGAGCAAAAAATTAAAAGATTAAAACGTGCTATTGAAACAGTAAAAAATGGAAGAATGGCTCTTCCTAGTTACCTTGATGTACATGAGAGTGCAAAACTCTCTAAAGATAATAAAAAAGTTTTAACTACTTGGTTTGAGAAAGAGTTAAAAATATTAGAAGCTAACTAGCTTCAATATTTCATATAACTCTTGAGCATCTTGAGCGCCTGCACTCTCACGAATAGAGTGCATTGCAAAGGTAGGAACTCCAACATCAATAGTCTCAACTCCTAACTTAGTTGCAGTAATAGGTCCGATCGTAGATCCACAACCCATGTCTGATCGTGTTACAAACTCTTGAATTTTCAGATCTGCTTTTAAAGCAGCTAGTTTAAACTTTGCTATGCTTGAACTATTTGAAGCATAACGCTGGTTAGCATTTACTTTTACTACAACACCTTGATTAATTTTAGGTGAGTGATTTTCATCATGCTTTGAGCTAAAGTTCGGGTGAATGGCATGTGCGTTATCACAACTTATCATTAAAGAGGCTCTCATAGCTTTAAAATATTGTTCATCATCTTTATGGATACGTCTTAAAACTTCTTCTAAAAAAGTACCCCCTGCTCCACTAGTTGAGTCACTACCAACCTCTTCATGATCGCTACAAAATATAAGAGAATTATCACTTGAGTCTACCAAAGCTTTAGTAATTACATAACAACTTAGTAAGTTGTCAATACGTGCAGAAGTTATAAACTCTTTGTTTAGCCCAACATAAGAGGCTTTTTGAGTATCATAGAAACTAAGTTCATGCGAGAGTATTGTACTAACATCTGTTATACCTAGATCTTTAAAAGAGCTTTTTAAGAACTCTTCAAAGTCAAACTTTTCACCACTACTTATTAAAGGGACTATATCAGTTTGAGCATTTATAGTTCTATCTTTATTCGCATTTTTATCGAGATGGATCGCTAATGATGGTATGAGAGCGATCGGAGTTTTAAGATCTAAAATAGCATCTTCTATATTTTCACTCTCATTAAGGTACGTAACTCTACCAGCAAGTGAAAGGTCACGATCAAACCAAGTGTTAAAAAGAACACCCCCATAAGGCTCAACACCGAGTTGAATGGTTGAGTTTTTCTTAATTACAGGGTTTGGTTTAACTTTTAGAGTTGGAGAGTCTGTATGTGCACCCATCATTTTAAAGCCTAACAGCTCTTTGTTATAGCGAAAAGCGATAAGTGAACTATCGTTTCTAGTAACATAGTAACTCTGCCCATCTATAAGATTAAAAGTTTCACTTTCATCTAATCTTATAAAGTTCATATTAGTTAATATTTTAACCATATTAGCAGTTGCACTAAATGGTGTTGTAGAGTTGTCTAAAAAATTTAAAAGCTCATCGTTGAACTTATTTTTCATAATCAACTACTTTACTAATTTCAGTAACCTCTTTTATAAAAGAGACCACTTCAAGGTGTTCCTTATGTGTTGCGTAAACACTTAAGTCCTCTTTTGAGTTAAATGTAGAGTATAGAGATAAGTCAAAAGCTCTCTCAGTTTTAGAAAAATCAACTCCTACTTCCATAGCTAGAAGTGGCTCAATTTTCTCTTCTAACGCCTCTAACATAACTTTAGCTTTTAATATATTTGCTTCTTTATTCTCTTCTTTAAATTTAAACATTACTATATGTACAATCATCTTATTTCCTTTAATTAAACTAAGTGCAAAGCCAAAGGCTTGTGATAGAGTTTATTTACTTCTAATCTGAAAGATTACGAAGTTACATTAGCCCCGCAGGGGGAGTACATTTAACTATATTGCTATATGATTAGTTATAATTCCAGCCACTAAGTAAAATATTATTTATAACTCTTTAACTTGCCAAGGTAGACCTTGCTCATTTAACTCTTTCATAAATGGATCAGGATCAAACTCTTCCATATTAAGAGTCCCTGCTCCACTCCATTTACCCTCAAGCATAAGCTTAGCTCCGATCATAGCTGGAACTCCTGTTGTGTAAGAGACAGCTTGAGACTTAACTTCTTTGTAACATGCTTCATGATCACTTATTTGGTAAATATATATACGTTTTTTTATGCCATTTTTAAGACCTTCTGCAACTATACCTATATTGGTTTTACCTTTTGTTCTCTCACCTAAGCTTGAAGGATCTGGGAGTAACTCTTTTAGTAGTTGCAGTGGAACAACTTTTACTCCATTTACCTCTACTTCATCTATTCTTAACATTCCAACATTTTCTAAACACTTCAAGTGAGTTAAGTAACTCTCACCAAAAGTCATAAAAAAGCGTATTCTCTTAAGTCCTTTTATATGTTTAACAAGTGACTCCATCTCCTCGTGGTAGAGCAAATAGCTATCTCTCTCACCTACTTCTGGATAGTCCCACTTCATTTTAAACTCCATAGGATCAGTTTCGATCCATTTACCATTTTCCCAATAACGACCTTTTGAACTTACTTCTCGTAAGTTGATCTCTGGGTTAAAGTTTGTAGCAAATGGGTAACCGTGATCACCATCATTACAGTCTAGTATGTCAATAGTATGAATTTCATCAAAGTAGTGCTTTTGAGCATAAGCACAAAATACATTTGTAACACCTGGATCAAAACCAGATCCTAAAAGTGCTAATAGACCTTTAGCCTTAAACTCTTCATGTTTAGCCCACTGCTCTTTGTACTCAAACTTTGCAGTGTCTGGGTGCTCATAGTTTGCAGTATCTAAGTAAGCAACATTAGCATTCAAACAAGCATCCATAATAGTTAAGTCTTGATAAGGAAGCGCAACATTTATAACTAAAGAAGCACCTGTGCTCTTTATAAGCTCTGTTGTTTGAGCTACATTGTCAGCATCAACCTGTGCAACAGTAATAGCACCCTCTTCTAACTCACTCTGAATCTTTTCACAACTACTAATACGACGAGAAGCTAAAACAATTTTAGTAAATACCTTCTTATTCATTACACATTTATGTGTAACTACACGACCTACTCCACCAGCACCAATAATTAAAACTGTTGACATATTCTAAACTCCACTACTTTTTATTGAGCTAATTTTAGCATATTATGATACTCTTATTTATTACTATTTTTAGGATTATCCATGAAAGCGAAAAAACTACTTTTAATTATATTTTTTAACTTAATAATTATAGTTGCTGAAATAGTGTTTGGATTTATCTCAAACTCTTTTGCACTTATAGCTGATGCACTGCATAACACAGGTGATGTAATTGCAATCATTATTACATTTATAGCTCTAAAACTAGGCTCTGCTAATAGTTCATTTAAGTACACATTTGGATTTTTAAAAGCTGAAATGATGGCAGCTTTTACTAATACACTTTTTCTATTTTTAACAATGTTCTACATGATCTATGAAGCTATTAATAGACTCTTCAACCCCGAAGTAATTGAGCCTCTTTATATGATTGTTGTAGGTACTATAGCTGTAGTGGCAAATGGTATAAGTGCGTATATATTAAATAATATGGGAGTTGATCATTGTAGTTCACATGAACATTCACATCATCAGCATGAAGATGCTAACATAAAGTCGGCATACTTACATATGCTCTCAGATGCACTTATATCTGTCGGTGTTGTAGTGGCTGGTATTTTTATATACTACTTTAAAATTTACTATATTGACTCAATACTAACAGTAATTTTTTCTTTTTATATATTAAGTCACTCTTATCCACTACTCAAAAAAAGCTTTTTATCGTTAATGGATGTAAATATAGTTGATATTTCTGAGCAGAAGTTAAATGAGATCATCTTAAACTCAAGTAGTGAAGTCTTAAATTACTACCACCTACATATTAATAAGCCATCATCAAAACATAACTTTATATCATTTCATCTTATCTTGAAACGATCTAACATCACTTTGAAAGAGTTTGAGAGTGTTGTTGAGGCTATTCGAGAGAATTTAGAGAGTATTGGATTTAACCATATTATAATCCAACCTCATTGTGAACAAAACTATGAGGTAAAACTAAACTGTGACCTAAATACTAAAGTAGACCCGCATGAATAAAAGTAAAAATCCAAATAAGTAAAGTTACTATGAGTGAAACTAAAACAAGAGTTGCCCCTGCATCTTTAGCACGTTTAGCTAACTCATGGTACTCAGTGGTTACAAGATCTACTACACGCTCTATTGAGCTATTTGCTATTTCAGCCATCAAAGGTATGAATAGAGAGACTTGAAGTATAGCACTATACACAAACTTTATTTCAAGCATCCATGCTATAATACTAAATAATATTAATCCTAAAAGTTGTAATTTAAAAGAGCTCTCATTTTTTGTAATTTCTACAAAACCATTAAGTGCGTACTGTGTGTTTTTAAATAGTGTATATTTTGGTTTATTTAGTGCCATGCTCTTCCTTTAGTTTTTCTACTGCTTCTTTTACATCTTTTGGCGTAGAGTTAAAAGGCATTGGCTTACCATAGTAAACTCTTACCTCACGTCTAAAAAGAGTTTTAAATTTTCTGAACTTTTCGCTTGATCGTGAAAGTCTGCTACCCCACATACCATCTATATAAAAAGGAATTATTACTCCACTATTATCTTTAGCAATTATTTCAAAACCTTTATGGAACTCTTTTAAAACTCCACTGTGAGAGATTTCACCTTCTGGAAAGATAGCTATTACTTCTTCTTTATTGATATACTCTCTTGCTTTTTTAAATGCATCTTTGGCGCCACGAGCAGAGATAGGAATAGCATCTTGCATTTGTAGCACTGGTTTAATAAAAGGAGTGTTATACATAGGACGGTCTATAATAAAGCGCAATCGTCGCTCAATTGGAAACTGTATAATTCCCCAGTCTAACCAACTAACATGGTTACCAAGAAGAAGAGTGGCACCTTCCTTTGGAATATTTTCTAAACCATAATATACGAACTTGTAGCGTACTTTAAGCAAGGACTCCGCCATGAACCATGCGAACATTAACTTATGCTCTTTTAGCATATATATAAATAGTACAAGTCCTACAAAAGACATTAGGTATATAAGAATAGTTGAATCCATTCCATTATATGCAAATAGTGTAGTAAGCATTAAAAATGAGAACATAAAAATATTTTGTAAAAAATTATTACCTGCTAATATAGTTCCTAAGTGAACCTGAGGTGAGCGGTCTTGTATAAAAGCATTTAGAGGAACTAAAATAAAGCCAGAGAAGAAACCAAAAGTGATAAATAGAACTGCTACTTGCTCTATTGAACTCATAAAAGGTATTAAGACTAACATAAGCGTCATACCGATCGCACTAAATGGAACAAGACCTAGGTGTATATAGTTTTTAGACAACTTAGCAGCTACAATTGAACCAATTACAATTCCAACAGCAGAAAGTGCTAAAATACCTTGAACAACTAACACATTTGTTATATGGAAAGTATCTTTCGCATAAGCACCAAATATAGCAAGCATTACCTGTGATATTCCCCAGAACATTCCAAGTGCTATGATAGAGCTAAAAATAGGTTTTATTCTAGTAACCATTTTAAGATTTTTTCTAAGATATGAACCATTTTTATATTTTTTAATATTAAATTTTGATTTAGTGCGATCAACCTCGAATTGAGGGAGTTTTGAAGCTAAGTAATACTCTACAATAGATCCTATAACTAGAAGCCATCCAAGGGGTGCTATCTCTTTTAAAATTCCACTTTCAGTATCTGCAGTACTCATCATTTGAAAGAAAAAACTATAAAAAACTATTGATCCTAAGATTGCAACTGTTGTAATTGACTGAACAGCTGCATTTCCTGCTGATATAAGGTTTGAACCTACTAACTCTTTAATGTAACCATATTTTGCAGGAGAGTAGATTGCACTCTGCGCAGAGAGAACAAAAGTAAGAACAAATGCTTCTATAAATAGTCCATTGTAGTAACAAAATGTAATAAGAAGTGTTATGATTATTGCAAAAAATGCTGAATATTTCATAACTAAGTTTTTAGGATACTTATTTGCTATAAAGCTTGATGGTGTAAATAGAAGTATAAAAGGTAAAATAATTAAAGAGTTAACGATCGCAGTTAGTATGATTTGAGTCTGTTCATCATATATTTTAAAAATTACATTTTGTATGATTATTTTATGCCCTACATCTGTAAAAGCATTTATAAACATAGCTATAAGGTAAAAGTAAGTCCCTTTTATACTAAATATACTATTCATGAGCTTGGGTTGTACTCCATCCATGATATTGACCATGCTCTTTTTCAACTAGTAATATGAAAAGTTTTACTGACGTCATTATAGTTTCAAGGTCAACTGCTTGTTCTTTGAAGACAGTAGCTATAAATGGGTACTTATCGTCTTCTGCCTCACTAGCTTCACACTCTATCTCTTCATCTAACATATCTTCCATAAAGCGGTTACGCTGAGACTCTATTTGAAAAACACAATAGTGCTGAGTTTCTCTTCTCTTAGTTATGTCATCACCACACTTTTGTAACTCTTCAATAATTTCGTTTGAAGTTATTTGGTGTGACTCCTCTTCATTAGGGTAGAGAGTCTCTTTATAAAACTTAAACTTTGATTCTTTATAAGTTCCTGCTTCAAACACAAACTTATTTTTAAAAAACTCACTTGTAATATTTTGAAATTTCTTGCCATTAGGTGCATAAAAATAGAGTTCTAACCAACCATCATCAACTTTGCTACCTGCATAGTAAGCACTTAGCTCACTAAGCAGTAGATCTGAAAACTCTTTTCTAATATTAGTTAATATTTCTTCTTCAGTCTTTTCTTCAGTCTTTTCTTCAGTCTTTTCTTCTAGCTTTATAAATGTCCATAAAACTGATCTGTAAAGGTCTATTTCATACTCATCTATTTCATCTAAAAGTGCTAAGTTACACTCTTTTTCTACATTGTTAATATCTTTAAATTTTTTAATCATAATAACTACTTAATTCCTTTTTTATTCTGATAAAATAGTAGTTATGGAACTACTATTTATATATATACTTTTAGAACTCTTTGAAGCTTCTTGGCAAAAGAGTGACTCAATGATGAAGATGCTTCACCGCATGAACCGTTACTACTCTAAAAATATAGTACTGTTTTTGTTAATGCACCCTACTTTCTATTTTGGAATTTACATATATTTTATTTTAGGTGAGCCAATAATACTACTTATTTTAGTTCTTATAAAAATAGTAGATATGTCTGTAAAAATTCAACTACTACACCAAGTCTTTAAAATACGGAAACTCTCACAAGAGATGACACTTATGCTTTTAACTCCTATAAATCCAAATATAATATACTTTAACCTACTTATTTATGTGCCATTAGTTGTAATGGTTACTATTTAGTAAACATTTCCATAGCGCATATTTAGACGAGGTCTTGTAACTCTTTTAATACTTGAAATAGCTTTCTCTCCATTTGAGACAAACTCTATGTAGTCACCCTTTATGTAAACAGCCTCAGTTTGAACAACAAAAGTAACATACTCTCCACTAAATAGTCTTAGAGTTATTTTTTGAGCTGTTCCTGCTCCCATATATTGAGCTATACCAAGACCAGCTGCTCCAGTAAGTAAAGAACCTGCTAATAACTCCACACCGCTCTCAGCAAGTCCAAAACCTAAACCATTAGTAATAAGCTGTACCCCTAAAATAATACCGATTGCAGCCCCTGTAACTAAAGATGATGTACTTGCAGAGACTTCAACAGTAGTAATATTAACAATTTCACCTTGGTAAACTTGTTTACTTACAACACTATAATGAGGCTGAGACGAGAGTGAACATCCGCTAAATAGCAAACTTATAAATAGAAATGCAATAAGTGGTAATTTTTTCATAAGAACTTTTAACCTTTTATAATCATATTATAAAGGTTAATAAAGCATTAAGAGTTCCAAGTTTTAAGTTTGGTATAAATTTCTTCTAAAGCTTCAACAAACAGTGGATGATTATTTGGACAAAGTGCAACTTTGTACTCTTTAATATTTAACCCTTCAGCGATCTCTTTATATTCTACACTTAACTCATATTCCGTTTCAGAGTTATCAAGTGTAAACGCTATAGGATAGATTAGAACCTTTTTATCTTTAAAAGAGTCTAATGCTGTGTCAAGTGATGGTTCTAACCACTGCATAGGACCAACTTTTGACTGATAAGCCAAGCTAATAGACTCAAAGTAAATATTTTGCTCTTTAAGCATACTCTTTAGAAGCTCTACATGTTTTTCAATATGCTGTTGGTAAACATCTCCAGCATCAACTATTTTTTGAGGTAGTCCATGCGCTGAAAATACAAGATTGTACTCTTGTGAATTTTCATTAATCAACTGCTCTTTAATACGCTCTAAAATAGAGCTATTTAACTTTTTAGACTCAAAATAGTGTTTTATTTCAATGGTAGTAGCTTTAAGTCCACTTCTATGTAAAGCATCCTCAAAGTCTTCTAATGACGAGCTAGTTGTTGTAGAGCTATGTTGTGGATAGAGTGGAATTAAATATATTTTAGTAATATTTTGCTCTTTTAGTCTCTGGATAACTTCAGGTGCAAAAGGTGGAGTATAACGCATAATGTACTCTACGATCACATCAGAACCTACTTTTGTTTGCAGAGCTTCTACAAGTCTCTTCGAGTGAACTACAATAGGAGAGACTCCGTTAAAGTATTTATAGATCTCTTGTGAACTTTCAGCTCTAAAAAAAGTAATCATAGTTGCAACAAATTTTCTTAAAAGTGAACTCTTCATAGTTAAAATATATGGATCATTAAACATATTTGTTAAAAACAGCTCAACCTCTTCATAAGAGTTAGGACCACCCATATTAAGTAATATGATAGCTTCTTTTTCAATTTTTTGCATTTTTTACCTCTTTTTTAACATAATTTATAAACGATCGTGTTGGATCTAATGGCTCTTCTAATGGAGTGTTTTTAGTTATGTACTCACTCAGTTGTTTCGCCAAATATGGAGCTAAAACAAAACCATAACCACCACTTCCATTTATAATAAAAAGATCTTTATGGTACTCAAAATTCTCTTTAGCTACCTTTTTTCCATGTACTAATAGAGGGAATTTTTCTATAGTTTTAACAGAGTTTACAACTCTACCCAAATAAGGCATATAGTCATTAGTTCCACACCTTAAGCCAACAAAATCTTTAACTATATTAACATTTTGCAATTCTGTAGTAAATGAGGCTTTTTTCAATAGCTCTAAGCGACCTTCTTTTAGGTTGTATAGCTCTTCATTCTGTTCAGGATGATAATGTACGTTATGTGTAGCTCCGATCGCTACAGTACCATCAGTTGATGAGGGAGATAGTGAAAGATGATGATGGATATTACAAGGTATACGACTAGTTGTCTTAACATCTATACGATGTCCCCAAATACCACGTAATTTAATATATGGCTCACTAATAGGCATTTTGTAAGCCCCACAAGCCAGTATGACTTTTTTAGCTTTTTGAGTTCCAACAACATAGTGATCATTTTTATACTCTAAAGAGGTTATATTTTCATTAAAAAATTTAGCATCTTTAGCTAAAGCTTCACATAACTCTTTAGCTTTTACAACTGCTGAGTGCTTTAAGTAAACAGCTTCACTATCTTTTGCACTATTTAATAATATTTTGTTTAAACTTGCTGGTGTTTCAACTCTTAGTAGTGAAGTTGAACTTTTAAAATCTTGAATTTTTTTGCTCTCTTTATCATCTTTGGAGATATGCAATAAAGAGGTATTCGTAGTAAGAGTATCAAAGTTTTTGCTATAAAATTTTAAAGAGTGTAAATAAGCTTTTTCTATAAGTTCGCAGATAGTGCCCTTTGCAGATATTTTAGGAGATATAAAAGCTCCAGCTGCACCACTACCACCACTTGCGATCGCACTCTTGTCAAAAAGTGCAACACTTAAACCTTCTTTAGTTAAAAAATATGAGAGTGCAGAGCCATTAATACCTGCTCCAATAATTGCTATATCAAACAACTTTTATCCTATTGATTTTATTTTTTAATTTTGTTATAATTCATCCATAATTACCTTCGGGTCACACTTCGTTTTTACGAAGTGTCTACATTAGCCTATAAAGTTTTTCACTTCTTCTTTTAATTCTATAAAGTCATTTTTATTCACAACACCTATTTTATTTAACAACCTTTTAGCACTAAACATTTTAATTTGTGGGATTATTGCAACATTTACATTATTTTTACTTTTTGAAATAAATTCAAATTTATAAAACCAACTTCCATCTTTAATTTGAGTAGATAATGGGATGCCTATAAACATATCATTTGTAATTTTTTTTAGCACTACAATAGGTCGTACAAAATTATTACCTTTACCGTTCTGCTCATAACCTATATTTTGTCCCATATTAATAAAAAAAATATCTCTTGTTTTAAATAATCTTATTGTAGTATCATCAGAGAGTTCTTTTTTAAGCTCATTCCATTGATTAAAATTTTTATTCATTATCTGACAGAGGTATATGATGTTTTTGACAATACTCTTCTATTTCACTATCTATTTTAAAATAAGTATCACAAATTGTTACTAGCTCTTTATATGAACTTTTTAAATGCTTATCTTCAGCCGTTAAATAAACCTCTATTAAATCTATAAAATTTTTAAAATCACTATTTATCTTACATAATTTATCAATTGTTTTAAAATCTAACTCTCTTAAGTTCGGTTGGAATAATACCTTACTCTCAAAAGGATTTGATTTTAATTCTATTATACCTATGCCAAATGATTGGTTTAGTCTTTCCATTTCATCCATTAAACTCATATTAATTTCAAAAGCTACTAAATAACCATAATTAGCCCAGCTAGAGTTGCTTACAGCTTGAAAATAAGACTCCTTTAACTCATAGTCACTATTAATTGTTCTTTTTAATTCATAAGATGTTAGCTTAAACATATCATTAATATTGATAGCTTTTAATAAATTTTTAGTTGTATCTTCTAAGGGTATAAAATTAACACCAAGCATATCAGGGTGTACCCATTTTTGCTCTTTATCTTTAGAATTTGATTTTTCATGAAAAATAGTTTTTACATTTATATTTTTAGAATTTAAGTAAGTTGCTAAAAGCTTATGTAAATCTCTCTCTTGATATTTTTTTGACTCTTTTTTATAATTTTTTAGTTCAGATTTTTTAAGTTCTAAAGATTCAAAACTATCTATAGAAAGTTCATTCTCAAGTTTAGATAAATAGTAAAAATATTTACCATTTTGCTTTACTCTGCTAACTCTTGAGTCACCAGTTCTAATAAAAGTACCTAGTTCGGAAGATATTGTTCTTTCTGGTATTTTAGCACTATCAAATTCTTTATATTTATTTTTAATAATATAATCTGAAATAATTTTCGATGTAGAAATAGTTTTTAACTCTTCTAAACTTTTTAAAATAGCTTCTTTAATAGTCATATAAAAACCTTAAACACTAACTTCTTTAATATCAGCAATTTTTCGTATTTCGTGATAGATCGAAGCTACTAATGATTTACGATTATTTTTTATTTTTTCATCTTCTGCATTTACCATTACATGTTCAAAAAACTCATCTAGTGTCTCTCTCATAGAGAATAGTGCATCTAAGTTTTCCTCATAGGTAGCATACTTTTTAGAAGTAATAGAGCTAAATTCTTTATAGAGTTTATTCTCATGCTCATTTTCAAATAGAGACTCATCTATATTTGAGATAGTCTCAAAACCTTCAGAGATGTTAGCAACACGTTTAAATGTTGCAGATACACTTGAGTATGCTTCACTATTTACTATCGTATTTAAAGCATTTATTTTTTGATCAATTTTTAAAATTTCTCTCTCACCAGAACTTAAAACAGCTTTTATGATCGAAGGGTTTACGTTGTATGATTGGTTAAGTCTCTCTAAAAAGAACTGCTCTAGTTTTTCAAAGTCAATCTGTTTGTAGTTTTTACCAAGAGATCTTAAAACTTCTGAAATATTAAACTCAAAGTTATGCTCTTTAACAATTCTAACCAAACCATTAACTGCGCGACGTAGTGCGAAAGGGTCACGACTTCCTGTAGGAATTTGATCAATACTAAACAGTCCTAAAAGTGTATCAAGCTTAATGCTCATAGCCACGATCGCACTAAGTGGAGTTGATGGGAGTTCACTATCTTCACCTGTTGGTAAGTACTGCTCTTTGATCGCGGTTGCTACACTCTCATTTTCACCAAGTGCCGTTGCATAGTAAGATCCCATAAGACCTTGAAGTTCTGTAAACTCATAAACCATTTCACTCATAAGGTCTGCTTTTGCTAATGAGACTGCACGAAGAAGATTAACTTCATTAATATTAAAAGAGCTATAAGCTTTTAGTAGCTCTTTGGCAATAATCATTTCACGATCAATTTTATCGCTAAGAGTTCCAAGACCATCAATAAAAACAACTTTTTCTAAACCTTTAGTACTAAGTCCATTTTTAAGATCGTTGTTATAGAAGAAAAGTCCATCAGCTAAACGAGGACGAAGAACTTTTTCATTTCCTGCGATCACTTTAGTAAAGTCATTAGTTACAGCGTTGGAGACAACTATAAACTCATTTGAAAGTTTTCCTTCACGATAAACTGGAAAATACCGTTGGTGTTCTTTCATAGAAGCTATAATAACTTCGATCGGAAGTTGTAAAAATTCTTTGTCAAACTGACCTATTAGTGCTGTTGGGTTTTCAGTGATCGCTACTACTTCATCAAGCAGTTCATCGTCACGTTCTATAGTAATACCTTCAAATTTTTCTAAATTTTCAAAGTCACATAGTATTCTTGCTTTTCGCTCATCTTGAAAAAGGTCAACGTTACCGTTTTTAAGTATTTCAAAGTATTCACTAACATTTGACACTGCAACTGGATCAAAACTACTCATACGATGTACAAAAGTAGTTGAAGCTGAGTTTACTCCAAAAAGAGTCATAGGAACTTGCGCAGTTCCAAAAAGAACATTTAACCACCTAATAGGGCGAATAAAACTCTCACTTAAGCTTCCCCATCTCATAGACTTTCCAAATTTAAGAGAGTTCATAAACTCTTCGATCATTGTGGGTACTAACTCTTCAGACTTTAGACCAGAGATCTCTTTTTTATAATAAAGTACCTCTTTTCCATTCTTTTCACTTTTACCTATTTCACTAAGCTCAACTCCACACTTCTTAGCAAATCCGAGTGCTGCGTTAGTTGCTACACCATCTTTGTAAGCGATCGCAACTGGTGCTCCAAAAAGCTCTTCAATAGAGTCTTCTTGAGCTATTTTAAATTCACTATGCCAAAGAACAAGCCGACGAGGAGTGTAGTAAAATTCAAATTCACAAGTAAGAGAATTTTTCTCTAAAATTGCAAGCCATTTTTTCTCAATGTTTGGTAACTCTTTTAAAAGTGGAACAGCTGGAAGCTCTTCAACACCGATCTCTATTAGAAGTGGTTGTAGCATAAGTAATATCCATTTAGTTTATATAGTACGCGATTCTATCGAAAGTTGTGTTAATCGCTTTTTAAAAGGCTATTTTTTATTTAGTCTCTGCTTATAAATTGCAGGATTTATGTACTTTCCATTTCGATCTGATGTAGCTGACTCTTCCTCTTTTATAATAACTTTAGTCTTTGGATTGTACGCAGTTTTAGCTCTAGTAGTGTCTATGTTTTTAATTAGACCATCTTTTAAATTATTCAAAATGCTAAGTACTACTTCCATATTTTCATCGTTTACTGATAATTTTATTTCATTCATAAAGGCTCCTATAATAGGTTGATATTAATACATATTAACCATAAAAATTCATATTATACTAACTCAACTCCATCAAGCTTCTCTAGCTCTTCTAAAAGAGAATTATCAATTCCTATTTTAGAATCCAACATAACATTTTGTAATTTTGAAGTTATGAAAAGTTTTATTGGACGTCGTCCTGGACGACTTCTTATAAGTGAATATAGGTTATCTAAAACTGTTAAATTATTGTCTAGGTTAATTCTTATAACAAGTGGTTCTTGAGGTTTCTCCTGTTTTAGTGTCTCAAATTTTTTGGACTCTCTTTTAACCTCTTTAAGTGTCATGATCTTTGTAACTGCGATCCTTGCACCAAAGTCAGGGTGTTGTGTTATTTTAACTTTTAGAGCTAGTGGTTCTTCTAGATCCATAACTTCTAGTTGCTCGATCTTGTCTGCAAAGAGCATCATTTCTATGTTTCCATGAAAATCCATAAGGTGTAAAATACCGAATACATTCCCTTTTTTACTCATCTTTTTCTCGATCGAGTCAACTTTACCTATTAAAATTGCAAAACTTCCATCTGCAACCTCTTCCACCTCAGAACTAAGTGTATAGTTCACTTCACTAATTTGATCGCGATATGTGTCAAGTGGGTGACCTGAGACGTAAAAACCTAATGTCTCTTTTTCAAACTCTAAGATCTCTTTTAATTCATACTCTTCAGCATTTTGAAGGTTTAGAGTTACTTTGGTAACCTCTGCATCATCTCCAAATAGAGAACCAACTGCATTTTTTCTAGCATTAGAAGCATTTTTTGCGGTATCTATAATAATTTCAATCTGCTCTAAAAGAGATTTTCTAGAGTAACCATAGCGATCAAAACCACCAGACTTAGTTACAGACTCGATCACACGTTTGTTTACTTTAGAAGGCTCTATTCTATTTACAAAGTCCTCTAAAGATGTAAATTCACCATCTTCACGTGTCTCTAAAATAGACTCAACAGCGGCTTCACCAACACCTTTAATAGCACCAAAACCAAAAAGGATCTCACTGTGATCGTCTACTGTAATAGGAGAGAACTCTAAGTAAGAGTTATTAATATCAGGTGGAGATAGCTCAATTTTCATTCTTTTAACTTCATCTATATACTTAACAACTTTGTCTGTATTATCTTTTTCAGAAGTTAAAAGTGCTGACATAAACTCATTTGGATAGTAAGTCTTTAACCACGCAGTTTGAAAAGTAACCATTGCATAAGCAGCTGAGTGAGACTTATTGAAACCATACCCTGCAAACTTCTCGATCAGATCAAAGAGTAGTGAAGCTTTGTCATAGTCATAGCCCTGCCCTTTAGCACCCTCACTAAACTCTGCATTATAAACTGCCATATCTTTTTTCTTACCCATTGCGCGACGAATAATGTCCGAGTAACCAAGACTGAATCCACCGATCGTTTGAACAATTTGCATAACTTGTTCTTGATAAACAATGACCCCATAGGTAGGTTTCAAAATCTCTTCCATTGTGTCAAAAGTGTAAGTAATCTCTTCTCGTCCATGCTTACGTTCTATAAAACTGTCTAGCATTCCAGACTCCATCGGTCCTGGACGATACAGAGCAAGAACCGCAATTAGCTCTTCAAAGAGGTCAGTTTTAAGTCGTTTATTCAGATCTTGCATACCTGAACTCTCTATTTGGAACATTCCTACTGTATGACCACTTCTGATCACTTCATAAACACCTTTGTCATTCTCATCGATCTTATTCCAATCGACTACAACATCATGACGACGTTTTATAAGTTTGATCGCATTATCGATCACGTCAAGAGTTTTCAGACCAAGGAAGTCAAACTTAATAAGGTCAATATCTTCAAGGTAGTTAAGTGAGTACTGTGTTACAAAGGTATCTTCACCTGAGGGCTTATAGATCGGAGTTTTGTGCCATAACTCCTCATTGGAGATCACAACACCGGCGGCATGAATACCAGAGTTACGTTTTAAGCCTTCTAGCTTTTTAGCAAATTCCCAAACTCTATTAGCATTAGCATCACTCTCAATTAACTCACTTATTTTAGGCTCTTTTTGAAAGGCTCCATCTATAAACTCACCACGTTTTGTTTTACCATTAAGAGTAATTCCAAGTTCATCAGGGATAAGTTTTGCCATCATATCAGCTTGAGAGAGAGGCATATCTAAAACACGTGCAACATCACGAAGAACCCCTTTTGCTAGTAATGATCCAAAAGTAATAATCTGTGCAACTTGGTTTCGTCCATATTTTTTAACAACATAGTCTATAACCTCTCCACGACGAGCCTGCATAAAGTCCATATCGATATCGGGCATACTTACACGCTCTGGGTTAAGAAAACGCTCAAAAAGTAGATCGTACTTCATTGGATCAATATCTGTGATCTCTAGTGCATATGCAACTAAACTACCTGCAGCTGATCCACGTCCAGGTCCTACTGCGATCCCCATCTCTTTTGCGACTTTAACAAAGTCCCAAACGATAAGCATATAACCAGGAAATTTCATAGAGTTGATAATATCCATCTCAAAATCTAGACGTTTTTTGTACTCTTCATGTTTTTCTTGTGAAACGTGAAGCAAACGCTCTTTTAGCCCTACTTCACATCTGTAAATAAAATACTCAGCATCATTCTTATCTGCTGCACCGAAAAACTTCTTTTTATCTTCAGCAAAGCCTTCATCATCAGGGTGGTTGATCTGTAAACCATCATTTCTAGCATACTCTTTTGTAAACTTAAAATTTGGTGGTGTTGGATCTCCTAGTTTTAACTCTAGGTTACACTTATCTACGATCTCTTGCGTATTTATAAGTGCTTCTGGTATGTCTGCAAATAGCTTAGCCATTTGATCTGGACTTTTTAGGTAAAACTCATGAACAGAGTGACGCATACGGTTAGGATCGTCATAAAGTTTTCCCATACCTATACACATAAAAGCTTCATGGTACTGCGCATCACCTGGGTAAGTGTAGTGAGTGTCATTTGTTGCAACAAGTTTTATGCCTGTCTCTTTTGCAATACGTAATAGTGGTTCATCTATAAAGAGCTGATCCCCTATTCCGTGACGCATGATCTCTAAATAGAAGTCATCACCAAAGATCTCTTTGTACTCTAAAGCTACCTCTTTTGCTTTGTCATAGCCAAGTGCACCATTTTTAATATTACGTTCATTTTGAGTGTTTAAGTTCCAGTTTACTTCACCTTGCAGACAAGCACTTGTACATATAATTCCCTCAGAGTTTTCACGAAGTATTTTTTTGTTGATACGTGGGTAGTAATAGTAGCCGTTTATAAAAGCTTGAGAGCTAAGGTACATCAAGTTTTTATAACCAACCATATTTTTAGCAAAAAGACAGACATGAAAACGCTGTTTAGAGTTACGATCGTTTAATTCTTCTGCATTATGAAGGTAAGCCTCGATCCCTATAATAGGTTTTATACCTGCTTCTAGCATCTGCTGATAAAAATCAATAGTACCAAACATATTACCATGATCAGTCATAGCAACAGACTTCATACCCAGCTCATTAAGCTGAGAAGTTAGGTTTGAAATTTTGTTAGCACCATCAAGTAAAGAGTACTCAGTATGTAGGTGAAGGTGGGTGAATGGGTATTTACTCATATTTGGAACCTTTTAAATATTGACTTTTTTAGTACACTTATGTTATACTTCACTTACAATTTTCCTTCGGGATCGTCCCTCTTTTTTAAGAGGGCAAAAATCACCCAATTAAACTTTTTAATTTTTCTTTTATACTTATAAAATCTTTTTCATTTATTTTACCTATTTTTTTCATAAACCTTTTAGTACTAAACAATCTATTTTGAACTAATAAGGCAGTACTAATTTTATTTTCTAAAAATTTAAACTGAAAAAAGAAACTACCCTCTCTTAAAGTTGTAGATAGTGGTACACCTAAGAACATATCATTAGTATATTTTCTAACAACTAAAACAGGTCTTTGAAATTTTTCACCTTTTCCGTTCTGTTCATATCCAATATTTTCACCAACTTTCAACCAAAAAATATCTCTCTCTTTAAAAAAAACTTTATTATCTTTAGAATCAAGATCTTTTTTTACTTCATTCCATTCGTTATATTGCTTCATTTTAATACTAAGCATATAAATATTTGTTTATCCATACTTGACTTTCTCTAAATTCAATTTACTAATTATAATAATTTCTTTCCTTAAATTATGTAAATTTTCTAATACACTATCGTATATTTTAGACTGATCGTCCGTAACAAATCTATGTCTTGATCTATTTATAGTAGGATTAATATTTATTACTTGAAGAGCATCATCGCTATATGTTAATAATATAGAAATAGAATCATGCAAATCATAAAATATTTTTTGATTATCTTTACAAATATCTTTTGTTATTAATGGATCTATTATTATTGATAATATATTTTCATATAAATGATTATGCTGAACTATTAATATTTTATCAAGTAATACTTCCCCTCTCATCATATTTGGTAGAGCATTAAATTTATTTACTAAAATATTAATTCTAACAATTGAGTTATGTGTTACTGATATAATTTTATTTTTTTCATCTTCCATTTTCAGAACATAAGTATTTATCATATTAATCATTGCAACGGTTGATGCCAATAGTGCTGATAAACCTATCATGTAAGCTGCTATAATATTTGTATTATCAAATATAAATGAGTAAACTACAAGTATTATTAATAAAGCAAAAAGAATAAACAAGAGAACCTTTAAGCGATCTAAGACCAACACCCAATTCACACATTTAACGATAGACTTATACATTAAATTACTCCTCATACAATTAACATAAAAATTCTATTCTATCTTTATAATTTTTAAAAGTTTTTTTTTCTATCACTTATTAACAGCTTTGTATAATTTTTGATGTACTTTCTGCATTAACTTATTTTGGATATATATAATCACTTTTAAGTCTTAGACAGAATATATAC
>WTBY01000010.1 GCA_013138865.1 Helicobacteraceae bacterium | reverse complement strand
GAAGACATAACCACTTTTACTGAAACTTTAGCCCAAGAATTAAAACTCTTGGTATAAACGTTTGTTGTTTTGTATTGTTATAAATAAGTTTAAAATAAACCATTTAAAAAAGCTATAAGCTCTCTCGGTCTATCTATCTAGTTTTCAATGATCTCAAACAATTTTCCTCTTCCGAAGCAAGTCATCAACACGATGTCTCATTGTTTGTGGATGGGAATTATAGGGGAGTGTTGCTTAATAAAAGCTTAGGTAGTGAAGGAATATTTTAATTTGTGTTTTAGTGGGGTTTTATCGTTTATTTATTATGCGTAGTGACAAGCTAGAGTATCTAGCTTGTCTATTATTTATTACACGCTCTTTTCATTTTATTTTTGGTGATCGCTTGACACCTATATCTTACTAGTTAACTCGTTTATCTAGTTGTCATAATTAATACTGTTTAAAATATACAAACCTAACAGAGCCATATTTGTGTCAAATCCAACATGAGCACTGGTATAAGTTTATTTTTTTAGTAAGTGATAATTTTAGCTGTAATGTAAATTATGGTACATTAAATCAATGCCGTGAGTGTCATTAATTTAATTTGTATGTGGGTTGGAGAGGATTACGTTTTTGTTAGTTTAAAGATAAGAATTTTTTTGTTACTATAACATCAAGTCCAGCTTTACTACAAGCTGTTTCAACATTTTCATTATTATCTAATAATCTTAAAAGTACTTTTACTTTTTCTGTCTGTTTTATATTTTTGATTGACATTTGTTTCCTTTGTTTTTTATAAAATCATTTAGTAATAGGTAATAACAAATTGAGAGGTTCTAAAAGTGTTTAATTTTGCTTATTGATACGAAGGTATAAGTTTAGTTAAATTGATTAAAAATATTGTTATAAATCTATGTAAAGGATTTGTTTTGGTTGCGGAAGCAAGATTTGAACTTGCGACCTTCGGGTTATGAGCCCGACGAGCTACCGAACTGCTCTATTCCGCGACATGTTAGTAAATTAAATCATAGTTTGAAAATGAAGTAAGATTCTAGGTTTCGAAGTAATTATGGTGCGCCCGACACGATTCGAACGTGTGACCGCTGGTACCGCAAACCAGTGCTCTATCCAGCTGAGCTACGAGCGCACACCACATTAAGTGAAATGACATTATAGCTTATTTTTATTAAAAAAAGATAAATGTTGTTTTTTATGTAGTTATAATCAAAATTAGTTTCTAAAAGAAGAGATAAATAGCGCTATAGCTATATAAGCTTGTTAATTATTAAATTATTTTTGAGCTATTACAACATCAAGAATAACTATAGAAATTATTATAATAGCGTTATACAAACCTACTTTTTCAGCAAACCTAAGTGACTTATAGTGAGCCTCAAGTACACAGTCATCTAAGTTTTCGAATTTATGCTCTCTTATATATTTCATAATATTTTTATAGCGATCATCACCAAAACTTATTTGAAATTTTGGGGCACCTAGAGTTATCCAAATATCGTTATGATGTGACTTTAATCTTTTAAATATTTTATTTGTATTGTAAATGTGCACTATTATGTAAAATAGAAAAATAATAATTGAGAAAGTAAATAAAATATTTAACATATTAAGGGTGTAGACTCTGCATTAGCAGAGTCTATTTGTAACGATAAGTTATACGTCCCTTATCAAGACTGTATGGTGTAAGTTCAAGTTTAACCTTGTCCCCTGGCAGAATTTTTATATAGTGCATACGCATTTTTCCTGCAATATGACATAAAATTTCATGTCCATTTTCTAGTTCAACTCTAAATGTAGCATTTGGTAAAGCTTTTAGAATTTTACCATCAACCTCAATGACATCATCTTTAGCCATTTAAATCTCCTATAATTGATAAAATTTGAGCTTTACCGTTAACAATTGCTACAGTATGCTCGTAATGTGAACCGCGTAAACCATCGGTACTAACAACATCCCAACCATTTTCCAAAACTTCTGCTTTGTTCTCTTTTTGACAAATCATCGGTTCTAAACAAAACACCATTCCATTTTTGATTTTAGGTCCAGCTTTAGCGCTTTTCCCATCTAAATAGTTTGGTATTTCAGGTTCCTCATGAGGCTTTTTTCCTATTCCATGACCACAAAAGTTATGAAGAGGAACAAAGCCTTGTTCTATTATAAATTGCTCAATAGCAAGTGAAAGCTCTTTAAAACGCATGCCTACCTTAATGGTATCGATCGCGTAATATAAAGTATCTTTTGCACAAGCTATTAACTTTTCATCGTCTGCGCTGATATGACCAACACCTACGGTTATAGCAGCGTCACCAAAGTACCCATCTAACTCAGTCCCTATGTCATAACCAACAACATCACCCTCTTTTAGAGTGTAGTCTGTCGGTATACCATGTATAATAACCTCATTAAGTGAAGTACATACTGATGAAGGAAAACCGTAAAGACCTTTAAATGAAGGTCTTGCTCCTCGACTAATGATGAACTCTTCAGCCATAAGATTAAGTTCATTTAAACTCATTCCTGCCTTAGTATTTTCACGAAGTAGTTGAAGAGCCTCTGCCACGATTAAGTTGGCAGAGCGAAGTTTTTCTATCTCTTGTGGCTTGCGAAGCGCAATCGCCATTTTTATAGACCAACCGCAGAAAGAGTTTCATATTTACTTGCATACATCTGCGCTTCAATTTTACGCATAGTATCAAGTGCAACTTGAACAACAATAAGAACAGCAGTTCCTCCAAAGAAGAATGGTATTCCCATACCTTTTAGTATAACCCATGGTAGTGTTGCCACTAAACCTAGGTAGATCGCTCCACTAAAAGTAAGACGAGAAGCTGTCTCATTTAAGAACTCTTTAGTTGCTATTCCAGGACGAACACCAGGGATAAAACCACCCTGCTTCTTCAAGTTATCAGAGATATCTTTTGCATTAAACGTGATCGAAGCATAAAAGAATGCAAAGAAAACAACAAAAAGAAATGTTAATAAGTTAAAAAAGTACCCACTTGGATCAAGAAAGTCCGAGAACATCTGAACAGTAGGGTTAGTACTCGATGACATTACTGTCATTGGAAACATCAAAATAGCACTTGCAAAAATTACAGGAATAACACCTGAAAGATTTACTTTAATAGGAATATAATTCATAACACGCTTATTTTGATTTTGCATCATAGTCTTTTTAGCATATGTTACAGGTACACGTCTTTCACCTAGTTCTACATAAATAATAGAACCAATAGTTGCTAAAATTAGAGCAACTATAGCAAGAAGTGAAAGAAAACTCATAGCACCAGTGTTGATCATAGTAAATGATTGACCTATTGCACTTGGAATCGCAGAAACGATACCAGCAAAAATAATCAATGAAATACCATTACCAATACCACTTTGAGTAATCTGCTCACCTATCCACATTAACAGCATTGTTCCTGCTAACATAGATATAGCTGAAAGAAGTATAAATGTATCAGTATCTACTAATATTGCACCTTGCCCATCAGGACCTGTTAAGCTTTGAAGACCAACACTAACACCAATTGCTTGAATGACAGTAATTACGATCGTAGCATAACGAATAATTTGCATATATTTAACCATTCCATCACGCTCTTTTTTCATTTGACCTAAAGCTGGAAATGTCGCAGCAAGAAGTTCCATGATAATTGAGGCAGTAATGTAAGGCATAATACCAAGTGAAATAATAGATAGACGTTCAACAGCGTTACCACTGAACATATTTAAAAGACCCAAAGCATCGTCTGAGTGAGAGTTAAAAAAAGAAGCTATTACAGCTGTATCTACACCAGGTACTGGCACATATGCCAGTAAACGGTATATAAACAAAAAACCAACTGTAATTAAAATCTTATTTACAAGTTGTTTGTTCACAATTACTTACCAGTAACTAATATATTTTCATCTTTAATTTTAGAAACTAAATCTTTTGCAGACTTACCAACTAATTTTACAGATGTAACAGATTTACTAAGTTTATGAACACCACGGATAGAATCCATAGTAATTTCAGATAACTCAGCTACTGATTTAATACGCTCAACGTTAATAACGTATGGCTTAATTGTACGAGAAGTAAAACCAATTTTTGGCATACGTTTAGCTAAAGGTTGTTGACCACCTTCAAAGTTACGTTTTCTTTTGTAACCTGAACGAGATTTTTGACCTTTATTTCCACGACCAGCAGTTTTACCAGTACCACTACCTTGTCCACGACCTACACGCTTACGATTTTTCGTAGAACCTTCGGCTGGTTGTAAAGTTTCTAATGCCATTTTCTATCCTTTAATTCTTGCAAGTGCATCAATAGTAGCACGAACAACAGTGTTTGGATTATTTGAACCAATAGACTTAGTTAAAATATCTTGGATACCTGCAAGCTCAAGAACTGGACGTAATGCACCACCGGCGATTACCCCTGTACCTTCAGAAGCTGGTTTTAAAAGTACACGAGACGCATTATATTTTTGTTCAATATCATGCGCAATAGTAGTACCCTTAATTTTAACAGTAGTTAAGTTATTGAAAGCATTATCAACTGCTTTACGAATAGCATCAGGAACTTCTTTCGCTTTACCTGTACCATAACCAACTGTACCATTTTTGTTACCAACAACTACAAGCGCAGTAAAACGAAAACGTCTACCACCCTTTACAACTTTAGTAACACGACCTATGTTTACGATTGATTCTTCAAAATCATCTCTATTAATAGTGCTCATATCATTCAACCTTAAAACTTAATTTCGTTAGCACGAAGTGCTTCAGCGAACTCTTTGATCACACCATGGTAAACATAACCATTACGATCGAATACAATTTCGTTGATACCAGCATCTTTTAAACTTTTAGCAAAAGTTGCACCAAGTTTAGCAGCGTCAGCTCTGTTAGCTTTAAGTGAGTGGGCTTTTGAATTAATTGCACATAAAGTTGTAGATGCAACATCATCAATTGCCTGAGCACTTAAGTAACGGTTTGAACGGAATACACTTACACGAGGTAAAGTTGTACTTCCACTAATTTTAGCACGAATACGACGCTTACGCTGTACACGATTTGCAGATTTTGCTTTTAATACTCTTAAATTCATCCTCTACCTTCCTTACTTACCAGCAGCTTTACCGGCTTTACGCACGATATGCTCTTCTAGATATTTAACACCTTTACCCTTGTAAGGCTCAGGTGGACGGAACGCTCTAATCTCTGCAGCTGCTTGACCAACTTTTTGATTATTAATTCCTTTGATTGTAATAACATTCTTCTCAACACTCATCTCTAAACCATCAACTATATCATAGTTAATATCGTGAGAGTGACCAAGTTGAAGATTAAGTACTTTTCCTTTAACAGCGGCTCTATAACCAACACCATTAATTTCAAGTTTTTTCTCGTAACCAGTTGTTAAACCAGTAATGATATTAGCTGCTAGTGCACGGTATGTACCCCAGAAAGCTCTATCTTCACGTGCTTCAGTTTTTGCAGAGAAAGTTAATACTTGACCTTCTACATTAATACCAACATTACCTTTAGTATCTAGTGTAGGAGAGTTCTTACCTTTAGTAAATGTGATTATTTCACCATCTACTTTAACAGCGATATCCGATGGAAATTCAACAGGTTTTTTACCAATTCTTGACATAATCCACCCCTACCAGATTGTACAAAGCACTTCTCCACCAATGTTAAGCTCATGAGCTTTTTCATTAGGAAGAACACCTTTAGATGTTGAAACGATAATAGTACCGTAACCATTTTTAAAACGTTTGATCTCTGAAGCAGGTTTGTAAACACGACGACCTGGCTTTGAAACACGTTTTACTTCATTAATTACAGTATTACCATTTTCATCATACTTTAGTACAACTTTAATACTTTTTTTAACGCCATCTTCATTAACTGAAAAGCTATCTATATAGCCTTTATCTGCTAATATACCAATAACTGCTTCTACCATTTTAGAGTGTACTAATGTAGTAACATCTAATTTACGCATTGCAGCATTACGAATTCTTGTTAAAGAATCCGAAATTAAATCATTAATCATTTAAATTCCTTTTAGTTGCACACTATAATTAGTGTGCGATCGAAAGAAGTTTCTACTTGTTTACCAAGAAGACTTTCTAACGCCTGGGATTAATCCCTCATTTGCCATTTTTCTGAAACAGATACGGCAAATACCGAAATCACGAAGTACAGAGTGTGGACGACCACAGATCTGACAACGAGTGTAACCACGTACTTTAAACTTAGGAGTACGTTTTTGTTTTGCGATCATTGATTTTTTAGCCATTATTCTCTCCCTTTACTGAAAGGCATACCCATAGCGCTTAATAAAGCGAATGCACCTTTGTCTGTTTTTGAAGTTGTAACACAAGTAATATTCATACCGTGAATTTGCATAATTGAATCATACTCAACTTCTGGAAAAATTAACTGCTCTGTAAGACCAAAGTTATAGTTACCTTGTCCATCAAAACCATTACGTGGAATACCACGGAAATCTTTTACACGAGGAAGTGCTATTGATACAAGACGATCAAGGAACTCCCACATTTTTTTACCACGAAGAGTCACTTTAATACCAACAGGCATATCTTCACGAACTTTAAAACCAGCAACTGATTTTTTAGCACGTACTACAGTAGCATGTTGGTTAGCAATTTTACTAATAGTGTCTTGAATGTTTTGAATAAGCTTGTTATCTTTCATTGCAAAACCAGCACCAACACTGATAATAATTTTATCAACTGAAGGAACTTCCATTATGTTAGTAATTTCTAACTCTTTTTGTAATTGAGGTTTAAGTGAATTATACTTTTCTTTTAATCTAGCCATAATTACGCCTCCTCTACTTTACGAACATTAGAAGTATCAATTGGCATCTCTTTATCTAAAAAGCCACCTTTTGGGTTATCTTCTGTTGGTTTAACTGTTTTTTTAGCGATTTTACATCCCTTAACAATTACCTTATTTTTCTTAGGCATAACTTGTACAACTTCTGCTTTAGTGCCACGATCGTCACCAGCAAGAATTTCTACTGTATCACCTTTTTTAAAATTAAACTTTGCCATCTATACAACCTCTGGAGCTAAAGATACAATTTTCATAAAACCAGCGTAACGAACTTCACGACTGATTGGACCAAAAATACGAGTACCAATAGGCTCTTGTTTTGCGTCAAGGATTACTGCTGCATTGTCATCAAAACGGATAAGAGAACCGTTTTCACGTTGAACCTCTTTTTTTGTTCTAACAACAACAGCTTTAACAACTTGACCTTTTTTAACTTTACCAGTTGGTGATGCTTTCTTTACAGAAGCAACAATTACATGACCAACAGATGCGTAACGGCGTTTTGAACCACCAAGCACTTTGATACACATAATTTCTTTAGCACCAGTGTTATCTGCTACATTTAAGCGAGTAAATCCTTGAATCATTACTTAGCTCCTGTAACAACAGTTTTTAATCTAAAAGATTTAGTTTTTGAAAGTGGACGACACTCGATCGCGATCACCTTATCTCCAACAGTTAATGTATTGCTTTCATCATGGATTAAGTACTTTTTAAAGCGCTTAACAACTTTGTGGTAGCGAGGGTGCATTACGCGACGCTCTACTAATACAGAAGCTGTTTTATCTCCAGAAATTTTAACAACAACACCCTGAATTTCACGTTTATGAGTCATATAATAGCCCTTATTTCGCTGCGCTAAGCGCTGTGCTGATTTGAGCAATAGACTTTTTAACTTCACTTAATTCAGAAGTGTTAGTCAGTTGCATCATTTTTTTCTTAATTTTTAAAGTGAATTGCTCAGTCTTTTTCTCTTTTAAAAGAGTGTTTAACTCAGCAACATTTTTATATGCTAAATCAGAATATTTCATTGTTCATCTCCGCAGTAATAATTTTTGTTTTAAACGGTAACTTATGCATAGCAAGAGTTAAAGCTTCACGAGCAAGTTCTTCTGGAACTCCACCCATTTCGAAAATAATACGACCTGGCTTAATATTCATAACCCATTTCTCAACTCCACCTTTACCTTTACCCATTCTTGTTTCAAGAGGCTTAGCAGTTAGTGGTTTTGCTGGGAATACACGAATCCAGATTTTACCATTACGATTAATTTTACGAGTTGCCGAGATACGAGCTGCTTCAATTTGACGAGACGTAATACGACCATGTTCTGTAGCTTTAAAAGCAATATCACCATGAGATAATGTATAACCACTACGTGCATAACCACGATTACGGCCTTTCATTAATTTACGGTATTTAGTTCTTTTTGGCATCAACATATTTATTCAGCCTTTCCGCTTTCGCGTTTTGGAGCACGTTTTCCACGACGCTCTTTTTTCTCTTCAACTTCTTCAGCAGGAACACCTTTTTGAAGTACTTCACCTTTGAAGATCCATACTTTAATTCCGATAATTCCGTAAGTAGTATTAGCTTCAGCAAAACCGTAATCGATTTTAGCACGTAGAGTATGAAGTGGAACACGTCCCTCTAGATACCACTCAGTACGAGCCATTTCTGCTCCACCAAGACGACCGCTTACAGATATTTTAATACCTTTAGCTCCACTACGTTGTGCATTTTGCATAACTTTTTTCATAGCTCTACGGAATGCAACACGACGCTCAAGTTGAGTACCAACATTTTCAGCAACAAGTTGTGCAGATGTTTGAGCTTTTCTCTCTTCTTTAATGTTAACAGAAATATCTTTTCCTATTAATTTAACTAAAGTAGATTTTAATTTCTCAATATCAGCACCCTTTTTACCAATGATAATACCAGGACGAGCAGCAACGATAGTTACACGAAGACGCTTAGCAGTACGCTCAATGATGATGTTAGCAACACCAGCATAATAAAGCTCTTTCTTTAAGAAAGTACGAATTTTGTAATCTTCACCTAAGTTTTCAGCCGCATTTTTAAAGTTAGGGTACCATCTTGATTCCCAGTTACGATTGATTCCAAGGCGAAGACCAATAGGATTAACTTTTTGACCCATACTATTTGCCCTCTACTTCTACTAAAATGTGTGCTGTTGGTTTTCTAATACCTGAAGCCGAACCACGAGCACGTGGACGAAAACGCTTAAGTACAGGACCGTTGTCAACACGACAAGATTTAACGATACAATCTTGAGGTTCACTACCACTATTCGCTACAGCAGATGCTAGAACTTTAGAGATAATTTTTGCCGCTTTGTTTGGTGTAAACTCTAAAGCTGCTAATGCTTCTTCAGCGTTCATACCTTGAATCTCTCTTGCAATAAGACGAGATTTGATTGGTGAAACACGGATAAATTTTAATAATGCTCTAGCCATGATTACACCTTCTTCTGAACAGAGCCCTTATGGCCCCTGAATGTACGAGTTGGTGCAAATTCACCAAGCTTGTAACCGATATGATTTTCTGTAACATATACAGGAACGAATTGACGTCCATTATGTACATTAAATGTTAAACCGATCATATCTGGTAAAACCGTACTACGGCGTGACCAAGTTTTGATAGGCTTAGTGTTACCACTATCTTTAGCAGCAACAACTTTTTTCATTAAATGGTCATCAACGAATGGACCTTTTTTTACTGAACGAGCCATTATCCTACCCTTTTTGCATTTGGTTTACGGCGAGTAATAATTAATTTATCACTAGCTTTTTTACGACGAGTCTTAGCACCTTTAGTCGGTTTACCCCAAGGAGTTACCGGATGACGACCAGAGTTAGTTTTACCTTCACCACCACCATGTGGGTGATCTATTGGATTCATAGCAGAACCACGAGTTTGTGGACGCTTGCCCATGTGACGGCTTCTACCAGCTTTAGCCCAAACAATGTTTGAAAACTCTTCATTACCAACGATACCAACAGTAGCTAAACATTCGCCTAAAATAAGACGCATCTCTGAACTTGGAAGTCTAAGAGAAACATACTTACCATCACGACCCATAATTTGAGCACTACCACCAGCAGAGCGAACCATTTGTCCACCTTTACCAGGCTTAAGTTCAATATTATGAATTAGTGTTCCCACAGGGATGTTTTTAAGTTTCATAGTGTTACCAGGCTTAATATCAGCACCAGAATCTGTAGAGATAACGCTGTCGCCTACATTTAGATCACGAGGAACTAATATGTAACGTTTTTCGCCATCTGCATAATTAATTAATGCAATTCTACAGTTACGGTATGGATCATACTCGATTGTAGCTACAGTACCAGGGATATCAAACTTATTACGTTTGAAATCGATAATACGGTAAATCTTTTTTGCTCCACCTTGCTTATGACGAGATGTAATACGACCATTGTTGTTACGACCAGCATGAACTGGTAACTTAACTAAAAGGCTTCTTACACTTGGCTTAGCAGTGATGTCAGAGCTATCAATATTTGTATAGAAACGGCGACTCGGAGTTATCGGTCTATATGTTTTCATAGCCATCTTATACCGCCAGACTTTCTATTTGTGCACCTTCAGGTAATTGAACATAAAACTTCTTAAAGTTATTTTGTTTACCTACTACACCACGGAAACGTTTAGTTTTTCCGCTTTGATTAAGTGAGTTAACTCTTGTTGGAACAATTCCAAAGTACTCACGAAAAACCTCTTTCAAACCTGTCTTTGTCATTCTTGGAGATGTTTGTACAACTACAATACCATCTTCTTGAAGAGCCAGTGTTTTTTCTGTGTATAAAATTGATTTAATATCAGTAATATCTGCCATTATTAAGCCTCTTTTACTAGATTTTCATATACAGCTTTTTCCATTACGACTGAACGGTATGTAGCTGCTAAGAATGCATTTAGTTCATTCTCTTCTACTAGGTAACTTTTCTCAATGTTTCTAAACGCTAAGAATGTGTTTTCATCAATAAGAGTTTTAACAAGTAAAACATCTCTTTGACCTAATGTATTAAAAATTACTTTTGCATCTTTAGTTTTTCCAGAAGAAACTTCTAAGCTGTCAACTATAAATAGAGTACCATTTGTAGCGTGACCTTCGATTGCACATTTAAGTGCTAATTTTTTCTGCTTTTTATTAATTTTTTGGTTGTAGTTACGGTTATTACTTGGACCGAAAACTTGACCACCGCCAACCCATACAGGAGAACGAGTACTACCAGCACGAGCACGACCACCACCCTTTTGTGCGAATGGTTTTTTACCACCACCACGAACTTCAGAACGATTTTTTACTGTTGCTGTGTTAGAACGGATACCTGCTTGGTATGACTTAACATAAAGGTAAACATTATGAGGGTTAATACCAGAAAAACTCTCAGGTAACGTTAATACATCTGATGTTTTTGCGTAGTTTGCATCTAATACAATTGCGCTCATTATTTAACAACCTTTATACGACCTAATGCACCATTAGCACCAGAAACAGAACCAGCAACTGCTAGTACTCCATTTTCAGCGTCAAAAGATACGATCTTATTTTTAACTGTAACTTGTGTGTTACCATAATGACCTGGCATTTTTTTACCTGGCATTACACGACCTGGCCACTCGGCATTACCGATTGAACCAATTCTTCTTCCAAAACGGTGACCATGAGAAGCAGGTCCACCACCAAAGTTGTGACGCTTCATACCACCAGCGAAACCACGACCTTTAGTATTGAATGAAGTTTTAATTAATGCAGCTTCACCTAAAGGAGCTTGATCTAAATCACCAGCTTCAGTTTGGTCTACATTCATTGTAGCAAAACGATTAAATTCAGCAGAAAGATTATATTTCTTTTGCTTACCTTCGATTGTTTTATTCATTTTTTTACCACGTGGATATGAAACGATAGCAATACCATCAGTTACTTCACATACCTTAGCCTCTACAACTTTTAAAAGAGTAACTGCTTGTGAAGGTACTGTGATTGTACGGCTCATACCGATTTTTTCAACAATATATTCCATCATTTACTCCTATTTATCCATAGAGCGAACTTCTACGTCCACTTCTGGTGCAAGATCAAGTTTCATCAGTGAATCAACTGTATCAGGCGTTGCAGACACAATGTCAATAAGACGAGAGTGCATACGGATTTCAAATTGCTCACGTGCATCTTTATTTACATGCACAGACTTAAGAACCGTATATTTACGGATCTTTGTTGGTAAAGGTATTGGACCACGAATTGATGCTCCAGTACGCTTAACAGCTTCAACTATTGACGCTACAGATCTATCAAGTACACGATGATCGTAAGCTTTCAGTTTAAGACGAATTTTTTCCATTTTTTTCCTTCTAAAGAACTCGTTAGTTCTGGACTAACTATTTAGTACGGGCGAATTATACCTATATAGAACTAATATATCAAGGTTTTAGGGGCCTAATTTTGATTTTCATACTATTTTATTTCCTTTTAATAAGGAAGTGATAGAATTAGGCATGCAAAATTTACTACAAGAATTATATAAAATTGATCTATATAGCTCTGGGTTTATACCTAGGAAGTTTAATATTAATGAAAAAAGCTACCAAATTAGTGGGGTTAGTGGGTGTGGAAAAAGTAGCTTAATTAAAGCATATCTATCTACATTAAAGAAATCCTCTTACATATATATAGATCTTGATGATATTCGAATCAATTTTAATAAATTAAATCAGAACATTAATAGTTTTTGTTTAGAAAATAAGGTTGAATGTGTTGTTTATGATAACTATATCAAAGATATTAGCCTTCCTAATGTATCACAGTTAATACTCTCTAGTGAACTATTTTACGATATTGAGCACTTGGAGCACATTAAACTGTACCCACTAGATTTTGAGGAGTTTTTAGCTTATGAAAAAGAGTATAACGAGACAGCATTTTCTCACTTTTTACAACTTGGCTCTTTTAGTGCAATGCACAAACTTCATAGTGATGATAGGACTATTTATCTACAAAAGCTATTAAAAACTTCAGTAAGTGAAATTGAATTCTCTATTATGTACTTGATTGCTAACCTTTTTACTCATAATATATCTGCCTTTTCATTATATGAGAAACTAAAACTTACTCAAAAAATATCTAAAGATAAACTGTACAGTTCTTACGAGTCACTTGTGCAAAAAAATTATATTCATGAGCTGGCAAAGTTTGATCGTAAACGTGCTGTTAAAAAAGTATACCTTTGTGATAGTGCTCTTAAACAAGCCCTTACTGCTAACAAAAATTTCTCACTTATATTTGAGCATATTATTTTTTTAGAACTATATAAACACAATAAAAATGCCTTTTATGAGGATAATATTGAGTTTTATCTGCCTGATGAAAATAGTGTAATTGTAGCCATGCCTTTTGGTAATGAGAGGACACTATTTAAAAAGCTAGAGAGTATTGAAGCCTTTATATTTGAACATAACATTACAAGCATCATTGCAATCACTATGAGTCACGAGGGCGAGATTACCCATCCGATCGCAACTGTTAACATGATCCCTTTTTCTATGTGGGCCTTGATGGATTAAAAAAAAAGTATAAATTTATTTTTGAATATATTTGTTTCTATTAACTAAATTACTAACCCAAACTAAATACAAAAAGACTAGAACAAACTCTCTTATCTCGTACTGTCTGTTAGTTATGTAGAAGATTGAGTTGTTTAACATAAATGTGGCTATTGAGGCAATAACTAGTAAAAGCAATAGAAGTTCACTTTTAGTTCTAACTTTGTAGCTTTTAACATAAACAACTAAAGCTAAAAAAGCACATGCAATCGTTGTAGCTACATCAGCTATATATTCTTGAATATGATAGACCTGCAAACTCATTGCAAAAGTTGCTACTAGTGTCATAGTGTAAGTTGGCATAAGTATTTGAATATATCTGTTTTGGAGTAGCTTTATGTTTTGTGTAGCACTATTTAAGAGAGGTAGTAATATAAAAGTCGCATATATAAAGGTGTAAATTACTGTGCTAAAAAAAACTGATGGAATGAAGTTATGTAAGTTCGTCTCTTGTTGCATATTGTTCTCTTTAAAATATTCAGTAGACTCAAACTCAAACCAGTGTTGAGTCCAGCTTATCTCTTCAAATGCAGCTATAAAAGAGATCAGTGACAAGAAAATTAAAAAAGCTCTTATGTAATGTTCACTACTGGTTTTTTGTTTTATTATTAGGTATATACCACTTACAAAAAGTAGTAAAAAAGTCCCACTCTCAAATAAATGGTTCTCTTGCGTAAGATCTATTAATAAATTTTCATAACCACTTACATTAGCACTTAAGATCACAACTGCATTTACAAAGAGTATTATTAAAAGAAAAATTAAAGTAAAATATTTATTCATCACATAATTATATACTAAAAATGTTATGATACTATTATAAAAATTAAAAGGATTATATATGCCATTATTAGATAGCTTTACAGTAGACCATACAAAAATGAAAGTTCCTGCTGTTCGACATGCAAAGACTATGAAAACTCCAAAAGGTGATACTATTACAGTTTACGACCTTAGATTTTGTCAACCAAATAAAGCTAAAATGAGTACAAAAGGTATTCATACATTAGAGCACTTATTTGCTGGTTTCATAAGAGAACATTTAAACTCAAAAAAATGTGAAATTATTGATGTTTCACCTATGGGTTGTAAAACTGGTTTTTACATGAGTGTAATTGGTGCACCAAGTGAGAAAAAAGTTGCAAAAGCTTGGAAAAAATCTATGATAGATATTTTAAATGTTAAAAAAGAGAGTGATATTCCAGAGTTAAATGTTTACCAATGTGGTACATATAAAATGCACTCACTTTCAGATGCTAAAGATATTTCTATGGGAATCTTAAGCCATAAAATAGGTGTTATGAGTAACAAAGCACTTAAGTTAAATATGAAGAAAGTTAAATAGTTGTATCTTCTTCTACCATTTTCTGGAGTAGATAGTGAAAACTCTGCTTTAGTTGAGCTAATTAACGTCAAATCATGGGCTTTAGCATATGTTGATGAAGGTAAACTTCAAACTATAAAGTTTTTTAACACTCGTGAAGAGATCGAAGAGATGGTAGATATTATAGTAGTCACTAATGATCAAGAGTATGTATGGCCATTTATGGAACAGCATATAACGGTACTAGTTGCTCACACTCAACGTTCACTTGTAGATATAATAGAAGCTTTCATTTTTAAAGAGCTTCATGAACTCGCAAGCTAACTTACATGTTAAAACCTTGAGTGCCGATGGAAGCTTTACAGCTTTCAGCACTCAGTTTAATGAGCACTATCACTCTACTAAAGATGGTGCCCTAAATGAGTCACTTCAAAAACACGTTATTCCTGCTATTAAAATTTTAGAAGATAAAAAATCAATAATAATTTTAGATATATGCTTTGGTTTAGGCTTTAACACATTAGCAACACTTTACTATATTAAAAAAAATAACTTAGATATTAAAGTAATAATCTACTCACCAGAGTTTGATCGTAAACTTATTAACTCACTAAATAACTTTGAATATCCAATAGAATTTTATGATTTTAGAAATATAATAAAAGAGTTATCAAGTAACTATACCTATAAAGATGAAAATATTGATATTAACATAATAGTTGGTGATGCTAGAGAGTACCTGAAAGTGTGTGATACAAAATTTGATATAGTATTTCAAGATGCTTTTTCACCTGATAGCAACCCACTTTTATGGACTCAAGAGTATTTTGAAGATATAAATAGAGTAATAAAAGATGATGGCATTATAACAACCTATTCAATTGCGCTAAAAACCAGGTTAGCACTACACAACTTAGGTTTTAAAATATATCTCAATAGAGGTGAAAAATTTAGAAGTTCAACAATTGCTTCTAAGATTGAACTAAAATATTTTGATATAGTAGATATGAAACATAAAATATCTTGTAATCAAAATGTAGTACCTCTAAGTGACAGAGAGTTTTTATTTACAATTTAAAAGTAACCCTTTATCGTTCTCTTCTACTTTAATTTTATATTGACCATCTAGTGCAACAACAACTCTATAGTAACCATTATGATTTCCTAGAGTTATACTTTTAAAAGGTATCTTATTTACTAATTTGGTTTTTGTCACAAAGCTTGTATTACGTTTTAGATCAATAACTAAACGATGTGGTTTAGTTAAAAGAAAATAGCGTAATATTTTATCATTTGTAATTATTTGCATTGACTTATTATTGAGTTGTGAAAATTTAATAAAATTTATTTTTTTAAATTTTATTAAATTAGCTTTTTTTAGAACTTTTTTTTCTTTCTTCTTTATTACTTTAGCAGGTACAACTCGATCAATAATAATTATTTCTTTTTTAATAGGGCTATTTTGAGATGTGCTCATAGTTTGTGATACAAATACTGGTAAATGCCAATCAATAGATCTATTTAATAAAAGTTTCTTTTCTACTATTTCACCATCTAGTTTTTGGTATTTAAAAATAACCTCTTTTAAAACTCTAGCACTATCTGGAAATGTTATAGAGGCTCTTTTAAGTGGCTCAAAAGTTTCTTTTATATTAGAACTAACTGGAAGTTCTTGAGCCGTACTAATAGATAAAAATGGATTTTCTCTTGCTTGCAATATAGTGCTGAATAGTAAAACAGTTACTAATAAATTAAATAGTTTATGCAATTAAAAATCCTTTTAAGAAATTATATCTAAATTATTCACTCTCCAACTCTTTGAGTTCAAAGTACTCTTTTTGCAATGCTGCATTTTCATGTTTAAGTTCATATATCTCTTCTTTTAAGAAAGTTTCATACTCCATTAAATTTAGTAAAACCTCTAAAGAGTAGTTTCCAAAAAGTAGCGTATCAAGATATAAGCTAAAAACAATAACAATAAACAGAGAGATAAAAAAAGTTTTAGCAGAAAGGCCTAAATACTTCTGTATAAAAGAAGATGTATCATCATCAAGTTGAAGATCATCTTTATGCATTATTAGTCTCAATAAGCATAAAGATAATTTTAAAACTTAGTTAAATATTGCTGAGCCTAAATACTCACCATAAACTACTTCAGTTTCAATCTCTAAAAGTCTGTTATATTTTGCCGTTCGCTCACCACGTGCAGTAGAACCAGTTTTAATCTGTCCACAGTTAAGAGCAACAGCAAAGTCAGCTATAAATGCATCTTCACTTTCACCTGAACGATGACTCATTACACAAGTATAACCATTTCTTTGTGCAAGACGAACAGTTTGCATAGTTTCAGAAACTGAACCAATTTGGTTAGGTTTAATTAAAATAGAGTTTGCTATATTTTTAACAATTCCCTCATTTAAAATATTAACATTTGTAACAAAAAGATCATCACCAACAAGTTGAACTTTATCTACTAATTTATCAGTTAATACTTTCCAACCATCCCAGTCATCTTCACTTAAACCATCTTCAATAGATACGATAGGATACTTAGAACATAGATCAGCGTAGTAGTCAACTAACTCACTTGCGCTTACTGTTCTATTTTCACTATCAAGTCTATAACCACCATCACAAACTAGTTCAGAAGCTGCAACATCAAGTGCGATCGCAATCTCTTCACCAGCTTTGTAACCAGCTTTTACTATAGCTTCCATAATAACTTGAATAGGCTCTTCGTTTGAGCTTAAATCTGGTGCAAAACCACCTTCGTCACCTAGTGCAGTATTATGTTTATTAGCTTTTAAAATAGCTTTTAAGTTATGGTAAACTTCAGCACTTGCTCGTAGACCTTCTGCAAAATCTGTAAAGCCTATTGGAACAATCATATACTCTTGAAAATCAACTGAGTTATCAGCGTGAGAACCACCATTAATAATATTTAACATTGGTGTAGGAATAGTCATAGCATTAGCGCCACCAAGGTAACGATAAAGTGGCATACCTAAACTTTTAGCAGCTGCGCGAGCAACAGCCATAGAAACACCTAAAACAGCATTTGCACCAAGTTTTCCATAGTTATCAGTTCCATCAGTTTCTTTCATTATTGCATCAACTGTTGCTTGATTAAAAGGGTTTTGACCTATAAGTTCATCAGCAAGTGTTGTGTTTACATTTTCAACTGCTTGTAGAACTCCTTTACCCATGTAGCGATCGCCACCATCTCGTAGCTCCAACGCTTCTCTTTTACCAGTACTTGCACCACTAGGTACGATCGCACTCTCTACTGTTCCATCACTAAGTGTAACTGTTGCTTTAACTGTAGGATTCCCACGAGAATCCATAATTTCTATTGCGCTAACATTGTCTATATATATCATTCGGTATCTGCCTCATTTATTTCAGTTTGATCCATGACCATAATATTATTTATGCCCATAGCTTCTTTAATTTTGTCTTCTATCTCTTTTGCTAATTCAGGTTCATCTTTAAAAATCTGCTTAGCATTTTCGCGACCTTGTCCTAGTTTTTTATCTTCATAACTAAACCAAGCACCACTTTTGTCAATTATATCTAATTTTACCCCATAATCGACTAATTCACCCTCTTTTGAAATTCCTTCTCCAAACATTATGTCAAATTCTGCTTGTCTAAAAGGTGGAGCAACTTTATTTTTAATTACTTTTGCACGACAGCGATTTCCTATTTGTGTTTCACCTTGTTTTAACCCAGCAATACGACGAATATCTATTCTTACAGAAGCGTAAAATTTAAGTGCATTACCACCAGTTGTTGTTTCAGGAGAGCCATAGCCCATCATACCTATTTTCATACGAATTTGATTAATAAAGATAACTGTACAGTTCATTTTACTTAATACGCCGGTTAGTTTACGAAGAGCTTTTGACATTAAACGCGCTTGAACACCAACTTGTTGATCTGTCATTTCACCTTCAAGTTCTACTTTTGGTGTTAGTGCAGCTACGGAGTCTACTACGATCAAGTTTACAGCACCACTTCTAGCTAAAGTCTCAACAACATCAAGCGCTTGCTCGCCATAGTCTGGTTGAGATACTAAAAGGTTCTCAACATCTACACCTAGATTTTTAGCATATCCAACATCTAGTGCATGTTCTGCATCTATAAAAGCACATACGCCACCATTTTTTTGACTCTCCGCAGTTATTTGAAGTGCAAGTGTAGTTTTACCAGAACTTTCAGGTCCATAAACTTCGATCACACGTCCCTCTGGAACTCCACCTATACCAAGTGCTAAATCAAGTCCTAATGAACCTGTACTAATCGATTCAAGTGGCTCTATATTTTTATCGCCAAGACGCATAAGTGTGCCTTTTCCAAAAGCTTTGTCAATCTGTTTCATAGCTAAGTCTAGTGATTTTTGTTTATTTGCATCCATAATATACCCTTTAGGTTAATGTTTTCTTGCTGTAATTATATGTCATATTAAAATATTTATTCATTTATATTGCAATTTGTCATATTATTGGATAAATAAGCTCTTCTTAGCTTACTTTTCGTGTTATTTTATCTATATTTAGTTAAAATAACCATAATTACTTTACTTTATAAATAAGGCTTGATTTGAAAAAAATGCTTATAGCTCACTCACCTGATGCTGATGACATATTTATGTACTATGCTATTAAATTTGGCTGGGTTAAACAAGAAGGAATTGAGTTTGACAACATTGCTTTAGATATTGAAACACTTAATGTAGAAGCACTTAAAGGTACTTATGACATAAGTGCTATCAGCTTTGCCCTTTATCCTCACATTAAAAATGAATTTGCACTTTTAAAAACAGCTGTAAGTTTTGGTGAGGGTTATGGACCTAAACTAATTAAACGTAAGGGTGAAAAACTAAAGAGAAACTTCAAAGTTGCTCTTAGTGGTAAATATACTACTAATGCTATGCTATTTCGTATAGCTTACCCTGATGCAAGGGTAGTGTATATGGACTTTTTAGAGATCGAAGACGCTGTTAAAAATGGTGATGTTCATGCAGGTGTTTTAATTCATGAGTCTATTTTAACATTTGATGATGAGTTAGAAGTTGAGCGTGAAATGTGGGACATCTGGTGTGAACTTAGTGAAGGAACGCTTCCTTTACCACTAGGTGGAATGGCTATTAGGCGTTCACTCCCATTAACAAGTGCGATCGAATATGAAAAAACATTAACAGATGCTGTAAGAGTGGCACGCGATCGCAAAGATGAGTTAGCACAAAAACTCATTGATAATAATTTAGTTAGAATTGATGGACCTACACTTGATAAATACTTAGAACTTTATGCAAATGATGACTCAATAGAACTTAGTGAAATACAGTACAAAGCTATTGATAAACTTTTTGAAATAGGTTATAAAAATGGTTTTTATGAGACTCTGATCAAAGCCAAAGACTTTATTATTCCTACTGAATATACAAAGATTAGAGAAAGTTAATGGAAGCACAACTGGTAGGACTTGGAGTTGAAACTTTTAAAACAGCTCTATTACTCGCTATGCCAGGACTTTTAACTGGTATGCTTGTAGGTCTTGCAGTTAGTATTTTTCAAGCTACTACGCAAATTAACGAGCAAACTCTCTCTTTTATTCCTAAAATTTTAGCTGTTATTGGTGTAATTGTTCTTACAATGCCTTGGATGCTTCATACAATGATAGATTTTTGTACACATACATTTAACATGATCCCTACATTTGCACAGTAATGAGCTATAAAGAGGTTAACTTTTCTAAAAAAAGCTCTATTAAAATTGGAGCTACTGTTAATGTATTTATAGTTGAAAATTCACAATATCCACATAACCATTTTATAGTAGGTTCTGCAAACAACTTACTTGTTTCACAAACACCACCACCACTTTTAATGTTAAGTAAAAAGTTTGACTATATTAAAATAGTAGATAAAACTTTAGTTATAGGTGCTGCAACTCCTTCAGGTAAGGTAGTCTCATTTTGTAAAAAAAATAACATTAAAAACTTTGAGTTTCTCTCTTCACTACCAGGAACACTTGGTGGTATTGTTAAGATGAATGCCGGACTAAAAGAGTACGAGATTTTTAATAACCTTATTTCACTAAAAGTTGATGATAGAGTGGTTTTAAAAGATGAAGTTGATTTTGCTTATCGCTATACAGATATAAAAGCTATGATCTTTGAGGCAACTTTTGAACTTCAAAGTGGCTTTGATGAAAGTAAAATAGAACTCTTTAAAAATATGCGCGCAAATCAACCAAAAGATCCAAGTGCTGGAAGTTGCTTTAAAAACCCTCCAAATGATTCAGCAGGTAGGTTAATAGAGGCTGTTGGTTTAAAAGGTAAGCGTATAGGTAATATGGCTTTTAGTGAAATTCATGCAAACTTTCTAGTCAACTTAGGCAATGGTACATTTAATGAAGCTATTGAATTAATAGAGTTAGCTGAAAAAGTTGTTTTTGAAAAGATGAATGTAAAGTTAGAGAGAGAAATTATAGTTTTATAAAAAATGTTTTGGGCAAAAGCCCAAAGAAGTTAGAACTATTTAACAGCGTTAAGTGCAGCGTCGTAGTTAGGCTCTTCTGTAATTTCTGGAACGATCTCTTTATAAGATACAGTACCATCAGTCTCTACTACGAAAATAGCACGACAAGTAACACCAGCTAAAACTGATCCACCTAAAAGTACTCCATAAGCGTTAGCAAAATCTTTGTTTCTGAAGTCAGAAGTAACAGTTAAGTTGTCAATTCCTTCAGCTGAACAGAAACGTCCCGATGCAAATGGAAGGTCAAGAGAAACGATAATTGGGTTAACATCAGAAAGACCAGAAACTTTAGAGTTAAAGTTACGAGTTTCAGTAGCACATACACCTGTATCTAATGAAGGAACAACAATGATAAGTTGTTTTTTAGCTTGAGCTCCACCAACAGTTACGTCGCCTAGACCATCTGAGTTTACTACTGTTACTACAGGAGCTTTATCTCCAACATTTACTTCAGTTCCTACTAACTCTACGTCAGTACCTTTAAATTTAGTTGTTGCCATGTTTAAATCCTTATGTATTTTAAATTGTTGTGAGAAGTTTACATCAATTAAGACAAATATTGTCTTAATTAGAAATATAACTTTTTCACTTAAGTTTTAACTTATAATTAACGTTATTAGTTAACTAGATTCTACTAGCTAATTCCTCTTTATATTTCTCTACATCAAACTCTTTAATCGTTGAACTTCCAGTCTTGATCGCAGACACTGCAACTGCTGAGCTAACTTCTACGATCAAACGTTTGTCAAACGGTTTAGGGATTATATATTCACGTCCAAACTCTATTTTAGTTCCATAAATCTCATTTAAGTACTCTGGAACCTCTTTTTTTGTAAGTTCTGCAAGAGCATAAGCTGCTGCTATTTTCATCTCTTGGTTAATTTTTTTAGCACGTACATCAAGTGCTCCTCTAAAAATAAACGGAAATCCTAAAACATTATTTACTTGGTTAGCAAAGTCACTTCTACCAGTTGCTATGATCGCATCAGGTCTAGCTACTCTTGTCTCATCAGGAAAAATCTCTGGAGTTGGATTCGAAAGTGTAAAAACTATAGGATCTTTAGCCATTAGTTTTACATGTTCTACTGTAAATGAACCTGGTTTTGACAGACCAACTGCAATGTCTGCATTAGTAAATGCTTCATCCATACTCATAGGAGTTGAGAGTGCAAACTCTTGTTTATAACTATTTAAGTTTTCTCTTGTGCTATCAAGTACACCTTTAGAATCTATAACAACTATATCTTGAACACCCATGTGTTTATAAAGTTGAGCACAACGAAGGGCTGCTGCACCAGCACCGATAACTACTATTTTTACATCTTTTAATTTTTTGTTTGTGATCTCACATCCGTTAATAATACCAGCGGCACTTATAACAGCTGTTCCATGTTGATCATCATGCATAACTGGTATGTCTAACTGCTCAACAAGGCGGTTCTCGATCTCAAAGCACTCTGGTGCTTTTATATCTTCTAAGTTAATACCACCATATGTAAGTGCGATCGCGCTCACAACATCACAAAATCTGTCAACGTCCTTAGTATCTACTTCAACATCTACTGAGTCAATATCTGCAAACTTTTTAAATAGAACTGCTTTGCCTTCCATAACTGGTTTTGAAGCAAGTGCACCAATGTCACCAAGTCCTAAAACTGCTGTTCCATTAGAAATAACAGCTACTACATTACCTTTAGATGTATATTTATAGGCATTTTCTATGTCTTTTTCAATTTCTAAACATGGAACTGCAACACCAGGAGTGTAAGCAAGAGCTAGATCTCTTTGAGATGCAAAAGGTTTAGTTGCTTCAACTCCAACTTTTCCAGGGCGTGGTTTTTCATGATAATCGAGTGCTTCTTGATCACTAATTTTTAAATTTTCCATTTTTTATCCTTCAAGTAAACTCAGTACAAAGCGAAGCTTGTGCTAGAGTTTATTTACTTCTAATTCTAAAAGAATTACGAAGTCACATTAACCCCTTTGGGTACCTATACATTTTTTAAGACGTTTAATACTCTCTGCTTTACCTAAAATAGCCATAATACTATCAAGTCCTGGTCCACCCATTTTTCCGATCATTGCAACACGAAGAGGCATACCTATTTTTCCAAAGCCAATTTCCATCTCTTCAACAACTTCTTCCATTAATTTGTGGTAATCATTTGGAAGATGTAGCTCTTGTGCACTCTCTAGTTTAGTTAAAAAGTTATTTAACACTTCGCTCCAACCCTCTTTAAAAGCTTTTTTACTAGCTTTTTCATCGTACTCAGTTGGAACTTTTAAGATCTCATCTATATTTTCTTTCATAGCAACTAAAGTTGTTGATCTATCTTTCATTTCGTCTAACAAGATCTCTGCTTTATCATGTGAACTAAGAATTAGTCCATACTCTTCTAAAAGTTTAGATAATTCAGCATTTGAAGTATTTTTAATATAGTGTGCACTTAACCAGTTTAGTTTTTCAGTGTTATAAATAGAAGCTGATTTATTAATATCTTTAGGATCAAAAAGCTCTATCATCTCTTCAAAAGAGAAGATCTCTTGATCACCATGACTCCAACCTAAACGAACTAAGAAGTTAAGAAGTGACTGTGGTGTATAACCTTGCTTTTTATAGTCCATAACATCCGTTGCACCATCACGTTTAGAGAGTTTTTTCCCATCTGAATTGTGGATCATAGGAACATGATAGAACATAGGAATAGTAAAACCTAACGCTTCATAAACAACGATCTGTTTAGGTGTATTTGAGAGATGATCATCCCCACGGATAACTTCATTTATACCCATTAAAGCATCATCGATCGCAACTACAAAGTTATATGTTGGACTTCCATCTGATCGTGCGATAATAAAGTCATCTAAAATATCTTTTACATTAAAAACAACATCACCTTTTATGCCATCTTTAACAATAATCTCTCCACTTTCAGGTGATTTAATTCGAATTACAAACTCTGCACCTTCAGGTATTTCACCACTAAAGTCACGATATTTACCTTCATATCGAGTACGCTCTTTTTTGGCCATTTGTGACTCACGAAGTCTGTCTAGTTCCTCTTTTGACATATAACATTTATAAGCTTTTCCCTCATCAAGAAGTTGGTCTATGTATGTTTTGTAAATATCATCTCTTTGAGATTGGTAAGTTATTTCACCATCATGCTCTAATCCTAACCATTTAAATGCCTCTACAATTCCGATCGCAGCTGCTTCAGAGTTTCTAGCTTTATCTGTATCTTCTATACGAAGAACAAATTTTCCACCATTTTTTTTAGCCCAAAGATAACTAAAAAGTGCAGTACGAAGACCACCAATATGTAAATATCCTGTTGGAGAAGGTGCAAAACGTGTTACTACCATGTAAGTTCCTTTATTTAATTGCGCGCATTTTATTTAAAAAGTAGTTAAAAGAGGGTAAAATCTTAAAAATTTCTAACAATGGACACAATATGATCAAACTATTTTTAACACTTTTATTTACTGTAACTTCTTATGCACAGCTTGTAGATGGAGTCGCTATAGTTGTAGAAAACCACCCTATTACACTCTATGAAATAGAGAAAGAGACACAAAGAACAAACCAAACAGCACAAAATGTAGCACGTACTCTTATTCGTAAAAAACTTGAAGAGATGGTCATTAGACAACGCCAAATTGTAGTAACTAGAGACGAGGTTAATGAAGATATAAGATCAATTGCACAAAGAAACAATATAACTATTATGCAACTTTTTGAGAGTGTAGAGAGTTCTCAGAAACTAACTACTAAAGAGTTCAAAGAAAAAATAAAAGAGAAACTACTCTCACAAAAGTTATATCAATCAATATCTTACTCTAAAATGACACCTCCAACACTTACACAAAAAAAAGAGTATTATGAAATTCACTCTAATGAGTTTTCTCAACCTGAAGAGTATGAAGTGATTATATACCACTCAGACTCACAAGAGAAGTTAAAAGAAAAAACATCTAACCCTATGTTCTTCTCACCTGAAGTATCTTCACGTGAAATGAAAATAAAATATACTCAAATAAGTCCTCAACTTGTTGATATTTTAAACAAAACTCCAGAAGATAGTTTTTCGCCTATTTTTCCATCACCAAACGGAGGCTTTGATAGCTTTTATATGAAAAATAAAGCTGAAGTTACAAAAGCTACTTTCGAAGAAGCAGATAAAAAAATTGAGAATATGATCATGGCTCAAAAAAGAGCAGATGCACTAGATGATTTTTTTGAACGCCTTCGCGTAAATACCCAAATAAAATTTCTTCGTCTACCTAAATAAGTTTTTAATTATTTAAACAGTATCATTCTACTCTTAGACGATTGGGAGAGCGGTTTAATCCGCCACCTTGGAAAGGTGGTTTAGAGCAATCTAACGAGGGTTCAAATCCCTCATCGTCTGCCATCTTATTACTACTAATTACTTAAAATAGGCACTTTCAGAACTTTCTTTGTTTCACTTGTTACAATTTCAATATTCTTATTACTACTAATTACTACTAAAAAAGTGCGGTAGAAAGTGCGGTAAGATAA
>WTBY01000045.1 GCA_013138865.1 Helicobacteraceae bacterium | reverse complement strand
AATTGTCAAGACAACTTTTTCAAAAATCTAATTCCCTAAACACCTGTTACCATATGCTACATTTTCACTAGAATTAGTATAATTTTCCTCATTAATTTTTAAACTATCATAATAAACATTCATAGGTATTTTATTAAACTAAATATACAATTTATTTTAGGAAGCTCTTGATTATTAGTAAAAAATATTTTCACTACTTGCAATGAGCTTTGATAGAAATGTTCAATTTGAGAGTCTGTAGCTTCTAATGAACTATTGGTAAGTTTAGAGAATTCATCACATGTGATATATTCTTTTACTACTACTTGATCTTCACTGCTTCGCTTCTCTATTATCTTGTTATATGCATCATATTCAAATGATGCTATAAAGTGGTTAGAGGTACGTTCTAAAGCATTTAACTCTTTTTGAGTTATTGTAGTACCTGCATAAATAATTACCACTAAGTCTTTAAACCTCTGAATATAACAATCAAAATCAATTGTATCTCCAAGCTTTATAATAGATGTGTCTATTGGCTTATATGAATTTGTGATAACAAATCTTCTAATTATTTTCAAATCTGTTTTATCCTATTTATTATATTGTATTAAACAATAACTATTACTTAGCACTATCACCTGTATTTTCATATAGTTCATTAAATATGAAAAGTTTTGCATTCCATCTGCTTTTTATGGCACTTTTTATATTTTTTGTTTTTCCTACTACATTGGAAGTTGAACTTTTTTTATTTTTAAAATTTGTTATGATATTTGAAAAACTTTGATCATTAAAACCATATAAAATTTGAAGTGATGAAGAAAAAGTAGAGTTAACGATCACATTAATTGTTTCTGATCTGTTTTGTTGAACTTTAAAAAATAGAAGTCTATCAAATGCCGCAACAGTAGTAATATTAGGCGCATCAAATATTTTTCTTACCGTGTAAGCAGGAGTAAATTTCCACTCATACGCAGTCTCTAAGTCCATATTTTCAAGAACTATGTAACTATTTTGTTCCGCATTTAAAATGTATTGATTAAGTGTTAAAGCATCATAAACAGCGCTATTTTGTTTAGCGTCACTTATATTTTGAAGTGTTAATTTTTCTTTATCGCTTGTGAGTTGAATGTTTGAAGGTGATAATGATATGTTTGAGCTACTACAGCCACTTAAAAAAATAGTAACTAATGTGAGAGTTAAAAAAATACTTTGCATAATAATCCTTTAAAAGATTATAGCAAAATATTAAATTTGTGTTTAAACTAGACCAGCAGCTACCATACTTTTAGCTTGATAATCAGCTATAAGAGGATCAACTATCTCGTCAAAAAGGCCACTCGACATAATTTCACCAAGACGGTAAAGTGTTAGAGTGATTCTATGATCACTTATTCTATTTTGTGGGTAGTTATATGTTCTAATACGCCCACTACGATCACCAGTTCCTACTTGTTCTTTACGAACACTAGCATCCTCAGCTTGAGCACGCTGCATCTCGAGATCAAATAGTCTAGCTTGTAGAACTTTCATCGCTTTATCTCTGTTTTTATGTTGTGATTTTTGATCCTGATTTGTTACTACGATCCCTGATGGAAGGTGAGTAATACGAACAGCGGAGTCAGTTGTATTTACAGACTGACCACCACAACCAGAACTTCTCATAACATCAATTTTAAGATCGTTATCATTGATCTGAATATCAACATCATCAGCTTCAGGCATAACAGCAACTGTGATCGCAGATGTGTGAACACGTCCTTGAGACTCAGTTGCAGGTACACGTTGAACTCTATGAGTTCCACCCTCGTATTTCAGTCTTGAATAAACTAAGTCACCCTTAATTAAAGCTGTAACCTCTTTATATCCACCACTTTCAGAAGGTGAAGTACTTAATACTTCAACATTCCAACCTTTAAGTTCAGCGTAGCGCAAATAAGCACCAAAGAGATCGCCCACAAATATAGCAGCTTCATCACCACCAGCACCAGCACGAAGCTCAACGATGATATTACGATCATCATTAGGATCTTTAGGTACTAGTAGTTTTTTAATCTCTGCTTCTAATTCAGGAATTTGAGGCTCAAGCTCTTTAAGTTCTTCTTTTGCAAGATCGCTTAATTCAGGATCACCTAAAAGTTCTTTATTATCAGCGATATCAGCTAAAACTTGTTTATATTCGTGAGCTTTATCAACAATATCACTAATACTTGATTGCTCTTTTGAAAGTGCAGTCATTTTTTTTATATCACTTGCTACTTCTGGCGTACATAGTTGTGCACTAAGCTCATCATAGCGTGTTATAAATGGTGTAAGTTTCTCTGAAAGCATCTAATTAAGAACTTATATAGCGTTTACGGCTTTATGAAGACGAGCAACTTTTCTTGATGCAGTCTCTTTTTTAAGAATACCTTTACTAACAAATTTATGAATTTGTTGGTTAGCAATTTTGAAAGAAACTAAAGCCTCTTCTTTATTACCAGCATCGATAGCAGTTCTTACAGACTTAACAATGTTCTTAAGACGTGTACGGTAAAAACGGTTACGTTCAGTTTTTGTGATTGTTTGACGGATTCTTTTTAATGAAGACTTATGATTTGCCATGAGTATTCCCTTTATTATTTTAATTTGGATAGAATACTATCTGATTTATTATTAAATAGAAGTTAAAATAACTACTTAAAGTAAAATAAAACAAGATCCTAAAAGCCCCTTGCTTAAAGAGTTTTAGAGATTATTTTTATTTTATTTTAAGTTATAGAAAAGAGAAATTAATGAAAAAACTATTTGGAACAGACGGTGTAAGAGGAGAAGCAGGAAGCTTTTTAAACGTTGAAATGGCACTAAAAGTAGCTGCTGCAGCTGGAGTTTACTTTAAAGAACACTCAAAAACAAAAAAAATATTAGTTGGTAAAGATACACGCAGAAGTGGTTACATGATCGAAAATGCGATCGTAAGTGGACTTACTGCTGTTGGTTATGATGTTGTACAAATTGGACCAATGCCAACACCAGCGATCGCATTTTTAACGCAAAATATGCGTTGTGATGCAGGGATCATGATCTCAGCTTCACATAACTCTTATGAGGACAATGGAATAAAGTTTTTTGACTCAAATGGGGATAAACTCTCAGTTGAAGTTGAAGAAGAGATAGAAAAAATATATTATGATGAAAATATTATAAAAGAGTCTTATGAAGTTGGTAAAAATGTTGGTTCAGCTCAACGTATAGACGATGTAATAGGACGGTATATAGTTCAGTTAAAAAACTCTTTTCCGCAGGATCTTTCACTTCAAGGATTACGTATTGTTCTTGATACTTCTAATGGTGCTGGGTATAAAGTTGGACCAACTGTTTTAGAGGAGTTAGGTGCAGATGTGATCGTACTTCATGACAAACCAGATGGTTTCAATATAAATGAAAACTGCGGTGCACTTCACACAAAAGATCTATGTAAAGCAGTTAAAGAGTATAGAGCAGATGTAGGTATAGCACTTGATGGTGATGCTGATAGACTTGTTGTTGTAGATGAGTTAGGTGAAGTTATTGATGGCGATCAGCTTCTTGGTGCATTAGGACTTTTTCTTAAAAATGAAGGTAAACTAAAAGGTGATGGAATCGTAGCTACTGTTATGAGTAACCAAGGTCTAGAAGATTACATGCAAGAGAATGCTCTTAAATTATACAGATCAAATGTTGGAGATAAATTTGTTTTAGAGATTATGAAAGCAAAAGGTATTAACTTTGGTGGAGAGCAGAGTGGTCATGTTATTATGCACGACTTCGCAAAAACTGGAGATGGCTTAGTCTCAGCACTTCAGACTTTAGCTCTAATTATAAGATCTAAAAAAACAGCTTCTCAAGTTTTAAGAGTTTTTGATCTATACCCACAAAAGTTAGTAAATCTTAACATTAAAGAGAAGTTACCACTAGATCAAATAGATGGACTAAAAGCTGAATTAGAAAAACTTGAGAAGTTAAATATTAGACATCTTATTAGATACTCTGGAACAGAGAATAAACTTCGTATTTTACTAGAAGCAAAAGAAGCAAAAGCGATAGAAACAAATATGGAAATTATGGTAGATTTTTTCACTAAAGCCCTAAATGGCTAAGTTTCTAGCTATTTTAATTCTTTCGGCTTTAGGTATTTTTATAGTTGATCAAAATATTAAGAGTCTCTCTCTTGATGGTTATCGTTACTATGGAGAGTATATAGATCTTATTTTAGTCTTCAATAAAGGTGTAGCATTCTCAATGTTCGCTTTTTTAAAGGAGTACCTAAAATGGATTCAGTTAGCTTTAGTTAGTGGTGTAATTATCTATATAGTAGTTTTAAAAGAGATCTGTTACTCAGTACCAGCAGGTTTTTTAATAGGTGCAGCACTATCTAATGTTTACGATCGCTTTGTACATGGAGGAGTGGTAGACATGGTCTATTGGCACTATGGTTTTGATTTTGCAGTCTTTAACTTCGCTGATGTTATGATCGATGTTGCAGTAGTTTGGTTCATAGTTCTAAATTTCTACCCAAAATTATGCAAACTTAAAAATAACTCTGTATAATTCAACCCTTGCTCGATTAACTCAGCGGTAGAGTGTTACCATGACATGGTAGTGGTCAGAAGTTCAAATCTTCTATCGAGCACCACACTTATTACTACTAATTACTTAAAATAGGCACTTTCAGAACTTTCTTTGTTTCACTTGTTACAATTTCAATATTCTTATTACTACTAATTACTACTAAAAAAGTGCGGTAGAAAGTGCGGTAAGATAA
>WTBY01000035.1 GCA_013138865.1 Helicobacteraceae bacterium | reverse complement strand
TTGCTATAGAAACAAACGTAGAAACAATAGAAACAAATGTAATTAGCTATGATGCTACCTATCAAGCATACGTAGTCACAACCAATGACAATGCAGTATTGACAAGTGCAGATGCAGTTCAGACTGCTTTAGACAGGGTAGCTACAAATGCAGATGTGGTAACAACTAATGCAGATGTGGTAATCACTACAGAGAAAGCAGACATAGCACAGCAAGTGTTAGACATGACAGCAACAGCAAGCACTCTAATAGCAGGAAGTCCAGCCAGTGCTAGTTATAATCCAACAACAGGAATCATGACAATAGGAGTTCCAGTTGGAGCCACTGGAGAAAAGGGAGACCCATTCATTGTTAATGCACAAGGACTAATAGCAGATAGAGGAGTATATGATACTCAGCCTACTGGCTTCAGCTACTTTGCTACAGATGAATCATTAATCTATTTCAAGAACAGTGCAACATCAGGAGACTGGTCATTAGGAGCAGACTTTGGTAAAGGAGATACAGGAGATACAGGAAATGGTATAGCTAGTATTACTTTAACTGGTTCGGTTGCAGAAGTAGATACATATAGAATCTTATATACAGATGCTACATTCTTTGACTTCACAGTAACTAATGGTTCAGTGACAAGCGTATCAGGAAGAACTGGAGATATTGTATTAACCAGTGCTGATGTAGGACTAGGCAATGTAGCTAACGAAAGTAAAGCTACAATGTTTACAAATCCATCATTCACTGGTATCCTTAAAGAAGAAGTAACGGCAGGAACATTAACACTTGGTGCTAACTCTTCAATACAAACATATACAGCTACAGCAGACTTTACAATAGTAGATGATTTAATAAGTGGAGAGTCAGTTGAGTACCACTTAACTAATGGTGGATTTACTCCAACATATCCTACGATTACTTGGGTTTCAGTTGGTCAAGCAGAACCTACACTAAACACTACTGATATACTAGAGTTTAAGAAAGTTGGAGCTATATTGTATGGAAAGCATACAGGGATTATTGCATGATAGGCAAGGACTTTAATTCAGACTTATCACTGGATGCTAGAGAAGCAGTACCACCAGAAGGTATATCACTAGATGGAGATACCGACTACCTTTCAAGAAGTAGTGACTTAGTTGGGAATGTTAATGGCAAGGTCTTTACTTTTAGTTGTACAGCATACCATACTGGGGATAGTATACTTTATCTTTACTCTTCTGATAATATCAATATTACATATACAACTCCTGCAAATATAATAGTATTATATATGACAGACTCAGTAGGTACTCTGAAGTGTTACATTACATTTGCTGGAATGGCAATAGATACATTTGCTACAATAACTGTTTCTGGGAATATGGATGATGTAAATTCATTTAAATTATTTATGAATGACACAGAACTAACACCAACTGTAAACACATTTGTTACTGGAGGTATTCTGGGTTTTCAAAGTACAGTATTTAATATAAATAACTGGACGGGCGGAACAACTATAAGTAGATGCAGACTCTCAAACATATTCCTAGACTACACATACAGAGATTTATCTATAGAAGCTAACAGAAGACTATTTATCACAGCAGAAGGTAAACCAGCAGATGGATTAGCAAGTCTAAATCCTATCCTGTACCTACCTATGACAGATAAAGCAACAGCACATATCAACGAAGGTACTGGTGGTAACTTTATACAGAATGGTCTTATAGAGACAGCAGATAGAGGTGCTAATCAAGATAATTGTGTGGCTTCGTTGTTTGATGGGGTTGATGATTATATGTACTTAGCTCCCTCCCCAATTAGTGATGGGAAGCAAATGACAATATCATTTAATTGTAAGATGGACGCAGGAGAATACGGTGGAGTTTTTGAGGGTCACAACAGTGGTGGAACAACTAGACTAAATATTACAGTTGTGAATGAAAGGTTTAATCTATATGCCGTAAATAGTGCAGGCAGTGAAATTTTAAACTTAAGCACTGATATCGGCTCCTTTCCATTTAGTAGATTATATACATTTACATTATCAGTAGACTTGACTGACAACACAAAAACAAGGTTTATAGTAAATGGCATATCAATAAGTATTAACGAGATAACATTCTTAGATGAAAACATTTTCTTTAGCGATGTATTTAGCTTCTGGATGAATAGGCTGTCTACAATATATTCAAATGGCTCAATAGGAGAACTATATTTCGACACAAGCTACATAGACCTAGCAACAGAGAACCCTTTTTGGAACTCAGAAACGAACAAACCTATACCAGTAAGAACCGCTATGAGTACGCTAGGAACTAACCCACTTATATGTATGCCAATAGATGCTTCATCGCCAACTAAGAATTATGGTAGTGGTGGAGATTTTACGTTGAATGGTGGAGGTTTAGTTGGTGCTAGAGGTGCTAGTGAGTATATTGCTAGGAGTGCAGATTTTGGTGCTGTAGCAAAAGATGGAAATTTATCGAAAACAACAGTACTTGAAAGTTCTACTCCAAAGACAGCTAGTGTTGTGATAGGATTCTCGGATAAGAGTGGTACACTTAGTGATATATTTTTAAACTTTAAAAACAACGATGGAGTAATGCAATCATTCAATTTGAGCTTTTCCAGTGGAGAATTAATACAATGTATTGTAAATAATGCATCAAATAGTCAAATAATGTTAGTACAATCAAGTGCATTAACTATTAATTCATTTCATACAGTGATGTTGAGTTTTGACTTAACTAATTCAGCAAATAGAAGTATGTACATAGATGGTGTTTCTAATGCTACTTGGTCTACATACGTTGATGATACATATAGTTTAACATTATCAGACAGACCTTGTATTGGTGGATACTTTAATGGGACATCTTTTATTAATGGTGCAGTAACAGATATTGCAAGCATCTACTTCACAACAGACTACATAGACTTCTCACAAGAATCAAATAGAAACTTGTTTGTAAATCAACTAGGTTATCCAAGAAACTTGCAACCACTAATAGATGAAGGAACTATACCTAATCCATTAATATACTTACCATTTGATGATACAGATAACCTAGGTAAGAACAATGGAACTGGTGGAGATTTCACAACTGTAGGCACTGTAACTGCTGGTGCAGATTTTAATATATAAAGGAGAACAAATGAGATATTGTAAAGTAGAAAACAACGTAATCGTTAAGTATAACCAGAGTCGTAAAGACTTTGGAGTAGGAGCTAATAGCCCAGAACAAACTTGTATTGATAAAGGGTACTATCCAGTAACGGATAATATACCTACTATCAACACGGCTACACATAGAATAAGTGGAAGTGTTTATGGTATTGTAGGAGAGACCGTAGTCATAGCTTATACAGTTGTAGAGATAGAAGTAGAAGTTCTAATAGCTAAGAAAGTACTTGAAGGAGAATCATACATAACTGGATTGATTCAAGAACAAGTGAAAGCATTCAATGAAAAGTATGGAGTAAAGTTTACAGACATACATGCAGTTGCTAGTTATAAGAACAGCGTAGCATACCCATTGGCTAATCAATGTTTACTGCTATGGAACTGGAATGAATCAATGTGGACTATATCAAGAGCTAATCAACTAGATGCACTCAATGGTATAATCACAGAAGATGAATTCAAAGCATTGCTTCCAGTAGCACCAGTAGTCTAGTATGGAATTGAAGAGAACTAAAGAAGGACATCTTCAACAAGTATTAGGAACATCAGACCTAGTATTAGATGCATGGGGTAGACAGAAAACAATAACAGACTTCTCTATGTTCCATGGAATGTTTACATTTGAAGTTCCTGAGAGAATGTGGATTGAAACATCTGACTTAGTTGAGCAACCCTTTGCACAATTCACGAGCTTTAACGGAATGTTGAAGTGTCAAGGACTAGCTGGAGTTGAAGCAAGACTAACATCAAAGAGGCATCCAAGGTATCAACCAAACAGAGGACTGTTATACAGTTCTTCTATGATACTACCAGATGTTGCAACTACAGCTATCCATGACTTTGGAATGTTTAACCATCAATCAGGAGTCTTCTTTAGAACAGCAAGTAATGTCTTATATGCAGTAAAGAGAACGATGGTTAATGGAGTAGTAAGTGAGATAGTAGAAGAAATAACTTTACCAGACACAATTGATTTATCAAAGGGAAATATATTTGATATTCAAATGCAATGGAGAGGAGTAGGAAACATGTTCTTCTATGTAAATCAAGAGCTAGTTCACAAGTTTAAATTGCTAGGAACACTAGATGTTATATCAACATTCAACCCAGCTATGCCAATAGGCTTTCAGATAACTGGAGATGCAGTGATGTATTGTGGGTGTGCAGATGTAACCAGTGAAGGTGGTAGTGAAGAGAATAGACAAAGAGGAACTGCCGATAGTGAAGAAATTGCATTATCAACAGCAGAGATACCAATTATATTACTTCACTTCAAGAACACATTTGATTATAATGGAGTTCAAGTTATAAACACTAGAGACTCCGTACTTAGAAGAATCACTGGATATGCAGATGTGGATACCATAATAAGAATCTACTTCTCAAGAGATGCATCTAAATTTACAGGAACAACCTATGCAGATAACGATAGCATTGGTTCAGTAGAGGTAGCATTCGATGGAGACATAGTACTTGATAACTTAACAACTAACATAACTAGAAGTCTAACTAGAAGAATTGAAGCATTAACAAGTGTATCAATAGAGAATCCAGATTCAGATGTGGGAGACTTATTCCTAACTCACGGAGACCATATCTTAGTCACAATGCAAGCAAAGAACAATACATTTGGTGGAGCTACAATAGAGTATGGAATAGAGATTTAAGATATGACTACTGTTGAGATACCAAGTGGATTTCAAACAAGTCCAAACATAACAGAGAGTCTAAGACAATTACTTATTGCTCAGTCATTAGGGTTTTCTAGTCATAGAGCTTCAGTAAATAGGCAACTTGAAGTATTAGCTCCTATCTCAGTAGTAGATGGGAGAAATGCTTTTCATCCATACATAAATATAAAGGGATTGACCTGTGACTATAACTCTCCTGAATCTCAACTACTAAAAGAAATGATTGGAGCAGACGATGAAGTCCTCCAAGACATTTGTGAAGTTGGTGCAGATACAGTTGACTTAAGATGGAAACCTAGGTCTGGATTTAACAAAGCAGACTTTCAACGTGCATTAGAAACCTTAGAAGAAAAGATAATAGATGTGGCAACCATTGAGATAGACTCAACTATGGTTTCATATTGGCAATTTAAAGAAGTAGAAAATCCTGACTATGTAGCAGGCTATTGGACTACTGATGACCCTCCAGTATGGGTTCCTCCAGTTGGAGATGAATTTATACCAGCAGATTATGATGATAGAGTTCCAGTTCCTTTTGGATACAATGGGATATCAGCATTAGATACAGATAGTTTATTATCAGGTGCAATAGGAGAACCATTTCAGCAAAGAACAACATTGGGAATACCAAAAGAATTTGATATATATCGATATCCTGAATTTGAAATGGAAGGAACATATCTAACTTCTGTAGTCTTTAAGAATGCAGGAGGAACTGATATAACATCTAGTTACGACTCTTTAGTGCTACAAGCTATAGTATCAATGATATTAGTAAATGGAACTAGCTTCATGGCTGGTGGAACGTTAGTCAAGAAAGGAGAAACATTAGATGCAGTAGATGAAAGTTATTTCGTTGAAGGAACTCAATCTTATACTGCTGTTATACTACAATCATTCATTGATGATGTAAGTGATACTAGCTGGTATGCTTACACTATCGGAACTAACGATGATGATAGAGACTATCCAAAATCAGAAGAGCCAAGTAGTTTATATGAATTCTATTATCATCCATACTTCGCTACACACCTATGGAATATGAGAGATGAATTCTATACCATGGAAAATATAGAACAACTTAGTGATGGATTATTCTTTTACTATGGAGGACTACTGTACTTAGATTCAGACAAGTTTAAAGACATTGGAATATATGAATACAGCACTTGGATTACAGGATTAGCATTCATTAATGTGTATACAGACACAGGAGGATGTTGTGGGCTAGGTGGAATAGTAGGAGATTTGCTAGGTTCAATCATGTCTTTTATAGGAATAATAATTGAAGGGATAGCAGATGCTATTGCACCAATTACAATACTATGGCAAAAGATTGATGGACTCTATTGGATACTTAGAGGACTAGGATTTTCACATGAGGACTTGAAGAAGATATATGCAACTACAGATAGGTTATTTATAACGATAGTTATAACATTCTTTACTGGAGGTGGATATTCAGCTTACCAAGCTGGAGCTTCATTTGGTTCTGCTTTATCAACAGCATACACTAACTTTGCAACACTGAGTGGAACAATAACTAGTTCTGTAGGTTCAGCAGTAGTAGTAGCTGTGAGAGTAGCAATGGTTACATATTCAGCAGTAATGGTAGTTGAAGCTAAAAATATGAGTGTCAATGCAGAGAGTCAAGCAAGTCAAGAAGAAGAAGAATCAGAAGATGAAGACACTAATTCAATGAGTGAAGACAATGACTATCTCAGGGAACTGAACTATAATCCATTTGCAAGAATGGAATATAGAGAAGCGATGAAGCATGAGTCATTCTATTCATTTGAAACAAAAGACCCATATTCAAAAATACTAAATTAAAATAAAGGAGAAACATGGCAACATTAAATACAAAGTTTACAACATACTTTGGAGAGTTTGAAGCTAAGATGATAGCAACAGATTCAGTGTATGAAAAAACAATAGCTAGTGTAACTACAGCATTTGATGAATTCACTCTTACCCCTGAACAAAAGGCAGAGTTTATTATTCAAGCTAGAATACAAGCTTTGTCCGCTGTTCTACAATCAGCAACAAGTGCCACTATAGAAATCATTAAAGAAGAAAAGAATCAAGATAAGATTGATGCAGATATAGCTTTAGTTAATGAAACTAAACTAACACAGGCACAAGCTACATTGAAGACAGCAAAAGAAGTCTTGAAAGTAGAAGCAGATACAATTAAAGTGGAACGAGATACACAAGGTTATGATGACCAGATGATTATGAAGATGGTAACCGAACAAGCTTCAGTAGCATCATTTGCAGTAAACTCTGGAAGTGATACAGCTCAGACTGCATTAGACAATTTAAAGTGTTTAATGACACAAGTGCTAGCTAGAACATCTGCAGTGAATGGAGAAACAGTATGTGTGCTAGACGATACAACACCACCAGTTTAGGAGATAATATATGGCAGAAGTAGAAGATAACACATCAGAACTATCAAAAGAAGAAGAAGCGTATAAGAATCTAAGACATGATTACAAGAAAGCTAGAGATGCTAAGACAACCATAGATAAGCAGATAATAGCATGGAATGATTTATACTATGGAAAGTCTACTAATCAAACCAACTCGAAGAAATCTAAAATGGTAATGAAAGAAGTTGCAAAGCAAATTGAATTTCAGAAACCTAATATTACAGAACCTTTTACATCAACATCACATCCAATAAGATTGACATCAGGCAAAAGTGAAACAAGAGCTAGGATAATGCAGAAGTATTTGAATGCTCACTTCACTGGAAACTTTGATAGACAAGAGTTCATGGAACAACTATCGGACGTAATGCTGAGAGAAGGGACTGTGTGGGTTAGAACTGGTTGGGACTTCAGAGAAGAAAACAATAGTGAATCAATAGACAGCATCTCAATGGAAGATATCTTAGCTAGAGGGGACAACCCTGCTAATATAAACCAGAATGAAGATGGAACATTTAAAGTAGATTTCGATAACTTTGAAATGACTCACAATGAACCAACAGCAGAGGTGTTGAGAAATGAACATGTATTCCCAGACCCAGCAGCAAGGACCATGGAAGACTGTAGATTCATTATACATAGAAAACACATGACTATATCTGAACTAAGAGAAACTGGTATCTACGATGAGAAGCAGATAGATAAACTATCCTCAATTAAAGATGCAGATGCTAATGAAGATACTGATTTAGGAAATGTAAGAAACTCAGATAATAGAGAATATGGTGCAGACACAACTTATCAACCATTAGATGAAGCTAGAAAGAAAATAGTCATCATTGAATATTGGGGTTACTATGACCTAAATGGAGATGGAATAGCTGAACCTATTGTAGCTACATGGGCAGACAAGGATAACATAAATCTAAGAATTGAAGAGAATCCTATGCCTAGTAAAGCAATACCTTTCTTTAGGGAAGTGTATTCAGCTAGACCATTCTCACTATGGGGTAATGCATTAGCATACTTTATAGGAGACAATCAGATAATTAAGTCTAGTCTCATGAGAGGAATCTTAGACAATATGTCTAATTCCAACAATGGACAGAAGTTCATAACAAGAGGTTCTATTGACTATCCTAATCTTAAGAAGATGAGGAATGGAGAGAAAATAATCTTGGTTAACAAACCAGATGGAATACAAGATGGTTCATACAACAACTTGCCTAATTCAGTGTTTCAAACATTGCAAATGGTAGATGCTGATTCACAGGAACTCTCAGGAGTATCAAGTGGAAGTCCAGCATTAAACAATTCAGCATTAGCTAAAGACGATTCAGATGCACAACTAACTATGAGTCAACAGAGAATGGCATCAACAGTTAGAGGTGTTGGTAATCTAATTAGAAAGATAATGAAAGAATGGTTACTAATGGCAGAAATATTCCTGAGCAATGAGCAGATAGAAGGTATGTTTACGGCACAAGAACAGCGTGATATTCTAGCTTTCCAAGAGTCAAAACATCAGCAAATAAATGTAAAGGTAGGAACCGAGGTTGTAAGAGGACAAAGAATCCAACAACTAAATCTACTTATGCAACAAGCTAAAGTACTAGGAGACGAGAGTCCACCTGATACTATCAATGCATTAGTAGCTGAAATGTTTGAGCTATTTGACATGTATGAGAAGGCAGAAGGTATTCGTAGTTACGAGAAACCACCTCCATCACAAGAGCAACAAATGATGATGCAACTTGAATTACAAGAAAAGCAATTATCAGTTCAAAAGATACAAGCTGAGATAGTAGAGATACAATCGAGAGCTAACTCAAATGCAGTTAAGGACATGACTAATCAAATGGATGCACAAGCAAACATGGGTTATAAAGGTTCTCAGACAGCAGAAAAGTATGCTAAAACACAAGGAACTAAAGTTGATACTGCATTAAAACCAGTAGAGACTTTACAAAGTATAGAGAAAAAAGAAATCAATAAAGGATAAATATGGCAGAAGATTTAGAACAGGAAATGGAGGACTTAATAGCAGATGCTATGACAGATTTAGATGAACCCAAAGAAGAGGAAGTAATTGAAGATGAAGAAGAGATTGAAGTGGAACCAGAGGAGGATGATTCCGATTTAGAAGAAGAAGAGGAAGAACCTAAAGAAGAACCAGAAGAAGAAGAAGTTGATTCATTTGAGCCAATAGAAATTGAAGTCTCAGGACACAAAGTTACTATTGAATCTAAAGAAGATATGATGGCTTACCTTCAAGCAGGAGCTAGTACTTTCAACAAAGAACCAGAATCACATGTAGAAGAGAAATCTATCATAGACCAAGGTAACTTATCAGCAGAAGATTTGAAACTAGTAGTAGAAGCTAAGAATGGTTCTAAGGAAGCACTAGCTAAACTAGCAAGGAATGGAGACATTGACTTACTGGAACTAGAAGATTCAGATGCAGATAATTACAAACAGAAACAAGAGTACACTCAGGCTACTGAAGTAGACAAGGTAGCTGATTCAATATCAGCAGACCCAGTCCATTTGCAGGAATTCCAGAATGTTGCTAAATCTTTACCACAAGACTTTATCGGTGCTGTTACTTCTAATGCAGAAGCATTGCAGAACTTTAGTAGACACATTAAAGAAGGACTAGCACAGGAAATCATTCCTAAAGCTATTACTGCTCAAATGAAAAGTGGTGGTTCATTTATGGAGCACTATTCTAAAATAGGACAATCAATAATGAATGCTAAAAGTAAACCAGAAGCAAAAAGAGAGATGTCAGCTAAGGAAACTCAAATGAGAAAGAGAGCTAAAGCTGGTGGTGGAAACCCTAAAGCAGAAAAGATAATCGACTCTGGAGATGATGTATGGAATATGACAGATGAAGAGTTTTCAAAGATGGACTTATCCAAATTAAAATAAAGCAATAGCAAATCTGTTGAGGTGGAAGGGTGGGAAGATGTTAAAGGATAGCAGTTGGGTTAAACCTAATCTAGCTAATCTGCAAACAAATTCAAAACAGCAGATGACGCTCTAATTAAAACAAAGGAAATATTTTATGGCAGTTATGGACACAACAGGATTTTTATCAGCAAAAGTTACAGCAGTTTACGACAGAAAGTTACTAGAGAGAGTTACAGCAAATCAAATCTTCGACAAGTTTGGTCAAGCAAAAACAATCCCAGCTAACTCAAATGCTAAAACAGCATTCGCTTACAGATATAAAAATATCTTGCCAGCAACAACACCATTAGCAGAATACAATGGTTCAAACATCAAAGTACCAAATAAGATTGTTCGTGAAGAGATTACTTACTCAGTAGGACACTATGGAGATTATATTACATACTCAGACGAGTTAGACTTATATGACTTCGATAATATCCAATCTTCATTCTTAGATATTCTAGGAGACCAAGCATCGCTTACAGTTGATACAATTCGTAGAGATGTATTGCGTGGTGGAACAAACGTAGTTTATGCAGATGGTGCAACATCACGTTTAACAGTTGCAGATGGTGCTAAGAAGCACACAGCTAATGACTTTAAAATCATGGCAGTTAAATTAAAGAATCAAAGAGCTAAGAAGTTCAAGAAAGTAATTTCTGGTACTACTTCAATCGGAACACAACCAGTACGTTCAGCTTACTGTGGAATCATTTCTCCAGAGGTAACAGAAGACCTTCGTGGTCTAGCTGGATGGAAGAATGTTGAAGAGTATTCAGATTACTCTAAAGCAGTAGAAGACGAGGTTGGTGTTATTGGAGACTTCCGTTGTATGGAATCATTCAACAATGACCCAATCCCAGACCAAGGAACTGGTACTGATACTAACGTATACATCTCATACTTTATGGGAATGGATGCTTATGCAACAGTAACACTTCGTGGAAAGAATGGTATTATGACTAAAGTTAAGCCATTAGGTTCTGGTGGTACATCAGACCCATTAGACCAGTTTGGTACTATTGGATGGAAGGCAATTACAGGTTGTGCTATCCTAAATGAAGCATGGTTAATCCGTACAGAATGTACAGCTTCGATTGAAGATTCAGCAGTTAAAGACTACTACGATTACTCATAGAGTCTAACCTTTAAGGTTTAGGGAGTTATCCCTATCCTTAATCGATAGGGAATAAAATAACAAACTAAACAAACAAAAGGAAATAAATGAGCGTAACACAATCAGGACTAACAAGAAAATCACTAAGCAACATGACTAAAGACGAGCTACATGTACTATTAACATCACTGGAAATTGAATTCAAAGGAGATGAAACTAATCCAGTATTAGTATCACTAGTTGAAGAATCAGGCAAGTATGTAACAAAGAATGAGAAAGGTGCAGGTAAAGTAAAGGTGGGTAAAGATGGAATCAGAACTCATCAGACACTTGGAAAGTATCTAAAAGTAAGAGTACATCCAACAGGAAGTGCTAATGCAAACACATCTATCTTTGTATCTATTAACCTATATTCAGTTGAGTTTCAACCTAATGAGATAGTAGAGTTACCTATAGCTGTAATCAAATTCTTAAAGGACAGTGGAGATGTAGAACACTACTATGATGCAACAGCAATGACTGAGAATGGCAATGTAGGAGAACATACTTCAAGAACTATTCCTAAGTACATAGTAGAATTAGTGAATGATGAGTTAGAAGAAGTAATTTAACAAGGAGAATAAATGAATGAATTATGGGGTAGCCTAGGAAACCTATTCGGTGGAGCAGGAAATCAATTAGGTAATTTTGATATGGGTTCATTAGCATCAAGCATAGAAGGTATGACACCAGCAATGCAAGAACAATTAGGTTCAATGGATATCTGGGGAGGAATGGGAGAAGGTGCATTCGGCACTGGAGGACAAGCTTCTGGAATGGGTAACCTATGGGGAAATCTAACATCAGATAAAGCATCTAACATATTTGGAATTGGTAAACAAGGATACGATATGTATGGTCAAAATAAGATGATGGACTTTCAAAAGAACTTAATGAATCAACAAGAAGCTAGAACGGCAGATGCATACAGCAGAGACGTAGAAGCAGATGAAGCTAGACAAGCGTTAAGGTTTTAATTTATGCCTATGAATTTAAACCCATATAGAGCAGGGAATAGACCTGCTTCTCCTAATGTATCAGCAGGAGCATTAAATCAATTAATGGGAATGCAACAACAAACAGGAGAAGGATTAGTAAACTTAATTGCTAATGCAGGAAAGATTGATAGAACACAGAAAGTTAATGACCTGATAGCTAGGGGTGGATTGGACGATTTGAATGAAGCTCAATTACAAGAAAAGCTATTAGGTGTAGCTGGAGGTTCTTTAACTAAGCAGGGTCAATTAGGAATAGATAATCTATTAGGTTCAAGACGAGCAATGGATGAATCAGGAAGATTAGATTTAAGACAGACTGGTAGACAGACAGCAAGAACAGCAGAAAATATACGGAAAGAAAACGTTCAAGAAGCTGAGCAAATTCGTAAAGAAGGAGTGAACTCTGGATTAACGCAAGGCTCTTATAAAGGAGCTAACGGAAATATGTTTCACATAACCAAAGGTGGAAAGCATGTTGATTCAGGAGTTAAGTTTAAAGAAGATGTTAAGGCGACTGGAAAAGGAAAGTACATAGACCCAATGACAAGGCTTGGACTATCCAAACCAGCATTGACTCAATTTAAAAACATGCCACCAGCACTTCAAAAGACAATGCTAAAAGATGATGGAACAATGAAAGAAAACATTGGATGGAATGTAGTTCCAGAAAAGAGAAATGGTTCCAAAATAACCAAGAAAGCATCTGGATACTTCTATGATTTAATAACAGGTCAAAGATTGGCAACTGGAGTTAAAGAAGAGAAAAAACCAACCCAAACAACCATGGATAAAATATTCAGTATTTTTGACTAAAAGGAGAACTAAATGGGAGTAAACGATTTACTTCAACTTGCTCCTGTTCAGGACGATAAAGTTTATGAATCAGGATTAACAGACTACTGGAATGAAAATGTTCCAAGCATGTTGCAATTTGGAGACACGACAAACATAGATGGAAAAAGATATGGGAACACAAACAAAGATTTCAATGACGACTCTCCAGAGGAACTACAGACCAGATTCTCAGACAAGTCAATGGAGACACCAACAAGCAATGACCCGTATTTCTATAAACTAAAGAATACAACTACTGGAGAAATAAAGTTTGGTATTGCACCAAATGGACTAGATGAAAGATATCAAGGTCAAGACATATCTGGATGGGATGTAATCTATAATGAAAGACGTTCTGATGCAGTAGACTTAGAAGCAAGGATACATGGAAACAAATCATTCTTAAAAAGAAGAGCCGTAGACTATGGATTAACTAAAAACAAGTTTGGCAAAGGTGCAACTGAGATATATAAGCCAATAGAAAAGGAAGCATTATCTAAGGCTCAGCAACTATTAGAACCAGAACAAATTAGCCTACTTGACAAAGTATGGGGAGGTGCTAAGATAGCATCTGGCTATGATGATGAATTTGGTCAAGACAGTCCAGAGGGTCGTTCAGAAAGAATGATTAAAAATCTACGAGATATGCCACTGGACTTTGGAAAAGGAATGGGAATAGGAGTAGCTAAGGCAGTTGGTGGAGTAGCATCACTACTTGGAGACGACTATCTAAAAGAACAAATGCAAGATGTAGCTACAACAGCAAGCAAAGACATTAGTTCAAAGCATAACTTATCAGCAACATTTGGAGAGATAGCACCTGAATTTATACTTCCAGCAACATTGCCTATTAAGGCAGGAGTTGGAATTGGAAAAGGGATAGCTATTGGAGCTGGTTCTGGAGCAGTGATAAATACAGGATACGAACTACTAAAGGAACAATCAGGTATTAAAGAAGGGGAAGAAGCATCTCCTCTATTAGCAGGCGGGATAGGTGCAGTTATAGGTGGATTCTTTGGAGGAGTTCAAGGAAGACAAATAGCTAAAGCTTTCACAGATGGAGACGAAGCAGTGAAGACTCAAATAGTTGAATCATTAGATGAAAAACAATTTAGTCATTTGCAGGAGTTTGTACGAAAACGGCAAACACCAAAAGCTTCTGATTCTAAGGTAGTGAAGCCAGAGAAATCAAGACCCACAACGGAAGTTCAACCAGAAGCTAAAGCATCTACCATATCTAAGACTGGTGGAAAGATATCTGATTCAGAAGGAATGGAGAAGCTATCAGAAGTAGAATTTGATGTAGTTAAGCCAACTAAAGAAGCAGATGAAACTGTAACTGAATACCCAATAACTAAAGACGTAAAGACTGAAGAACGTGAAGCTAGAGCTTATTATGAAGATGGAAGCCTATTGAGTCCAGCAGGAGATACATCTCAAAAGGTTAGACTAAAGATTAGGCAACCAAAAGAAGTAGTAAATGCAGAAGAGCATGTAGCCTATAAGCTAGAACTGTTTGATAGACAAGCTAAGATAAAAAAAGCCTATGGTAAAGCAGAAGCAAGCATTAAAGAAGCACAGGCTAAATCGTCAGCTCAAATAAAAGCTAATAGACTACAATACGAAAAAGACTTATACGATGCTATATGGAAAGATAAATCAATCAAGAAATCAGTTCGTATGGATGCAGGTAAAAAGTTTAATGAACTTCAATCTAAGAAGGTTGTAGAATTTAGACCATCCAAAGAAGCTATAGAGTCAGCTACCAAGAAACAAGAGAAGCAGATTGGTAAAGCAGTTGAATCAGCATCAGTGAGAACTGATAGAGAAATCAAACTAACTCAACAATTTGAACACTTCAAGAAGAATGACAAAGACTATCAGAAAGGATGGGGATTTGCAAAGAAAGAAATATCAGATGTAGAAATACAAAAGAACATTATAGATATCGGAAAGCAAAGACGTAAATCATTCAATGAAGCTAAACTTAGAGTAAAGAAAGCTAAATCATTGGATGTTAAACCTAATCCAGCAGATGAATACGTTGTAAGACAACAAGAAGAATTAGCATCAGACTTAGATAGCTTTAGAAAAAAGAAGATTGACATAGACGAATTGAGATATAGAGAAATGCTAAGACTTGAAGATAGACTAAAGAAAGACAGTCAATCAGAATTTGAAGGCGAACTAGATATGCTTGGTTCAGAACTATCAAGAATGGAAGAGTTCTCTAAACTTGGAATAAAAACAAAAGTAAGAAACCCTGAGTGGAAAAAGAAATCCAAAGGAACTTACACTTACAAGAAAGAAAATGATAAACCAAGATTAGCACAAGAAAGAAAAGCAGAAGCTTATCGTGAAAATCCTACTGAAGCAACTAGAAAGAAAACTGGAGAAGTTACTCTAAGAGAAGACGAAGTGGAAAAACTTAACGAAGGTATAGATATTGATTTATTCGGAAGATTATCTAGTTCTGACAAGAACATAAAAGCAGAAGCTAAAGCAGAATATGCAAGCATTCAAAATAAGCAAACTCGTAGCAATATGGGAATATCAGACAATGCTAAAGTGGAAGCAGAATACATCTTTAAAGATGAAATGACAGATGCATCAAACAGTGCATTCCAATTCATATCAGTTCTAATGGGAGATAAATCTCTAGCAAAAGGAACTAAGATTATGTTTGGAGGAAAAGACTTTAGACAAGTTATAGCTGACAAGATGCAAATCAAATCATCAATAAAGAAAAAGATAGTTGAAAATACAAAAGAGGAATTAATAGCTGAACATCTTCCAGTTGAGTTTGGAAAGTTTCACATTAAACCTCTAGCTATGGTTTGGGCTTATGGAAGTTCAGACAAAGGATTAATCAAGACATTTGCAAAAGATAATGGATTAACAATGCCAGAAGCAGAGCATGTATTCAAGGCATTCAATAAGGTATTCCTTGACATGTATCCATCAGCAAAAGTGCTGAGAGATTCTATCTATACATTGCAAGAAAGAAACAAAGGTGCATTCAAATGGACTTTACCAAATGGAACCACTTCCAGCTATACAGCGAAAGGCTCAATCAGAGGAACTTTAGGTAAAAAAGATATTGAGATAGCAACCAATAAATCAGACATGAATAGCAGAGCATTAATGCCAAATATAATTCATTCGATAGATGGCTATGCAATTCAGGAAGTAGCTAAAAGACTAGACATTCCAGTAGCAACAGTACACGATGCTGTTCGTACACCAGAAGGTCAATCTGATAAAGTATTAAAAGTCTACACAGACATAATGCAAGAGATAAACGATTCTAACTTGCTTGATGATATCATGAAAGAACTAGGATACAGGGGTGGTCCAATCAAGAAGATGTTTGGAGACTTATCAAAAGAAGATATTGCAACAGGAACTAAAAAGATGTCTCCAGAACACACTGAAGGCGAAAAGATAAAAGTTAAACAAGTTGAAATAGAAGATGAGAAAGTTAAAGAGCCACTTGAACTAATGAATGACTACATGGCTAGCATGGACGTAAGAACAGAAACCACAACCAGATTATTAGACTCGATAGTTAATGAACAGATGTATTCAAGAACTGTAGATGCACCTAGTTCTAGTCCTTATGAAAATGTAATCTATCATGCAATGAATGGTAATAAATTCACTGAAAAGATGATGGTTAAAACTCCAGAAGGAGTTGATGCTAGACTATTCAAATCAGCACAAAGAAAGCTGTTTGAGGTAGCTAGAGCCAAACTAGAGTACAATCCATTAATTACTCATAAAGTAAAAGGAAACAGAAAATACTTTCACGAGAATGGAAAGCCATTTGGCAAAAGTATTGGCACAGTGAATGAAATCATTAGAGCTGAACGGAAGCTAGCTGAGTCTAAGAAGATTAAGAAGTTCGCAGAGATTCAGAAAGAAGTATACTCATGGAAAGAAGGTAAGACTTTAACTAAGAAACAATACTTGAAAAAGAAGCTAGTGAATGATATCAGAATTGAATCAGCTCAGCCAGAAAAGCTATCACACAAGACTGCTTGGAACATTCAAAATAGCGATGCAGAAGCATACGTTAAGATGAGAGAATTGAGTTCAAGAGAAAGCTTTAGACAATCAGTAGTAAACAGAAATGCAGAGCTACTTCATAAAGACTTATCCAAGATAGATAAGCCAAAGCTAAAAGACATTGAAGTACTTGCTAAATCAGATTATGAATCAATCAGAGGAATAACTAAAAAGCAAGTTAAGACAATCAAAGAACAGGCCAAGTCTTTACCAAAAGGGATAGATAGACATATTAAGGCATCAGTAATAGGACTAAAGAATGAATCTAAGCAGTATGGTTTCTATGCTAGAAATGGTACAGAGATAGCCAATAGATTCAACCTAGATATAGAATCAGCTAAACTAATTGACCAGCTAATATCAATAAAAGCAATGGACACAAATGGTGGATGGAAGATACTGGAGAAGCTGGGTAAAGATAAAGACTTAGACTTAGTTATGGACACAATGAGACACAAGAGAATTATATCAGAGAAAGAACTCTTTGATACTAATCCAGAGAAGATTACTAAGGGCTACATAAAGTCAGTCTATAGAGGAAAGAAAGAGCTATCTGAATCAGGCAAAGTTCAATACCAGCTTGGGGATGTTTATGAAAAAGGTCTACTTGGAAGTGAGCTAGAATCAAAGAGAATGGGTACTATCTACAAGGGAGAAGCACCACTATTCAAAGACTCTAAATCAGAGTTTGAATTCATGCAAGAAAACCAACTAAGAAAGACTGGTGGAAAGTATCGTAAAGTAGCTGGAGACGACATAAGAAAAGAACTTGGAATAAGTGATGATTTTGTAGAATCACTAACTGAAACAGTTAGAGCTACAGAAGAGAAAGCATCTCAGAAACAATTAGTCATGTATACCATGGTTGAGAATGATAAAGGTTCTTTGCTGTTCTCTAATAAAGCTAAAGATGGATTTGTAGAACTTACCGAAGAGCAATCCAGACAACTTCCTTATGGAATGAGAGATACAGTAAGATACATCAACAAAGAGATGTTTGAACCATTAATGGGTAGAGATGAAGTCAGGTTATATCATGGAGACAAGAGATGGTTAATGATGATAGATAAACTAGCACAGAACTTTGCAACAGCATTCAAGCAGAACGTAGTACTAAAGAATCCTGCTTCATATCTGAACTCATTTATAGTAAACCAAACTCTACCAATGACAATGAGAATCAATCCATTAACACATGCTAGGTTCCAAAAGGAAGGACTGAAAGACTTAACTGAGATGAACAAGATAGTTGAACAATTAAGAAGAAGTAAGATATCTGGTGCAGAGCTAGACAAAGCTCTCCAATCTAAATTAAAAAACAATCTTCTATACAAGATGGAAAGACAAGGTTTATCAACAAATAGAGTAGAAGGCGTGCTTGGAGATGATGACTTGCTTGGAGCATTATTAAAAGATGGTATGCCAACTTCAGTATACTGGTTAGCCAAAAATCTAAACTTAAGTCAAAAGACTGCAATAGGAAAAGCTTCAATCAAAGGATTCTCAGCAATAGATACAACTGGTAGATATGCAATGGTTCGCTCACTAATGAAAAAGAATCCCAAGATGACAATGGAAAAAGCTATCACTGAATCAAATGGACTATATTCCAATATGGATGAAATGGCTCCAGCTATGATTGAGATGTTAGATAAGTATCCAGCTATGCCATTCTTAAAGTGGTTCAGCAAGACAACTCCTAAGTTGTTGCAGATTTCAAGGAATAATCCAAAGACTGCTATTGCAGTAGCAATAGGACTTTACATACTAGCACAAGAGACAGATTTGAATCTAAGTACAACTAATCCACTGGAAGCAGTCATTGATTTTGCAGAAGGACAAACACCATTTGCAACTTATGACAAGATAGAAGCTACTGGAATTGGACAAGTATTACAAAATTCATTAGTTGCTCACACAGTACCAAAAGTACTAGTCAATGCATGGAGAAGCCCAGAGACACTAGGAGCTAACAAGCTACTTAAAAAAAGAATTGACTTTGACCCATATAAAGGTCTAGTACAATCAACCATAGAAGGAGATGACTAATGGCATCACAATACGTATATCCAGACAATACAGAATGGAAAGCTTCCCCCTTCACGGGGAAACAGATACTACAAACACAAGAGAATGATGTACTGATATACTTTGGTTCAGTCCTGCCAGTAGGGTATGAAGGTTATCCACACATGCATCTATCAATAGAAGATGGCATATTCAGATACGAAGGTACTGAAACACCATACTTCAGGACAGCCAATAATAACAATACGGGAATGACAACTAAATCAAAAATAGCATGTGCTACATTATTATAAGGAGAGTGGATGAGTGACAACTCAATCGAAGTGATAGAAACAAAGCTAGACATACTAATAGCTGACTTTCAAGCACATAGAAAAGGGTCTGTAAAAGAGGAAGAAGTAGTAGAGATAAGAGGTATTTTAAAGATGCATTCAGTGATAGGTGGATTCCTATTTGTAATAATAAGTGCATACTTAGTACATCTAATAGGAGCGTAAATGAAAAGATATTTAATGGCTGGTGCAATCATGGGATTAGTCCTATCTGGTTGTACTGGAATTGCAACAGGAAATGAATACACAGCAGATGATATATTCAATATATTCGGAAGCATATTGGAAGCACAGCACTAGATGCTTATACAAGAACAGCGAGGTACGAGCCTGAAATTTATAGGATAAAAGGATACAAATGAGAGTAAGTGAAAACTTTAAAGAGAGTGAATTTAAATGTAAATGTTGTGGAGAAGTTAAAGTAGATAGCTTACTCTTAGAAATACTAGAAGATGTACGAAAACATTTCGGTAAGCCAGTCACAATTAATTCTGGATACAGATGCAAGATACATAATAAAGAAGTAGGAAGCACAGAGCTATCTCAACATAGAAGAGGAAAGGCTAGTGACATTACAGTAAAAGATACTGACCCACAACTAGTGACAGACTATCTAATAAGTGAACATCCACATGGACTTGGGATTGGAAGATACGAATCCTTTACTCATGTGGATACAAGAGAATGGAGAGCAAGATGGTAATACGATGCAAGGACTGCAAACAGCTAGTATGTGAATGTTGGATAAAGGACTCTAAAGATGGAACATAAAGAGAAAAAAGATTGGTGTAGCGGATTCAGTGAATACTGGTTTGGCACATATATAGGAGATTGCTGTAAAGGGCATGACTCAGATTGTAAGACCAAGCCATTCTTCAAGTGCCTAAAGGACACCGCTGGATATTTCTGTGCTGTTCTTGTGGCAAGTGGAGGAACCATTGGATGTGTAGTTAAATACGATATATTACGAATGAAGTTCAAGCCACCCACTGAAGAACAGCGGTGTAGTAAGTGAGGTACAGCTTAGATGATACATGCACAAATTGTGGATGTTATTTAAGAGTAGAAGAAAGTGTCTTTTGTACTGAATGTAGATAAATACAGAGAGGAGTTTTTACTCCCTCTGGTATTCTATCATAGAGATGAGATAAAGAAGATAATTGAATCGTATGTAGAAGAGAACATTTCTAAGTGGAGATTATTATAAAAAATAATATGTGGAATGAGCATCGTAGTATAGGAAAACAAGAAAATGCTTACAGATGCATTCCAACACACCTACAGATTCAATCTACCCAAACACTAGCTACCCCCCCCCTCTACTATATGTAGCTATAGACTAAGAATCATTAATTGTATAGAGTTGGTCAAACATAGGCAGTGACAGTGCTTCACTGACAAACGTAGCAATGGTATAGGTATGGTGGGAGTGTATGGTAAGGAGGTGGTAATGCAACCCTAATATTACCTATACTACCTCTCTATCCTATTCACACTATCCATAGCATCTAACTCATCAAACCTTTTTTTGTTCCCTTCGGTCACTACTTTAATGAATAGAGTAAGGTTAGCGGTTATGCTTGTGCTCATATTATTCAGCTCTCTCAAGAGTCTAAATTAGACTGGAAGTACCAGTGAATTACTGTATGTTGCAACACATACTCTGCATGAATCAGACTAAACACTACCTTACAGCTTGGGTCATAAGCTAACCACTAGAAGACAACTCTTAGTCTATAACAGTAGTATGACTTACAGGAAAAGACTGTAAACCGTTTGTTGACTCGATAAAGTCATCTGGATTAACCGCTTAAGAGTTTAGCAGGTTAGACATTGTGTCATAACTCATACCTAGCAGACTATAACTGCTCTACCAAAATCAAAGGCTTAAGTGTCTTTGTCTAAATAACACTAATTTACACAAGGATACACCATGTTTTATCAAGAAGATATACTATTTACCATGTTCATACTGATTACAACTACAATACTAATACTATCAGACAAGGTACTATAATGTCAAATAGAAGAAAAGATAACGTAGTCTCAGCTTACCAGCTAGGACATCCAGCTGAAGTTATAGCTAAACTCTATAATACAACTATAGAGGAAGTTATTCATATCGTACACAACAAGCTAATAAAGGACAAGTAGTGTCTACTCAATTACAAAGAATCATAAACACCATTCAATCAAGAGATAACTATGATAAACACATAGTTCTTGATGGTGGTAAACATACACTAATGGTTAAAGATATAGAAGGTAATCTGTATACTTTTAAAGACACTAAATGGAATAGAGTTAGTCATGCACAAGCACAAGCATTTGCTGAACGCTACTATCACTACAACTCATTCTTAGACCTACTAGAAGAAGCATAATGAAAGCATTTGAACTATGGTTAGAAAGAATAGCTGATATCTGGTTCTAATATTGGCATTCTTTGCTGATGAACTATCAGAATACGATACACTAAAGACTAAAGTTGTTAAGCATAACCTATTAGGGTTAGCTCAATCAGAACTCAATAGAATCATCAAGGGTAATCCTTATATGACTATTGAAATCATTGATTTGATTAAGATACAAATCATGACACGTTTACTACAGGAAGTAATATGATAGATATACAAGGCAAAACACAAGAACAAATTGAAGTAATGTTCAGTCGTGAAAACATGAATGAAGAAATAGCAATAGCATTGTCTAAATGGATAGACCAAATAGACACTCAATACTACTTCAAGTTACAAGAAATCACTGGACTCAATGAAGACTTAACCAATGAGCTAATGTATAACATCATTGCACTACTTGGAAACAAGGCTCATGGCAAAGTTATGGATACAGACTTTCCACACATTAGAGAGTTTGATATAAACCAACTAGTACTAGGTATATCTAGCTTCTTAGACAGTGAAGATACACCATGGAAATACAATACCGCTATGGATATACTAGCAGAATTTGATACAGTCTTCTATGACTTGTCACAAGAAAACAAACTAAGTGACCAAGACCATTGGTATACCGAAACAACTGCTATAGTTTCATTCACTATTGCAGAAGATGCAGACAAACTACTTCAATATAGTAGGTATAAACTACCATTGATTGAAGCACCTCTTGAATGGATAGAGGGAATTGCACAAGGTGGATACCATTTGGATACTTCAAAGGTAACTTTGAACAAAGGAAATGCTAAACAACCTCAAAATGTACTAGATGTATTGAATAAACTACAGTCTCAACAGTTCACATTACGTGAATGGGACATGGATACTCAATTCAATTACATACTAGCTAACCTAAAAGAAAAGAATTGGAAGAAAGATGAAGCTGAGCATCTTAAATCAGCACTCATTAGACTACAAACGGCACAGGAAACATACGAAACAATGGAAAATAGACAGTTCTACTTCGCTTGGAAGTATGACTTTAGGCTTAGAGCTTACTGTAGTGGATATGATATCACACTACATGGAGACTCTTATCAGAAATCACTGGTTAAACCAGTACTAACAAAGGATAATACATGAACGAAGCGCTAAAACTAACTAAAAGAGGTCTATATTGGCTAAAGGTAAACATAGCATCAGAGTACGGACATGATAAACTAAGCTTTGATGAGCAAGTTTCATGGGTAAATAGTCAGTCAATAGAGGAATTAACAAGACTTGAACAAAGTGCAGACAACGTATTTGGATACTTTTGTGCACTCAATGCATACAAAGACCACTTAGCGAACCAAGAAGTACACTATATCATGCCAGTGGATAGTAGTAATCAAGCATTACAGCTCTACGGAATACTAGCTGGATGTAAAAAGACAGCATCACTAGGTAGCATTGGCACTGGTTTAACTAGAATTGATGCCTACCAACTACTAGCAGACGAAATGAACAAGCAATTCAGCACTCAACTGTTCACTAGAAAGAACTGTAAGAAGCCATTAATGACAACATTATATGGTTCTACCAAGGGTGGAGAGTCATTGCATGAACTACTTGGGGACAAACTAGACAAATCAGTAAAAGAATTCGATGATGCATTCACTAATAGTATGCTTATTATAGCCCCTGAAGCGATGAACGTAATGGCTAGACTTCAAGAACTAAATGATAAATCAGTAGGTACATACAACTGGACTCTACCTGATGGTGCTAAAGTCAAGTATGATGTTAAATCAAGACTTGATATGAATATACAAAAGAAATCAAGAAGTGGTAAAACATTCTCATGTAATCTAACAAGTGAAGTATATGCACCTTCTGAATTCAATAAGGGTATGGCTCCAAACATTATACACTCAGTAGATGGATACCTACTAAGACAAATAGTAAGGGGTATGGAACACCTCTTTATAACAACAATACATGATAGCTTTAGTGTGCATCCTAACAATGTAGACAAGCTTAGACAAGTGTATGAGGACTCTCTAATTGACATATTGAACTCTAACTTATTAGAGGATATTATGACTCAAATAGCAGGAACTCAAATCACATTCAACAAGACCAATACTCTAACTGAAGATGATATAAGAAATAGTGTATACAGCCTTAGCTAGGTTGTGTATTCTTTTTTTTATACTCTAGCTTACAATCCTAAAACTCCAACAAGAGACAAAATAACAAAAATACACCAGCCTACACCTACGCTGTTCTAAGAACAAGCAGTATGCTCCTTAGCAGTCGCCTTCTCGTTTATTTGATGGAGTTCTCCGAACTCGTGATAAGTGATAAAAGAGCATTACTAAGAAACGTATACTATATATACGTTTTCGTAGCTCTACAATTACATTAGTTTGGTCGTAAGACTTGGTAGAAGAACAGCAGTGCATAATGCACTAGTAAGCCTAAAAGGAAACAACATGGCAGAATATACAAAAGAAAAAACTAAAACAAAGAATACAGAATATTCAACTTCTGTAGTTGGTATGATGGCTGATGCTAAAGAGTATGCAAAGAAAGACTTTTACATCATCGTAAACACAATGAAAGAATATATGGGAGATGCTTACACCCCTGAAATGGAAGCTGATATAGCTAACACCCACCTGATGGTTAAGTATGCCCAGATTGTAGAGTCTCGTACTAAACGTACTAGCTACTTCGACTAAGGAGTTAGATATGGAGCAACTAGAAATTGGAGACTTAGTACACGTTGACTTACATGAAGAAGATGGATATTATATGAATGACATTCAGGACATTAAGAGAAGCTATCAGGGAAGAATAACAAATGATACGTGGGGATATGAGGTAGATGGATACTTCTTTCTACAAAAAGGATACGGTATTGAAATTACATTAGTGAGGAAGCATAATCATGGAAGAAAATAATCTAATAGTAGCTAATGCATTAACTCAAATGAGATTAGCTTTTATAAACATAGGGTTCAATGAGGAAGATGCACTCAGATTAACTGAGATACATTATGAAATGTTAAGAGAAGGAAACTTATGAGCAAAGAACTAAAGAGATGGACTAAACACTTTATGGAAAAGGGTTATGACACTTTAGAAGCTAGAGACAGAGCTAAAGCTAGGATGAACTTCAAGAAAGAAGTTGAACAAATTGATACAACAAAAAACGAAACGGACAAGGGAGTCTATAATGTTTAAGGTACAACAACTGATTAAAGACGAACCATTAGACAGCAATATTGAACATAATACACATTACTTCATATCAGATGAATTTGGCAACTACCTACACAATGATAATACAATTAGAAGATGTGCAGTATTGGAGAATTCAAAATCATGGTATCAATCAAAAGAAGAAGCTGAGGAAGCATTATATTCATGGTACGAAAAAGATGAAGGAATACCTGAAGCTAGACTGATTGAATCAGCACTTATAATGATTCTACTAGTAGTAGGATTTGTAATGTATGCTACTTACAACTGGATAAATAATGGACTATAAAGAAGGAATGAAGCTTATGACTAAGCATGATGGAATAGTGCAAATAGTACATGTTTCAGAACCATATACATACAGGGTAGTGCAAGACCATAGACAAAGGGTAATAGATAGAGATGGAAACATAAGACCATTAGCTTCCTTCCAGATAATCGGAGAGGTTAAAGAAGACTTAGAGAATCCTGTATTGGAAACCAGAGGAAATGGTGGAACTACATCATACTATGAACTACCAACGAATGCAACGGAATTGGGACAGCTAATAAAGCATAAGAAAATGGAACATGGTATAGGAGAAGCATTCTGTGCTTTATATAGACTAAACGACAATGGAGAATACAAGCGTAATCTCACTAAAGCATTGTACTATATACAAAAGGAATTAGATTATTATGAAAGTTAAGAAAGCACAAAGAGAGTATGATAAAGGTTGGGCTATAGATGTTAAAGATAAACAAGGATGGACTAGATGCAAAGGAGTCGAACCATCTCAATGGGGAGAAAATAAATTTAGATATGGCTCAGATGATTTGGAAATAGAAAACAGAATGGCAGATATGAAGAGATTCGATAAAATCAAAAAGAAATTAGACAAGTCGTTACTGGAGATTAAGGAATCGAAGAACACTAAAGATAGAATAGTGCTAGAGACTACAGACTTTGAGATTAAATTCCTAGACAAGTCAGGAGACTATACCTTTGGATTTTATATAGCACTAAAAGGCAAGTATGGATATCTACAGTCAGATGGAACACTAATAGGAAATTGTACCAACTCATGGTATCAATCAATCACTGATATCAGAAAAGCAATAAAGAGATACTATCAAAATGCCTAAAGAACCAGATGATTTTAAAAGATTTGGGTTAAAAGAAAGAAGAAGAATTAAATCAGTAAAGGGTGCAATGTGGGAAAAGAAACTCCACAGATGCAATCCCTTCGACTGTAACGACAAGGAAGTGATTAGTGCAAAGAGTCAAGCGATGCCTAATAGTGGATTCGTCTATAGTAAGTTCAGAGATAAGTCAATAGACACATTGGATGAGATGACACTATCTAATTGGGCAGATGGCAATGCAGGTAAAAATAAATTTCCTCACTTGGAGATTATATGCACTATCGTATATGTGAATAAATACATGATACCATACCTTGTTTCTGAAAATACATTAGATACTGATATTAGAGATATCTTGATAGATATGGGGTTCATATCCATCAAAAACCTCTAACCTTAAACGAAACCCAGAATGTGTGATATGCAATGATATAGTATGGTATAGTATGTATAAGATATGAAGAAAGAAGAAGAAAGAATATAGATATATTTAAGGATAAAATATGAAGAATAATACAGTTAATTTACTAAAGAACAGCGGAGTACTATAATGGAAGATGCTAAATACAATAGAGTCTACTACAAGATACAAGAGATATTGAATACTGAGTACATAGACAGGTTTAATGAAGGTCAAGATGGAGGAGTAAGACTGAAGTCTACACTGCCACCAGAATTGAATAGATTAGCAAAGAATATAACAGATAGAATTCACTATAGCAATCTTGAATTGGCAATAAGAAACTTAACTAAAGTAGTCAGAATAATGGCAAAGGATATAAAGTATTCAACAAGTGAGAAAACAACAGATAACTTTAAATTGTTTATGGAAACTGGATATCCATTTGTGGTATCAGAAGAAGGATGCAATAGAACAATATTTAGAAATAAAGAGATAAATATAATGGCTAGAGCTTGGCATGATTCATATCACTATAATTGCAAATTAGATTTCAGTAAAGAAAGCGAGATTAAAGTATGCAACTATCAGATAGAAGATATAAAAAAAGTAATGACAAAACATACAGATAAAGAAATAGAAGATGTTATCAAGTTGATAAAAATAGAAGTCATAGGTCAATATGAATACTATGAAGAGTTCAACTCATACTTGAATAATCAAATGGAATTTACAAGGAAAGAATTTAATGAATAAGGTAATAACAAAAACAGAAAAGCATCCCAAGAAGAGAGGATATGCAATAGGTAAGTTACAGAAGTTTCTTAAAGAAGCTAATCTAACTAAGAGATTTAGAGAGAATTGTAGGGAACAAAGACCAGAAGATAGAGGACACAAATGCCTAGAAGCTTCAATAGCATGGATTGATACAGAAGAAGGACTTCAATTCTGGAAACAAGTAAATCAAGACTTTAATAGATATTTAGATACTGGTAAAGTGCTGAATATATACGAGGATTAAACATGAATCAAGATAAGTTATTAATAGTCTCTAATGAACTAGAGAGACTAGGAGTGTTTGATTCATTACCTAATAGCACAGCAGATAAGATGGCTAAACTGCTAGGGGATGATATTCCATACGGTATGTCACTAGCTATAGCTAATTATACAATGGCTACATTTGTAGGTCACTTTCAATATAAGATTGAACTATCAAGAGATAACTTAATACCAATGAATGTGATTATATTTATATTAGCTAAGTCAGGAGCTAAGAAAACATCTAGTATGTTAAAACTAGAGAAGTCAATTAAGAGTGGATATCAGAAGATAGATGCTTACAGATTAGAACAAGCTAAACAAACACAAGAAGAATTTGACTTACCTCATCCCCCTTATATTCCACCATTAGCAAATGCATTAGCAACTGAAGCTGGAATGATACAGAGATTGAATGATTTCAAGAAAGAAGGTATTGGATTACCATCACTTTATGTAGATGAGATATCTACTGAATTATCAAGTAATATGGACATGATTCCTAATATTAAGATGGTAGCTCAGTTATTTGACGTAGGAGATATGAAGTCTAAACCATTGAAAGATAGAAAGAATCAATCAGAAGAAGTAAATGGAATGGGAATGAATGCTTTATTTATAGGCTCAGAACATGGCATACTGGAAGATGCTTCAGTACTTAGTAAGTTTGAAACAGAGTTTATATCTAAACTAGCTAGAAGAAGTATGTTTGTATATCCTAAGTTTAAAGAAGAGGAGGAAGTTATAACAGACATAGAATCAATTCTAAGAGGTGTCAAGGAGAAGAAGGAAGATGGACAGGAACTTAATCAGGAAATCAATAAGTTGTCCTCAGAGATAGCTCTACGTTCGATTAACAACGATACAAATAACATGAAACTAACAGAAGATTGTTCTAGGGTTTATACCATATATACAATATATTGTGAATCTAAGGTACAAGATGATGTAGAAGCAGTGGTATTAGAACAACAACATAGACATTGGAAAGCTCTTAAACTAGCAGGAGTCTACGCTGTTTTCAACGGAAACACTCATGTCACAACTCAGGATTTAAAGGAAGCCATATACGTAGTAGAAGCAACGGGTTCTAATCTAGGTATGTTTGTAGAGAAAGCAAACAGATTACCATACGAGATACTATTAGCTCACTATGAAGAAGGTGGAGTAGAATTATCAGTACATGATATGGTAAAGAAGAAGTGGATAACTAAGACTTCAGATGTAAAGAATATAGTAGAGCTAGCTAACAATAAGTCAGGAGATTCTGGTATGCTAGAACACAACTTAGAAGAAGGAATAATAACATATCAATCGTTCAAAAAGATTGAAGGACTAGGAGTATCATACAAGAAGACTGAGAACATGCAATTGCTGATAGACTCAGGATTAGGCACAAGAGAAGCTAAGAATAAATTAGCATCTAAAACTGCTAATGGATTTGACTACAAGAAGACTACATTTGAAAAGATAGGAAACCTACTTAGAAATGATACAGCTTATGCACCATTTGAATTCAGAAATGGAATCAGAGGTAAGGATTATATCATAGGAGGAGCAGACTTTATTGTACTAGATGTAGATGATACAGATACAACAGATACAGAATGTGCTGATATGTTAGCAGATTATAACTACATTATAGCTAGAGGAAGCGATGCAGATAATCCTTATAAATATAGAGTTCTATTACCATTAGATGTAACGGTAGAGATAGATAACGATAAATGGAAACCATTCATGAAGAAGGTATCAGAACACTTAGGTATCAATATAGACATACTACCAATGGCTCAATTCTACTTCGGATATAAAGATAGAGAACTAATCATCAATGATGAAGGAGTCAATCTTGAAGCTAGTGAACTAGTTAAGAATATAGAAGCTAAGTCTCCAAAGATTAAAGCATTAAGACCTAACCAAATAGGAGATGCTTGGGATGAAAGAATGTATCTATTTTCTAATGCTTACAATGCTAAGTCAGGAAAAGGATTACATCAACATCTATGGTATGCAATGTGCAAAGCACATGATTTAGGATTCTCTCTAACGCAAGGATATTCACTGCTGGATGATATCTTAGATTACTTAGATGATGAACCTAGAGCAGGATATGAGAGAACTCTAAAGAAGAAAATGTATACACATAATGGAAACTTTAGCTATTGGGTAAAGGAATACAAGAATGCTGGATTGGAATAATCTATCTAGCATAAAAGACTTTACTGGATATCATGGATTCACTTATGTAATCAACTATGCAGATGGTACAAATTATTATGGAAAGAAAGACTTTATAACTTCAATCAAAAGAAAGCTAGGAAAGAAAGAACTAGCTGAAAGAACCGATAAAAGAACTAAGACTTATAAGACTATAGTAAAGGAAAGTAATTGGAGAACATACAATGGAAGTACCAAGAACTCAAAAGGTAAGACTATAAAAGATAAATGGATTATAGAACCTTATAAAACTAAAAGAGAATTAACCTACAGAGAAGCAGAACTCTTGTTTAAGTACAATGTTCTATTTGATGACAAATGTTTGAATGAAAACATCTTAGGTAAATTCTTTTCAAACGTAGGAGATTAGAATGGATAATATATCAAGATTAGAACATGTAATATATCTAGTAAAAAGATACGAAGAAAAGCTACTCAGTGCTAAAAAAGCAAGGGAATTAGCATCATCACTATCAGCATCAATTTACATTTCTGGCGGAGTGATAGATAAGACTTTAAAAGATATAGAAATTACAGAAGTAGATTTAGATTCAAAAGCAAATGAAACACTACTCAGAATAAAAGGAATACTAAATGGAAGTTAAATTAATACACTTCACACCACTCCATATAGCATCAACTGCCATTAGAAAGTGTTGGGATAGCGGAGATAAATCAGATACTACAGAAACACCTATTGGTAAAGTATGTGGAGTTAAAGACAAAGAACTTATCTATAGAGTAGGAAATAAGTTTAAACATGCATCTACCCTAGAACATCTTAATTATACATTTGATATAGATAGTGTAAGTAGAGCATTGCTTCAAGAAGTAGCTAGACATAGACATGCTAGTATATCAGTAAAGAGTACTAGATATACATTAAAGGAACTCAAGGAGGCTGATGACTTATCTATATTCACTATCGATAGTAAGTATAAATCTTATGACTATCAGACACTAAAACATATACAGGACGAGCTTAGACTAGGTGGGAGTAATGACCAAATAAAGTACATGTTACCTGAGTCTTATAAAACATCTTATGTGTGGACAATTAATGCAAGAAGCTTACAGAACTTTCTAGCACTAAGAACCAACAAGAGTGCCTTATGGGAAATAAGGAAACTAGCTTATGAAGTATTTAACCAACTACCAGAAGAACATAAGTATCTATTTACGGAGTTCTTATACAAGGAAAGTTAATGTCGTGTACTTTTGATGAAGATGCATACAGAAATCAACAATTAAACGAGTACCTAGAAGGCAGGGATGATGAGATATCTAACTGCTGTAGTGCTTGGTTCTTAGAAGATTCAGACATATGTAGTGAATGTTTAGAACATGCTATATCAATAGCTGATGAAAGATGCAACTATGAAGGAGAACGATAATGAATAGATATCTAGTATACTTTGAAGGTAAACACTACAACGGTTCATTACATGCACCTAATATAGATACAGCAATGGATAGGGCTATAGAGAAGTATGACTTTGAAATAGTGACACACATTGAGGAGTGCTAATCAGAAAGACTTCGAGAATACTGTGCTGTTCTTAAGTAAAGAAGCTTTAATAGATGCTGAGAATTGTAAAGAGATGTTAAACATAGAACCATCTCATCTTACTAAAGGTAAGATTACAGCTATGAGTAAACTAGCTAACACTTACAAGAAAGCTAGTACAGCTTTAATAAAGAAGTATAAAACAACCAACAACAAGAAAAAGAAACACGAGAGATATAGCTTAACAGCAAAGGAGAAAGTATGGATAAGGAAAGGATAGAAAGCCTTGATGAGATTAAAGAAGAACTCAAAGAATTATTAGGGGCAGATTGCTAATGACTTACAACTTAGTAATAGATGCAGATTCAATTCTGTACACATCATGCTACAATGCACAACTAGCAGACAAGAAGAGCATTGATGTATCATATACAGAAGAGGTTAGAAAGGCTTCATTTAACATAGAGAAGGCTTATCTATACTTTTGTGCTAAAGTAGCTAGAATCGAAGCTATGGTCTATTCAAGACATAGAGAGGAACATATTAAAGGTAATTGGAGAGGTAAAGATATCATTGATGGATTAAACATTAATATAGAGATAATCTTCAGTCCTAAACATACCTTCAGAAATGACCTCTCAGACATCTATAAAGCCAATAGAAAGCCTTCCGCTATCTTTGGTATTAGTGACTTAAAGAAGCTTGTAAAAGAGAGATACGGAGCCACAGAGGTACCTAATTTAGAAGCAGATGATATAGTGATAACTAGAGCATATGAACAAGATAACGTATATATAGCTTGTATCGACAAGGATATCACTACTCACAGTCCAGTTGATTGTATTAACTACAATGAGTGGGAATGGAGTGATTATGTAGATGCAGAGACTATAGAAAATAACTACTATTATCAAGCATTACTAGGAGACCCTACAGACAACATCAAGGGAGCCAAGGGAATTGGAGAAAGAGGTGCAACAGCACTATGTGACAACCTAATGGAACCTATGACTTATGATATATTTATATCTAAGTTCACTGATGAAGAAGAAGCTATTCTTAACATGAGACTAGTAAGATTAGACCAATATAAAAAAGGAGAATTAGAGTTATGGGTAAACCAGTAGTAGGAATTATAGGGGATAGTGGAACTGGAAAAAGTTCTATGCTAGAAACTTTAACTCCAGAAAGAACATGTATTTTAAATACAGAGAATAAACCATTACCAATGAGAAACTTTAATAAGTTTAATAACATAATGGTAACTAGCTTTAAGAAGTTAAGTGCAACATTAGATGCATTAAGCAAGCCAGAGAATGTAGAGAAGTATGATTATGTAGTATTGGATTCGTTTACATCAACGTGTGAAACAGTGCACCGATATGCAAATAAAGTATACACTGGATATGAGATATGGGGTCAATACAATGAGATGATTGTAGATATCCTTATTAAGTTAAAGGCACTAAAACAGCAAGTATTTATTATAGCTTTACCAGAGCAAAAAGCAGAACAATTTGGAGAGACTAAATCGTATGCTAGAATTAAAGGAAAGGAGTTAAAATATGGATTCTTTGAAAAAGAACTTGCTATTGTATTATATACAAATCCGATTTACGATGATGATACAGATGAGATGTTGGATGTGGAAATGGACTATGTTCCAAATAAGAGAAACAGTGCAAAAGCACCAAGGGGATTGTTTGAAAGCAAGCCAAAGAACGATGCAAAATTTATAGCTGATGCTATTGAAAATTATTACAAGGATTAGAAATGTTTAAAAACAAATTAACAAAGTCATTAGAGAAAGTAAATGGATTCATTCAAGAATTAAAAGATGGGATTGGTTCAAATGAATCAAAAATTGATAGCAACAAAGAATCAATCAATTTAATTCAAGAAGATTCAAATCAACTTCAAGACGAGAACAAACAAGCTAGAAGATTACTAACAGTACTTCATGGCTAACATAAAAGAGCTTTCTAAACAACTATTGAATTACTTCAATGGAGATAAAGAAAGAGTAAAAGAATTAGGAAGAGCATGCAAGTCTATAGGATTTCCTATTGGAGAAAATGTAGATATCATTGCAAAACAACCAGAACATTTTATGTTACTAGTAACATATTCAGACCTTGGGATACTAGGTAAACTAGCAGACTCATTGGAAATATTAAAAAAAGGAAAATAAATAGAAAGAGAAACTTTTACCTATAAAGGAATCTCTTATCCAGTTTATTTTGACGGAAGATACAAAAACATAAGACCAAAAAGAAAGACATTACCACTGCACAGAGCTATATGGGAATTGCATTACGGAACAATAGATTCAGAAAAGCAAATAGACCATATTAATCATAATAAGACAGACAATAGAATTGCAAACTTAAGACTAGTCACATGCAAGGAGAACGGCAGAAATAAATCAATTTCAAAAAGAAATAAATCTGGGATAATGGGAGTAAGTTTGTGCAAACAGACTGGAAAGTGGGCATCATCAATTATAGTTGATGCTAGGATGAAAGGAAAGAAAAGATTCTTGAATTTTGAAGAAGCAGTTCAACATAGAAGAGAACTAGAGATTAAGTATGAATTTCATGCAAATCACAATAAGTCCTTGATTAAGGCAGGAGAAAATATTATAGCACTAAATGCAACACAACTAACAGCAAAGAAAGTAAGATTAGCAGAGCAACTATCAAAAGTAGTTTCAGATATAGAAGCAAAGATTGAGGGAATCAATAAGGCACACGAAGAAAGAATCGTAGCACTAAATGAAGCAAATGATATCAAAGTACAAGCAACTCGTAATGGAATTGTAGCTAGAAAAGAAACATTAGAAACACAAATTGATGAGACAGATGTTCTTATTCAAGAACAAGTGGCAACACTACAGGCACAGATTGATGCTATTAAAGGTGCATCAGAAGCAATTCAAGCACCAGTAGTGGATACAGAAAACGATTCAGAAGACTTAGTATAATGAATGATTTTGTATTTAACTTAGACACAGAAGTAGCAAGCACAGCAGGTAATGGTGGAGGTTCATTTGGAACTATGGAAACAGGAATCTACGATATCGTAATTGACCACGCTGTTCTTTCTAAAACAAAGAGTGGAAATAACAAGTTAGATTTATCTTTCACTACTACAGATGGTCACAACACTACTATCTATCAAGCATTCATGATGGATGAGAAATGGACAACAGGTTCAGATAACTTTGGATATAAAGACTGGCAAGCATTTGCAGTAGTAGCAGGACTAAGCTCATTTACTACATTCCAGAAGCAACTACTTAAAGATGATGGTACACCAGTACTTAAGAATGGTACACCAATCGTATTAACAGCAGTAAAAGAACTAGAAGCTAAGAAGCTTAAATTAGCTATTGTTAAATCACTGGATGCTTATCAAGGAGAAGTTACTGAGAAGAATGAAATCTTTGCATCATTTACAGAAGCAGGGCTGAATGCTAATGAGAAAACAAACTCATTAGAGTCAACAGCATTAGGTAAATTAGATGGTAGACTATCAGATAAGAAATCTAAAAAATATAAAGCATTCATTGCAGATGGTGGAAGTACAGAAGAAGTAGCTGAGGCAGAAGAAGCAACTACTGATGAGGACTTGGGTTTATAATGGATATTGCAGGAACGATTGCAGTACTAGTATTGTGGGCAACATTGATTATCGGAATCCTATACGGATGGGTAATGAACATAATTAATTTAATTGATGGTACAGTATACGAAGCAACAACTACAATCGTAGTTTCAGTTATTGGAATCTTTATGGCACCAGTCGGAGCCTTAGTACACTACGTAGCAGGATAAAGAGAATGGAAGAATTAACACCAGTACAAGCAATTCAAGAAGAATTAGCTAAACATACAACGGTAGCTAGACAAGCACAAGAATTCAAAACAATGATGGAACTTCCTATTTGGAAAGAAATTATTGAAGAGTATTTTCTAAAAGCATATAGAGAAACATCAGCATACAATGTTGGTATTATGACTAACGATGCTAAAGATTCATACATGTATCAAATTACAGCACGTTCAATCTTCCAAAGATTTTGTGATGGATTAATTGATGATGGAAAACAAGCATCTGAAATTGTAAATGAATTAACTGAAGAGTTAGTAAATGAACAAAAGATAGCAGAAGAAGGATAGACTTCTTAGAGAGGTCTATGACCTCTTTATAGAGGTATTAAAATAAAAGGATTACAATGAATAATACATTAGATGAGTTAAAGAGATTTCAAACAGATAGAGGTTTACATTTAAAACCTTTTGATAAAAGAGTGTGTACTATGAATATCATGGAAGAGATATTTGAAATGTACGGAGTGCAAGACAATAAAGCTAGATTCTTAGCGAATAGATTTGTAACAATAATAGAAGAGACCGTTGAGGGAATCATAGACAATGTTCACTTGGAGTTAGAAGTAGCCAAAGATGTTACTTACTCAAAACCGACAGATGAAGATGTGATTGATGCACTATGTGACATTCAGGTATTTGCTGGAGGGGATGTACTTAAAGTAGGGTACGATAATGAAAAATGTTTAGCAGAAGTAGCTAAAGAAATCAATAGTCGTGAAGGTACAATCATTGAAGGCAAATTTCAAAAAGACAAGACACCAGAAGCAATGGCTAAATGGTTAAAAGCAGATTTCACTAACTGCAAATTATAAAGGAGTTTAATGTTAGTCAACTTAGATGAAGCAGAGATTGGTTTATTTTACAAACCATTCTTCAAGGACGAAGAGGATGTAATAGTTGAATGTATAGCAGAAGCTACATTTAGAAGAGATAAAATAGGTACTGAAATAGTATTTAAACAAGACACACTTTTATACGAGGTATAAATGGATACATTAATGAAAGATAAAAGAGGATGGGAAGGACTGCCTCAATATAGTAGAGATATGTATAATGAGAGATACTTCCTAGATAGCGAAACATACAATGAATGGGTAACTAGAGTAGCTAGTGCTTATTCAGACGATACACCACATAGGCTTAGATTAGAGACATATCTAAGGAACTATTGGTTTCATCCATCTACCCCACCATCTAGCAATGCAGGAGTACCTTCAAGAGGACTTCCTATATCGTGCTACACTAATGAAGTATCAGATAGTAAAGAAGGTATATTTAGCACGTGGGAAGAAAACAACTGGCTAGGAGCAACTGGTGGGGGTATTGGAACTACGTGGTCTAATGTAAGAGAGATAGGAGCTAAGGTAGGTACTCATGGAGGAGAATCAAGTGGTATCATACCATTTATTAAAGTAAGTGATAGTACGACTCTAGCAGTCTCTCAGGGTGGTCTAAGACGAGCTAGTCAAGCAGTATACTTAGATGTTAATCATCCTGAGATAAAAGAGTTCATAGATGTAAGAAGACCAACTGGAGATAAAGATAGAAGGTCTACTAATATACACCATGGAGTGGCTCTAAGCGATGAATTCATGGAAGCAGTAGAAAGCAAGGGCAATATTGATTTAGTGTCTCCTAAGACAGGAGAGACCATTGAGACTGTACCAGCATTTGATATATGGAAAAAGATACTAATAAGTAGAGTTGAAACAGGAGAACCATATCTGTTCTTTAAAGATACAGCTAACCATAATAAGCCTTATGAGTACTCTATTCACAACAGAAGAATAAAGACAAGTAATCTATGCAGTGAGATAATGCTTCACACTGATGAGCTTAGAACAGGTGTATGTTGCCTAGTTTCAGTCAACTTAGAATACTTTGATGAATGGGAAAAAAAGAAGCTGTTTATGGAAGATATACATAGATTTACAGATAACGTATTATCATCATTTATCCAATTAACAAAGGATAGAAAAGGCTTCGAGAAAGCACATAGAAGTGCCTTAGAGGAACGAAGTATTGGAATTGGAGTAATGGGATGGCATAGCTATCTACAGTCCAAGAACCTACCAGTATCGAGTCTAAGTACTACATACTTAACAAAGAAGGTATTTAGTCATATATCTACATCTTTAGAAAAGAGCAATATAGTACTAGGTAAAGAGAAAGGAACTGCTAAGATAAGCAATTCTAAACGCAATGTTAATGTGACAGCTATAGCACCTACGGCAAGCATCAGTACATTATGTGGATTAACCAGTGCAGGAATTGATACAAGAGTAAGCAATATATATGTAGCTAAGAGCAATATAGGAAGCTACACTATAAAGAACAAGTATCTTGAAATGGTACTAGAACAGCGTGGTAAAAACACTGGCACCATCTGGAAATCAATACTTAAAAACCAAGGTTCAGTTCAACACTTAGATTGTCTAACAGATGAAGAAAAGTATGTATTTAAAACTGCCTATGAAGTACCACAATTAGCAGTAATAAACAATACATCAATTATGCAAGAACATATAACACAAGGTATCAGTTGTAACTTATTCATACCAGCAGATATCAATGTTAAGCTATTGCATCAGATACACCTAATGGCTTGGAAGAAGAAGTTAAAGAGTTTGTACTATCTAAGAAGTACGTCTCTAAACAGAGCCAATACTGGAAATACAGACAGAGTAGAGCTAGAAGCTGATACTTGCCTAGGATGTGCATAATGAGTTTATTATCAGCAAGCAGGGTATTTAAACCTATGAAGTATCCAGAAGCATTTGAACACTGGAATACACATGATAAGATGGTATGGCATTGGGATGAAGTTCCATTAGGAGATGATGTAAAAGACTTCTCTAAAGCAGATACAAAAGAGAAAGAATTCATTACACAAGTAATGAGATTGTTTACCCAGAATGATATTGAAGTAGGACATGGATATGATGTACTATTGAGAATATTTAAACCAACAGAAGTATCAATGATGTTAAGAGGTAATGCAGATAGAGAAAGTACTCATATTGCATCATACTCTTTATTCACTGAGACACTAGGATTTGAAGATTCATTCTACTCAGAGTTCTTGGAAGATAAGAATATGGCAGACAAGATAGAGTTTGTAAAAGATAGTCAGGTATTGAAGTATGAACAGTATGCAGAAATGGGATACTCAGAAGAAGAGATAGCATACCGCTACAAACAAGATATAATGTTTATGATAGCGGTGTACGCTGTTCTCACGGAGGGAGTCTCACTCTTTGCTCAATTTGCTATGTTATTAAAATATCAGATAGATGGAAAGTACAAAGGATTAGGAACTATAGTTGAATGGTCTATCAAAGATGAAGAACAACATGTAGTAAGTAATGCTTGGTTATTAAAGACTTTTATTAAGGAAAATAGTGAAGTATTCAATGATGAGATAAAGAAACGAATCTACAAAGCAACTAGAACCTTGGTAGAAAAGGAATGTGAACTAGTAGATGAATTGAATCCACCTCACATGGACAATGAAGAAGTGAAGCAGTATATTAAATATATTGCAGACCAGAGACTAAAACTAATTGGATTTAAAGCTAACTACAATATAAACAAATCTCCATTCCCTTGGATGGATGAATTAACTGGAACAGTATTAACTAACTTCTTTGAAGGAAAGTCTACTGAATACACAATGAATAGTCTAACGGGAGATTGGAATGACATCTAATCTGTTTAAAGTAAAAGTAGCCATCAATGGAAGAAATAGAAAAGATATGATTCTTGTTGCTACTAGACCTTATGGAATAGTAGTTTATGAAGATGAAGCAAAGAAGATAATTCCATGGCATCAAATATACGAAGTGGAGTATCTATGATAACTCCAGAACAAAGAAAGCAATTCTTCTATTCAGAAGGATGGTATGCAGATGATGAGACCATATTGGGATGGTTAGAAAGAGTAGGGTAAGACCTACTTTTTTCACAGGAGTACATAGTTCCCTACAATTAAATAGGTATTATAATCACTATGTATTCCTCTGAGAAAACAGGGTAAACAACTAAAACAGGAGATGCAATGGACGTAGTACCAGTGGAAGAAAACAAAGAAGTAGAAGGTATTAAATTACACTTCGGGATAAGTGATGAGATGTTTCCAAAAGGAGTATGCTTTGCATCTCTGGTAGCAGATGGAAAAAACAGAACCGAATCATTTGAAGAAGCCTTTGATGTTGAAAAGAAAGTAGCCAGAAGTAAAGCTGGAGAATTCTTTAAACGTAAATGGGTTCAAGAACTGATTAGATACTTTGTACCAGATGAAGGAACACTTTATATTGGAGACATATCTGACATAGTTAAAGTAGGAATGCAAATGATTACTGATGATAGAAGAGATGACAGGGTTAGAATTGAAGCTATAAAAGCATTGCAACCATACATTAAGCAACAGACTCTAAAGACTGAAGCAGAACTTCTTATCAAGCATGAGGTATCAGCAGGGGAAACTGTAATGGAGAAAATGAATAAAGCTATTGGAACCCTTGGAAAAGAAGGAAAGATGATAGATGAATCAGGTGCAATAATAGATGTCGAACTCGTACACTAGAAATGATAGAGTTCATAGACCTGATTATACTGTACCATACAGACCATCCGTAGAGAGTAAGAACTTTCTATCATGGTGTAACATAAACCTATTAGCAGAAGATAATAAGACACCAAGGATTCACTATGAAATGCTAGACCTAACTTTATCAGATGAAGATAGAGTTCAAATCATAGTTCATCGTGGTGGTGCTAAAACTACAGTACTTAATACTAAACTTACACTGTATGTAGCTTCGCTAGGATACATGCCTAACTTCTACAACAAAGATGGAGTAGAACAAAACATTCAGAACCTAATGATATTCTCAGCTAGTGAAGACCAAGCTATTGGACTACTAGAAGAGATTGTATTCATGTGGGAGAATAGTGAAGTATTACAAGAAACCTTAACATTAGAGAAAGCAACTAAAAAGAATGCTAGATTCAGAAATGAAAAGGGAGATGTAATATACATACAAGTGAAGGGTTCAGGTCAATCACTACGTGGTACAAAGAGAGCAGGTAAGAGACCTCAATTAATGTTGTTTGACGATAAATTGTTGTCAAACTAAAAATAAACCAATTGAATTCGGTGGAGAGTTTGTGTCAAATGACACAAGAGAATACCGAGCTAAGCCTAGAGATAGGAAAGTGTAGAGACTATTCCGAAAGGAAGTACACCTAAGTAGGTGGAAGCGGTTGGCATCGAAAGATGAAGATATAGTCCGAGCTATATGGCGACATATAGAAAATAATTTAATATAAGGAAATTTCTTATGAAAAGAAAAACACACGAAGAACTCATTCAGCAGTATGAGGGAAAGACATTTACAAACAACCTAGGATTAGATTTTAAGATATTGAAATTTATTGGGACAAGAGAACAGAACCCAATTCAATTTATAAAATCTAAATATACAAGAACGGCAACAACTACGGACATTAGAGCAGGAGAAGTGAAAGACCACTACTCTCCATCTATATACAAAGTTGGATGTTATGGTATTCCTAATAAAAAATTAACATATTGGAAAAGAGCTAAACAGCTATGGAACAACATATTAAAAAGATGCTATTCAGAAAAAGATGACAAAGGTTATCTTGGAAGAGTAACAGTAGATAGTAGATGGCTAGTGTTCGAATATTTTCTTGAAGATATATCAAAACTAGAAGGATTCAAGTTGTGGATAGACTACAACAAGATGGAACTAGATAAGGATATACTAGGCGATAGCAAACTCTATTCAAAGCATGTATGCAAATTTGTAACAGGCACAGAGAATAGACAAGAGCAGGGAGCTAGGAAAACAAGAAACAAATTATTGGTTAATGCTTAACGAGTATTAATTTAACATAATGATTTTACCAGATGATGCCTTATTCAGTAAGACTGAAAGACAAAAAGTAACTAAGTGGTTTATGTCATCAGTATATCCAGCAGTGGATATGAACTTTAATAAGATGGTAGTAGTAGGTACACCATTTGCAGAAGATGATATTCTTCTAAAGATGAAAAGACATACAGAGTTTATGACTCTCGAATGTCCAGTAGCTAACAAGTTTCCAGTACCAGTAAATGAAATCATATCTTCATGGAGTGATAGATTCACTAATGAAAAGATAATGAAATTGTATGAAGGGGCTAAAGGACTTGGAGAAGAAGCTTCATTCTATAGAGAGTATATGCTTCAGATTACATCAGAAGAAACCAGAGTCTTTAAAGATTCATGGTTACAGTATTTTAACTACGATGTAGTCAAGGAACAATTCTCACAGATGAACTTCTTTACCTCAATGGATATAGCTGTTAGTTCTAAGAACAGCAGTGACTATAGAGTGGTGTCTACTATTGGTGTAGATAAGAATAAAAACATCTTCGTAGTTAGAATGGATGTAGGAAAGTATGACCCAAGTGAGATAATAGATATTCTATTTCAACACGTAAGACAATACAATCCTATTGAAACAAGAGCAGAGAAAGCTTCATTGCAACAAGTACTAGACCACTTCATTCAATTAGAAATGCAAAGAACTGGTACATACTTTAATTACAAAGGCTTAGAGAACAATTCCTCACAACAAAAAGAATATAGAATTACAGCTCTACAACCCTTGTTTAAAACTAAAAAGATATGGATACCAAGTGATAAGAATGAAGATGCATTTGCAGAGTTTGACTATGAGTACAAAGGGTTTACTAAGGAGGGAGCAACAACTGAACACGATGATGTACTGGATTGTTTAGCTAACTTCTTAGACCCAGACTTCATAGTGTATCCATCTTCTGCAAAACAAGGAACAGAAATAAAAGGAGACTTCTTTGATGAATTCGATGACCTCGATGAAGAAGAAGTAGATATATACGATTACTAGTAAAGGAGTAATATGACAGTAGACGAATTTAAAGTACTGTTAAAATCTAAAAGTATTGGTAGGACACAGCTACCAGACGATACAGATTTATATCAGAGAATACAAACTGCTTGTAAGAGAATTGCAATGGATACGGTTCCATTAAGATTAAGCAAGACAGTACCAGTGGGAACATTAGTTACATTTCCAGTCTATAGAAAACTAGATGAAACATCATACATAAGAACACCATCTATTGCAGTAACGCTAGATGATGATGTAGATATAGATTCAGTATTACTAGATGCAGTTGCACTATATGTAATGGCAGGACTGGAAAGACCTAATGGTAAGACACACATGGGATTGTATTATAGAGAAATAGAAGTGAATAACGACAGACTAGTGGAGACAGTCTTATCAGATAATGATAATGATTGTGCTGAAAGATATCAGCAATTCCCATAGAAGAGTTATTCATATTATCGGAAGATTATTGTGACCCAAAGGTACATGGTACCACAGGAGAAGCACTAATTGAAATGAAGGAAATCTTTCAAGAGAGACTGCCATATACAACAGTATTGCTACTGGATGGTAACTGTTATGTTTGGGGAGATGCTTTTATATCAAATATCATAACAGCAATGTCTACGGACAACTTAACTGGCATGACAGCAGAAGAAAGAAGAACTTGGTACACATACGTAGATTGGACTAATCATGATACACATAGTGCAGACTTGTTATTAGAACCAGATGCAGTTGGATGTACCGTTCCAGATGGAAGTGGCAACTCCTACGCTGTTCTACAAGATGGCACTATAACCACAACTCTATGTAATGACCCACTGTATGATATACCAAAAGCAGACTTATACAAGTCGCTAGACACAGTATTGATGAACATATTAAATTGTTTACCATACAACCAATGTGGTGCAGATGAAGGCGACTTAGTTGATGTCTCAGAATGTCCACTAACATAAAGGAGAATATTTGGCAGATTTAGTACCAGAATTTATAAGTGTATTGAGAGACATAAGAGATACTAAGTATCCAGAGATAGTAATAAAGCATGACAATGTAGTTGCTATAGAAACAAACGTAGAAACAATAGAAACAAATGTAATTAGCTATGATGCTACCTATCAAGCATACGTAGTCACAACCAATGACAATGCAGTATTGACAAGTGCAGATGCAGTTCAGACTGC
>WTBY01000044.1 GCA_013138865.1 Helicobacteraceae bacterium | reverse complement strand
TTAATAGTGATGGAGTCAAAAATATGTAAAAAATGATTTGATAGCTTCTAAAGGTGCATCAGGATTAAAAAAAGATGGTTTTTTTATGAATTTAGGAGTAAGTGAAATATTATGGAATTATTTGGGATCTTTAAGGATATACTTTTAGAGATAAAAGTTAAGGAACTTAATGAACAACTATTTACTGTATATTTTTATTGGATTAGCTGGAGTATATTTACTATACCAAAAAGGTATTATTTTTGCTAATTTTAACTCTATAACTCCTGCTGAGGCTACTAATATTATTAAAAATGAAGAGAGTAATATGACTATTTTAGATGTACGAACACCAGCAGAATATAAAAATGTTGGACACATCGCTAATGCTATTTTAATTCCTGTTCAAAATCTTGAAAAAGAACTTGACTACCTAAAACAGTTTAAAAATAAAAAAATATTGGTCTATTGTGCAAGTGGAAATAGAAGTGTTACTGCTTCGAGAATACTACATGCAAATGGTTTCAATCCATATAATATTAAAGGTGGTGTTAGTAGATGGAGCAGTGACGGGTTTAAACTTATAAAATGAGTAAAAAAGCACTCTGTATTATGAGTGGAGGTATGGACTCCACTTTAGCTGCATTTATGATGAAGGAAAAAGGCTATGAAATAATAGCTCTTCATTTTAATTACGATCAACTAACTCAAAAAAAAGAGCTTGAATGCTTTGAAAATATATCTAAGGCGCTAGGTGTTAAAAACTCATACAACTTAGACCTTGATTTTTTTAAACAGATTGGTGCTTCTGCACTGATTGATGAAAGCATAGAAGTTCCAATTAGCGGAGTAGAAGAGGGTGTCCCTGTTACTTATGTACCTTTTAGAAATGGTATTTTTTTAAGTATAGCAGGTGCAATTGCAGAAAAAGAGGGATGTAGCGTTTTAAGTATAGGTGTTGTTGAAGAAGATAGTAGTGGTTATCCTGATTGTCGTGAAGAGTTTATAAACTCTATTGAAAACTCTATTAACTTAGGTACTGCTACTGAAATTAAAGTTAAAATTGAGATGCCTCTAGTTAACTTAAAAAAGAGTGAAATAGTTAAAGAAGCGATTAAGTCTAATGTTCCGCTTCACTTAACTTGGAGCTGTTACAAAAATAGTAACAAAGCTTGCGGAGTTTGTGATAGTTGTAGACTTAGACTTAATGGTTTTAATGTAGCTGGGTTGAGTGATCCTATTGAGTACGTTTAAACTCACTATTAATGGAGTTGAACTTACTCATATATATAATAAAAAGTTAAAAAATAGTTATATTAAAATAGATGAAAACCTAAATGTAATTTTTAAAACCCCTACCAAATGTATAAATAATTTTTTTATGCAAAAAGAGTCTTGGATCTTAAAGACTTTAAATAGATTAGAGAAAAAAAAACCACAAAATTATGATCTTAAAACTCATATACGATATCTTGGTGCTATTAGAGAAATTCACAGTGATGAAGAGTTTAACTTACTTCTAAAAAGTATAAATAGATCACAAAGTTTTCTAGAAAAAAAGCATGATAATTTTTATAGAACAATGGCGCAAAATTATATAGTTGATCGTACTCGCTATTATGCTAAGTTGATGAACTTGAATTTTAATGAAATAGTTTTTAGAAAGATGAAGCGTCGCTGGGGAAGTTGTAGCTCAAAAAAAGTTTTAACTTTTAACACGAATCTTATGAAAATAGAGCCAGAATTTATTGACTATGTTGTGGTACATGAATTAGCACATTTAATATATATGAATCACTCAAAATCTTTTCACTCAGAAGTTGCTAAAATACTACCTAATGAGAAAGAGTTAAGAGTAGCTATGAAAAATATAATTTAGTTCTGATATAATTTTATTCATAAATATTTAACAAAATTAACAAAATTTCGCTAGAATTCCACTAATTAATTTTCAGGAGCTTCAATGCTTAGATTTGCGCCAAGTCCAACAGGTGATATGCATATAGGTAACCTTCGTGTTGCTATTTTTAACTACTTAGTCTCACTTCAAAGAGATGAGCCTCTAACTATCCGTATAGAAGATACAGATAAAGAGCGTAATATTGAGGGAAAAGATAAAGAGATCTTAGATATTTTAGGACTTTTTGGGATTGAGTATATAAATGTAACTCACCAGAGTGAAAACCTAAAACATCATAGAGCTATGACGCTTCAACTTCTACAAGAGAAAAAAGCTTTTAACTGTTTTTGTACTTCTGCCGTACTAGATCAAAAGCGTGAAGCTTCTATTGAAGCTAAAAAACCTTTTAGGTATGATGATAGTTGTACAAACCTTCCGGCTGAGCTTACTATTGATAATATGAACCCTTTTACTGTTCGTATTAAAAAACCGCAAAGTGATACAGAGGTAATTGACCTTATAAAAGGAAACATTACTTTTAAAGCTGATGATGTAGATAGCTTTATTATTATGCGTCAAGATAAGTACCCAACATATAACTTTGCGTGTGCTGTTGATGATATGATTAGCGATATATCTTTAGTCATTCGTGGAGAAGACCATGTAAGTAATACACCTAAACAGATGTTAGTTAGATCTGCTTTAGGTTATAACAAAAAAGTTGAGTATGCTCACTTACCTATTATTTTAAATAATGATGGTAAAAAAATGAGTAAACGTGATGATGCTTCAAGTGTTAAGTGGTTACTTGAAGAGGGTTTTATACCAAGTGCGATCATAAACTATCTTATTTTAATAGGTAACAAAGTGCCTAATGAAATTTTTACTATGAATGAGGCCAAAGAGTGGTTTGATTTAACTAAAATATCTCGTGCTCCTGCTAAGTTTGATATGACTAAGTTACGTTTTATTAACCATGAACATCTAAAAATGATGGACTCAAAAGAGCTTTCTCGTTTTGTTGGCTTTGCTGATGAAGAGATAGGCGAACTTGCGAAACTATTTTTAGAAGAGGCTAGTACACTTAAAGAGTTACGTCAAAAGATTGGAGCAGTTTTTGCTTCAAAAGACGTAGCCGATGAGTATAAAGAGGGTGTTGCTAAACTGAGTGAAGTTATAAAAAATGCACCATTTTTCAGTGAGTATGATGAGTTTAAAAAGCATATTATGAGCGAGAGTGGACTTAAAGGAAAAAACCTTTTTAAACCTCTTCGTATTGTTCTTAGTGGTTCTGAAAATGGACCTGACTTAAGTGCTCTTTATGGACATATTAAAAATTATTTAGGCGAAATAGTAAAATAAGGAAAAGTAAATGGATACAGTAATAGGAATAGTTGTAGGAATAGGTGGTATTTTAAATTCACTTATAAATGTTTATATTTGGGTTTTAATTATAGCAGCGTTAATTTCTTGGGTTCAACCAGATCCATCTAACCCAGTGGTACAAATTTTAAGACGCTTAACAGAGCCGGCTTACAGCCTAGTTAGAAATATACCAACTGTTTTTAATGGACTTGATTTAGCACCTATTATAATAATAGTAGGACTTCAAGTTATTAGTGTGGTATTAGTAAACGTACTTAATTCATTAGCAATGGGGCAGTAATTAAACTCTTAGTACTTATATTTTTAGCTACTACACTTAGTGCGATCACACTAAGTGAAATAGATAAAAAACCATCTTCTCGTGCAAAAAACTTTATGATTTGGCAATATTTTAAACAAGATATTACTCCCTCTCAAGCAGACAAAGCATTTTATCAGTTAGAAAATGTAAATTTCAAACTTTTTAATGCTTATACAAAAAAAACTGATGATAAAACTTTTAAATATGTTAAAGAGTGCAGAGGAATTAGCTCTAAAAAACTTCTGAGTAATAAAGATGATGATTGTGTTTGGTTAGGACTTGGTGCATACAAAGTATCGAAGCTCTCTTTTAAAGATAGAAAATTACTTTATAAGCGTTTTAAAGATAATAAAGACCTCTATTGGTTGAAAATATCTACAGAGAAAAACATAAAGAAAAACTATAAGAAATACTCTCCTCGTGCATTCCTATACTGGTTTAACTCAGCTGGAACTGCAAATAGAGTTAAAAATTTTAACTTTCATATCTCAAAAGAGTATCTTAATAGACTCTCGTCTACATCAGGTTTTTCTACTTTTGTAAAAAAAGTAACTACAAATAAAAAACTTTCAAAAATACAGCAGTCACTATTTAATGTTAAAAGTGACAAACTAAATGCTCAAACAAACTTCTTTTTGGCTATTAATGCACTAAAATATCACTATAAAACTAGATCAAAACACTACCTTGCTTTAACATATAAGAAGTCTTATTATCGTATGGATAAAGATAAAGCCAAGTTTTGGATGTATCAGATAAAAAAAGAGAAAAAATATCTTCAAGAGTTAGCTGAAAGTGTTGATATTAACATTTACTCTTTATATGCAAAAGAGAAGCTAAAAAAGAGAGTTGATAACTACTTCATTAAGTTAGATGTAGATAAAAAAGCAACTTCACATGATATAGAAGACCCTTTTGTATGGAACAAAATTTTAAAAGAGATTAAAGCAACACCTAAAGCTAACTTGAAAAAATTGGCTAAGCACTATTCCCATCCATCTCTTATACCAGTAAAATCATTTATTTTGGAGCGTGAATCAAGCTATACAAACCATAATTACATAATGCCATATAAAGATGCTATGAAAGAGTTTTCTAAAGATGATGTTGCACTTATGCTGTCTCTAATGCGTCAAGAGAGTCGTTTTATTCCAGCTTCACTTTCTAGGTCTTATGCACTTGGTGTTATGCAAATAATGCCTTTTTTAGCAAAGATACTTGATAAAAAACAAGATAACCCTATGAAGTCACTCTCAGATATGTTTGATGCTGATCGTAATATTGCTTATGCTTATAAACATGTAAAATGGATTAAAAGTTCTTTGTATCATCCACTATTTATTGCTTATGCTTACAATGGCGGGATGGGCTTTACAAAACGTCACTTACAAACAGGTGCTTTTAGTAAACATGAGAAGTATGAGCCATTTATAAGTATGGAGCTAATGTCAAATACAGAGAGTCGTGAATATGGAAAAAAAGTGCTCGCAAACTATGTAATTTACAAACAAATTTTAGGTGAAGATATAAGTATTAATTCTCTTTTTGAAAAGTTAAAGAAGCCATCTTCTTGTCATAGGTTTGATATATAAGATTTAGTTTTTCACTTTTTTCACTTGTAAACATAACTTCGTAATATCTGCTCCATCTATTTTTTATAGGCATTAATTTAAGAAGTGTTGAGTTTTCATCAAGCTCTTGAACAACTAGTGGAGCTTTAGAATTTAGAGTTAATGACTTACTCATAAGTTCTTCAGAATAATCTTTATCTTCTAAATATATAGATATTAGAAAATTTTCATAATCCTCTCTCTTGTCTGTAACAGTGTTAATGTTGATAGCTGAGAATATAACAGTGGTTTTTTTATTATCTTTAATAGTAGCACTTTGGAGTGAACTAATTGCTTTTTCACTCTCATTGCTTATGCTGAAGTATGTGAAAGCATTTGTTTTAGAACAAGATGTAAATGTTAATATAGTAGCAACTAGTAGTGTTAATTTAATATACATTTATTTGCCTATACCCGTAGTTCTCAACTCTTCGTCACTATAGTTGAAAACACGACCTCTCATAATGCTCTGTTCTGGACCATAAGTACCATATTTAAAACCAATTAAAATAGCGGAGATCTCCTCTTTTGGTAATTCCGAAATAATTCTAGATGCATGAAGTGCATGTTTTTCAAAGTTTTGACCATGGCACTCTTTACAAATTCTAACATTTACAGCACCAAAAAGAGTAACACTACAAGTGAGTGTTACTAGTATAAATTTATTCATTATATTCCATTCGTAAAATATTCCTAATTATTTAAATATAGCAAAAATAGTTCCTATTTTTCTGATTTAAATTGCTCTATCCATTCAGCATTAGTTTCTAAAGTTTTCTCTTTTTGATCTAATAAAGATGAGATAATACCTTTAAGTGACTCTTCGTCCATAAATTTTAAAATATCTGGGTTAATTGTAGTTATAGAACTATCTTCATAACTATTTAATAACTTCTCTATATCGTCTAATAACTGCTCTTTTGTTTGCATATTATAGGTGTGCTCCTCTTAAATTTTTAAATAGTAAAAAATTATATCAGCTATGCTATGAAAGCTAAGTTAAAAACTACAAACTTAAATTGCAGAGTTTGGATCGCTAAATGCTTAATTCTCATATTAACTATTAAGGACAAGTCGTTATGAAATTATCTATTTTATTTGGTGGTGCTAGTTTTGAACATGAAATTAGCATTGTAAGTGCGATCACAGTTAAAGCTAAGTTAGACAACTTTGAGTTAAGTTTTATCTTTTGCGATCAAGATCATACTTTCTATTTAATAGAAGCTTCAAATATGAAAGCAAACTTTTTTAGCTCAGGTAAGTACAAAAAATCAAAAAGTTTGACACTTACTTTAGGATCATTCACTAACAGCTCACTATTCTCTTCAACAACAATAGACTCAACTGTTTTAAACCTTATTCACGGTGGTGATGGTGAAGATGGCTCAATAGCTTCTCTTTTAGACTTTTACAAAATTAACTACATAGGTCCTCGTAAAGAGGCTGCTATGTTCAGTTTCAACAAACACTATACAAAACTATATGCTTCATCTTTTGGAGTTAAGACACTCTCTCATGAATTTTTAACTATTACAGATAAAAGAGATGTTAAAACTTCTTACCCTTTTATAGTAAAACCTACAACGTTAGGTAGCTCTATAGGTGTAAGTATAGTTAAAGAGGAGTCTGAGTTGAATTATGCTTTAGATGTCGCTTTTGAGTTTGACAACACTGTTATTATTGAACCATTTATAAATAACGTAAAAGAGTACAACTTAGCAGGTTTTAAAGCTAATGGTAAAATTAACTACTCTATAGTTGAAGAGCCTCAAAAAAATGAGTTCTTAGACTTTGATAAGAAGTACTTAGACTTTTCTAGATCACAACAAGTAAGTGAAGCAGAGCTCTCAACTGAGATGATAGAAAAACTTCAAGATACGTTCAGCAAAATTTATAACACTACTTTTGAAGGTTCACTTATACGCTGTGACTTTTTCATAATAGAGAATGAGATCTATCTAAACGAAATAAACCCAATTCCAGGATCTATGGCTAACTATCTTTTTAGTGACTTTAAAATCTCTCTTACAACTCTATTTAACTCTCTTCCAACTAAGAGTTATCCATCTGTGTCATATCAGTACATTAACTCCATTTCATCAGCAAAAGGTAAATAGCTTTGGCTCTAAAATCACTTCAATATAATCATAAAACATTTAACATAAGTTATGAAATTTTAAATCCAACAGCTTCTCATGACATAGTTTTTTTACATGGTTGGGGATCAAATAAAGAGCTAATGAAGAGTAGTTTTAAAGATGAGTTAAAAGCTTTTCGTCACATCTATATTGATCTGCCTGGCTTTGGAAATAGTACATGTAATAATGTAATGACTACTCATTGTTATGCACAAGTTATAGATACTTTTTTAGAAGAGATAAATGTTAGTAAAGAGATTATTTTAGGTCACTCATTTGGTGGTAAAGTTGCTCTTCTTCTTCAACCTAAGCTTTTAGTTTTAGTAGCAAGTGCGGGCATACAATTACCTAAATCAGTTAAGATTAAAGCTAAAATAATCCTTACAAAAATATTTAATTTATTTGGTTTATCAAAGTTTAGAAAACATCTAGTAGCTGATGATGCTAAAAGTTTAAGTGAAAATATGTATAAAACTTTTAAAAATGTGGTTAATGAGGACTTTTCATTTGAGTTTTCATCTTTTAGTAATAAAGCTCTTCTTTTTTGGGGAACAACTGATAGTGCAACACCTATTAAGTGTGCAACTAAGATGAGTGAATTACTTAAAAATTCTACACTTAAAACATATGAAGGTGATCACTATTTCTTTATGAAATATCATCATGATATAGCACAAGAGATAGAAAATTCGATCATAAAAAGGAGTCTGTAAATGGAGTTAATTAACGGTATGCTTATTTTTAATTTTGTAACAAATATTATTTTTGTACTAACTTTAGGTTGGTATTTAATCACACTTTTACAGTGGTATGACTATAGAGTTGAGAGAGTATTTTTTAAACATCATAAACCTTTATGGCACATAATATATTTTTTAATTCCTCTTGGTGCTTACTACTCAACTGGTGACTTTTTTGGGATCTTTTTTTACTTTGCTGTTCTGCCATCTATTTACCTTTGGAATAAAAAGTTAGATAAAAAATTAGTTTTAACATGGAGAGTAAAACGTTTTTTTATTCTTCTTTTTGGACTTACTCTTTTTCAAAACTTTTTATGTACTTTAAAAGAAGGTTGTGAGCTATATGGTGTTTTTATACCACTTTTAATAGCAGTTGTTGGATCTATAGGAATAGAGAAGTTTCTTTATGAAGCATTCAAGAAAAATGCGATTGCAAAACTTACAAGAATGGAAAATTTAAAAATTATCTGTATTACAGGTAGTTACGGTAAAACAAGTATAAAAAACTTTACAACTCAGCTGTTAAAAGAGAAGTACACAGTTCATTCAACACCTAGAAGTGTAAATACGGTTGGTGGAATCATAAGAGATATAAACGAAAACCTAGATGAGTTTGCCACACAAGTATATGTTTGTGAAGCAGGGGCACGTGAACGTGGAGATATTTATAAAATAGCCCAGCTTCTGAATCCTCATATAGTTATAGTTGGTGAAGTAGGGGAGCAACATTTAGAGTACTTTAAAACATTAGATAATATTAAAAGAACTAAACTAGAACTACTTCAATCTAATAGACTAGAAATAGCCTATGTTCACCACTCTGTTACAAGTGAGAGACACGATCGAGTTCAGTTTTTTGGAAATAAAATTACAAATATGAATGCAACACTTGATGGAACTTCTTTTGATGTAGTTATTAACTATAAACATATGCACCTAGAAACTTCTGTATTAGGCTCTTTTCAAGCTACTAACATAAATGCAGCTGCTCTTGTTGCTGATCGTCTTAACTTCTATGTTGAAGATATAGTTTCAGGTGTTAAAGCTTTAGAGAGTGTTGAACACCGTCTTCAGCGTATAGATGCTGGTGGTAAAATTATTTTAGATGATGGTTATAATGGAAATATAGAGGGTATGCGTGAGGGTATACGTCTTTGTAGTTTACATAATGGTAGAAAAGTAATTGTGACACCTGGTTTAGTTGAGAGTAGTGATAAACTTAATTTAGAACTAATTAGTGAAATAAACAAAGTTTTTGATGTTGTGATCGTAACAGGAAAGTTAAATGCAACCCTTTTTGATAAGAACTTAAAGGTAGCACAAAAAATTATGTTGAATGATAAAGCAACGCTTACTAAAATACTTGCTCAAATGACATATAGTGGTGACATAATTTACTTTGCAAATGACGCACCAAACTTTATATGATCTTTTTTGATCGACTGATAAAAACGGCATCATTCTTAAGTTCTTTTTCTTTAGTACTTCTTGTAGTGCTTGTCGTTTATGATGCACTTATGCGTTACTTTTTCTCTCAAGGATCAATCGCTATTCAAGAGTTTCAGTGGCACCTTTTTGATGTTGTGATCCTTTTTTCTATTGCTTATACTATGCATCATAATGCTCATGTAAGAGTAGATATTTTTTATGATAACTTTAGTCAAAGAGTTAAAAATATCATAAATTTAGCTTCACTAATACTCTTTATTACTCCTCTTTCACTTCTTATAATTTATGTAGGTTTTGAGTTTGTAAGTATCAGTTTTTCACAAATGGAGTGTAGCTCAAATCCTGGTGGTTTGTCATATCGTTATATAGTTAAAGCACTTATGCCTATAGCTTTTATTTTTGTACTATTACAGTCAGTACGAGAGATACTAATTAATATTAAAGAGTTAAGAGTATGATTGCTATCTATATGTTCTTTACATCTTTAACACTTTTGTTAGTAGGTATTCCAGTAGCTTTTGTCTTTGGTGGAGTAGCACTTATTTTTGCTTTTTTTGTTCCAGATGTAGGACTTGGAATTTTTAATGTTCTTCCGTTTAGAATTTTTGGAATTATGTCAAATACAACTTTAATGGCAGTACCACTTTTTATTTTAATGGGTCTTATTTTAGAAAAAAGTGGAATGGCTCAAAAACTACTTATATCTATGAGTTCACTTTTTCGAAGCGTTAAAGGTGGTTTAGCTATTAGTGTTATTTTAGTTGGTGCTATGCTTGCTGCTTCTACGGGAATTGTTAGTGCTTCAGTTGTTATGATGAGTGTAATTGCACTTCCACTTATGATCAAAGCAGGTTACGATCGCTCACTTAGTTCTGGTGTTATAGCTTCAAGTGGTACACTTGGACAAATAATACCACCATCAATAATACTAATTATATTAGGTGATGTTATGAGTGTTAGTGTAGGTGAACTGTTTCTAGGAGCTGTTCTGCCTGGTGTGTTATTAGTAGGTTTGTATATTTTGTATATAGTTGTATTAGCTTACCTAAAACCTGAGATGGTTCCTGCTTTCAAGAGTGATGAAGAGGTAGACTATATAGAAGCTTTTAAAGCTATCTTGCCACCTCTTTTACTTATGTTTACAGTTTTAGGGTCAATATTTTCAGGGGTTGCATCTGCTACTGAATCAGCAGCCTTTGGAGTAGTTGGAGCACTAATTTTAAGTCTGTTTAATAAAACAATCTCAAAAGAGATGATCTCATACACATTAAGTGAGAGTATAAAACTAAGTGGGATGATCTTTATGATCCTTATTGGTGCAACAGCCTTTTCTCTTGTTTTTAATGAGTTGGGTGGAACAGACATAGTTGTTGACTTTTTTAGTAAGGATATTGCAGATGTTTGGGTATTTATAGTAGTTGCTATGCTTAGCATTTTCATCTTGGGATTTTTTATAGACTTTATAGAGATTAGTTTTATTATAGTTCCGATCTTAGTGCCCGTTGTAGAGGCTTTTGGAATTGATCCTATATGGTTTGCAGTTTTAATAGCTATGAACCTACAAGCCTCTTTTTTGACACCACCTTTTGGTCTGGCACTCTTTTTTTTAAAAGGAAGCTCAAAAAATATGCTTACAACTATGCAGATCTATAAGGGTGTAGTGCCATTTATTCTTTTACAATTAGTAGCACTTGGGCTTGTAATAGCTTTTCCTATATTAGTTTTTGCTTTTATATAGTCAAAATAGTATAATCACTCAAAATAAGGAGCTATTATATGAGTTCAAAAAGAAAAATGATTGATGCTGAATTAGATACAAGTTTATCTGTCTTGGAAGAAATTGTACATGAAGATAGACGTTTAAGTAAAAAAGAGCAAGAAAAAGTTAATAAACGTAACCAAAAAGGTGGTTATAAACGTGTAGCTGTATGGGTTAAAGAAGAAGTTTTAGCTTATGAAAATGAACTAAAAACTCTTCAAATAGAGCTTCTAAAAATGCAAAATCATTTAAAAGATAGTGGTGAAAAATTACTTATGATCTTTGAGGGACGTGACGCTGCAGGGAAGGGTGGTACAATAAAACGTATTACTGAACATTTAAACCCACGTGGTGCTCGTGTTGTTGCACTTGATAAGCCATCAGATATAGAACAGACTCAGTGGTACTTTCAACGCTATACTAAACACTTACCATCAGCTGGGGAGATTGTACTTTTTGACCGTAGCTGGTATAACCGTGGTGGAGTTGAGCCTGTTATGAACTTCTGTACTGAGAAAGAGCATAGTGAGTTTTTACATGAAGTCCCAGCTTTTGAGAAGATGATCCGTAACTCTGGTGTTATAATTTTAAAGTTTTATTTCTCTGTTTCAAAAAAAGAGCAAAAGAAAAGGTTTGATAAACGAAGAACTGATCCACTTAAGCAGTATAAACTTTCACCAGTTGATGAAAAGTCACAAGAGATGTGGGAAAAATATACGATCGCTAAGTACTCTATGCTTTTGGCTTCTGATACTGATCACTCACCATGGATGGTTGTACGTTCTGACAATAAGAAAAAAGCGCGTATTAACTGTATAAAACATATTTTACAGCATATGGAGTATCCGGGTAAAATATCTAATAAAAAGCTTCAAACTGACGATCTTGTTATTATAGATGCTTCTAAAGAAATAGTGACTATGGAAGTTGAAATGAGTTCAAACAAACAAAGGAGTAACAAATGAAAAGTATTGCATTTACGTTTATAGCACTTTTTTCGTTAAGTATGGTTCTGGCAGGTTGTGAAAAAGTTGACTATAAACATCCACTTCAAAGATATAAAGAGGCAAATAAAATACCTCCAGAAAAGTCTCGTTAGACTTTTTATATATAGCGAAATTATTTCGCTATATAAATTTTAAAATCTCTTCTTCAATATTTTCTTTTTCAATGATCGTGTCTTGCGTTATCTTTTTGTTAAATAGTGCTTTGATCATAGATGGAATAGCTACATTAGCCTCTTTTGAGATAGACTCTAATGCTGTAATATCTTCAGCATCTACTTCACCAGTTAAAGCATTTGCGATCGTAGGTGAAAACTTAGTCCACTCAGCAGTTGAGTATGCAATTGTTACAATATTTTTTGTTGCACAAGTCTCATAAGCTTTAAAACATGTTGCTGTGTGAGGATCCATTAAGTAGTTGTTAGTAAATGCATCTTTAATATATTTTTTACCTTCATCTCCATTACAGAAGTCTGCTGAGAACATTTCTTGAAGTGCTGTTAACTCATTCGAGTTTAATTCATAACAGTTGTTACTGTCAAGATCGTTCATAAGCTCTTTTGTGCGTTTCGAACCAAAAAGATCATATAAAATACGTTCTATATTTGAAGATTTTAAAATGTCCATAGCTGGTGATGTTGTAGAAACTACACTTGAATCACGTAGATCGTATTTACCACTATTGATTAGTTTAGTTAAAACATTATTTTCATTTGAAGCAATAATTATTTTTTCAACTGGTAAACACATTTTTTGTGCATAATAACCACCAAGTGCATTACCAAAATTACCACTTGGAACATTTAAATAAACTTTTTCACCCATTTTAATAGCATCTTGACGAACTAACTCTAAGTAACTATGAATATGATAAATTGTTTGAAAAATTATTCGACCAAAGTTTACAGAGTTTGCAGCTGATAAAGAGATGCCTTTCTCTTTTAGTTTTGCTTTGAATGTAGTTGATCCTAAAAGTGACTTAAGAGCATTCTGTGCATCATCGAAGTCACCTTTAATACCTATTACTTTTAAGTTCGGAGCATCTTCTGTAACCATCTGTAAGCGTTGAACATCACTTGTTCCACCATCAGGGTACATACAAGCTACTTGTACACCTTTACGGTTTTTAAATGTCTCTAGTGCAGCGGGACCAGTGTCACCACTTGTTGCAGCTAAGATAAGATATTTTTCATCTCTTTGTGCTGCTACACCTGATAGAACTACACCAAAAGGTTGAAGTGCCATATCTTTAAAAGCACGAGTTGGACCATGGTAAAGTTCACTTACGTATAAATCATCTTTAACTTTTACAACTGGTACAGGGTTTGAACTATCATCAAAATGATCGTAAAGCGCTAAAGCTTCATCTATAATGGCTTCATCAACATCAATCTCAAAACTATTTAAAAGATCTTTTGCTAAAACTTTGTAACTAGAGTTTAGATGTTTACTTAAAAATGCTTCACCTAAAGTTGGAAGTTCCTCGGGTACATAAATACCACCAAATGAAGCGATAGGATTTAAAATCGCTTCTGAAAATGTAACTTTTGTAGGATGTATACCATCGTTTCCACGTGTTTCTATAAATTTCATAATATTCTCATTTTTTATTTTTTATTTTTTTGAATTATATCTAATTTTCTAGTTTGATTACAGTACCGATACCATCTGAAGTGAAAAGTTCTAATAGTATTGAGTGCTCTATTCTGCCATCAATAATATGAGCCTTAGGAACTCCACCTTCTACTGCTTCTAAACAAGCATCTACTTTTGGTACCATTCCACCATTTATTACGCCACTATCTTTTAACTCTATTACTTCATCTTCACTAAGAGTTGAAAGTAGTTCCATGTTAGCATCTAAAACACCCGGAGTATCTGTTAAAAAAACAACCTTATTAGCACCTATAGACTTTGCTATAAAAGAGGCTGCAAGATCTGCATTTATATTAAAGCCAGAGTGACCAAGGTTATCTCCTGCTGCAATAGGTGCGATTATAGGTACATAGCCATCTTTAATAAGATTATGAACTATTTCTGCATTAACTTCTGTAATGTTTCCAGTAAGTCCCCACTTCTCTTCACATTTTGGTTCTGCTTTAATAAAGTGAGCATCTTTACCACTAATACCTATAGCTTTTATAGAGTGAGAGTTAAGAAGTGAAACAATCTCTTTGTTGATCTCTCCACCTAAAACCATTTCTGCTATTCTCATAACTTCAGGTGTAGTAACTCTTTGCCCATCTATAAAAGATGTTTCAATATTTAGAGCCTCTAGCATATCGTTGATCTTTTTACCTCCACCATGTACGATCACAGGTTTAATACCAACTGTGTACAAAAGTGAAATATCTTCAGCAAATTTTTGAACAAGCTCTGGTGAAGTTTGAGCACTACCACCATACTTAATTACTACAATTTGATTGTTAAACTCTTTAATAAAAGGAAGTGCATCTAAAAGGGTCTGTACTGTATCATTCTTTTTGATCATTAATAATCCTACGTTTAATTGATATATTCTATCTTTTTTTTGTTTAATTGTTCTTTTGATCAAAAAAAACACGAATTTAATTTTTGTTTAATTTTGTTAAAGTACAATTGCACCATGAAAACGATTAGCCGCTTTCAAAAACATTCCGGATTAGCTCAGCGGTAGAGTAGGGCACTGTTAATGCCTTGGTCATTGGTTCGAATCCAATATCCGGAGCCACTCAATTTAAACCCCCAAAAACACGACATTTCAAGAGATTCAAAACTTACGGTAGCTAAAATATTTTTCACATATAACTTTTTTTGTATAGCACTTTCAAAACAGACCAATTGACTTGTCAATTTTCCTTATTTCTGATGGTATAAACTTGTTGTATTTATGTGTAAAACCAAATTTAAAACGCAAGTTATTTGAATATGAAATGTCAGTACTTAGACAAAAACAACCCTTTTTAAGCCACTACTTGCATTTCATATTCAAATTCAAATAAGTTATATTTACTTACTACCTTACTGACATTTCATTTTCAAATTCAAAACTTTTTACTCAAGTATCATCATTTATAACGATGTTCCATGAAGCATCGCTTTTTATGACGATATTTGATATACTATTTTTATGAATTATAACGGTGGAAAAGGTGCAAGTGGTGTGCATCAACAAATCATTAATAAAATGCCAAAGCATAGAGTATATATTGAGACTCACTTAGGTGGTGGTAGTATTCTTTTAAAAAAGAAAAAAGCGTCATGTAACATCGCTATTGAGATCGATACTGCAGAACTAAAAAAGTTTAAGTACTCTATCTCTAAAAATGATGATGGTGCACATGAATTTATAAATGACAACTGCATTAACTTTTTAACTAATTATGACTTCAAAGGCTATGAGCTTGTATATGCAGACCCACCTTATGTGTTTGAAACTAGAAAAAATAAAAAAGCTTTATATAAACATGAGTATGATAATAACGATCACATTGAGCTATTAGAACTACTTGATAGTTTAAACTGTTTCGTTATGATTAGTGGTTATGAGTCAGAACTGTATACAAAACTACTCAATAAAGATAAATGGCACCTGTTTACTTTTAACTCAATGACACGCAAAGGAGTTAGAACAGAAGCTCTCTGGTGTAACTTTATCCCAGGTGAACATATTAAACATGACTATAGCTATATAGGTGCTGACTTTAGAGAACGAGAACGTATAAAAAGAAAGTCTCAAAGATGGATTAATAACCTTGATAAGCTTCCAAGTGATGAACGTAATTTTTTACTAGCAAATATAAGTGAAAATTTTGGGTTAGAGTTGTCAAATCACTTTTAATTTTTAGCAGCTTCTGCCATCGTCAAAAATGATGATGCTTTAGCTTTTTAAAAAAAGGTACTCTATCGTTAAAGATAGCGATGCAGTACCTTTTATCAAATCCTAATAATTCATAACAAAGATCTCTCGAACCTTTTTAGACTTACCACTCACACCTTTACCAAGCGTATATTCAATCTCGCCACTCTGAACAATCTTAAAATCTTTGTACAGCTCTCTTACCAGCTTATGATCATTATATGAAAGTAAAAACTTACCTTTCACCTGTTTCAAAGTAGCTGCTAAGAGTTCATGCTCTTTAACTCCAAATCCACCTGTATTTTTATAGTAACTCTCAGTCTCAACGTATGGTGGATCGCAATAGAAAAAAGCATCCTCTTTATCGTAAGTTTTAAGTAGTTTCTCAAAGCTCATATTCTCGATCGTTACACCTTTTAAGCGTTCGGACCACTTAGTGAACTCTCTATAGATATTTTTAGGTTTTCTACTCTTTGCATTCATAGCAAAGTTCTCACCTTTACTTCCAAAGCTCTGAGTAAGTTGATAGTAATAGTATGCTGCTCTTTGTATGTTGTTTGTGTATCGTAGTCGTTGGTTCTTAATATCATCAAATAGCTCACGAGATATAAGCATATTGTTAAGGTACATTGTTAGTGATTGAGGATTATTTCTGATAGAGCGGTGTAGGTTTATAAGTTCTGAATTGATGTCATTTACAACTTCTACACTCTGCTTCTCTTTTGCATAGAGTATATTCATAGCTCCGCCAAATACTTCAACATATAACCTATGATCTTCAGGTATTAAATTAACAATCTCTTTTGCTAAACGTGATTTTCCACCAACCCAGCCATGTGGTGGTTTTAACTTAGTAACTTTCATTTCTACTCTCCATTTTATTGCAAAATGCAATATTTTTGCATTCTTAAATCTTTTTTAGTTTAAACTCTTTTTTGTAGCAGATGAAGGAGAGTTCATCTGTTACTCCTTAACTACTTTATAATCCTCCTAATCTCATCTTGGTTGCTTTTACATTCAATAGCAACCTCTAATAGCTCTGTTATATATGTAGCAACTTCACTCTGCTTTTTAGCATCAACTGGAATAGTTGGTAACTCTTGGCTTACTAATAGCTCACTAGGTATCTCTTGTTTAACTTCTAGTACCTCTTTAATGGTTAGAGTTTTGGTAGAGCTGCAAGCTGTTAAGAGTAGAGTTAAGAATAGGAGCAATAGCACCATCTTCGCTGTTTTTAACATGAACGATCCTTTCTGTTATTTTTGTGAACTCTTTAGCTCTTTGTAGTTGAGCTTTATGTTTTAGATCTAAGCTTTTTAAAGTTTGCTCATGAGCCTCTTTAAAAGTACTAAACTTATCTGCATTTTTATTAGCTGTATTAACTGCATTTTGGTGTTGTAGTTGAACTGAGCTTAACTCTTTTTTTGTCTCTTTTAGATCATTCTCAAGAGAGTTTATTTGGTAGTTCTGAAAAGCCACAAATGCGATCGCACCTAAAGCAAGTCCACCAAAAAGTAGATATTTAAACATACTAGTCCCAATTAATCTAGTAATAAACGCCATCGTTTTATCCTTTTCGTGTAGGTTATAGTCTCTTTTGAGTGATGTCCTGTCACTTTAGGTAAGCACTCTATAATGCCCTCGTAAGTAGAAGCCATGTTGCACTCTTTTTGTGCTTTTATTATGTTTCCAGCTCCAGCGTTGTAAGAAGCTTGAGCTAAAAAAAGGCGATCAAGTTGTGGACGTGGTGAACTCCACATATTCCATTGCTGTCTCATGTAAAAAGCTCCAGCATAAATTGCATACTTTGGAATTTTTGGAGAGTATTTTTCATAGTTGAGTCTCTTTGCTACTGCTCTCCATGTACGTGGCATAAACTGAGCTAGTCCACTTGCCCCAACTGGTGAAATTGCATCAACTTTAAAGCGTGACTCTTGATAGAGTTGAGCTTTCCAATATTTCCAATCATCAAACACCCAGTAGTGTTTGACTGACTTTTTTATGTATAGGTCATACTTAAGCGAAGAGAGTGGCAGTGATGATGCCGATAACGAATACCCAAGTAGAATAATAAGTAGATAACGCACGTGGATCCTTTTTTATAATTTCAAATGACTCTTTGAAGTCAATCTTAGCTATTTTGTCACGAATACGAAGTGACATAAAAAGTAGTGTTGAAGCGATGACCACCATAGCTATGCGTATTAAAGTGTCCAGCAGAGCGAACTCTGTTGCTTCTGTAAAATTAAACATCTGTTTCTCCTTTCAATTTTTTATAACGTTCCCAATGCTTATGACTCTTTGGTGCAAAGCTAAGAGCTAAAAACATAGGAACTGCGATCGTAAAACTAAGAGGTACTAAGTACCACTTTGAGAAAGTTACATTTTTAAGTAACTTTAGGTCTGATACTATTTTGCTTTTTACTCTCTGATTTTGATAATCTAAGTCATGCTCTTTACAAGCATTGCTCCACCAGCCATCTATAAAACAGCTACACGCTTGACCTCGCTCACACCAGTTCTCTAATTTTTCATGCATCTGTTAAAATCTCTCTAACTTGAGCAAACTTAGCTTTACCCTCTAGAAACTCAGGAGTATCAAGACCTATTTTCTCACCAATCTGCTCTAGTAAAGTAGCAAAAAGTGTCATTTGTGATCCATCACTAATAAGGCTTAAAATGGCCATTTTCTTTTTAGCTGTAAGACCAGTTAGTTTAGTATTTAACACTAGCTCATAATGTTCTTGCATAACCATACGATTATGAGGCTCATTTCCTACTGCTTTTCTTCCTCTTTTATACTTCATCATCAACTCCTATGTGTAAATATCTGTATTAAGTGGAGCGTAAAGAGTTGTACCCTCAGTTTCACAAACAACTGAGCGATGCATCCACTCACCAGCTTCACTCTTATCATCAAAAATAACATCAAATCTTTCAGTATCTGGATTATAAATATTAGTAGCTTCTGTATAGGCTATATTTTTACTAGCTATACTTATTGTTGTAGGTGCTGTAGTTATAGAATATGTTAAGTCATACTGATATATTCCATTACCTAAGTCTGTTTCAACCACATTAGTTATAAGTACTTTTGTAACGTCAAGCAGTAAACTGTCTCCGCTAGATATTAAATCTGCTGTATCGGTTGTAACTGTAGCTGTAGTTGTTGTAGGAGTTCCACTTATGCTTAAAGACTTAACACCTTGTTTTAGTGCAAGTTTAACGCTACTATTTAATCCAAAATTTGTAATGTCTACACTATATGGAGCAGTACCACTTACTGTGCCTATATTGTCTTTAACACCATTAAGAATAAGTACTTCATTAGTTTTAATTTCTTCTGTAACTTCAAGTAATGTTGATGTACTTGTAGCTTCAATAGTTAGTACAGTATCTAAAGTAATAATATTTTTATTAAGTGCTGAAGCTACTGCTAGTGATAGGTATATTTTATCATCAAAGAAAGTTTTAACAGGTGTTTCATCTTGAGTTATAACAGCTGTGTATTGAATATTATTTTGAATATTTAATAAGGCTATTTCATCAACCGATATAGCCTTATGGTAAAACTCTATTTGTTCTAAACCTAATGGAGGTCTATTATTTGTGGAAGAATTATAGTATCTTCCAAGCCAAATATTCCCTTGTGTTGCTCCATCAGAAGAAAAGATATTAATATTGTAAGTACACTCAACATTATCTAAATATATCTTTACACTTTCATCACTATCATTTTTAACAATTACAACATGATGGTAGTTACCATCAGCAGGTATGATCTCATTTGATTCAGCAGTAGTGCCAGCTACACTAAAATATAATGCTCCTGGTTTAACAGCACCATCATTATTTATCTTTAAAAGAGTATCTCCTGAACCATTTATAGATAGAGGTCTCTGGTTTATAGAGTTAATCGTATCTGCTTTAATAAATAACGATATCGAATATGACCCAAAGCTAGGTAGATTATAATTAGTAGTTACATAGTTTGAACTCGTTGTAAACTTTAGAGCACTACCAAATTTACCTGTTTCATATGACAGACTTCCCACTATTGAAGCCAAATATGTATTAGTAGTGTCATCTAAATTGCCATCTAGTTCTAATTTATATGCTAAACTATCATCATTAAAAGGGTTAGATAAACTTATTAGATCCACACCATCTTCACTTACACTTCCAAGTTCTACATCATTTACACTATTATCACTCTTAATAAATCTAACAGCTTGTGCAGTTTTTATTTTGTCATAAGTAACTAAACTATTTTTTGTACTACTAGCATCTATAGTTATCTCTTTAGGTATAAAGCTAAGTGTTGTGTTCTTTTGAGCTACCATATTTGCTATGTTTGAGTTATTCTCTATATATTGTGCACCTTTTTGAGTTGAAGTAAGTGAGCTTGTAGCTATGTTAAAGTCTCTACTTTGTGCCTCATTAGCTACAAAGTCACTATTTTGTAAAGTTAGTGCAAAAACCTCGTCAACAAAAGTTACAGTCACTTCAAGTTCAAAAGGCTCACTTGCTAAGTAGCCAAGTTTAGAAGCCCAGCACTTAACATAACCCACAAAGTCTAAATCATCTGCAATATCTTTAATATCAATAGTAGCACTATCGCCACCATCATAAGTAAGAGTACCGATATTTGTCTCAAATTTATAAATTAAATTAGAGTCACGACCACTAATTACAGCAACCACTTCAAAAGTATTTTCATCAATAATTTGTGACATACTAAAAGCTGGTTGTGCTATCTGCTTTTGTGCTATTTTTTCATCTATCTTTGCATCTGTTTGGGCTTTTGTGTAATAGTCATTAAGCATAGAGTTTATCTGCTCAGCTATTGTGTTAATGTTTGTTATGTCTGCTGCAACTACTAAAATACTTGATATAGCAGCTGCTACAACATTTATGTTTGTTTGGTTTTCACTCACACTTATAATATTTGCTATATTTAGACCTATGGAGTTTATAGTATCTATGTTAGTTGCAACTACATCTATCTCAGATACTGCTTCGTTTAGATCATTAGCAGCTGTTGTAATTTTTACTATATCAACTGCTACTGTATTGATATTATCCATACCTAAGGCTACTAAATTAACATTGTTTGCATTACTATTTACAGCCTCTATTGCATCATAATGTGGACTCATAAGAGCCTCTTTTTCAACTACTAATTCACTCTTAGCGTTTAAGTCAGTAGATAGTGCATTTGCTTGAGTGCGTAGCCCATTTAACTGTGTTTGTAACTCTATTAATTGTGAAAGCCATGATTGAACTGCATTCGCATACGCTACTTTACCACTTGATTGATACTCTGTATAGTTTGGAAAACTACCTAGTGCATTTATAATTTGTGTTATTTCCATTTTACATCCCTTCTATTTGTAATGATTTGGTTGATTTGTTGATAAGTGGTGAGACTCTTACATTTAAGAGCCTTCCAAAAATATTTATAAAGTCAAACTCTACTACTTCACGATCATCTGCGATCCATAGTATTGGTTTGCCTTGTAAGAATTGAAGTCTATTAACATTTGAGTTTATAACTGAGTTATCTGCTAGAACTGGAAGTGTTGCACTCTCTATAATTCTACTATCACTCCAAATAATGTCACCCCATGCGTCACGCTCTTGAGTAAAAAAGTCATCTAAGTTATAGTCTATACCATCAACTAGAGTATGACCTAGTTCAGCCTTTTGACCAGCTATGAAATATCTACACTCACAAACACCTGTTATCTCAACTTCGATCGTATGAACTAAAAGAGAGTTAATATTAAACTGTATAGTTCTATTTTTTGGTGTATCTCTTTGAAATAAGTACTCACCTAATGAAGCTATCTCATACTCATAAATATCTTTAGTTTGAGTTTGTAAAATCTCTCCAGCTTCATTTTTCTCATGAACACTTACCTGAGTTCCATCTATATCTTGCAAGTAGAGGGTATCAACTCCAGCACCAGAAAATGAAAACTTGATACCCTCTAAACTTTGTGAAAGAGTTGATTTTTTATGCTCGAACATTGCATATTCACTTAATGGTGAGCCTTGCCAGATGGTAGGATTTTGAGAAGGCATTGCTCCAGCTTCAACTACTGAAGCTGCTAGTTTATATTTCTTCTTATCAGCTGCTACTTTGACTACATTACCAAGAGCATAATCACTTTTAGAAGGATCCCACTCGCTTAATGCAGAATCAACTGAGTTATAGTTAATTACTAACGTATCTAATAAGTCTATAGGCTCAACATATCTCATGCTATTAGCTCCTTAGCTCTAACTTCACGATCTTTTCTAGCTTCTGCAGATGTGTAAGTGTGAGTAATTTCAACCAAGGTTGCATTCTGTTCTTCTAAGTTTTCTATCTTAGAGTTAAGCTTTTGAAGCTCACCCACAACTAGAATTATTCCATTTAGATCGTTACCTATATTTAGACCTCGCTCTCTATAAACTTTTGCATGATCAAGTGGTAAAATAGCTTCACCTTGATGAATTTTAGCTATCTGGTCATGAGGCACGAATGAAGTTCCTACATCATAACTTGGTAAATTAATTGCACTACCCATAAGACGTAACCAGTTTTGATCTATTGTGATACCCATTTCATTATCAAACCCTGCGTTAAGACCTGAGTTAAGAAGGTCTTGATTTGTAGCTGTTTTAAAATATTCATCCATATGATATGAAGGAGTCCAAGGTGAGTATGTTGAGAGACCATTTGGATCGGTATAGTTACCTGTGTAGTAACTCTGTCCATTTGCATTAAATGCTTCACTAATTAACCTTGCAGAGAGGTTCATGTATGTTGCAACATCTACTTGCTCATCTCTTAAATATGCAAGTGCTTCGTAGTACTGCATACTATCTAGGTTAGTGTATTCACCCTCATAAGGAGCAAGTGCATCTTTCGCCATAGTGTAATAATCAATTGCACTTGAAGCCTGTTCATATAAAAACTCTGTTGGGTACTGCTCTATAATATCTTTAAGACCTACGATCGCTTCATCAAGTGTTGAGTACTCTCTTTGTATGATAGCTCCATCTGCCATAGTGAGTTTAAAATCAGCTCCATCATCAAAGATAAAACCATCAGCAGTTGCACGTCCACTAAGTGTTGTGTCGTACATAAACTCAGCTGGAGTGATTGCATCTTTAGCTGCTGTAATTTCTGCTAGTTGAAGACGAAGCTGTTCTGCTATATTTGTATTAACAGCTAGTAACTGCTCGTTTTGTGCAAAAGTGTTAGCTTGAATATCTTCAAGCTCTTTGAGTTGTTGCGCCATTAAGTTTTGCTCGATCGTAGTTGCATCGTAGATATTTGATAGAGTTAGATCCATTGCATCAACACCAGCATTTGAGAGTCCGTTCTCATCAACTACTGTTCTGTAACTATCGATAACACTTAAAAGCTCATCTCTATTTGTAGTGTAGTTATTAGCAGCTTCAACATCGTATGGGTTCTCAAAGTAGCTAGTTTGTGCAGCGTTAAACTCACTTAACTCTTGGTTATATCTGCTTAGTAGGTAGAACTCTTGATCGGTTGCACTCTGATTTGTAAGAGCTAAGTCATCTCTAGTTCCTGTTATTTTAGAGAGAGTGACATCAAGAGTTTTTGTAACACCTTTTAGTGAGCTTACAAAACTATTTAACTCACTATTTATCTCATCTAATGAGTTAGTGTATGAGTCATCATAAGCTTCTATTGCACTTTTAATACTCTCATCCCAAACAGCTGCTTCATCTTGTAGTGATGAGAAACTATCAGAGAGTAAAATAAGACGACCATATAGCTCTTGACCGCTTGCACTTGATATGTTTAGTGATTCAACTAAGTTGCTAAAGTCCTCTTTAGTATGAGGTATAGTTAAATTTAGTTTATCAAACTCAGCTCTCATAGATTGAGTGTTGTATTTTAGTTGTTCATCATCACTTAGGTAGTTCTCAAAGTAGCTATCCATTCCAGAAGATAGTTCATTAACTCCACCAGCACCAAGCAACATATTTGAAGTTAAGTAACTCTCATCTTTTCCTATCATTGCTAGTTGTGATCGTAGTTTTGTGAAAGTCTCATAGCTCTCATATAGATCAGCTACTGAACCATTGATGTTCTCAACCATTTTTACTACACCATTATCTAAACCATAAATTGCTTCATCAAATTTTACGATCGATTGTTGCAGAGCTTCTAGTGCTATGTCACCTTGTTTGTTTGAGATTTGAGTGTAAGTTACATCATCAAAAGCGTAACCTAGTCTATTTATATAGTACTCTGCCTCTTCCATTCCTACACTAACACGTGAAAGAGTCTCAAAAAGACCTTCACCTACATGTTGGAAGTTTGAAAGAAGTGGAAAAGCATCATAAGCCATCTCATCTGCAACTGCACCAAAGATATTAGTTAGCTCTTCTTGGATCTCTTCGCCAGTTTTACCTTTTAAAGATATTTTTCCAAGGTCCACATAGAAGTCTGAAAGCTCCCTTGTAGTTTTTAAAAGAGTTATGTCAAGAGCATCACTACTTAGCAGAACTGTTTCATAAAGATTTGAGAGAACTAGCTCGAATTGTGAAGATGTTTCATACTCTAACATCTCAAAGTAAGAGTTGTAGCTAGTACTGTCACTACTAAACCATCCACCATCTGTATCGGTTTTTATAGTTTGGTAACTATTACCACTTATGTTGTTGATCGCATCTGTTATAAGTTGCTCATTAAAAGATAAACCACTATCAGAGAGTGAGCTTGATGAGCTTCCACCAAGAACTCCTCCAAGAGCAGAACCGATCCACGAAGTAACAGGATCTACAAAAAGATCAAGTGACTTAGGTAATGCAGTACCAATGATGAGATCCATATTTTTCTCAAAGAAGCTTAGGCTTGAACTTGGTGTAAATCCTTCACCAAGTGCAAAGCCACCTTGTTTAATAATGTTACCTGTAAGACCACCTATATTTTGTTCAATAGAGAGTAAACTTTTAGTCATTTGAGATATTAACTCAAACTCTGGTTGTGCCAACTCTTCTAATAGTGATAGTGAGTTTACTACAGACTCACTTTGTGCAGTTGTATCACCAAGAGTTGTACCAGCTCCTACATTTGCAGTTTCTGCTGAGAATGTGTCATAAGAGGTTGTAGTAGTTCCAGCACCACCAAAAGCTATACCAGCACTTTGAAGAGTTGAAACGACTAATGCACTCATAGCTGCTATACGAGCAAATGCAGTATATGGATCACCAGCACCTTGAGAGACTATTGCAGTTACTCCAGCTACTAAGGCTAAACCTGACTGTGCCATTTCAAAAGCAGCAGCTTCACGAGAACCTTGCTCGAACATTCCACTCATTGCACCTGTGAGTTGAGCGTAACCTTGTAGCTCATTTTGAAAAGCTTTTTGTTTTAAAGCTGCACTATCTTTTGTGTACTGGTGAGTTAAGACAGCTTGTTTTATTTTGTCATCACTATATTTTGCACGTTCAGCTTCAAACTTATTATCTAGTAAAAATTGCTCTTTTGTATAAGTTAAATTATCTACACTCAGTTTAGATAGTGAAGTAGAGATACCATATATAGACTCAGCTACACCACTTAAACCATTTTGCCACTCGTTAGTTGAGCTGATTAGATCTATTTGAGAGTCGAGCATGGTTGTGTAGTTTTTGTTTAGGGTGTCGCTCCAAGTTGTATCTATTTGTGACTCATTAAAGCCTTGCTCTAAAGTACTCCAAACTTGCATTAGTTGCTTAGTTGTTAAGTTACCATTAGTAGCAAGATCTATCATGGTATTGTTAGTATTACTTAACCACTTATCATAAGAAGAACCAGTTATCTGTACATATGAGTCATAAGCTTTATTGTTAGCTGCTATTAATTTCTCTTGAGCTTTTATCTCTTCATTTGTTTTAGAATTAGGTTTAGTAGGTTTTGGATCATTTAGTTCGATCTCTTGAGTATCTTCGATCCATCTATACTTTTCTCTCAGTAAAGAAATTTCACCCTCAATCATTTTTTGTTTTTGAAGTGCTGCATCTTTAGGATAGTACCAAAGACTTTTTTTATCTTCGTACTCTGACCATTCAGCACCTAATGAAGCCATCTTAGTAAAGTATTCTTCATACTCTTTTATTTCATTAACACTTTGAAGCTCAACTTTAAGTCCTTTGATAAAGTTAGAAGTTGCTTTTAATATCTCCGTACTAATATCTGTAAAATCTTGAGCTAAATCAGTTACACCACTATCAGCAATGGCTACTTTTAGGTTCAATAATTCATTACCAAACTTATTCATAGAAGCTTGAGCACTTTTAGCTGCTATTGGAACATCTTTTCCAAATCTTCGGCTAAGTTCATCTGCAAACTTAGGCAAAAATTCATCTGATATTACTTGTCCTTGCTCTAACATTTTATTAAGTTCTCTAGTTGTCACACCCATAGCTTTTGCAGCTGTAACAAAAGCCCCTGGTAATCTCTCACCTAACTGACCTCGTAACTCTTCAGCTTGAACTGTACCTTTACTCATAATTTGAGATAAAGCTCTAAAAACACCGTTAGTATCATCAACAGAGAGCTTCATAACAGTAGATGCTTCTGAAACACCTGTAAAAATATCTCTGATTGTTTGTGTGTTTAGAGTTGTACCCTCAGCTGCAGCAGAGAGATCTTTAAAACCTCTTATTGAAGGTTCAAAAGAAGTTCCTAAACGTTCAGTCTCTTCTTTTAAAAATGATAAAGCTCTGGCTCCTTGATGTACTCCACCAGTAGCAGCACTTAAAGAGTCTCTTAGTGACTCAAAAGCTATACCTGTAGTTACAATTTCTCTTGAGAAGTCAAAAGCTTGTTTGAGTGCATATATTGCAGTAGCACCTTTGGCGAGGTTTAGTATTGAGCTATTTAAAGAGTTTATGCCATCAGTAGTTTTTTGAGTTTTACCTTTTAGTAGGTCAAACTCATTACCAACAACTTTAATATTACCTGTCTTTTTATCAACAGATATTTTTATTTTTAGCTCTTTATCCATTACTTTTTATAAACCTCTGCACAGATGTGCTTTACTGTTTCGTAGATCTCTATAGTGTCAAGTTCATACTTTTCACAATAATCTTTTACGATCATATATTCGATCTCTACACCACTCATTCCACCCTTAGTGCTTAAGTTGACTAAGTTTGAAATGCGTATCTCCCATTCACAAATGAGTTTTACGCTAAATATTCCATTATCACTGCCTTGTTTTAGGTAGGTGATAATGTTATTTACTTTTTTACTTTCTCTTTTTTAACAAGCTCAGAGATCGCATTAAATAGCACTTGATAGTTGATATTTTTAGTTTCGATCTCTTTTTTTAGTGCAGCTTTATCATTTCCACTTACTAAAAGATCAAATCTTTTAGCAAAAGCCTCATTTAGAGTTTCACTCATATTTGTTAAAGTTTTATCAAGCTCTGTTATATCTTTTAGAATTTGTGGAATACGCTTGTTGTGAGCTTTTTGCTCTAATAGGATTGAGTGTCTATCATTAACATCATCTTCAGATAAGATCTGTTTGTTAATATCAAACTCATTTTGAGTTTCATTTAACTCACTCTGTAGAGAATCTCTTTTAGAGTGCTCTAAAGCACTTTTATCAAAGATATCACCAATCTTTTTTTGTTGAGCTTTTGTAGGTTCATTAACAACGATAGAGAATGGCTGATCGTCAATCTCTAGAGCAATAGGGTATCTAGTTTTTATCATCACTTAACCCTTACGCTTTTGGTATGAAGTACTCTTTGAAGTACTCGCCATTGATTTCCATAACTTCACCATCAAAGCCAAGTGTTGAGTGCTTATCAGCAAAATAATCACGTACATCACCACTTGGTGTGATCGCTGCATGATGAACTAAAAGGACAGGATCTTCTGTACCTGTCACGTTGACACCAACTAATCTTAGTTTACCTTCAACTTTAGGTTGTTGTGCACCGATAATTACAGGTATAGTTACTTCAGCAGTTGCAACAGTTCCATCTGGAAGAAGCTCACCAATAGCAAAAGTTTCAGTTGTTAAATCACCAAACATAGCCATAGCCATGTTCTCTTTATTTACATTTTGAGTAGTAAAAGAGATACTTGAGTCTGTAGAGGTTGCTACTTTGTCAACTTTTTTAGCAACACCTGTATCTTTAGAAAGAGCATCTGTATAATTAGCATTAACCTTTAAAGAAGCACTTTGTATCTCACCAATCTCTACTTCTGTATCATAATCAACCCCGTTAAACTTTGCGAAGTATAGTTTTCCACCACCTATATATCTTTCAATTGCCATGTCGTCTCCTTATTTTGTTACAAGCTCAGCATGCTTGTGTTTAATTAAAATCTCTGAAGTGCTTTGAGATACTTCAGTTGTTGATCCAACTGCTACTTTTTTACCATCTTCACCTCTTAAAGGTTTAAGTGCTCTAATGGTTACTTTTTTTGCTTCTGGCATTTACTCTCCTTATTTTGTTTTAGAGTTTTCTTTTTGTAGTAGCTCTTTCATGTAAGTTTTAGCAGCTTCATCTGGTAGGTATTGAAAGACAACTATTTTTAAGATAGTTAACTCTTGAACCATACTTTTATTTAGCTTCTTTAACTCACTTAACTCATCTTTAGAAGTTTTTAGCGACTTTGCAAGTGTCCATATAGGAACTAAAACAGCTAAAAAAATAACATTTAGAAGAGGTGAAAGGTCTATTAAAAATTGTAACACTCTAAAATCCTTCTACTTTTTTTAATTGAACCGCATTGTAGGTCATAGTGTGACTTGTTATCTACTAAGTCTATTTTGAAAGAGAGTTGTATAAAAAATAGGCGTAGAAAACCTACTGATTTTCGCATACTATTCGTTGATAATAAATATTAAAGAGTGAGTAAAATGTATCAGAAATATCAAGATGGTTTAATTAACGCTATTAATGCTATTACTACTGTAGCTATAAAAGCAGAGCAATATTTTGGAGAGTTAGAGAAACCTCAAGAAGGTAATTTCTTAAAAGGCTCACTTCCTATTATATATATTGACTTTATTCAAGATGATACTTCAAAACCTACTACTATAGATATAGAGTTTTCCTTATACATAGTACATATCGCTTACTCAAAAAATAAAGCTACAAGAATAACTGCTAGAACTGAAATACATGAGCTATTAAAAGCAGTTTACAAACAACTTGCATTTAAACCAATTGAAGACTCAGAACCAATTGAATTTAAAAAACTTCGTAAAATTTATGATGCATCTACTGCTGGTGGATATGTAACTATTTATCAAAAAGAGATCTTATTAAGCGTACCAAATCCAATACTAAAAGGAGAATTTTAAGGACGAAGAAATTAATTGCGTGTAGCGTTGTAGGTGCTTTAAGTCTTATAGCGTTGAGTGCAAAGGAAGCTGGAAGTAAGGCTTCTACAAAAGGGTGGCAAAAAATTGCCATCGTTGGTGAGTGGAGAGGTCATAACAATGGTGCTTTTAAATTAAGTACTGAAGACTTAACTCAAATACTTAAGAACTTTGAAGATGCGAAAGCTACTGAGATAGTTGTTGATTATGAACATTCAACACTTTATGCAGATAAAGCAGAAGCAGCTGGATGGATTAAAGAGTTAAAAGTTGAGAATGACGCACTTTATGCAAAAGTAGAGTGGTTAGATGATGCAGTAAAACTTATTAAAGATAAGAAGTACAAGTATCTATCACCAGTAATAAATCCTTCCACTATAGATCAAGTGAGTGGAGAAAACATAGGTTGGTCACTTCACTCAGTAGCTCTTACAAACAAACCATTTTTTGAAGAGCTAGATGAGTTAAGAATTAATAAGGCTCAACAAGCCAATGCAAGTGAGGCACTAAATGCCGAATCGTATAAAAATTCAATTCAAAATAAAGGGGAAACCGTGAACGAAGATGAGAAAAAAGAGTTTGAGAAACTCAAAGAGCAAAACAAGGCTTTAAAAGCTGAGATTGCAGAGCTAAAAAAAGCTAAAGCAAAAGCAAAAGTTGATGAAGCAGTTGCTGCTAAAAAGATCCATCCTGATCAAGCAGAGTCAATGATGGCTTTTTCACAAAATGATCCAGAAGGATTTGATAAGTTTATAGCAGCTGCTAAAACAGCAACTCAAGCTCCAGCTAGTGATGATATGTATGCAGCTTCTAGTAGAGAAGGTTCTGGTGGTGAAGCTAAATATGATGTAGTTAAATTAGGAGGTATTGAATAATGCTTACAGGTGCAAGTATTGCAAATGTCACAAAGGTAAAACAGAGTGATATTTTCTCAGATCAAAAACAGACCGTAGTTGGAGTAGTTGCGATAAGTGCTGCTTTAATAAGTGCAGAAGAACCATTAAAAATGGGGACACTTCTAAGATCAACTGATGGTGGTAAAAATTGGGAAGCATTAACAACTGCCTCTCATGATGTAGCATCAACTTATGCAGTAGATGATGAAGTATATTTTGAGGGTGGCTTATACAAAAGTACAGTCGTTGACAATACAACAGTTCCAGATGTAGGTGATTGGGACTATTTAGGTATTTGGGCATCTAATGGTGTTTTATATAACGATTTACTTGAGTCTAAAAAGACAACAGTAGTTGTAAGTGGTAGTGTAAAACAGAAGTATTTACATGGTTATGATGAGTTCTTAAGAGTTCCATTATTCGACAATAAAATTTTAGTGAAATAGAGGTTAGTATGAAATTTGCAGATATTATGAAGTTATGGACTTTGGTTTCGACTATGAAAGCGATCAATCAAGTTAAAGTTACTGGTACTTATATTTTTGATAAGTACTTTAAAACTAAAGGTAAAGCAGTTCTTGGCAATACAGCAAAGTTGAAAATTAAAAAAGGTGCTTCTATTGTACTTACAACAATTGCTGCAGGTGCTGATCGTTTAGTTAAAGATACTAAAGATATTTATGAGCTAACTATAGAGATTCCTCGTTTTGGTTTGAGCGGTCAAATTTTGGCTTCTGAGATTAATGAGTTTGAGTCACTAGAAGGTCAAGCAAAAGTTCAAGCTATTTCTCAAAAGATCGCAGAGATATATGCAGAGCATAAAGAGGACTATATGACAACTATTGAGTACATGGCAACAGGTGCTCTTTTTGGAAAAGTCGTTGATGGTGAAGGTAAGGTCTTACTAGAGTTCACAACAACTGCTGACCCAGTTGAGTTTAAAAATAGAGAAAATATTGATTGTCTTGATGATATCGACAATGCTCTTGTAGATGAACTTGGGACTGAAGTACCTTATGAGATTCTAGCAGATGCTAAATTTATCTCAAGAGTTGCTATTGCAGCTAAAGCTTCAAAACTATTTGAAAATGGTCAAGCAAAATGGTTAGATGAAGATGGTAAGAGAGTTCTTGTGGTTCACTCTAAAAGATATATTCCATTTCGTGCATCATGGGTTGATGAGAATGGTGATAAGCAACCATTCATTGCAGAAGCAGAAGCTGTGGTTATTCCATTAAGTTCTGATGTGTTCCAACATGTGTATGGAAGAGCTGATCATACTGAAGCTATGAAAGCAGCTCCTCAACTATTTTTTGCTGCACGTCCTGAACTTTTAGAAAAAGGTAAAGGTTGGGGATTAGAGACTGAAACTAAAATGATTCCATATTGTGTTAGACCAGGTGCTCTTATTAAGTTGAAATTCTCAGCTTAGTAACAAATCAATTTAAAGGGCATTAACGCCCTTTAATGCCTAAAGCGATAAATGTATCGAACAAAAAGAGATAATGATTTTTAAACAGGGTTTAAACACCCTATATGAGGTTTTACATAATGATAACTAACGAAGATTTACTAAAAGAGATAAGCACTCAAGAATTAACACAACTTAGTGATATAAATGCAAGTGGCTCAATTAACCAAAGTGTCATTGATGATGCACTTAATGATGCTATATCTTTTATTGAGTCTTTTATCATCCTACCTGATGGTCCAACACCACTATTAAAAAAGATAGTTGTAGATCTTACTATCTATGAGCTACGCAGAAAAAATGGCTTACTTAGTGATAGTGACAAAGATTTAAAAAAAGAGAACGAGTCTTATTTATCACGCATGAGTAGCGGAAAGTTAAAAACAGAAGTTACACCAACATCAACTGCTTCAGTAGATGAGAATACATCATCTTTTGCATTTGCACATAGAGGTAGACGACGAGTAAATATGAAAGGTTTTAGATGACTAATGCTGAGAAGAACAGACTTTTAGCAAGAACTCTGTTTGTAGACTCTAAGAAAAATGATGCAGAAATAGCTGATATTTTAGATAAATCAGAACGGACGATTGCAAACTATCGATCAAGCGATAAAGAGTTAGGTGTTGATTGGTATGAGCTAAGAGCTACAACTTACATAGAACACTCTGGTGATGATAAAGAGAGACTTTATAGTGACTTCATAGGTTATATGTACGACTCCGTAAAAGAAGTAAGAGAAGATGAAAAGATGTCAGCTCCTCAAAAAGCAAGTGCAATAGCTGCTATTGGTGATAGTTTCTCAAAGATGAGACGTATAGCTGCATCAGATGATCCTGAAGCTTATAGGTTAGGAATTATTAAGCATGTTATTAGAACTCTACTTACTTCACTTAATGAAAAAATAGAGAGTGAGTGCATGGAGACTATAGTTGAAACAGTCTCACAAATATCTGAAGAGTTATCAAGTGTCACTATTTAATAAAGAGGAACTTTTATCACTGCTTAACGAGCAAAGAGCCTTAAATCATGATCCTATAAAAGCTCAAAAGTTAGTTAAGAAAGAGTTCCATAAATGGTTAGATGGTTTTACATCAGAGTTAAGAGAGTCTATAAAAGCTTCTTCACTACTAGACCCAGCTCTTAAAGATGAACGTATAAAAAAAGCTAGAGAAGACTTTCACTACTTTAGACTTACATACTTTCCTCACTACTACACTCTTGAGGGTAAAAGTAAATTACAAGATGACCTTGAGAGTACCTATAACAAAATAGTTGCACCAAATAAACCAAGTGGTTTGAAGTTTGCAAAAGCAGCTCCACGTGGTATGGGTAAATCAACTGATGCTTCAATAGTCTTTCCTATTTGGTGTGTTGTTTATGCACTTAAACACTACCCTACTATTTTTTCAGATGCAATAGAGCTAACAGAGACTCTTATAGAAGCGATCAAAGTAGAGCTAGAAGACAATGAGAGACTTCGTGCTGACTTTTCTCACGCTTGTGGTATTGGTAAGGTTTGGAAGATAGGTGAGATCGTTACTTCTAACAACATCAAAATAAAAGGTTTTGGTAGTGGTAAAAAAGTAAGAGGTATAAAGCATGGTGTACATAGACCAGACCTTGCAATTATAGATGATCTTGAAAATGATACCAATGTAAGAAGTAGAAAACAGCGTGACAAACTTGAAGAGTGGTTAGATGAGGCTATTGACAATTTAGGTTCAGTTGATGGTTCTATGGACATACTCTACATAGGAACAATACTCCATCGTGACTCTGTTCTTGCTCGTAAGTTAAAGTTGAAGTTCTGGCATCCAGTTACTTTTAGAGCGTTAGTAAGCTATCCTAAACATATAGATATGTGGGACGAGTACACAGCACTCTATAAATATGAGGGTGTAGAAGAGGCTCATAACTACTACCTTGAAAATAAGAAGCTTATGGATGAGGGTGCAGTTCTACTATGGGATGCAATAGAGTTAGAACACCTCATGCAAAAAAGAGCAGCTAATGCAAAAGCCTTTCAAAAAGAGCAACAAAATAACCCTAATAGTGAAAACCAAAAGTTTAACTCTGCTTCGTTTGAGACTATTAGTCATACTGAAATGCCTAAGCTAGATCGTACATTTTTATATGTTGATGCTAAGGGCGACAGTGTAGTTGGTGACTACTGTGGTTTTATAGGTGCTGGTATATCTAATGTAACTCAAAAACTATATGTGTTCTACTCAAAGCAAAAGCGCATAAAAGGTAAGCCTGTAGTTGTAGAGACTCTTAAACTTTTAAAGTCATTAAAAGTGGACCTACTAAGTGGTGATAAAAATGGTGGTTTTTATATGTTGCGTGATTGGATCAAAGATGATGCTTGGAAGTTAGGTGTCAGAATGCCAAGTACTAAGTTCATACACCATACTCAAAATAAAGAAGATCGTATGGGTGAGCTTGAGTTTCCTATAGATGAGAAAGATATAGTTTTTGTTGGAAAGCATGATGAGCTATTTGCACAGATGGATGACTTCCCAGAAGCTGATCATGATGACCTGCATGATCCACTCTCAGCTATATACCAACTTTCAAAACTTAAAAAGTTAAAAGGTGGTAGTGGAGCTAGAACCAATGTTCGTGGAAATGCTAAAAGATTTACTAGACAACCTAAAGGGAGAAGATAATGTTTTGGGGTAAAAATTCAAAGAAAAAGAAAGAGAGTAAAGCGAGAACAACTCTACATGTAAACAGTAGAGCTAAAGATACTTTAAAAGCACTCTTTGAGCTTCCTATACAAGAGGAGTGGTTAGATAGTGAGACTATAGATAAAATAAACAGAGACTCAACAGTATCAGCAGCTATAGGATCTAGAAAAGCAGCTACACTTAAAAAAGAGATCGTAGTTACTTGTAAAGATGAGAAGATCAAAAGCAGTATTGAGAATATATTTAACTATGAGCTAGTGGACTCTATCTTGGACACACCATATCAAGGATTTAGTGTTTTTGAGATCAACTGGAGTGAGAGAGAGTATATTTGGTATCCGAAGTTAGTTGAGAGAGACTATAAAGAGTTTGTGCTTGATAGTGGTGAGTTAAAGTTTAATGCAACAGGTGTTAATGAGAGTATTCCACCCTATAAAGCAGTTCATGCAACTTACAAAGCTAAACCAAATAAAACCTATGGTCAGCCTATCTATAACCCTCTATTTTGGCTTATAGAGTTTAAAAATGGATCGATGGAGTTTTGGATCGATCTACTTGAGAGGTTTGGTACACCATGGGTTATTGCTAAAACAGACGACAACAAAAACGAGCTAGCAGATGAGATCTACAACATGTTAGGTGGTGATGGTGCAGTTCTTGGAATTGATGACTCTCTTGAGATAAAAACAGCAGACAAGAGTGGTGACTTCAAAGGGATCATAGAGTACCTTGATAACCAAATAAGAGAGGTTATCTTAGGTGGTAACTTAACAGCTCAAGTAAAAGGTGGTTCTCAAGCTGCTGCAACTGTTCACAATGAGATACGCATAGACTTAGCACGTGCAGATGAGAACATATTAAATAATTTCCTCAAAACCACTCTTCAGTACTTCAAAGAGGTAAATCACTATGAGCATGAACTACTAATAGAGTTAAAAGATAAAGAAGATCCAAATATAGAGTTAAGTACCAGAGACAAAACTATTTTTGAGATGGGTTATAAACCTACTAAAGAGTACATACAAAAGACATATAACATAGATGTAGAAGATGTAGAAGTAGAAAAGAATGCAACTGCATACGCTAATAAGCTCTATAGCTTTAGTTCTAAACTACCACAAGATGAACTAGAAGCTCAAACAAGTAACATAGATACAACAACACCACTTGCATTTCAAATTCAAATGTTAAAAGTTGTGGAAGAGTCTAGCTCTTATAAAGAGTTACAAGAGAAACTATTAGAGCTTTATCCAAATACTAACACCTCAGACTTAGAGCAGATGATATATAAGTATGTAGCTTCTTCGCATATATTAGCTCATGCAGAGGTCGAAGAAGAGAACCCTAATGGTTAGCTTTGACTTTAACCTTGCACCTGATGAAGCTATGGAGTACTTAAAGAACAAAGGTTTTAAACTCTCCTTTAATTATGATGAACTAAAGAAAGAGGCTCACCATAAAGCTTTCACAGTTGCAAAAGTGACAAGGTTAGATCTGCTTAATGATATACATACAGCACTTAACGAATCACTAAAAGATGGCAGAACATTTGAGGACTTTAAAAAAGGTATAAAACCAACTCTTCAAAAAAAAGGTTGGTGGGGTGAGAAAGATATAGTCAATCCAAGTACAGGTGAAGTTAAAACTATAAACATAGGCTCACGAAGGTTAAAAACAATTTTTGAAACTAATACTCGTATGGCTTATAATGTAGCTCGTGAAGAAGCCATGGACGCTCTTCCTTTGTCTGTATATAGAAGATACGTGTCTGTTTTAATTCCAACTACAAGAGATAACCATGCTCGTATGCATGGTATTATAAAACATAAAGATGATGAGTGGTGGAAAACAAACTCACCTCTTAATGGATGGGGTTGTAAGTGTTTTAAAACAGCTCACTCTAAAAGAGATATAGAGAAAAATGGATGGAGCATAAATAAAGAAGAGCTACCAAATATAGCTCACACAGATTGGGCTTATGACACTAGGCGTAAATCTAATTTGTCTAAACTAACAAAGATAGACTTAGATAGTTCACTCTCAACTCTAAGAACTCTTAAAAGTGTAGAGCAAAGCTCAAATATAAATCTTAGCGAGATAGAACTTCAAGAGCAGTTTTATAAAACTTTAGGTGTTAGTGCTGGAGTGACTTACATAGATAAAGTAGGTGATCCTATGATCATAGATGAACAGCTATTTACAAGTGCTAGTGGACACTCTAAAATTAAGAAGCAAGATAGACATCTACTCAACTTTCGCACATAAAACCTAACTCTTTTTGAGTGTAAGCACTGAGTATAGCGATAATCTGTAGTAAATCTTTATTCTCCTTGACAACATTTTGTATTTCAGAGATTTTTGTTAGTATTT
>WTBY01000038.1 GCA_013138865.1 Helicobacteraceae bacterium | reverse complement strand
TTCAACCGTTATAATTGAAAAAGTCGCACCCGATAGGTGAAAGTTTTAGGTGTGTCTTTTTCGCTTGTAGATACCTAATTATAGAGCAATCAAGCTTGTTGTCTAATTTGGTATGGAATTATTGGGGGAAAAATATATACTTCAATAAATTTAGTGTAGTATATATAGTAAGTAAACTCAAGTCATTTTTAAAATATCAAAAATGACTATTAAAAAATATTAACTGTTTGTTCTGATTGAATTGGCGATTTACAAATGGTTCAGGGGTGTTTAAAATAATATGTACAAGTCCATAATTTTATTTATCATTGTTGTTATAAGTGGTATATTTATTTACAATAGTACTGTAAATAAAAGTTTTTCTGATGCATACTCATTAGATGCACTTAATTTAGAGCTATCTCGTAAAGCTAAATATAGCTTGTCTGTACAAGATAAGTTTAAACTCTATTTTGGTAATAATCAATCAATGGATAGGTATATAGAGCTTAATACCTTTTTAAATATGAAAGTAGTAGAAAAAACTCCTACAGGTTATTTTGTTGCTTTTCAATTCTCAGAGTTGAACTTTAAAAATATAGATAATTCTAATATCTATAAAAAAATGTATATAAAACCTTTTTATATAGATATGAAAGAAGATGGTGGTTTTGAAAAAATCCACTTTATAATTCCTAAAAAAGAGGCTAAAGGCTTAAGACAAATTGTGAGTAAACTTGAAGTTATTGTACTTCAAAAAGTTAAATATGAGCTAGTTGAAAGTAACAACTTTGGTGAATACAAAGCTAAATATAGTAGAAACTCTTCAGTAGATATAAATAAAAGTATCGTTAAATACGTACATATGTATAATGTCAACCATAAAATAGACTTACTTAAGAGTAAAATATTGGCAAAAGTAAGTAAAGATGCTTCTTGGCTAGACTCTTTAAACTTCAAAGAGCATATGAAACTGTTTCGCAAAAATAAACTTTTTCTAAATAAATACTCTCAACTACAACTTCAAAAATCACTAAGTGAACTTGATTTAACTCTAGACATTTTTACAGACAATAGATCAAGAGCTGAAATATTGAGTTCACTTAAAGCAAAATTAAAAGATAATAAGAAAGCTGCTGCTGAAGAAATCAATGCTCTAAATAGAGAAGCAATAAAACAGAGAAAAATTACACTGAAAAAACTTATAGATGAGTTAGTAGTAGGTGAAAATAATGCTTTAAAATATGAACTTATATCACAATACCTAGAGGCATTTCCTAAACAAGTTAAAGATCTAAATAAGTACATAGTAGACTCCGAAGGGGAGATAGCAATGAACTTAATAGCAGTTCTTGGTTCATTAAAATTAAATGAAGCCATGAGCTTATTAGACTCGATCGCAAAAAATAATAAATTTCACATGAATAAAATACGAGCATTAATAGCTATAAACGGGCTACAAGAGCCAAACGCTAACACAATTAATACTCTAAGAGATATAAGTTTACAAAGATATTCTAAGGATGAAGTTGATCTGTCTGATACTGCTAGGTTAGCACTTGGTGCTGTTAGTAAAAAAGTTGACAAGATGGATCAAGAAGATATTGTTCAAGAGCTGAAAAATATACTTTTGGACTCTACTACGATAGAGGAAAAAAATATAGCACTCTTAGCTATGGACAACGCAGGAACAAAACATTTTATAGAAGAGGTATTGCCCTATTTAAATACTAATGTAAACCTATTACGTCTAGACGCAATAAAAGCATTCAAAGGAGTGAATAGTGAAAAAGTCACTAACGCATTGCTAGATCAACTAAATGTCAAAAATAATGAAAAAGCAGGCATAGCACTTATGCAAACTCTTAGTACTATTCAAAAAAGTACTAAAAGTGTTGGAAAAGTGCAATACGCTCTAGCAAATGAACTGAATCCAAATGTTATAAACATGATGGATCAGTACATAAAAAGTGCAAAAAAACAAGGCTTTTAAACAGCCTTGAGCATAAAATTAAAGGAAATTAAATGAAAAAAATATTATTAGCAAGTGTGCTTTTATCTGAGTTGTTGTTAGCATCAAGTTTAAAAATTGGTGTAGTTGGTGTAGACATGGATTATAAAGAGTACGTAAATGGCTCTGTATTAGATAGCGAAGAGACTTCATTAAGTGATTTGAAAGGTATGGAAATAGCTTACTCAGATGAGATCAATGAGCTTATGAGTTATGAAATTTACGGTAGCTATATATTAGGTGATAGTAAATATGTAGGTGCATTAATAAACTCAAATGCAGGATATGGATCTTTTACAAGCTCTACAGCTAACACATTTGTAGACTTCGGGGCTACTCTTAAAGCTACTAAAAGTATCTCAAAGGAGACTGAACTTTACCTAGGTATAGGAGTTGGGCGTAAAGATTGGCAAAGAGATCTCTCTACTACTTATACTGAAACATATAGTTGGATCTATACAGCAGTAAGTGCAGGTGCTAATTATGAGATAAATAGTGCTTTTGATATAGGTTTAGACTTTACTTATAAATATGCACTAGATCCTAACATGCACTCAAGTTTAACTGGACACTCATACACTTTAGGTGGTGCAACTTCGTATGCATTTGGAATTCCTATTGTTTACAAGTACTCTGATACATATGAGTTTTTTGTAGAAAATGTAATAGAGGTACAAGACATAAAAAAATCTGATTCAAGAACAGGTATTCAAGAACCAGATAGTACAACAAATAACTATTACCTAAAACTAGGTTTAGTTTATAATTTCTAAAATGTTTACATATGAACAAAAGGCAACGAAATATGAATAAGAAAAATTTAGCACTAAAGCTTATCTCTAGCTTACTATTAGTAACACTATTTGCAGGCTGTAACCCAGAGACGAAAAATTCTAGTATTGAGGATGCTCAGTATATAGAAGCTCGTTCAATATTAAGTGCTGTTAATATTACTTATGTGTTTACACCTTCTGTGGATCCTTCTCCAAAGACGTTTATATTTCCACAGGTAACAGTTACACCTGCGACAATAAGGGAGTATGTAGAAGTACAGTTGAATATTCAAGATACTATCCCTGAAACTATTACAGTAGCTGAAGATGTTATGCTTGAGTATTATTTGGTGGATCAAAATGATTCAGGCAGTCAGTGTTACCTTGGTAGTGTTAATCATATTAACTTAGAAGTAGGTTCTCAAACGTTTAATGATGTTTTGTATATTCCACCGGAGTGTCCATTAGGCTCATATATGCTGTTTGTTGATGCTAATAGAGCTACACCAACAGCTCAAGTTATTAATAAAACTGACTATAATAATACAGTAACTAATGTAAATAAGGTAACCAAAGCAGCTGGTTCAGCGGTGTCATTACTAACTTTAGCAGATTTCAACTCAACTAATAGAGGTGGTTCTAGAATGCTAGGGCAACATACTATAAATCTAGTACCACTTGACACTTATAACCCTACGCAAGGTACTGTTTTAGCGAATGCTGAATTTAAAACTGACAAAGCACGCTTGATTAATTATGGAGAAGATAACCCTGCAATAGTTACAGATGTAGTATTAACAATAATTTCACAAACACAAACACCGGGTAATGTACTATCTGTCTCCGGTGCTACCAATGGATATGATATAAATATATCTTCAACGAACCTTGATACTCTACCCCCTGGTGAGATTAAATACAAGTTAATATCTATGACGCTACAAGGAACAGCCAAAGCTAATGCAACAAAGGGTATACAGCTAGCTGCTGGAAATGATATTACTGGTGAGTTACAATTTCAATATTTGGATTCTGCTCCATTGCTTGTAAAATGGACTAAACTAGAGCAAGAAGCTGCTGCTGCCGCTGCCGCTGCCGCTGCTGCTCAGTTGAAAAACCTACAAGCTAATACACCAGAATATGGGTGGTCAACAAGCATATCTGAAGGCTCATATGACACATATTTTGGTGCAGGTTTTGATGCAAATGCTAGCGCTAAGTTTGACGTTACAGGTGTTACAGCTTCTGTAAATGGGAAGGTTGATCTTAAAATATTTAGTGACAATCTTGATCTAATAGATATTGACTTAAATGCCGGTATAGCTCCTGACTCATTTGCAAATACTCAGTATAACTTGAATATAACATATTTAGGTTCTCATCAATATGCAAAGTCTCAGAACTTGGAAACAGTATTAGGAAAATCATCTTCTACATCTTCAACTATTCAAAAACGTGTATTTGAGAATAACGTGACTATTAATGAGAATGGGAGTAAGTCAAAGATTTCAAATTCTAAGGATTGGAACGTAACTAAAAAAGCTGATAGTCATGATACTTTTGACGTAGTTTTTGTACCAGTTACCATTGAAGCTGGTGCACAAGCGACTATATCGCTTAATCTTGATATTGCACTTAAAGGTATTACTGATATTAAATTTGATGTAGCACCTAGCGTCTCTATAGGTGGTTTTGTAAATGGAGGAGTTGGGTTTACATTTTTAGAGGCTGGAGTTCAAGGTGTATTTACTTTTATAAAGGACACTGTAACTGGCTCAGTAATTGCAAGCATAGAACTAGTTCCAAATTCAACTGGTACAGGCATAGCATCTTTAAAAACTATTCTTGAAGAAAAAATAGTTAACGATGTTAACCTTTTAGATGGAAAGGTACAGCTATTTGCAACATATCCAGTTATTAATTGGTGTAAGGCATGGTTTGTTCCTTACCCTTGTAATATAAGTGAAAAAACTGTAACTGATACTCTATTAAATTTTGATGTAGATAATAAAAACTATACTCTTCTAGATGAAGAGCAGACACTCTTTACTATTAACTTTTAGAAGAAGAAGGAAAAAAATGAAAAAAATGATAACTTTAAGTATAGGAATAATATTAATATTTCTAAGTGGTTGTAAAAATAGTAATACAGTAGAAGGTAAGTTTATAGATGAACAAGTAGAGGGTTTAGCCTAGAATAGCAGGGTTAAAGGTTTACTTTTCAGGTGAAACTCCAATAGTAGATGGCTTTTTAGCAATTTTAAAACCGCTACTCTTTAATTTATACAAGTCACCATCAGCTACTAAGTTTACATACTTAGCTAGCTTAGTTAGAAGCGATCGTAACTCTTTAGAGTTTTTATTTTTAGTTAAAACATCAAGTTTTGTTGGGTTATCTAACACTACTTTTAAACTATCAGTATAATTTTGAGTAGCCTTTTCAATACTCTTCAACGAAGGTATAGGGTTCTTAAAGTTTTCATTATTTTTCATAGCTTCAGTTATTCCTAAAGTCACCGCTAGCAAATCTTTGTCCTTAACTCTCTTTTTATCTCTATCAATAGAGCATTTCTTGATATAAACAAGCTGTTTATGTATGAATAATTTTGTAATATTTAACCTTAGTATCCAAATAAAGATGCTTAAATTAGGTTCTTAACTCTAATTAAGATATACTTTAGTTCTAAAAGGGTACAAAATGTTAGATGATATACGAGAATATCAAAGAAAAATATTTAAGAAAAATAATTTTACTTATAAGAGATATTTTTATAAAGAAGTAAATTTTAATCCTAAATTAATAGGTATTGTGGGTGCTAGAGGTGTAGGAAAAACAACTTTTCTTATACAACACCTAAAAGAGTTAGATATACCATTTAGTCAAAAACTTTATATCAGTGCAGACACCATAAATATACCATCACTTTTTGAGGTTGCTGAGCAGTTTGCAAAAGAAGATGGAAAAGTGCTAATAATTGATGAGATACATAAGTACAAAGATTTTGAAATTGAGTTAAAAAAAATGTATGATATTTTAGATATTAAAGTTATATTTAGTGGTTCAAGTGCTTTACAAATAGATAATGCAAAAGCAGATTTAAGCAGAAGAGCTATCGTACATAGTTTTGAAGGTCTCTCTTTTAGGGAGTTTTTAGAATTAAATAATAATACCACTTTACCATTATATAGTTTGAGTGATATACTTAACAACCATATTGATATAGCTTATGAGTTGCTAGATAAATTCAATTTAACCCTATCTTATAAAGAGTATATTAAAAGTGGGTATTATCCTTTTTATTTTGAAGATAAGGAGAGTTATCTTATACGGTTAAATGAAACTATAAATACAGTAATAGAGATAGATATACCTTCAGTATTTCCAATAGAATATAGCAATATAATAAATTTAAAAAAACTTGTAAGATTAGTTTGTGAATCTTTACCATATACCCCAAATATACAAGAACTGCTTTTAAAAATGAATATGAAAGACAACTACAAAGGACTTTATAGATTTATTGAGTATTTAAATAAAGCAAAGATATTAAATGTAGTAAGAGCCGCTTCAAAAGGTGATAATATATTTACAAAACCAGAAAAAATATATTTAAATAATACAAATTTACATTATGCATACTGCAATGCTTTTGAACTAGGCACAATAAGAGAAACTTTTTTTAGCAGTATGTTACAACAAAAACATACTTTAAATATACCTAAAAAAGGAGATTTTTTAGTTGATGGGAAATATACCTTTGAAGTTGGTGGGAAAAATAAAAAATTTAAACAGATAAAAGATATACCAAATAGTTTTATAGTATCTGATGATATTGAAATAGGAAGTGGAAATAAGATTCCACTTTGGTTGTTTGGATTTTTATATTAAATTACCTAAGTTTGATCTTAGTAATTAAGGGACTATTCACTAATTCACATTTCCATTTTCATCAACTTTTAGAAGAAGTAGATCTTTGTTGTAACCTTGAGGTGAAGTTGCGTAACCTGTAATAACGAAACCATCTTTAACTTTTGCGATCGCATTAGCTGCATCATCTGATTCACCACCATAGTTTTTATGCCAAACTATTGCACCTGTTTTATCTATTTTCAGTATGTAAGCATCTTTATTATAACTTTTAGTTTTTGTTGTACTACCAGCAATTACATAACCATTATTAACTTCAACTACACCATTACCCTCTTCATTTTCACGAGAACCATAATGATAATGCCACTCTCTATTTCCATCTTTATTAGTTTTAACTACGTAAATATCTTTTTGATTATAGTGATCGCTATCACTTGTACCAACTAAAAGATACCCACCATCAGTAGTAGCTATAACTTCATTCGCAACCTCATCATATCTCCAACCAAAAGCTTTAGAGAAGATCTCTTTTCCCTCTTTATCTATTTTAACAAAATATGCATCTTTTGCACCATGTCCCCAAGTATCAGTTTCACCAGCAAAAACATAACCACCATCGACAGTAATAATAGAGTTAATTCTCTCTTTATCTTCACCACCGTAATATTTATGAGCTTGCATAACACCTTTAGAATCAATTGCTGTCATATAGCCATTAACTTCAGAGTTAAAAAACTGTAAATGATCTTCATAACCAGCTACTAAAACTTTTCCATCATCCATAGCTGTTAAAGAGTTCCCTTTATAGTAATCATCAAAATCAGAAAAATAACCATGTTGCCAAATTAATTTACCATTTTTAGCAATTTTAGCTAAGTAAATACTCTCTTTATCATTTCCAAAACTACTTGTAGACCCAGCTATCATATAACCATCTTTAACAGCTATAACTGCTTTAGCTTTTTCTGTTGTATCACCACCGTAATTAGCTTCAAAAATTTTATTTCCAAAGTTATCTACCTTAACTATATAAGCATCGTCTTCAGTGGTTCCTAAACTCTCTGTAGTACCTACAATTAATATACCATCATCAACTACTAGTATATCATTACCAATATCTTTATACCTACCACCAAATACTTTTTCAAAAGTTGGTTTAGTATTTGTTACACTTAAAAGAGCGTCTAAAGATTTTTTATCAGAAAAACCATCTATACTTACTCCATTTGCTTTATAAACAATTTTACACCACTCTATTTCACCACGCGTATTAAAACAACGTTTATTAATTATTTTACCTTTATTAGAAGGCACTGTTGCTATTATTTTTGATTGAGTAGTTTTATTAGCATATATTTGAAGAAAAGTACCTTCAGCATTTGTTATAACATCTGAAAGTAAGGTTGTAGCTAGAATAGGGATTAACAATAAAGATTTCATATAAACTCCAAGTTTAGAATATCAATATGATACTCTAAATTTATATAAAAAAACTTTATACTTAAATAACGATAGGCATTACTATTGTTTTAAAATTACCATCAATTAATACAAACGGTAAGTTAGCTTCATTAAGACCCATATTAAAATCACTAGAAGTTGTTTGAGCTAAAAAGTCTAATATATAACGACTATTTACTGCAACACTAAAAGGTTGTTCAAGATTAGTATTAAACTCTATTTGTGTTTTAGCTTCTATATTGTCATCACTTAAACTTTCAAAAGTAATACTTTGCATATCAAAAGTAAGTTTAATATCTGAACTAATAGTGTTTATCTGTTTAATAGCTTCTATAATTATAGCTTTAGGAAGAGTAAGATTTTTACTTATCTCTTTAGGAATAATTCTTGTGTAGTCAGGAAAATTACCGTTTATAAGTTTCGTACTAAATGTGTAGGTTTGTGATTTTATTATGAAATAAGTTTTATCATAAAATATCTCTACATTATTAAAAAATAGTTTTTGTATTTCAACTATAGCTTTTTTAGGAAGTATAAGTTTTAGATCATTACTACTATCATTCTCTAATGTGACAAGAGCTAGTCTTCTAGTGTCTGTAGAGACAAAGTTAATTACATTGTTACTCATATCTATAAGAGCACCATTTAACTCAAATTTAGGGTTATTACTATCAGCTGCTGATGTAATCTTTTTAAGTGATTCTATAAGATCAGCTGAGTTTATAGAAATTTTGTCTTTTGCTTCTATATTTGGAAGAGTTGGAAATTCATTTGAGTCAAACATAGGGAGTTTAAAGTTTGACTTATTTTGTTTTATATGTAAGTTATTTTGTTTAGTACTTAGAACTATATTGTCATCTTTTAAAATACGAATAATATCTAATAGTTTTTTACCATTAGCAGTTACACGACCATTCTCTTCTATGTTAATGTTTGTGACTGAAACTTCAAGAGATATCTCAAAGTCTGTAGCTTTAACAATTAAGTTATTATCAATAGCTTCAAAGTAGACATGAGAAGTTATAGCTGATGTATCTTTTTTTTCTAAAAAAGGTTGTACATGAATGAGTATATTTTCTAGGGTTGTTTTTGAGATATTTATTTTCATTTTACTCTTCCTTTTATATTAAATAAGTAGTAGAAGTAGTAGGGGTATGTGATTAAGTGAATTTAGCACATATAACCCTACGCTTAGCGACTTATCAATGTGATGAACACTAATAACATTATTCACATCTTTTCACAAAAGTAGTTATAACTTTTTTAATATTTTTGTGAAATTATGATATTTTATTTTTAAGTTCATCAATCTTTAGCTTAAAATCGGCATCACTCTCTAAAAGTTTATTAATTGTTTTCATAGTGTGTGAAACTGCCGTATGATCTTTCATTCCAAAATACAGAGCAAGTTGAGGCATAGAGTTTTGAGTGAATGTTCTTGATAGATATATAGCAATACGTCTAGCATAAACTATATTTCTAGTTCTTGACTTACTTTTAATTTCACTCTGTTTAATATTTAGTTCACGTGATACCATCTGCATGATAGTCTCTATAGTCACAGACTCTTTTTTTTCTCTAATTTGATCTTTTAATGCATTTTTTGCAAATTCTATAGTTATTTCACAGTTTACCATCTGAGAATACATTTTTAGCTTTGTTAAAATACCCTCTATTTCACGAGTATTGTTTTCTATAATAGTAGCTATATAGTTTATAACGTCGTTATCTATTTGAACACGATTTATTTCACTCTTTTTTCTAATGATCTCAATTTTTGTCTCAAGTTCAGGTGGTTGTATATCTGTTATAAGACCCCACTCAAAACGGCTTTGAAGTCTCTCTGCTAAAAGTGCTATCTGTTTAGGTTTTTTATCTGCTGTTAAAACTATTAGTTTGTCACTATTTCTAAGAGATTCAAAAGTATTAAAAAACTCTTCTTGCAGACTCTCTTTTCCACTTAAAAACTGAATATCATCTACTAGTAAAACATCACATTTACGATATTTATCACGAAACAACTCCATCGTTTTGTTACGTATATGTCTAGTAAAATCATTTAAAAATTGTTCTACACTTGTAAAAACTACACTTTTACCTTTTTGTTGAGCGATATTACCAATAGCTTGCATAAGGTGAGTTTTACCAAGACCAACACCACCATATATAAAAAGAGGATTATATGACGTTCCAAAATCTTCACTAACTTTCTTTGCAGCGGTATAAGCAAATTGATTAGATCCACCAACTACAAAGTTTTCAAAAGTGTGTGAAGGGTTTAGAAGTGAGTGTTGTACTTTTTCACTGCTTTTTACACTATCTCTAGTTTTTTTAGTTTTTAGTTTTTTTGATGTAGTGGATATTTCAACATTAGGTTTTATTCCTGTTTTAATTTCAAAAAGTGTTGCTATTTTTTCACTATATTTACTTTTTATATAGTTAGAGATCAGTATGTTAGGGGCTATAAATAGAGCATACTCATCTGTATGACTTTTTTCATCAAATTTTAACTGTTTTATGTAGCGGTTGTATTCTACATCTGTTATTTCATCTTTTAACATCTGTAATATTTCATTTTTTTGACTCAAAAACAAACCTTTGTGAATAATTATGTAATAATACAACATATTCACTAAGATGTGAATAACTTTTTATTTTATAGGTGAATAAGTGAATATCTTAGGAATTGATCCAGGAACAAGAAATTGTGGCTACGCAATTATAAAAAAATTAGCGGGTAATAAAGTAAAACTTGTAGAAGCTGGACTTATTAAAATGAAAGCAGAAGATCTGCAGTTTCAAATACCTCAAATGGTAGAAGCAATAGAGCAAATTTTTAAGACTAACAAAATAGATGAGGTTTCAGTTGAGAGTATGTTTCATGGAAAAAATGCAGCTACAACTATAAAACTAGCTCAGTTTCGCGGTGCTTTAATGTTAAAAATTCTTCAAGAGTTTGGTCAGTTTTCAGAATATTCACCACTAGAAATAAAAAAAGCGTTAACAGGAAGCGGAGCTTCAACAAAAGAACAAGTTGCTTTTATGGTAAAACGACTTCTAAACATTAAAAAAGAGATTAAACCTCTTGACATAAGTGATGCAATGGCGATCGCTATTACTCACTCACAAAGAGTTAAATTAAGAAATTCTATTTAAATAATCGAACTAACTCATTCATATATTTAGAGTTAAGTCTGCTATTAAACTCTTTTTTCATAAGTTGAATTGTTTCAAATGAAGACTTCTTATGATGAAAGCTTCTTTCACTTGTAATAGCATCAAACATATCACACACCGTAATTATCTGAGTAAATGCAGATATTTGCTTGTCACGTAACTTATCTGGATAACCACTACCATCTAAATACTCATGGTGATGAAGAATAGGGTCTAATATTTTCTTATCAGTAATACCTAAATCTTATACCACCCCAAATTGTCAAGACAACTTTTTCAAAAATCTAATTCCCTAAACACCTGTTACCATATGCTACATTTTCACTAGAATTAGTATAATTTTCCTCATTAATTTTTAAACTATCATAATA
>WTBY01000079.1 GCA_013138865.1 Helicobacteraceae bacterium | reverse complement strand
TTCAGAGATTTAGAATGTGAGCTTGATGCACTTGCTATTTCAATGCAACTCTTTATTCAAATACTAACAAAAATCTCTGAAATACAAAATGTTGTCAAGGAGAATAAAGATTTACTACAGATTATCGCTATACTCAGTGCTTACACTCAAAAAGAGTTAGGTTTTATGTGCGAAAGTTGAGATGATAATACAAATGTAAGATATGAGCAGGGTATAGTTGCTAAAAATGATTTACTTTTAATAGATGTTGAAAAACTAAAAGCTGAACAAGAACTTATAAAAGCGAAGAGTAACCTTATCGTTGCTAAAAGTAATTTAGAAAATACCATAGCAGTTACAATAGTCAATAGTGAGACCATAGATGATTTTGACGCTAATATTGGAAAAGTAGAAGAGTTTTCTTCTTTAGAGCAACAGATGATGCAAAACCGCAGTGAAATAAAGGCTATGGTTTTCATAAGTAAGTCACTTGAGAGTCAAAGAAATGCAATAGCGGGTAACTACCTTCCAAAGGTAAACTTAGAAACTTCGTATCAGATAAATGACAAAGAGAGATTTTCAGGAACTTCACTACTACAACCAAAAGACCAAACAACTTATGGTGTAAATGTTACTTGGAGTTTATACTCAGGAATGAAAAACTTAGCTTTAAGAAAAGCTATACTTGAAAAACATAATCAACAGAACTATAAACTTCATCAACTAAAACTAGATTTAAAAAATCAACTAACTCAAGCATACGAAGGTGTGAAAGTAGCAAAAAGTGCTAAATATGTAGCCTCACGTGCTAAAGAGAGTGCCAAAGAGAACTACCGTATAACATCTGACAGATATAGTTATGGAGATGTTGACACTCTGACTCTTTTAGTATCTCAGTCAAACCTGACACAAGCCCTAAATGCGAACAATGACGCATATTATAATCTTTTTGTAGCATATAAAACTCTACAAAGAGTAGTTTCAGATAGCATCGATTAAATTATATTGAACACTTAATTCAAATTAATAAACTCTATTTTATTTATTAATTAAGTCAATTAATACAAATATTTAAAGTTAAAAAAGAGATAGAAGTAACTATTACTTAGAAGAGTTATACTGAATATTATAACGCTCTAGTAAAGCCTTCTCAGTTTTTTTAGCTTTTTGAGTGTCTATAACTATTTTATATGCATCATAGTCTTCTAAAACTATAAACTTCTCTTTAGAGTTTTGAACAAGCTTTTTAAACTGTTTAAATGACTTTACAGCTTTTCCATTAACTCTAGCTACTGGCCAGAAAGTTACACTATGGTTTCCTCGGTTACTCTCATCTGTTAAAACTTTTACTAAAACTACTATATCTTTTCTATTTTCAGATGGCCAATCACGAGTAAAACGTTTTAGTCTAAGTGGTATAGTGTTGCTTTGTGACAGAAGATTACTATTTAATGGAGAAAATAGGTAACCACCATATATAAAATAACTAGGCATTGAATCGTACTGAAGGGTTTTTACTAACAGTAATTCATTTATTTGATGAGTTAACTTTACTTTAATATCTAAGTGTTTTGCTTTACGAATAACTCCAAAATTCACACTATCACCAATCTGTTTTATGTCTATATAATACTTATAGTTAACAAACTCATCTTCACGAAAGTTAACAGTTCCATCATCTTCTATATTTTTAGAATCTATTGAAGTAATAATGTCACCAACACTAAGTCCTGAGTCCATTTCATTGTAAGTAATGTATGTAACAAGAACACCACTTTGTCCCTCTTTTAGTCCATAAAGATCACGCAGTGCCCTATTTTCAAGATTTTCAGTAACAATACCTAGTGAAGAAAAACCACTATTTTCACCATCTTTAATATCTTTTAAAAAATGTTTAATAACAGGAGTAGGAACTAAAAAACCAACGTTTTGTGCACGTGGACGATTTTGCATTACAACACCTATTATTTCACCATTAGAGATCGCAGGACCTCCACTATTACCAGGATTTATAGCCGCGTCAACTTGAATACCTAAAAAAGGCTCTCCACTATGTTTATAGCGAAATTGCTCTATTCTTGAGACTATACCATCACTTATACTCAAAGTTGCTCCACCAACTGGAAAACCATATATAGAGACTTTTTGACGCATTTTTGGTAAGTCATCTATCTTAAGTGGCGTTATATCTTTAAAAAATTCGTCATCTTCCACACTTAAGAGTGCCAAGTCGACTTGATGTGACACCGCTAAAACTTTAGCTTTATAACGCTTAGTCTCTCCAAAATGTTTTACCTCTATAAATGTTGTGTTAGCTACAACATGGGCATTTGTAAGAATTCTATTACCATCTATGATCGCACCTGAACCGCTAGATCGGTATACAGTAACATTCCAAGGGTTTAAATAGTCTAAATTTTTATGTGCAGAGTAAATTTTAACAACAGCGTGTTTTATATCTTCATCATTTTGTGAAGCAAAAGTAAAATTAAACAGCAATAGAAGTGGTACAAGGTAATGCAATATTACTCCCTATTTTATGTACAGGATTTGCATCATTGTAGCTACTTATGTCTTTACTTACAAACATAATTGAGCTAAAATTTCTTCTAAAGGAATAATATGAATAAATTAATTTTACCAATAGTTACATTAGCACTATTAGTAGGTGGTTGTGCCAACCCAAACCAACCAACTTATAACTCTTCAAGTTACAATGAGATCAAAACGCTTAAATATGGAACTGTACTCTCGGAGCGAGCTGTTACTATTAAAGATAGTGGTGCTGGTACATTTTTAGGCGCTGGTATAGGTGCTATTTTAGGTTCACTTGTAGGCAAAGGTGCAGGTAATACTTTAGCTACGTTAGGCGGCGGACTAGCTGGAGCTTATGCAGGTGACAAAATTAATGAAGCAAATGCAGAAGAGCTAACAGTAGAGCTTAATAGTGGTGAAAGAGTAGTTATTATTGCAAAAGGTAACAGCTACATGAGAGGTGATAGAGTTGAGATCATTACAGATGGTAACCGAGTTGCTTCTGTTAAAAGAGTTCCTCAGTAGCAAGATAAGTTGGTCTATTAGAAAATAAGATTTCAACACAAAGGCACAAATTGAATAACATAACAAAAACATACGTGATTAGCGATGCTCATGGATGCTATCATACTCTTTTAAAACTACTTGAACAACTGCCACAAGGTTCGGACTTAATATTTGTTGGTGATCTATGTGATCGAGGCTTGTATTCCAAAGAGGTTATAGAGTTTGTGATGAGCAATAATTACAGATGTATAAAAGGTAATCACGATCACTATATGATAGAGAACATAGAAGAGTGTATTAAAGGAAGTCAAGTTAGATGGAACAGAGAAGAGTACATGGGTGGAAAGCAGACTATTGACAGTTACAAAGACGATCATGAATCTGTACAAAAACACCTACATTGGTTAAGAAGTTTACCAAATTACCTATTGATAGACAACTACTTTATAACTCATGCTTTTTGTTTACCATATTTTAAAAGAAGAGATGACAAAGATAAAACTCATGCCATGATGGTTAACAGAGTCGCTGATGAAGACGAGTGGAAATGGGATTGGGAGGATGGCTACAAAGAGTATTATGTGATCAATATCTTTGGGCACGATCACTCTGACAGTGTTCAAGTTGCTAAAAACTACTTTGGTATAGACACGGGCTGTGTCTATGGTGGAAAACTAACTGCCATTGAACTTGGGAGTATGAAGCTATTTGAACAATCATTAGTGCAAAAAGATATTTCTGATAATATTTGATAATCTGTCTGAGGGGCTACTTGAGTTCCTAGTCAGTAAGGTTAAGTACCTTATTTACACTCTCTTTTATTATAGGTAGTCTCTATAAACTTGATCTTCTTCACAATTACATGAACTCTCTCAAGTGCTTTAGGACTAAACATAAATAAGATCTTTTTTAATAGTATCATTCATACTTGAGTTAGAGTCAAGATCAAATACATCAACATTTCTATGAAACTTACTCTTCATAAGGTTTTTAATTTTTTCTACCTCATCAAAATATTCATAAGCACTACGAGTCTCTAAATAATTTTTCTATTAGTTAATCATACATTAAATCCTATTATATATAATACCTTATGACAAAAAATATGAAAACTCTTTTTTATGGTGGTGTTAAAAATGGTAAGTCTCGCTTAGCTGAGGAGTACACTTTAAAATTATCAACTGGTACTCCTATTTACTTAGCTACAACTGAGTTTATAGATGATGAAATGGCTATAAAAATAGCTGAACACAAGAAGCTACGAACTACTAAGTTTACTACGATCGAAGAGCCTTTAAATTTATATGATCGCATAAAAGATGAGACTACTCCTATTTTAATTGAGTGTGTAAGTATGTGGCTTAACAATATGCTTTTTCATAAAAGAAGTGAAACTGAGATCTACTCTGAAATAGAAAAACTTTTAAGTAGCGACAAGAGTATAGTTTTTGTTTTAAATGATGTTTCACGATCAGTAGTTTCTGAGAATGCTCTTGTAAGAGAGTTTGTAGATATTTCTGGACGTCTCTCACAGCTAATAGCTTCAAAGTGTGATGAAGTCTATAGTGTTAGTGCAGGACTAACGCAGAGGTTAAAATGAGAAATATTTTTAGATCTTTTGCTCTCTCTTTTTCACTTTTGAGTGCTATTCCTTTTTTCAGAGTTCACACTTTTTTTAAAGGGATAAATGGACTTAGTGTTATGTTCTACCCTCTTGTTGGTCTAATTTTAGGACTTCTTTTACTGGTAGTTAGTTTTGTTCTTACGCCCTACTTTACTCAAACTTACATACATATTATAATTTTCGCCCTCCTAATTGCGATCACGGGTGCTCTTCATCTTGATGGTTTTGCAGACACTATTGATGGTTTTTATGTGAAAAAGCAGAGAGCTTTTGAAGTTATGAGCGATCCTAGCATAGGTGGGATGGGCGTTATTTTTCTTATAGTGTTACTAATTTTAAAAGTTTCAACACTTGGTGAAATGAGTTCACTTTTAGCTCTTCCAATAGTTTTAATGTTGGCACGCTATAACGCTACACTTGCTATTTACATATTTGCCTATGTTAAAAAAGATGGCATTGCACAACTAGCAAAAGATGAGTTTAACTTAACTCAACTAACAATAACAACACTTTTTGTAGTTAGCATCGTAACTATTTTTAATAGTCTATGGTTATTAGCAATATCGTTAGCTATTTTTGCACTAATAAGTTTAATTTTTTATAGAAGATACGGAGGGTACAGCGGAGATATGTATGGTTTTTTAATAGAGGTAAGTGAGTTACTCTTACTTACAACACTGGTAGTAAAAGTATGACTTTAACACTTGTAAGACACGCAGAAGTTGAAGAAAAGTTTCAAGGTTGCTACAACGGTCACAACGACATAGCACTAAGTGAAAAAGGTGTAGAAGATGCTAAAAAATTAGCAAAAACTATAGCAAAAAATAGTTACGATCATATCTACTGTTCTGATCTAATTCGAGCTCGTAACACGATTAAAGAGTTTAATTTAGAACAAGATGTAACTTACTTAAAAGGTCTTCGTGAGAAGTCGTGGGGAGTACATGAGGGAAAAAGTTTTGATGAGATCTCAAAAGAGATCAAGTATAAAAACTTTACACAATGGATCACCTCTCTTGATGGAGAAGACCCACAAAAGTTTTACGATCGCATTACTAGTTTTTTAAATTTACTTAAAATGCTAAAGTATGAGAACGTATTAATAGTCACACACTCTGGAGTAATTAAAGCAATAGACTCGATCGTAAACAGAGTAGAACTAGAGAAAGCATTTTCTAAAAAAGTACCCTACTGCTCGATCACAAAGCTTAGTTTATAAGCTAAGCTTTAAAAGTTAAAACTCTCTTTTTTAAAGATGTTAAACTTTGTTGCAACTTCTACATCTTTCAACTTAAGAGGTTTAAGTACTTTAGGGTTAACTAAAAACCACCCTAAAGTAACGTCTACTCTATCGCCTTTTTTAAGTTTATGATCGTACTTAAGAGTTCTATTCTCATTTGCTTGAAGCATATTGTCTCTTAGTGTTTTGTCTGCAACCCATGGCATAGCAGGTTTTCCATCTTTTCCGATCACTCTAGCAAAAGTTTCATCTTTTAGTTTTGTAGTTTTTTCACCACTTATAACAGACACTTTTAAAACAGCTAAACGTAGAGGGTGAAGTAGTAGTGAATGTGAAGAGTGGTTTTGTAAATTAACTTTAAAACCTTTACTATCTTTTTTTACTTTTATGTCTACATACTTTTCTAGCATATCTAAATTGCTATGTGCTCCTGGGAACCCATGAAAAGTATGTTTGTCTGTCTTATTTAAGTTAGATACACTTCCATCAACTTTTGGCATATGACAACTAACACAATTAGCTTTATCTAAAGTATTATCAATGTTAGTAGAACATACATTCAAGCCATACTTATTTTTCTTGTGTGAATGACAACCTATACAAACATTTCCATTTTGCATATGCTCATTTCCATCTGTAACTATTCCATGAAAAGGTGAATTTATATGTTTTTTCTTAGTTCCAAAATAGTTTTTTTCTTTTTTTGAAATTATATTAGTATTGCTTTTTTTATGAAGTTCAATTGCTTCTATACGGTGGCAATATGCACAGCTAATACCCTCTTGATGAGTTTTATTGCTCATTACAGGCATAGCTTTTTCACCTTTGTTTAGCATTTTGTCTAAGTTGTCTGCAGCTGGTGTATGACATTTTCCACAACCATACTGCTCTTTTTTATTTTTTGCAGGGTGTTTATCCCAAACAGCTTTATGTATAGGATCTTTTTGTGGTGTAGAGTGAACATGCATAGAACCTGAAAACTCTTCATATATCTGAGTGTGACAAGCTTTACAGTCTTCATTAGATGCGAACTTATGAACATCATCATTAGCCATAGTAGAGACGCTAAACACTGTTAATAGAGAAGCTATTAAAAACATTACTTTTTTCATTATTTTACCTTATGTATAATATAAATTATAAGTATAATAGCAAAGAAAGCTTATAGTAAAATGATACATTCATTTATAAAAAGCATAAAAAGTGTACAATACTACAAATTTCTAAAACAAACAGGGAACATACATGTCTAATAACATTACAAAACTTTTAAGAGCAACTTTTTTAATAGTTATATTTTTTAATGTAACTACTAACGCTTCACAATTAACTCCACAACAGATAACTAAAGTGCTAAAAGAGAGCTATGAAAAGTTTAAAGATGACAATAGAGGTAAGAATGCTGATTATATTAAAGCACTTGCAGAAGTTAACTCGTCTATTTTTGCGATCAGTATCGTTAGTGCTTCTGGTGATATTTATGAAATAGGAAATACAAAAGAAGTTGTATCTATTCAGTCAATATCGAAAGTTTTTACATTAGCCTTGGTTATGAGTGAAAAAGGTCCTAAGTTTATTCAAGAGAAAATAGGTGTTAATGCTACTGGACTACCTTTTAACTCAATTATTGCCATTGAACAACATAACGGAAGTGCATCTAACCCTTTTGTAAATGCTGGGGCCATTCAAACTACAAGTTGGGTAAAAGCTGACAACTCAGCTCAAAGGTGGAAAAAAATTAAAAATAATATGGAAAAGTTTGCAGGAGAAAAGTTAGATCTAAATGCTCCAGTTTACAAATCTGAAGTAAATGACAACAAAAGAAATCAAGCTATAGCAACACTTCTTGAAGCAAATGGAAGAATGGGTTCAGATCCACTTAAAGCAACAACTATCTATACGAAACAGTGTGCATTAAATGTCTCTTCTCATAATTTAGCAATAATGGCTAGTGTTCTTGCTAACCACGGAGTAAACCCAGTTACAAAGAAAAGCGTAATTGACTCTAATTTAACTCCAAAAATAATGTCGATCATGCAAACAGCAGGACTGTATGACAATGCAGGAGAGTGGCTATATGAGACTGGTCTTCCTGCAAAAAGTGGTGTAGGTGGAGGTATCTTAGCAGTTGTTCCGGGTAAGTTTGGAATAGGTGTTATTTCACCTAGATTAGATGAGTATGGGAACAGTGTAAGAGCACAAGAAGCGATCTCTTATATAGTAAAAAAATTAAACCTAAATCCTCTAGCTCAATAGCTACTCTTAAAAATAGGGTAGATACAAAATTAATATTAATTACACTAGAATAAGCTTTACATATTCTAACAAATAAGTTATAAACAAAAAAAGGTTATAGTTTTGAAAAAAATATTTATTTTACAACTCTCTATTTTTTGGCTTTTAAATGCTGAAGTGATAACACCAATTCAACAAATTAATGAATTTGACAAAACCAAAGTTTCACTTGGCAAAGAGCTCTTTTTTGACAAAATATTTTCAAAAGACAACAGCACTTCTTGTGCATCATGTCATAGTGATTTTGGTGCTGATAAACAGACACTATCAATAGGTGTCGAAGGTAAAGAAGGAAATATTCAAAGCTTAAGTGTATTTAATGCAGTAAACAATTATAAACAGTTTTGGAATGGTCGAGCAGCAACCCTTGAAGAACAGATCGATGGTCCTGTGCACAATAGTGCTGAAATGGGAGTTAGTGAAGAAGGTATTGAAAAAAAATTAAATTCATCCAAAAACTATATCGATAAATTTCATAAAGCATACGGAAAAAAACCTAGTTATAAACTCTTTAAAGATGCTATAGTTGAATTTGAAAAAACATTAGTTACACCAAATTCTAAATTTGATCAATATTTAAAAGATGAAACTTTTTTAATTCCTATTGAACAAAAAGGTTTTGCATTATTTAAAAACTATGGCTGCGCTGTCTGTCACAATGGTGTTAACATTGGCGGAAACTCTATGCAATTAATTGGAAATGTTATTGAATATCCGTATGTAGAAGGACAACCAGATTTATATAACATAACAAAAGATGAAGATGATAAAAATGTTTTCAGAGTTCCTTCATTACGAAATATTTCTAAAACAGCACCATACTTTCATGATGGATCTATGTTAACACTTGAAACTGCTGTAATACGAATGGCTTATCATAATTTAGGGATGGTACTAGATAGTGCTGAAGCAAAAGCAATAGTGGCTTTTTTGAAAACTTTAGATGGTGACATACCAACTACTTGGAGTGAAGATGTTAAATAAGTGGCTTAAAATATTCGTAGTAATCCTTTCAATAGTAGGAATGATTCTATGGGCATTAAATTATCAAATAAATAAAGAGACTATTCAAAAAAATAGTTTTAATTCATACTCCTTAATTGAAAAACTAATGAAAGCTAACAATAATATAGATGAAAATATCTTAAAATCAACTCTATATAACATGTATAATAATGACCATATTAATAAAAATATTGAGTTATCATCAAAAATATTCAAAGATATTCAAAATAGTGCTATTTTTACAACGAAAAACTATCCAGAAACTAAAGCATCACTTAATAACTGTTTATCTCACAGTATGAATAGAATAAAAAATATAGAGATGTTTAAAAGAAAAAATGGTCAAGTTAAAAACTCTATCACTTTTATAACATCCAATCTAGATAAACTTGATAATATAAGTAAAAAAAATCAAAAAAAGTTATTAAACGTTGTGAGTAAAATATATTCAATTAAGAATAGCATGGAGCTAACTAGTAAAGCTAAAATTAATTTAAATTTGGATTTAGACTCTTTAAATACTGACTACATACGCAACGATCAAGAGAAGATGTTTATTCAGTTATATAAGATACATATTAAACAGTTAAATAAAAATCTTCCAATACTTATTAATATTACTGATAAGGTCTTAAATGACAAGTATAGAGAAGAACAGTTTATTAAATTAAAACATTCGATTGAGATGGAAAATCATTTAGCAAATGAAAAATTAGATGATGAGTTTTATGCAATAATTATATTTACCTTGATCACACTTATGATTATCATTTACTATATATTTTTATCTGAAAGTGAAAAAAACCGTATTATTAAGCTTCAAAACGATTATAAACAATCAGTTACCGTTGATAAAACTACAGGTTTAAAAAATAGAAATGCATATATTGACGAACTAACTCATTTTGATGATGTTACAGTTGTACTATTAGATATAGCTGAGTTTAGTTCCATAAATAGTTTGTATGGTCTTAATGCAGGAGACTTTATATTAAAAAGTGTGGCAAATAAAATAAATGATTTTTTAGATTCTAATAAAAATGCAAACATTTATAAAGTAGGTGCGGATCAATTTATAATACTGCTAAGTAAGAGTTCTGATGAAGAGGCATTTACAATTGCTGAAAATTTAATTATAGCTATTGAAAATACTCCATTTAAATATGATCATATTGATCAACCTATATTTTTACAGATGCAATCTGGAATAAGTAGCAAGTCACCATATCTCATAAATAGTGCAATAGCCTTGAAAACGGTTATAGGTGACTACAGTAAAAAGATTGGTATTTATAATGATTCACTTGATAAAACACAAGAGATAGAAAAAAATATTCTAATGGTACAAAAAGTAAAACATTGTATTTCAAATGATCATGTCACTATGTTATTTCAACCATTAGTAGATTTAAAAAGTAAGGATACTATAAAACATGAAGCTCTTGTACGACTAAAAGATAAAGATGAATATATCTCACCTTATTTCTTTTTAGAGCTTTCAAAAAAAGTAAAATTATATACTCAAATTACTCATGAAGTAATTATAAAAAGTTTAAAAGCTATAAAAGAGAAAGATGTTGATATATCTATAAACCTCTCTATAGAAGATATCCTTCATAAAGAGACACATGATTTTATAATAAAAACATTGGCTAGCGACATACAAGTAGCTAACAGGGTGACATTAGAACTTCTAGAAAGCGAAGAGATACAAGATTTTAAAGCACTTAAAGATTTCATTAAAAAGGTGAAAAGTTTTGGATGTAAAATAGCAATTGATGACTTTGGAAGTGGTTATTCTAACTACAACTATCTACTTGAACTTGATGTTGATATTTTAAAAATCGATGGTTCATTAATTAAAAATATAGATAAAAGTGAAAATAATCAACTAGTTGTCAAATCAATTGTTGAGTTTGCTAAACTTGCAAATATAAAAACAGTCGCTGAGTTTGTGGAGAATAAAGAGATTGAGAAAGTTATTACAGAGTTAGGAATTGACTACGGGCAAGGATACTATTACAGTGCACCAAAATTACTATAACAAAGTTTAGTTAACTAGACTAAACTTTATTGATAGCACTTGCAACTATAAACTTTTTTAGATACAATACACGAAATATTTAACTAAGGAGCCAATAATGGCAAAACATCAATTTCAAACAGAAGCAAAACAAATTTTACAACTAATGATACATTCACTTTACTCAAACAAAGAGATCTTTTTAAGAGAGCTAGTTTCAAACTCTAGTGATGCACTTGACAAACTAAATATGTTAGTTTTAACAGATGAAAAATACAAAAGTGTAACATTTGCACCACGTGTAGACATCATTGCTGACAAAGAAGCAAAAACACTTACACTTAAAGATAGTGGTATAGGAATGAATGAAGAAGACCTAATGAACAACTTAGGTACGATCGCAAAGTCTGGTACTAAAGCATTTTTAGAGAACTTAAGTGGTGATCAAAAGAAAGACTCTCAACTTATAGGTCAATTTGGTGTAGGTTTTTATGCATCATTCATGGTTGCAGACTCAGTAGAAGTTATAACTAAAAAAGCTGGTGAAGATCAAGCATTTAAATGGACTTCAAAAGGTGATGGCGAATTTGACGTAGAAAAATGTGAACGTGATGGTCACGGTACTACAATTACTATGCACCTTAAAGAAGACGAAGAAGAGTTTTACGAAACTCACCGTATAACTTCGATCATAGAAAAATACTCTAACCATATTCCTTTCGCAATTTTTATGGACAAAGAGACTCACATTCCTGCTGAGACTGATGATGATGGTAAAGAGACAAAACCAAGCTCAACAGAGATCAATAACGAACAAATTAACAAAGCAAATGCACTTTGGACAATAGCAAAAAGTGAAATTAAAAAAGATGAGTACAACGAATTTTACAAATCAATTTCTCATGACTCTCAAGATCCAATGTTAACTATTCATAATAGAGCAGAAGGTACTTTAGAGTACACAACACTTTTCTATGTTCCTGCAAAAGCACCTATGGATATGTACAGAGTTGACTACCAACCAGGTATAAAACTTTACATAAACCGTGTTTTTGTAACAGATGATGACAAAGATCTTATGCCTACATATTTACGTTTCTTAAAAGGTGTAATTGACTCTTCAGATCTTCCTATGAATGTATCTCGTGAAATTTTACAAAATAATAAAGTTCTAACTAAAATTAAGAACACTTCAGTTAAAAAAGTTCTTAGTGAATTAGCTAAAATGGCTAAAAAAGATTCTGAGAAATATGATGCTTTCCATGATGAGTTTGGAAATGTTTTAAAAGAGGGTCTTTACAACAACTTCGACAATTCGAACAAAGAGAGTATTTTAGAGCTTTTACGTTTTAACACTCTTCAAAGTGACAAAAAAGTAGGAATTGCAGAGTTCGCTGAAAAAGCTGATCAAGACAAAAAAGAGATCTATTTCATTACTGGTAAATCAACTTTAGGTATGTTAAAAAGTTCTCCTGCACTAGAGCGTTTCAAGTCTCGTAACATTGATGTTTTAGTACTTAACGAAGAAGTTGACACGATCATTTTTCCAACAGTTACAGAGTACAAAGAGTACAAATTTGTAAATGTTACTGACGCTAAATTTGAAGAGAGTGAAGAAGAGAAAAAAGTAGAAGAAGAGAAATCTAAAGAGTTTACTGACATTACTGACGAGTTCAAAAAAGCACTTGGCGATAAAGTTAAAAAAGTTGAACTTACTTTTGATCTTACTGACTCTCCAGTATGTCTTAAAGAAGACAAAGAAGATCCTTCTTACATGATGGCTCAAATGATGAAACAGATGGGACAAGGTGGAGACGCTCCAGCACCTGCACCAATTATGCAGATCAATCCTAACCACGAACTAATCAAAAAACTAAAAGAGAGCAGTGATGTTAACTTAGTTGACGATGCAGCATTCGTTCTATTTGATCAAGCAAAACTATATGATGGTCAAGAGTTAGACGATACAGCTGAGTTTATTACAAAACTTAACCGTATCATGACTAAAGCTCTTTAGTAGTTTAAAACCTTTAACGTTAGTGGGCTCTTGCCCACTACCATTCAAAGATGGTATCTTTTACTATTATTTGAACTTTTCACTTAATTACAAACTATACCTCAAAGATACAAATAACTACAAAAATACAACTTCTTGCTTAAGAAACACAAGTAAGAAGAATAAACTAAAATAACAAAATCAGTAAATATATATACTTTAGTATTTTCTTCTTTCAAGTGATAGTCAGGGATCTTTTTGCTGTTCCTTGATTTGTTAAATATAGTTATCTCAAAAATTGTTTTGCCTTTTAAAGGGACTAACCAATATATTATTATAAAACTAGTATAATAAATAAAATATAAGGAACAATAATGCAAAATCATTTTATTGAAAATTTAACTTTTACTAATTTTAAATGCTTTAAGAGACTAGATATTAATAATATTAAAAGAGTAAATTTAATAAGTGGTAAAAATAATATTGGTAAAACATCTCTAATGGAAGGTATTCAGCTGTTCATTTCATCTTCTGATAGTTTAGATTTAAGTTATAATATATATGAAATGATGAGACGACGACAATCAAGTTTAAGAAGAGATAGATATTTTGAGTTAGATTTTATTTTTGAAAATAGTTCAGAAGTTGAACTTTCTATAAATAACAAAAAAATTAAAATTGAATATACAGAAATAATGCCAGAAAAAGCAGAAGATTTATTTAATGAAGAAAATTTAATGATTGAGTATCAACCATCATTAAAATTAACAGTTAATGAAGATGAAAGAAATTTCCCCATTGAAAGATTAATTCATAGACCATCAATGATGAGAAAAGAACGATATGATACTATTAAATCAAAAGTTAATTTCATTACATCTACCACAACGGATGAAAGAGATATTGCAATTCTTTATGGTAAATTAGTAGATTTAAATAAAGAAGAGTTTTTAAATAATTCATTAAAATTATTTGATGAAAACCTGCTAGCATTAAAACAAAAAGCAACTGATAGAGATATTGTTTTAAAAGTTGCTTTAAAGGATAGGGAACTACCTGTATTACTTTCTTCATTAGGAGAAGGTATAAATCGTTATATCGCTATTCTATGTGCTATATGGGCAAGTAAAGATGGTTATTTATTCATAGATGAGATAGAAAATGGAATACATTTTACTAACTATTCAAAATTATGGAATATTGTATTTAAAGTTTCAAAAATAGCAAATTGTCAAATTTTTATTACGACACATTCTAAAGAATGTATTGAAGTGTTTAATGAAGTAAACCAAGAAAATGACGGTAGTTATTTTGAGTTTTATAGAAATGAAAAAACTAATTTAATAGTTACAAAACAAAAAGATAATGAACAATTAGAATATGAACTAACTCATAATATAGAGATTAGAGGTGAGTAACTTAATTATAGTAGAAAGTGAAAATGATCAATATTTTATTGAAGCTTTAATTGATAACTTAAATTTACCAAATATAAAAGTTGGTATACCTATTTGTAAAATTGATGATTTTGATTGTCTAGGTGGATATACTAAACTTACTGCTAACTTACAATCACTTAAGCTTGATAAATATAGTAAAATTGGTATTATTCTTGATGCTGATGAAGTTGGCATTATTAAAAGAGTTAGTTTTATAAATGAAACATTAAAAAGTATTTGTACTGATGTAACACTTGATAAAATAAATCAGCTTAAAAAAAGTAATATACTAGACTTGAGTATAGCTTGTTATATTACTAATGTTGATGGACAAGGTGAACTTGAAACGGTTATGAGAAAGATAAAATCTCAAAATTCTATTTATGCAGACTGTTTAACTGAATGGAAAAAATGTTTAACAGAACAAGGTAAAATAATCAAAGATAAAGAATTTGATAAGGTTTGGGTAAGTAATTATTTAAAATATGATACTTGTATTGGTAAAGATAGACATCAGAAATCAAAAAAGTGTGCAAATGAACTAATAAACAATACAGCTAATATTAATGAAGTAGAAAACAACTTAATGAGTAACACTAAAACTATAAAAAAGAATATCTGGAATTTTGATGATCCAATACTTAAAGAATTAAAAATATTTTTAAAACTATTCAATTAATTACTATAAGTAAGCATAACAAATCATAGAAAGTGAACAAGGCTATCATGCAGGGAGTGTAAAAACAACTGTGTAAACCTTAAAATAATTCATTTGATAAACTAATCAAGTGAATTATTTTAAGGATTTACATATGAGTTTAATAAACCTCTCTATTCTAATGGGCATATGCCCATTAGCTATATAATAAAAGCTACTCTGTGTACTCTTCAAAATCTTCTTTAGTAGCTCCACAATCAGGACAAACCCAATCATCAGGTATATCTTCAAAAGCAGTTCCAGGCTCTATAGATCCATCAAGATCACCAACTTCTGGATCATAAACCCAGTCACAAAGTGTACAGATATATTTTTTAGACATATAATACTCCTTAAATAAAATTATATTATATTATACTCACTTTATATATTTAAACAAACTTAGATATAATCCAAACATTAAATAATTAAAAACAAGGTCTAAAATGCAAATAACAAAAGAAGTAGTATTTATAGCAAAAAATGAGAATATTTTTGAGTTAAAAGAGTTATTAAAAACTATGGTTATACCATCACAACAAGAAGATGGTTGTCTTCTATATAAAATTTATCAAACGAAAAATAAACCTGCAACATTTGTTGTAATAGAGACTTGGGAAAATGATGCAGCACTTAATGGTCATAAAAATTCTTCTCACTACAAACACTACAAAGCAAATTTTGAGCAATATACTTTAGATAAATTTTCAAACGAACTAAGTGACATTTTACTTTAATCATACTTTGGATAAAATACATTTCAAAATAATAATTATGGAAATTTAGTATGTTTGGAATGGGTTTTGTAGAAATTTTAATAATCGCTATTATAGCTGTCCTATTTTTAGGACCTGACAAGCTTCCTGAAGCTATGGTACAAATTGCCAAGTTTTTTAGAGGTGTTAAAAAAACAGTAACATCAGCAAAAGATGCACTTGAGAGTGAACTTGATGAGTCTGGACTCAAAGAGAGTTTTAACGAACACAAAGATGAGTTCACAAAAGCTAGTTCAGAACTTACAGAAATGACGAGTATGGATGGACTTAAATCCGACATAAACGATCTAACTTCTCTATCTCTTGAAGATGAGCCTAAAAAAGAGACTCCAGCTTCTGCTAAACCAGAAGTAGTAACGTTTGAGAAAAAACCAAAAACTCCACCAATTGAGGCTGTATAATGTTTGAAACACTACGTCCTCACTTAATTGAACTTCGTAAACGTTTAGGTATTTCAGTTGGTAGTATATTTATTATGTTTTTTGTTGCTTTTTATTTTCATGAACCTATTTTAGAGTGGATGATCGCACCACTTAATGATGCACTTGAAACAGTAGGTAAAGTCTCAGTTCATGCAGCTAACGGAATGGTTACTACCTCTCAGGTTGGTGGTGCTTTTTTTGTCGCACTTAAAGTCTCTTTCTTTGCAGGGCTCATGTTAGCACTACCAATAGTTCTATCTCAACTATGGATGTTTGTAGCACCAGGTCTTTACGCTAATGAAAAGAAAATGATCATACCATTTGTTGTCGGTGGTACAGTTATGTTTGCAATCGGAGTAGCTTTTGCATACTACGTTGTAACACCATTTGGTTTTGACTTTTTGATCACATTTGGTAGTTTTAAATTTACTCCACTTATAAATATTGAGGATTATGTAGGCTTTTTTACAAAAATTATGTTTGGTTTTGGTGTCTCTTTTGAGTTACCTGTTTTTGCTTACTTTTTAGCACTTCTAGGTTTAGTTGACGATCGCCAAATGACATCATTTTTTAAATATGCAATCATACTGATTTTTATTCTAGCAGCACTATTAACACCACCAGATGTTTTAACTCAACTTTTAATGGCTGGTCCGCTTATACTTCTGTATGGGCTGAGTATTATAATAGTTAGAATGGTTAACCCTGCTGAAGATATAGATGAATATATAGAAGAAGATGAAGCAACTGAAACATACAAAGGGCTTGATGAGTCTGCAAACAAGTAGTTACGACTACACACTTCCCTCAGACCTAATAGCAACACACCCTTCCTCTCCTAGAGAGAGTGCAAAACTATTAGTATACAACTCTACAACTAAAAAGATCACACACACTATATTTTCAAATATTCAAGAGTTTATTCCTAAAGATAGTGCCATTATTTTTAATGATACAAAAGTGATAAAAGCTAGACTATTTGGCAAAAAAGAGAGTGGTGGAAAATTAGAGCTTCTAATAAACCGACCATTAAATGCAACAACTATTAATATTTTTATACGTGGTCGTGTTAAACCTAACACTATCATCTACTTTGATGAAAACCTAACATGTAAAGTTTTAATTCTAAACGAAGATGGAAGTAGAGACGTTGAGTTTTATCAAGATAATAAACTTTTACGATTTGAAGATCTTATACCTATTTTAAACTCAATCGGACATATTCCACTCCCTCCATACATAAACCGTGAAGACAACAAAGAAGATGAGACAGAGTATCAAAGTGTTTGGGCGAAAAATGAGGGTGCAGTAGCAGCACCTACTGCGTCACTACACTTTAGCGATCAGCTTTTTAGTGAGGTTCAAGAAAACTATAAAACAGCTTTTGTAACTCTTCATGTTGGAGCTGGGACATTTAAACCTGTTGAAGCTGAGATCATAACGGATCACCCTATGCACTCTGAATATTATGATATTTCAGATCAAGCGTTAAAGATACTCCAAAGCGATCAAAAACTTTTAGCAGTTGGAACAACATCAACAAGAACAATAGAGTACTACGCAAGAGTAAAAAGTAGTAGTGGTGAGGCAAACCTATTTTTACACCCGCAGAACACTCCTAAGAGAGTCGATTACTTACTTACTAACTTCCATCTACCAAAGTCAACACTTTTAATGCTAGTAGCCTCTTTTATAGGTGTAGAAGAGACTCATAGAATTTACGAAGAAGCGATCAAAAAAGAGTATAAGTTTTTCTCTTATGGTGACGCTATGTTAATTATATAATCTTTCATCTTCTATACAAGGTTTAAATATGGCTTATGAAGGTATTTTCAACAAAAGTTTCAAAAGATAGTTCAAAAAGTATTTATTTAAGATTTAAACATAACAGTAAAACATACCATGTAAAAAACTTTACTAAACTATTTGCCTCATAATGCTCTTATATATTTATTTTATACACCGCCAAATCAAATATGAAGTGTATCAACACAGTTGAAACCTTTTGCTATAACGATAGAACCTTTCCATTTCTTCAAAATCATTTATTTTCGGTCACAGTTTTAGGATATCAATTAAGACAATCTGTTCTTTAAAGTTGTTATTTAATTACAAGTGACTATAATGAAAATATAATTTAATTAAGGAAATTAGCTTAATGAACCAACTGACTTTGTATGATAAAGATATGGGTGAATTACTCTCAAAAATTGATGAATATAAAAGAAAAAAGATTACTGATGCTGAAGTTTATGATAATTTTAAATATATTGATCCTAATAGTCATATAAGTAATATTGGATCACATAACAATAATATAGTTTTCGGAAGAAGAGGTAGTGGTAAAACGTCTTTAGTAATTGCAGCTATAAATAGAATAAGAACAGAAACTGAAGATGTATATATAAAATATGATTTTCAAAACTTTAGAAATAAACGATATGAAAAAGTAATTCTTGAAATTACAAATAAAGCGATTAAAAAAATTATTGATGAAACTTCTATTTTTAATAAATTAGTCTTTGAAAATCATAATTTAAGAAAATCAATAAAAAAAATATCTCAAGATATACAAAAATCATTATTACATATACAACATGAAAAAAGTTCCATAAGCTCTACATTTGATGAAAATAATAAGAATGTAACAGATTTACAAATAGGAGGGTCTGCAGAAGTAAAATATGAAGACTCTATTGCATCAGGCAATTTAAAAGGTAGTGCTGAAAAAACTGCATCAAAAACTACTAATATAGAAGAAAAAACAATTCTTAAAAGTACAGATGACTTTTTGCATGTTCAAAACTTGGAAACTATACAATCACAGATGTTTAACATAATCAATATTTTCAGTAAAATATATAATAAAAAAATTATACTGTTTTTTGATGATTTTTATCAAATTAAGAAAAATATACATCCTTATATTTTAGAATATTTCCATACAATTTCAAAAGAATGTATAAACAATTCATTTTGTTTTAAAGTATGTGCACTTCCAGATTCTATTAAATATAATTTTGATGGAGAAAATACGTTTTCTTTAAAAGATGACTATACTTCAATTAATGTAGATCACAACTTAGATAGATTAACAAATCAAACTGATTACTTACTAGATATTTTATCTAACTTATGTGAAAATTTAAATATTAAATCTCAAGATATTAGAAATTTATTTGTTAGCGAAAATTTAACACATTGTATTTTAGGAGCAGGTGGATTACCAAGAGATTTTATGATTTTATTTTCTGATTCTGTAAAAAAAGCTAAAAAAAACAATAACAAAAAAATAACAGCAGAAGATGTTTATTCGGCAATATTAGATCTGGCTTTAGATAAAGAAGAAAAAAGTAAACTTGATTCTGAAATTGATACAGAAAAAATTAAAATGGCTATTGCAACAATACAGTTAGAAGTGGTAGATGGGCTTAAGACGAATGTTATATTATATCCATATACTAAATATGAACATGATATAAAACTACTTAGAGAATTAGAAAATCTAAGATATATTCATTCAATTAGAGATACAATTAAAGATAAAAATAAAAATACTTTTCATCCATATTTAATCGATATGAGCTTTTGTGTAACACAAAGAACAAAAAAATCTGGTTTAAAGTTTAATAAGTTTTGGGTTCATGATGATGCAAGGACATTAGATAATTTGCGAAAGGCTCCAGTGTGGAATTTTACTATTTAATATCATTAAAGATAAATTAAAAATACACTACATGGATAACATCTTCACATTTACAAATATGGAAGATAACTATAGTATAGATAGAGACTTTATTTAGACGTTGATTAAACGATTGTCTTCTTATCAAAATAATTAAAGTCAATAAGTAGTTAACACATCATTATATTAAGTAGAATGGAACAATAAAAACTGTAGAATTACGATAGTAAAAAGTTTAAATAAAATAGGGTGTTATAGTGTCAAGGAAATTCACGGCGGTAGATATTTTTAGTGGAGCTGGCGGAATGAGTATTGGCTCAGTGATGGCTGGTTTAGACCCAATTCTTGCTATTGAATTTGATGTGCATGCTGCTAAAACTTATGAAACTAATCATCCCAAAACAAAAGTACTTCAAAAAGATATAAAAACTGTCAACCCTCTTGATACTACTGAAAAATATCCATTTATTCTTTTTGGTGGTCCTCCGTGTCAAGGTTTTTCTGCTGCAAATACTAAAACACGTAATTTAAAAAATCCAAATAACTGGATGTATAAAGAATATTTACGCTTCGTAAAAGACCTTGAACCAGAATGGTTTCTATTTGAAAATGTAATTGGTTTTAGGTCTTTTGGCAAAGGGAAGTTCGCAATTGAAGTTGAAGAAGAATTAAAAAGTTTAGGATATGAGACAAGTTCAACTGTTCTAAATGCTGCAAACTTTGGTGTTCCACAAGATAGGAAAAGATTTTTTATTGTAGGTCATAGGATAGACAAAGGTGGTGTCAAATTTGATTTTTCTACCTTGAGAAGAGAAAAAATAGTTAGTGTTGGAGAGGCTTTAGCTGATTTACCATCATTAAACAATGGTGATAAGATAGAAGAGCATAGTTATATGGAGAGGTAACTGAAATTCATACACTTTCTAACTTATTTCTAAGCAACCATTTCGATTTGTAACATATCATTTATTTCTTCAAACCTAGTAGGAGATAAATTGCCCAAGTAACTGTGTGATCTT